>JAXHVR010000031.1:31648-57250 GCA_034189005.1 Cyanobacteriota bacterium | reverse complement strand
ACCTTGCATTACGTCAAACCATCAATTCAGGAACTTTTCTTTTATGATAACATTAAGGGGTGATTCCAACAGCAACTCGATATTTTTTTTAACTGAAAAAAAAATGGGCGAACGGTGAGTACGAACTGAGAAGAATCGCTAAAGCAGGTTCGTAGTAACGACTTTAGTCGTGAAGAATCGCTAAAGCGATTACTACGAACTGAGAAGAATCGCTAAAGCGATTACTACGAACTTTTTTTACAATTATCGCAACGACCGCAACGCATATTTTTCGCTTCTTTAATAAAGCCAAATGCTGCCAATAAAAATTGCCAGCGGCATTGACTGGTAGTTAAATATTTTTTTGTCTCTTTAACGGCGGCAAAATTATCTGAATTAACAGAAACAGAAGCGGCAGATTTATTAATAACGTAACGAAACGGATCGCGCCATTTTAACTGTCCCGAACTGTGGAGAAGAGAAAGAGCGATCGCTGCTTCGGGAAATTCATCCACTACGGCATTTATTTCTCCACTGGATGGCAATTTTTTAACTAATTTTTGAGCGCTTCGATATTGCGATCGCAAATTATCTTCTAAAAACTTCCACCGGGTTTTATCCTCTGGGTCTAACCACCCCGTCGGTTCGCTAATTAATGTTAGCGCTTCTGCCGATTTTCCATCCCTACCGCCGCGCCCGACTTCTTGGATATATTCCGATAATAACATCGGCGCTTGAAAATGAATCACCCAGCGGACGTGGGGATGATTTATTCCCATGCCAAAGGCAGAAGTACAAACTACAAATTTCATCTCCCCTTCCAACCAAACTTTTTCGATTTCGCGCCTTTCTTCCGCACTCAAACCAGCATGATAAGCGGCCGTATTATAACCCGCTTCATCTTCTAATAATTCTGCTAAATATTCGCTATCTTTTCTCGTTCTAACATAAACTAATCCGGCTTCAGATTTTCGCGGTTTAATAAACTTAAATAACTGTTGGCGGCGACTGCGGGGAGTGCAGATCGCTTTGACGTTTAAAGATAAATTAGAACGATAGGGATTTAATACAAATTGCTTTGGTTTTTGCAGTTTTAAGACATTTTTAATCGTTCTTTGCGCCTTCGGGTCGGCGGTGGCGGTGAAGGCAGCGATCGCTATTTTCGTTCCCGCTGGTTTGCATTTTAATAAAGCAGGACGCACCGCCCCCAAACGTCGATAAGCAGGACGAAATGTATCCCCCCATTGTACCAAACAATGGGCTTCATCGAGGATTAAACCGTTAATTTCTATCTGCGGTTGAGAGAGAGTTTCCCAGACCGGTTGACTAAACAAAGTTTCTGGGGAAAGATAGAGCAATCTTAACTTATTTCTTTGTAGAAGATTGAAAGTTTGACGGCGCTGTTGTTTGGGAATTTGACTGTGGAGGAGGGAGGCGGGTAAAGAGCGATCGCGCAATTCCTGGACTTGATTTTCCATCAACGCTACCAGTGGCGACACTATCAATGTCAAACCAGTTTTCAACAAGGCCGGCAATTGAAAACAGATAGACTTACCCCCGCCAGTGGGCATGACGATGAGGGCGTCGCGAGATTCTATCAGGGCGCGGACTATCTCTCCTTGTGGGGGTCGAAAATTATCGTATCCCCAGATGCGCCGGAAGGCATCGAGGGCGTTTTGCCAAGATTGAGAGTCGTTCATGGAACAATTAACAATTAATAATAAACAATTCTTCATTTTTCCCAGCTACTTGCCAAGGGGCGTTCGCTCGGTTATAATTAAACCGACTAAAAATTAGTTCGTCTAATGTCGCTTTTAGGAGCCATAAATATGATAACCTCTGTTAAGCCAACCAGTCAAGTCTCTCTGGAAGAGTTTTTGCGCTTGCCGGAAACTAAACCGGCCAGCGAGTACATAAACGGTCAAATCTATCAAAAACCAATGCCACAAATTAAACATAGCACAATTCAAAGCTGTCTATCATTTGAAATTAATCGAGTCGGCAGACCTAAGCGATTAGCGGGAGCTTTTACAGAGTTAAGGTGTACCTTTGGAGGGCGATCGCTAGTTCCCGATATTGCAGTTGTCGAGCGATCGCGCCTTCCCAGACAGGATAACGGTTTGGTAGAAAATAAGTTTGAAGCAGCACCAGATTGGGTTATAGAAATTGTTTCTCCACAGCAAAATTATAGTCGATTAATTGAGAAGATTACCTTTTGTTTGAACAACGGTACTCAACTGGGATGGTTAATCGATCCAGAAGATGAGTGTTTAGTTACTTTTCAACCCAACCTACAACCAGAAGTGAGGTACAATTCAGAACCTTTACCCGTGCTTAATATTTTAACAGATTTGCAGCTTTCTGCTAAGGAAATCTTTGGTTGGTTGTATTGGTAATTTTTTTGTTCAAACTGTTGAGAAGTGCAACTTTAACTTATGTCTTGTATTCGTAAAAATATCCAAGTTAACAATATTAAACTTTCCTATTTGGAATGGAACCCAGAGGCAAACGAAAATCAAAAACAGCCTCTATTATTATTACACGGTTTAGCCGATCTAGCATTAGTTTGGACTAGCTTGGGGGAATATTTGAGCGATCGCTACCATATTGTCGCCCCCGATATGCGCGGTCATGGAGAAAGTACCAAACCAGAAAGCGGTTATAGTTTTGAAGAAGCAATTACCGATTTAGAAGCATTAATGGAACATCTTAACTGGGAATCTGCCGATATTCTCGGTCACTCTTGGACCGGAAAATTAGCTTGCATCTGGGCGCGGCAACATCCAGAAAGATTTCGCAGCATGGTATTAGTTGACCCGATTTTTATTACCAAAATGCCGGGCATTCTTAAACTCAGCTTTCCCATTCTTTTTAAAACTCTGGAAACTCTTAAAGGCATGGGGCCGTTTGCTACTTTTGAGGAAGCAGAAACTCTGGCGCGTCAGTTAGGAAAATATGAAGGTTGGAGCGATTTGCAAAAATCTGTATTTGAAGGCAGCATGGAACAAAAACCAGACGGTCAATGGGGCAGTAAATTTACGATTCCCGCCCGGAACGAAATCTTCGATGAGGTGATGGATGTGGCAGGTTTAACTGAAGAAATTAAAGTGCCGACTCTGTTCGTCCAGTCGGAAAAAGGAGTTAATCGGATGGAATGGCAAATGAAGCCTTACAAGCAGTATTTAAAGAATTTACAAATTGCTAAAGTTCCCGGGAATCATTGGGCTTTTTTAGTGGAACCGGAGGCTTTTAATAACACTGTTGGCGATTTTTTAGCTAGTTCGTATTAAGCAGTTGGTAGTTTGTAGTTCGTAGTAATCGCTTTAGCGATTGATATTTATGAATCGCTTTAGCGATTACTACAAGCTAGCCAACGAAGTTTAACCACACTTTTAGCCTTTGGGCGCTACTACTTAATAAATAATAAAAAACATGAAAAAATTAGACATTATTGCTCATCGAGGCTTTTCTAGTATTGCACCAGAGAATACTAAAGCAGCTTTTATTGCTGCTATCGAAGGTGGGGCCGATTCTATGGAATTTGACGTTCAGTTCTCCTCCGATGGAGTGCCGGTTATTTTCCACGATTTAAACTTGGATAGAACCACGAATGGTAAGGGCAAGTTAACAGAAAAAAGTCTGAGTGAATTGAAAAGTTTAGATGCCGGCATTTGGTTCGATCGCAAGTTTGCTGGAGAAAAAATCTTAACTTTAGTAGAAGCGTTAGAAATTTTCAAGGCAATTCCCCAATTTCTCTATTTCGATTTGAAGTCGTATTCGCAATGGTCTAAGACAGAAATCGAGAAGTTTGTGGAAATCGTGACTGATTCTGGAGTAAAAGAAAAAGCCGTGATGACCTCTTTTAATGATGACTTAAACGAAGGAGTCCGCGAAGTATCTGGTAACGATTTTATGTTCGGTCATTCCGTTGCCGCAGAATCTAGCTACCACGCTAAATTAGCAAAGGCGGTGGAAATGGGCGATCGCTTCATTAGCAGCAAATACAATATTTTATTAGACAACCCTGCCTTAATAGAAAAAAGCAAAAGTCAGGGAGTAGATATTGTTGTTTGGACGGTGGATAACCGCGAAGAATTTCAACAGTTAATCGATTTAGGAGTAACTCGAATTATGACTAACTCTTTAATTGGTAAAGAAGGTTCGTCCGTCGCTTCATAAATTGCGCCAATCTGGTAAAATACATTTCTCAATTAAAAGCAACTAAAAAAGTAGCCAATGTCTAACAAAGTCACAGTTAAAGTCCCCGCTACCACCGCCAACTTAGGACCGGGTTTCGATTGCATCGGCGCGGCCCTATCCTTATATAATAAGTTCGCATTTTCTCCCCTGACCAACGACTCGGCAGCAGTGAAAATCGCCGCAACTGGCAAAGAGTCTGGGCGAGTCACCACCGACGAAAGCAATCTCGCCTATCAAGCTTTCGCCAAACTATACGCCCAGATCGGCAAAACAGTCCCACCCGTATTAATAGAAATAGACCTGGAAGTTCCCCTAGCCCGTGGTTTGGGGAGTTCGGCAACGGCGATCGTCGGCGGTTTGGTGGGGGCAAACGAACTGGCGGGGGCTCCTCTGGGGGAAACGGAATTGATGGAATTAGCGATCGCCATCGAAGGACATCCAGATAACGTCGTCCCCGCTTTATTGGGCGGTTGCCGTCTGGCGGTTGCTGCCGGTACCGAGGAGGAAAAAGACGGGAGTAATTGGGCGATCGCCGATATACCCTGGCATCCCGATATCGTCCCAGTAGTCGCAATTCCCGACTTTGAACTCTCCACCGCCGAAGCGCGGAAAGTTTTGCCCGCCGACTACAGTCGCGCCGAAGCTATTTTCAACACCGCCCATCTGGGGTTGTTAGTGCGGGCATTGGAAACCGGGCGCGGAGACTGGTTGCGAGTAGCGATGCGAGATAGAATCCATCAACCCTATCGACAGACTTTAATCAAAGGATATGAAGAGGTGCGATCTGCGGCCCTAACTGCCGGCGCTTGGGAGATGGTTATTAGCGGCGCGGGGCCGACTTTGTTAGCGCTGACTCCCCCTTCCACTGCCGCCGCCGTCGCCGCCGCAATGGATGACGCTTGGAAATTGCAGGGGGTAGTGCCATCGGTGAAGGTGTTGGAAATTCAGAGTGGGGGCGTGGCGATGGGTTAGAGGAATTGCTTGTAGTAATCGCTTTAGCGATATAGATATGTGGGAAATCGCTGAAGCGATTACTACGAACTGCTCCCGCGATATAAAACTTGTGGGAAATCGCTGAAGCGATTACTACGAACTGCTCCCGCGATATAAAACTTGTGGGAAATCGCTGAAGCGATTACTACGAACTGTAATTAGTCCAGAGAACCTCTTGTCGCGGTTTTTTCACCGACGAACAATTCTTAATCGGCCCTTCCAAATACCCCCAATCTTTATATAATTCATCCATCAACTTGCCGTGATAACCAGACACCGCAACTTTGCCTTTTACGCCGTGCAAAACTTCGGCCAATTCTCGATGTTCCCCGTCGGTCATTTCATATAAATAAGCCTTTTTATCTCCCCGGGAGTCGTGGGGATAGGGCGGGTCTAAATAAAACAAAGTTTCTTCGCTGTCGTAACGTTTAATAACCTCAATTGCTGGGGCGTTTTCTATCTGAACTCGCAACAATCTTTGAGCGATTTCTGCCAAACCTTCCACGCTGCCCAACCACCGAGAAACTGCCCCCGCCATCCCCGCCCGACTGGTTAACAAACAATGGGCCCATCGCCCTTTGCTGGCAGTTTGCGCCAAACCGGTTCTAACTTGTCTGGCGCGGATAAAAAACCTTCTGGCTCTTTCTAAATCGGATATTTCTGAGGTAGGTTGAGTAATAGCAATTTCAAATTCGGCGCGGGAAAATGGAGTTAAACCTATTGCTTCGATTAAAGCATCTTTTTGTTCGCGCAACACCAGGAAAAAATTAACGACTTCGCCGTCAATATCGTTATAAGTCTCCACTGGAGAAGGCGATCTATTAATTAATACCGCCGCCGAACCGCAAAATGGTTCGCAGTAATGTTTTGTTTCTGGCAATAGAGGTAAAAGCCAATCTAAATGATTGAATTTACCTCCGTACCAACCAAATGCTATCTTTTTTTTCATCGTTCTAATTGGGAAATCAAACAGAAGTTAAACTACAACTAATTCACCATCTTTCTACCAATAATCCATCTATTTCTTGAAAATGAATATCCCGAGATACCAAAGTTAATTTGTGCTGCATAGCAACTGCCGCGATCCAAGCATCATTAACTGGTATAGGTCGTCCTTTTTTTCGCAACATATTAGTAATCTGTCCGTAATAATCTGCTGTTACTTCGTCGCAGACTAAGATTGTATTGGTCTCGATAAACTCCTGTATTCTTGCTAAGTTAGCAGCAACACGCCCCGATTTGTAAGCGCCATAATAGAGTTCGCCGATAGCAATACTTGGGACGAATATTGCCTCTGCTTCCTCTAGTTGTAGCAGCACTAAAGTGTCTTCCGCAAAGATAGCAATGACAATATTCGTATCTAAAAGAAACCTACCATTCATGCTAATCCACCCTTCCAAATTCTTCTTCAATTGCTTTGGCCATATTATCTAGTTCTTCATACGGAATGCTACCAGCAAATTTTAGTAAATCCTTACCGCGCACTCCCACAGGTTTTTTCGTTGTTAAAAAGCGAGCAAAGTTCAAAATTTCCTGCCGTTGCTTTTCGTTCATTTTCCTCAGAAGAATAATTATTTCTTTTTCTACATTTTGAGCTAGCATAAATTGACCTCCCTATATTTTGCAATTCCTAACAGTAATTTACCCACGACCCAATATTCTGTTCGTTTCGGTCAACGATTAACTGTTTAACTCCACGTTCCTTAACTATTTCCTGAATAAACTCCTTAGTCAAAAAGTCGTTATAAATATCCCTGGAAACTGCCAGATAAAGAGTTACATTTTCTGGTTGGTCTTTCAGTACCGAATTGTAGAAAATAAATTGACCGAGAACTTCATAAAAATCATCTAGTTTGGATGTCCCGGGAAACGATTTGATTTCTAAAGCAATCTTTCGATCGCCTTTTTCAGCAGCTAACATCCCTTCCGTTTCGGGGTTTATATGAAAAGGAAAATTTTCTATTTCTATAAATAAAGGATCGTTAGTAATCGCCCAACCATCCTTTTCTAAAGCTACCCGAACGGCATTATGAAAAACATCCCTTGCCGGCATCTTCACCCCCTTTACTTTCCCTAACCATTATACCCCATTTTAATTGCTGCTTTAAAAGAAGTCGTCAAATTAAAATCTTTAACAACTAAACCTAATTTTGTTGGGTTTCACTTCGTTCCACCCAACCTACAACCAGTCGTTATTTACTGGAACTTTCCTAAGAAGAATAAACCTGCCGATAATAACTCTGATACTCCTCGGACAACAGCGGTTCCCACCAGTCGCGATGGGTTAAATACCATTCTACCGTCTGCCTCAAACCCTCCTCCACCGTTACCGAAGGTTCCCAACCTAATTCGGTTTTAATCTTGGTTGCATCGATCGCATAACGCCTGTCATGTCCCGGACGGTCCTTAACAAATGCAATCAGCTTCTCGCAAGGTTTTGTCGGCAGGGCGATCGCCATCTCGTCCATCAACCCGCACAACATTTTCACTAAATCGAGATTTTTCACCTCATTATTGCCGCCAATATTATAAGTCTCTCCCGGTTTTCCCTTATTAATTACGACATCCAAAGCCCGACAGTGATCTATTACATACAGCCAATCTCGCACGTTTTGTCCGTCGCCGTAAACTGGTAGGGGTTTGCCTAACAACATATTGATGCACATCAACGGAATTAACTTCTCGGGGAAATGATAGGGACCGTAATTATTAGAACAATTCGTAATAACCGTCGGCATCCCGTAAGTGTGATAATAAGCCCTGGCTAAATGGTCGCTGCCCGCCTTCGAGGCAGAATAGGGACTGTTGGGGGAATATGCCGTAGTTTCGCTGAAGGCCGGGTCTTCGGGAGCGAGACTGCCGTAAACTTCATCCGTAGAAACGTGGAGAAAGAGCGGGCGCTGGCCTTCTGCCGTCGGTAAAGTCTGCCAGTGGTGGCGGAAAGCTTCCAGAAGGGTGAAACTGCCGACAACGTTGGTTTGAATGAAGGCCCCCGGCCCTAAAATCGAGCGATCGACGTGGGATTCTGCGGCAAAATGGGCTATAGTGTCGATGGTTTCTTCTTTCAGGAGGCCATCTACTAGAGAGCGATCGCCAATATCCCCTTCCACAAACCGCAAATTGGCCTTTTCTTCCAAGTCAGCCAAATTTTGTCGGTTGCCAGCATAAGTCAAAGCATCCAAGACCACCACCCGATCGCCCGGGTAAGTCTCGCACCAGTGGCGCACGAAATTCGACCCGATAAAACCAGCACCCCCAGTGACGATTAACCGACGCCCGACTCGCTCTTGATTTTCTGTCATTTTTTTCCTTGCCCCAAAATATTTGCTATTAATTTAACCTATACTCCCCACGGGGAGAAACAACCGTTTTTTCCAAGTGACTGAGAATTCCTCAAAGGCCCAACTAGGGTTTTGAAGAATTCTCAAATAGAAAATTGGACAATCCTCAATTTATAAGCATTCCGAGTATAGTAAACTGGGTACTTCCTCGAAACTCTCAATTTTCACCTCATCTTTTGAGGTTCTTGAATTAGAAGACAAGTGTATTTTTAAGGAAAAATCATGAATGTTTTGATTGTTTACGCCCATCCCGAGCCTAAATCTTTCTGCGCGGCGCTCAAAAATTTAGCTGTTTCGGCGCTGACAGAAGCCGGTCATAACGTCCAAGTTTCCGATCTTCATACCATGAATTTTCAAGCTGTGGCAACTAAAGAAGATTTCCTGGAGTTAGATAATCAAGATTTTTTCAAATATCAAGTAGAACAAAAAATTGCTTACGAAAACGAAAAACTGGCACCCGATATTGTGGCAGAACAGGAAAAGCTTTTGTGGGCGGATTTTGTTATTTTAAATTTTCCTTTATGGTGGTTTTCAGTACCAGCGATAATGAAAGGTTGGGTAGATAGGGTTTTTACTACAGGTTTTGCTTACGGAGGGGGAAAAATGTACGATCGCGGCGGACTCAAGGGCAAAAAAGCTATGTTATCTCTAACTACTGGCGGTCCCGCTACTATGTACAGTTCGACCGGTTTAAATGGAGATATAGGGCAAATTTTGTTTCCCATTAATCACGGCATTCTTTATTTTGTGGGAATGCAGGTTTTGCCGCCATTTATTGCTTGGGCACCGGCGCGGGTTGGAGATGAGGGAAGGCAGAAATATTTGCAGGAATATAAAGAGCGACTGTTGAGTTTGGATTATATCGAACCTCTTAAATATCCTCCTTTATCTGATTACGATGAGGAGTTTAAGTTGAAATCCCAGTAGCAATTGTAGCCCTAATCTTTAGGGATATAAAAAGCTTTTTTATTCTATTGAAATGCATCGAATTTATTTGCTTTCCGAGTATAGTCGAATAAATATGCCAGAGGACATAAATAATGAACCAGCAAAACATATTAGAACTAGCAAAACAAGGTAATCCTAACGCGATCGCCACCCTCGTAGAAAAGGCCCTCGGCAAAAAAGGCATTACGGCCAAAGCCGGTCTAGAAAAAAATTGCCTCCATCTATTACTGGAGGCCCCCCAATTACTCGATGCCCAAGCTTGTATTCGAGTTATAGAAAGAGGAATGCAGCGCCTCAAACCGAGATCGATAGAGGCGATCGCCGTTTACGGACGCAGATTGGGCCAGCACTCCCCAGATTGGACTCGCCCCATCAGTTTCGACAAACCCACTCCGCCTCCAAGGGAAACTCCTATTTCCGTAACTCCAGAAAATATCGAAACTAACTCTGAATTCGTCGATGTAGAACCTAACTTTGTGCCTGACGAAGCCCAGAAAAGTCCAGACTTTACCCCTCTCGAAGAACTGCCAAAAACTACCATAGAAATAGAAGAAGATAATATCCACCTCAATGAAAGTGAGTCCGAAACCGAAGCAGACCAACTCCATTCCCGCCAGACTTATCGCCCAGAAAATCCCTCCAACGCTACCCCAGATATTACTACTAAATCCGTATTTAGTCAATTCAAACAAAAACTAAAAAAACTTAAACAACCCTCAGAAAGCCAAGAGCAAACTGATTACCGAGGTTGGTTAATAGTAAGCTGTATCGGTCTGGTAATAATTCCTTTTACAGGTTTTTTAATAGGCTATCAAAAATACCGCTTATCCGCCATAAATTCTACGATTAGCTCCCAAGAAAGTTCGGAAATTAATAAAGATTTATCGGCGGACAACTATCAAGAATTACTGGCAAGTAGTTCCTTCGGCAATTCGGTAAATAATTCTGATTATACCGCCAATTCTAAATCCGATTCTGACGTTTTTCAACTATCAGAATTTACTGGTTCCCCGCTGCAAGCCCAAGCTAATACTAATAACAATGTCATAACCATCAAAGCTGTTGGCGACGTCATTCTGGGCAGCAATTATCCCGATAACAATATTCCCAGCGACGGCAGTATTTTATTTCAGTCCGTCAAGCCTCTTCTGGGAAATGCCGATATTTTATTCGGCAACTTTGAAAGTACCTTGACCGACTATCCTTACACCGTGAAAAACGTCGGTGGAGGGGCGGTTTATGCTTTCAGAACTCCTCCTAGCTTCACCCGCTATTTACAAGATGCCGGCTTTGATATTTTAAATATCGCTAATAACCATTCCTACGACTTCGACGATAAAGGTTTTGAAGATACTATGACCAATATCAATAGTTTGGGAATGCAAGCTGTTGGTAAGAAAGGTCAAATTGTCTATAAAGAAGTAAACGGCATTACCGTTGCTTTTATCGGCTTTAGCAATTACGACTTTCACAATTCAATCTTGGATTTTGAAGGCACGCGGCGAATTATTAAACAAGCGGACGAAAAAGCAGATATTATTGTCATTTCGATCCACGCTGGCGCGGAGGGGACGGCAGCTTTACATATTAGAAACGAAACCGAATATTTCTATGGAGAAAATCGCGGTAATAAAGTTTTATTTGCCGAAGTTGCCATTAAAGCAGGCGCCGATTTAATCTTAGCTCACGGCCCCCACGTTCCCCGGGCTTTAGAACTGTATGATGGTAAGTTAATCGCCTATTCTTTGGGCAATTTTGTCGGCTATGAAACTTTATCCACTCAGGGAGAAAAGGGCTATTCTTTGGTTCTGGAAGTTCGCCTTAATTCTCAAGGAGATTTTATGTCGGGAAAAATTCATCCAGTACGTTTAAATATCAGCGGCATTCCTTATCCAGATACAGAAGGGAAGAGTATTTCCTTAATTCGCTATCTGACTCAAAGCGACTTTCCTAATACTCCTCTGGAAATTGATGTAGATGGCAACATTTATAAAAGGTAGTTAGTAGTTAGTAGGAACGTTGTTAATTGTTAGCTGGCAAGGGAACTGGGAACGGCTTTCGATTAACAACTAAGCATGAGTTTACCGCTGTTAGTTATGGGAGGCGATCGCCCTCTGGCTGAAATAAAACCAGTACGATTGCTATAGTAACAGTGGCTTAAGATAGGCTCGTGGACCAGAAACCGGGTTTTTTCAACAATATCTTCGCCAAAATCAACAATACCATTCGTAGGTTGGGTGTAGCGTAGCGAAACCCAACAAAATCGTTGGATTTTGCTCCCGTTAATGTTGGGTTGCGCTATCGCTCCACCCAACCTACAAGAAAATGGCGAAGGTATTGTTCAAAAAACCCGGTTTCTCAGATGGGGATAATGGTGGATCGTAACTGTACCTCTCCAAAACGAGAAATGCTATAACAAATATTTGCGATCGCTTTAATAGTAAAATTTGAAAAATTGGGGTTAATAATTAGTGGAATATAGGGGTACTTATCGCCAAGTTCTCAACAATGGAATAGTCGTAATAGCTACAGAAAATCCAGCGGCAGATATTATCGCAGCCCGGATTTTTTTCCGCACTGGTACTCTTTACGAACCAGCAGCAAAATCGGGAATTTCTAACCTACTAGCAACAGTCCTTACTAAAGGAACTAACGAACTTTCTTCTATGGAAATTGCCGAACGTGTAGAGTCGGTAGGGGCAAGATTGAGCGCGGATACGACTGCGGATTATTTTTTAATGGGTGTAAAAACTGTTTCTGAGGATTTTGCAGAAATTTTAAAATTAACGGCAGAATTAATTATATCGCCCAGTTTGCCAGAAACAGAAATAGACTTAGAACGACGCATAGCCATTCAAGGGATACGTTCTCAGCTAGAACAACCTTTTGCAGTGGCTTTTTCTCAACTCCGAGAAATCGTTTATCAAGACCATCCTTATGCATTATCAACTCTGGGAACTGAAGAAACTTTAGCTGCTATAAATCGCGAGGATGTTCGGGAGTTTCATCAAACCTATTTCCGCCCCGATAATATGATAATATCAATCGCAGGTCGGATAGCTCCAGAAGAAGCGATCGCTCTAATGGAAAAAGTATTTGGAGACTGGCAAACCCCAGCAAAATCTCTGCCAAATTTAACCCTACCAAAGATAAATTACCAACCTTGCGAAGCATTAATTACCCAAGACACTCAACAGTCTATTATTATGCTCGGCTATCCGGCACCAAAGGTGCAAGACCCCGATTATGCTACTCTAAAATTGCTCAATACTTATTTAGGTAACGGGCTATCCAGTCGCTTGTTTGTAGAACTACGAGAAAAGCGCGGTTTGGCTTACGATGTTTCTGCTTTTTACCCCACTCGCATCGACGATTCTTATTTTGTAACTTACATCGGAACCGCACCGCAAAATACAGCGATCGCCCGCGAAGGATTAAAAATGGAAGTCGATCGCTTGGCAACTATTCCATTAAATGAAGACGAATTACAAGCAGCTAAAAATAAGCTTTTGGGGCAATATGCTTTGGGCAAACAAACTAACGGTCAAATAGCTCAAGTTTTTGGTTGGTACGAGACTCTAGGCTTAGGAATAGAATTTGACTCCCGCTTCCAAGAAAATATCGCCGCCGTCACTGTTAAAGACGCCCGAGAAGTGGCAAATAAGTATTTCCGCGACCCTTACGTTTCGATCGTCGGCCCCAAAGAAGGCATAAATTAATAATTAATAATTAATAATTAATAATTAACAATTATTAATTGATAATTGTTTGATTTTGGAAAACCTCTGCTTGCTTGTAGTAATCGCTTTAGCGATTTATCTATATCAATCGCTAAAGCGATTACTACGAGCAAGCGGGCGAAACCCAACCTACTAGCTTAAACGGACAATTCCCCTAATGTTGCGAAAAGTAAAACATTGTTAAGTTTCGTAAAAAAGGGTTGTCAGTTCTCGAAAGCCGATGCTAGATTAAAAATAACAAGGCACAAATCGAACTAATAACTCGATTCCGGCTTATGGGATTGCTGCCCGTGCCGCCTGCAGTTAACCCACGCGATAACTAGGCAATATTACGATCTCTTTCCTATTTATTTCGAGCAAAACTAGCGAAATGCGGTCAAAAAAGCCTCCTCCAGGCATCCTTCCTTGATGTTCTGTTAATTCTGTGTAGAAG
This sequence comes from Cyanobacteriota bacterium, assembly GCA_034189005.1. Classification (GTDB taxonomy): domain Bacteria; phylum Cyanobacteriota; class Cyanobacteriia; order Cyanobacteriales; family Microcoleaceae; genus CALKCV01. Next base: position 43,616 of record JAXHVR010000031.1, on the reverse strand, counting down.
CCTCTGGAGGCAGGTACCAAAACATAAACCCGTTAGGGTAAGCTAGTGCCGAAAACTCACAAACAAGTAATATTGTTGCGCGTAAAGTCCACCTTAGTTGTAACTCTTTTTAAAACCAACACGCCATCTTTTTGAATCAATCTAAATTGCATTATTTAAGGGTCTAGCAGCCGTCTGCTAGACCCTTATTGTTGTTTAGGCAATTAACAACTTCCCAACGCACCGATAAATTATTCCTCCACGCTGGTGCTTTCAAAACTAGGACGGACTACGATGCGACAACTGTAAGCATGAAACTCTTCGCCAATTTTGTCTGTCCTAAATTCGTGGGTGAGAGTGTTAAATTGAGGGAAATAAACGAAATTTTTCTTGAAATCTTTAGCGATGCGATCGCACTCATCCTCCAAATCTCTTCCCAAAATCTCTATCCCCGCTTCAAACTGAGCAGTATTTCTCATGCAGGTCTGCCAAAAATCAACCTCTTCTACCGATCTGCCTGCCCAGCGGAAGTCGGAGAAGTCGAACCAACCGTAATTGGTCAGTCTGCGAGAAAACTTGCTCATTTGCCCGCTCCATTGCGCACAAGTATTGGCGTATTCGGCAATATTTTTTTCGTTAGAAGTTTGGATGACTGGTTCGGTTTCGCGGGCGATCGCTTTAAAAGCCGTTGCCCCACTTGTCAGCATCAAACCAGAAAGTAACAAACCAGATAATAACTTTTGACGAACGTTCATAGCTTTAGACCCTTAGCAGTATTAATTAGAGAGATGTTACTTATAACTTTCCGATTCCCTAAAGTAGGTTTCAGGAAATATCAAATTTTATGTTCTGACATCTCTCCAGTTTTATTACAGCTACGCCCTAACCAATTCAGGTTCATAGCGAATATTTGCTTGCTTCAACCGATGCAAAGCCTCTCCCAAGCGATCGCATTTATGAATCAAACTAATCCTGACATAACCCTCGCCCCCAGTACCAAAAGCATTGCCAGGCGTCAGAACAACCCCAGTTTTCTCCAACACCGACAAAGCAAAATCCGTAGAACTAATTCCCGGCGGACAAGGAACCCATAAATACATAGTCGCTAAAGTTTTTGGCACGTTCCAGCCTAAATCTGCCAAACCTTGAATCAGAAAATCTCGACGAACCCGATAGCGTTCCCGCACTTGAGCCAAATAAGAATCTGGCAAATTCAAAGCAGTTGTCGCCGCCGCTTGGATAGCGGCAAATATACCGTAATCCAAATTATTCTTTAAAGTTCCCAAACCGCTCAATATTTTAGCATTTCCAGCAGCATAACCCACTCGCCAACCGGCCATATTATAAGTTTTCGACATGGAATTAAACTCTACTCCAATATCCTTACCACCCGGAATTTCTAACAAACTGGTAGGTCTAAAACCATCAAAAGCAATATCCGCATAACATAAGTCGTGGACTAACATAATTTCATGCTTGCGGGCAAAAGCAACCAAATCCTCAAAAAACTCCCGAGGGGCAGTTGCACCGGTGGGGTTGCTTGGATAATTAAAGTAGAACATTTTCGCTTGTTCCGCTACGCGATCGGGAATTTCTCCTAAGTCAATAATCCAATCGTTTTCCGGTCTTAAATTAATGCTATGAACCTGCCCCCCGGCAATTAAAGGACCGCGAAAATGAGCCGGATAAGTAGGATTTGGAGTTAAGACTACATCCCCCGGATTAACATAAGCAAGGGCTAAATGAGTTAAACCTTCTTTAGAACCTAATAACGCTAAAGCTTCTGTTTCTAAATTTAGTTTGATGTCATAACGATGCCCATACCAATTAGCAATAGCACTGCGAAAAGCGACGGTACCTTCAAAGGGAGGATAACCGTGATTTTCGGGATTTTTTAAGGCAGCAACAGCCGCTTCTACCACCGGTTCTGGAGTAGGGCCGCCGGGATTTCCCATGCCCAAATCGATTAAATCCACTCCCTTTTCTCTTGCTTCGGCTTTGAGTTTATCTAAACGAGCAAAAATATAAGGAGGTAATATTTGTATTCTATCTGCCGGCTCTATCCAATCCATACTTGTTTTTAAATTCATTTGTTTCGCCTGTTTTGTCTCGGTTTGTAGCAATCGCTTTAGCGATTTATCCCAATATTTCTCTTTCCACAATTAATCAAAACTATTTTTACTGAAAAAAAAAGCACTCTTCGTGCTTACTAGAAACTGGGTATAGCAATTCTTTAATTAGCGAGATGCTCAAAAATATTCTATTCCCTCCAAGCCCTGTTTATTAGGGGGGAGCAACTTTGAAAGTTCCCCTTTTTAAGAAGGAGCAACGAGGGATCGAAATATCGTATCGGGAGCATTTCAATTTTGATCTTGGCAAGAATTAGACGCTTTCCCCGTAGAACAGGCATCTTGCCTGTTATCCGGTTAGTTGTTGGTCGTCCAACGTTCCAACTAACAACTGACCACTAACCAAAAGCATTGATTTTTTGGTATTTTTACAAATATGAGATGCTCCCGATCGTATCTCGTACGCAGGATAATTGCTATAATCCCCTTTTTTATTAAGTGCTAACTTCCGACTTAACTTCCGCATTAATCGCTAAATTAGGTCGGGCAGTTTCCACAGGAGAAGTAGTAGAAACCATCGCTGCCATCAACTGTTCTGGAACTACCTTAAAAGGCAACCTGTGAATGTCTGAATTGGGATGACAAGCTATTTCAGCAGCCCCCCACAATTCCCTTAAAGTCACATCTGCCAAACCTAAATCTCCCAAGGTTTTTGGCAAGCCAATTTCTTCATAAAATTTGAGCAATTGTTGTCTGGTCGATCCCGCCAATTGATTGCCTAAAATCCCTTCTTCTAACCTTAGTTGAACTAGGATACCAAAGGCAACCTTTTCGCCATGTAAAGTTTTATGACAGGCTTGCAAGTGAGTTAGGCCATTGTGAACGGCATGGGCGGCTACCGTCCGACACCTGGCCCCGCCGATGCCGCCGATAACTCCTGCCAGCAATACCGTAGCATCTACCACTTCCCGCCAAGTTTCCCCTCCTGGCTCTTCCAGGGCCAATGAGGACTTTTGGAAAAGGATGTCCCGCAATACTCTGGCTTGTTGGACGGCGGCAATAACCATGGTTTCTTGAGAATGGCCGCTGCTCACCGAGGCTTCGTACCATTTGGCGATCGCGTCCCCAATACCAGCTACCAAAGTCCTTGGGGTGACGCTGAGGATGAGGTCGTAGTCCAATATTAAGAGGTCGGGGCATCTGGCTAAACTTACATCGTACAAGAACCCCCCCTCATCGGAATAAACGTTTGATAGGGCAGTCCAAGCAGCGCAAGTAGCTGCGGAAGTAGGAATAGTGACGATGGGCAGATCGGACTGATGGGCAACAAGTTTAGCCGCATCCAAGGCTTTGCCGCCCCCTGCAGCGATGATGAAGTCTGCTTGATGGTTGGCGGCAGCTTGGCGGAGGTTGGCGAGGGAGGCTTCGCTACAGTCTGGGGCGTAGTTGGCGGCGGCAAATTCTCGTTGATGCTGTTTGAGGAGAGGTTGGAGGATGGGGAGAGTGGCCTTAAGAGAGCGATCGCCTCCCACTATTAAAGGTCTATGTCCAAAACGGGCGATCGCCTCTCCAGATTGGGCCAAGGCTCCAGCCCCACGGACTACCCGCCCCGGGGCGATGCTTAAGGATAATAAATTAGGGGCTGTTTGGGGGTTGCAGGCGGACTTAATCATGGCAACTAAGGTTAGTTAGACTCGATTAATAGAGTATAAGCAAAACTTCCCTCAGTTGTGGCGTTTAAGGGCGAAAATCTTGATAATTTTTTGGGAATGGTGAACAGGCGAGACGCCTGTTCTACGGGGAATGGGGAATTGGGCATATTAAATCAAAATACTTTTTTAGTAATAAGTAGGTTGGCAAAAATAAAAACATAAAATTATTTTGGATTTCCCCGTAGAACAGGCGTCTCGCCTGTTCCTTATGTAATTAATTTGGCACGGGTACTTAACTTGTTTGCGGCTAGTAATTCCCTTCTATCGAGTTCTAAAAATATTTCTTCTGCACTTAAAGCGAACTCTTCGTCTGTTAACGGCTGCAAGTCAAAACTGACAGTACGTTTGATAATTTCTAATGCTATTTCCCGCTTTTCAGATTCGCTTAAAAGCTCAAAAGAGTTGAGAATATTTTGCACTGGTGTCATCATAACTTAATCTCCGCCTTTTTCAATACACGGTCGAAAACTTCTCTTAATTATATCAAACACTCTATGTAGCAGCAATAAAAGCAGAATTGGGTGCATCTCAATTTTGAATAAAGCCCAAAATTATTAGTTTTTGGGTATTTTTACAAACATGAGATGCTGCCGCTGTTAATTGTTAGTAGGGAAAATGTTAATTCTCCCTACTACCCAAAATAAACTCTCCCACGGAAGTTTCTACATAATAATCAGTCCCCGCCGCTTCCACAAATACATCTGCATCTCCAGCCCCCAAAGCGCTTGGTGCTAAATTCATCGCCGTCGCTACTAAATACATCGTTTGATAAAGGCAACCGACGTGTTTTAAAACAGCACGATAAGCCATAGATTCGTAATCCCAAGCCATTCTTTGAAACCGCGCCGCCAGAATAATTAAAACCTGGGGTCTTTTCTTCGATCCGCTGGCTAGAGTGCCTCTTTTCAACAGCTTTTCTACAGGGGGAGTAATAGCGGAAATTTTCTCTAATTCGTGGTCTAAAGGACAGTAATGATAGAAACCGGGGTCTAAATTTTCGCAAAGATCGCTTGCTACATACAATTCCAATTCGTGACAGGCACCGCCTGCGGCAGAAGGTCGATGGCTGCGTTCCATATTCCTCACAAAAAATATGTCTTTAACTCTGGCGCTGCGATAGAGAAATTCTCCCAATTGTTCGGCAGTAATGGGGCGATCGCCATAGTCTCTTATGGACTTTCTCTCCTCCAAAACTTCCGTAAAGCGATCGCTTTTTTTCAACTCCTCTATATCCGGTTTAAATAAAGCAAATTTCTCCTTTCCTTCCATTTTCGGTTTTACAGCCGGCGGAGGTTCGATCTCCCCTAAAAAACGCTGAGTTTTTCCTAAAGGGTAATCGTGTCTTCCTAGGCGAGTGCGGGCGTGAAACAATAAATCGTGAAACTCCCATTGTCTAAAAGTTTCGTTCTCCTCTTCCACAGAATTGCCATTTTCGTCAGCGGTGACTACCATTTTCGCACCCAACAGCAGCTTAACAAAATTAACAGCCGCTTCCGCAGACATTCCTGGGATTTCTGTTAATTCATTTACACTTTTTTCTCTGGCAAGTTCGTTAATTACTCCCGCAATTCGCCAATCTTTTAAAATAACTTTTCCCGGAAACAAGGGAGACTCTACGACAAACTGGGAATCTTGTTGGTGGCAGTAAGCAAAGCGCGACAGGCGATATTTTAACTCTTTAGAAACTTCAGAAAAATCTACTTTATAAGAACTGGAAAGAGGAACTAAAGTGGCGACGGTAACTCCTTCTATTTGCACATTGTGGCAAATAATCCCCAGAGAAATAAATCGTGCTAGATAGTGATGGAATTTAACCATCGCCAAAAAACCATCTTTCTCGGCCACAACATCCAGCATTTGGTCTTCCGTCACGCCGCCATCTTCGCCCAACAATTGAAAAGCAGCCGCCAAACCAGGGGAAAGTTGCTTGAGAGGTAAATTAGAAGAGTTAGGAAATATATCGGGGCGATCGCCCCCATCTCCTTCATCCAGAGACACGCCTTTTTTAAAAGAAAGAACAAACGACATTTTTTTAATAATTAATAATTGCTATGTAGCAATCCGTGGAGGGGTTAAGAGCGAGTCGTAGGCCAGAAACCGGGTTTTTCAAAAAAACCCGGTTTCTCAGATATCCTAAATCCCGCACGGATTGCTATATTCCATAAAAGCGTTTGGGATTATCCCACAACATCTTTTGAACCGTACTGCGCGGCAAGCGATCGCCCAAACCCACTGCCTCGTTCATAATCTCCGGGTCGAAATCTATGTGCGGATAATCCGAACCCAAAATCAAATTATCCTCTCCAATATAATCGATTATCTTCTCCAAATAAGGCTCGTCTGGTTCCACCGCGATAAAACACTGACGGCGGAAATATTCCGAAGGCTTCATTTTCACGTTATCCTTAACTTCCCAAGCCAAATGCTTGTACTCCGCCTCGTCCATGCGCCACAACCAATAAGGCAACCAACCGCAACCGGACTCCAAAAACGCTACGCGCAAATTTGGATGCCTCTCCAAAACTCCGCCCTCAATTAAAGCCAACAAAGCCATCATCTGTTCCATCGGGTGAGAGCAAGCGTGCATCCCGAAGCGACTGTTAAAGCGATCGTAACCGGTCGTCGGCAGTCGGCTGTGGGTGCCCTCGTGCAAGCTAATAGCAATATTCAAACGCTCGCACTCGGTCCAAAACTCTTCGTAAGCCGGGTCGGAAAGCGATCGCCCCTTCACCAAATTAGGTCGTAAAAACACTGCCCTCCAACCAAACTCTGCGATCCGATGCAACTCCGGCACCATTTCCGTCGGTTCGTGCAAATTAATCGCCCCCGCCCCCCGCAACTTATGGGTGTCGTAACTGCAAAAATCCCGCAACCAGTTATTATAAGCGCGAACCAAAGCACCCGCCAGCTTACCATCCATGGTATCTATGGCCAGCATCCACAACCCCACCGTCGGATAGAGAAACCCAATATCGACCCCCATTTTCTCCATTGCCATAACGTGAGACTCTGGGTCCGCCCCCGTTACTATCTGTTCTTTTTTCTCCTGGGCATTGAGGATAGCAAGCTTAATGCCCTCCATCCAGACTTCATCGGAGATTTTATGATAAATCTTCTCCCCATCTACTTTTAAATTTTTTGTCGGTGGGGAGAAGAAATCGAGTTTAACAACTCCATCTTCTCCCATCACCCCCACGTCAACATAAGGAGCCCGACTTTTAAACTCTGGTTCGATATATTCTGCCCACATCGACGGTGGTTCCGTTACATGAGAGTCGGCATCTATTATTTTATATTCTTTAAGCATGGTTCGTTTTCTGTGAAGTTAATTTATTAAAGCGCCATTGTTCGTAGTAATCGCTTCAGCGATCGTTCGTAGTAATCGCTTCAGCGATTGTTCGTAGTAATCGCTTCAGCGATTGTTCGTAGTAATCGCTTCAGCGATCGTTCGTAGTAATCGCTTCAGCGATTGTTCGTAGTAATCGCTTCAGCGATTTTCCACAAGTATAACCTATTATCGCTTCAGCGATTGTTCGTAGTAATCGCTTCAGCGATTGTTCGTAGTAATCGCTTCAGCGATTGTTCGTAGTAATCGCTTTAGCGATTTCCCACAAGTATAACCTATTATCGCTAAAGCGATCGCTACAAACTTGATTGTTGCTTTTTTTTATCGCTAAAGCGATCGCTACAAACTTGCTCCTTGCAGACTACTATTTTAAATCGCTAAAGCGATCGCTACAAACTAGATTCTTGATTAGAAAAAGATTAAAAAAGGATTGAGTTCGCTTTCCTGGAGGGGGGCCGACAACCAACCCAATTTTACCGGCACGTCGTACAACCTGCCTGGTGCGAACCGTTTCCAAAAAATCCGCGTTTCCGGGATAAAAACCTTAACCACGCTTAAGCCTATATCCGGGCGAGTTTGGTCTAATACCAAAGTTTCCAAACCCACAGATTTTGCTATTTCCACGGACTTAATTACATCGTCGCGAATATCGTCCGTCGCTAATTTCGGATAATCGGAACGTACCTTAAGATCGCCCTCGGCAGGCTGCAAATAAGACTGCTCTTCGAGTTTAGCCCGCTTCCACCAATCGATCGCTAATTCGTCATCGTAAAGGTATTTCGTACTCCCATCCTTTTTGCGAGATATTACTGCCGGCAAACACTGATTGACCTCCGTCAAGGCCCTGCCGATCGCTATTTTCGGGTCGAAATGGGCGCCCAAACCGTAAATAATATCCTCTACTTCGCTATCGGTCCTCCTTGAAACCCCCACAAAAGTAGGAATATTAAAATCGCTGGTAACATCCAGCACCCAAATCTCGCGATTAATACTGCGGTAATAATCCTTTATCTGGTAAAAATACGGTACCTCAAAACTATCTAAATCGACCCCGGGACGCCTAATCCGATTGTACCACCACATGGAAACGGAATCTCGCTCCACCACTTCCATAAAGCCTTGTAAAATTGCTTCTTCTCTGGTGTTCCCAGCGGCGGCCCCGTTCGAGTCGGCCCAAAAATATTGTTGGGGCATATCTGGATAGCCGTAGTAGCAGTAGGCTGTGGGTACATATTTCCAGGTTTCATTTGTTAGGGACCAAACGGGAGTCCATTCTATTTCGACATCTTCTTCAAAGGGTTCCGCTACTTTTTGAAACGTGCTATTACAGTTTTCGTTCCACTCTTCCCTGGTGCGGTATTGTTCTTCGCTATAATTCTGGCAGCGGTTGGGATGAATTGCTGCATCTCCCAGTTCTCTATAAGTTGCTTTTTTCTTTATTTCATAGCCCTGGTAAACTCCAGAATATCGTTCGATCGCTTCTCCCAGGGCGCTTGCTTTTGCTTGGATTTCTGTTTGACCTTTGCCGCCGCTTTTTCCCCGCACGTTTTCTCTGAGAAAATAGAGGTTGTCGAACATGGAAGCAAAGTTATGTCCCGCTACATAGGAGTGGGTGAATTTATCAAAAGATTCTTGTTTTAGGGGGCTTAATTGTCTGACTACTCCGGTTACGGGGCTTACTTGTTTTTCGTATTTCTCGATCGTTTCTTCTGGGGTACTCGATCGGTGTCCGCCGTCGCTGGTAAAGGTTTTTTTGTGGCTTTGGAGAATTATCGGTTTGGGGCTATTGCTCTTATATTCTTCTTCTCCACAAACGTTGCATTGGGGACGTTTTATTACTGCGTGTTTTTCGGTTTTTAAGGCGTTAGTATTGACCGTAACTAGGGTTTCTTTTAGGGTTTTGTTTTCCCCCTGCAGAACCCATTTCAGTATTTCCGTTGCTGCTAAGTTTAAAGCCGCGTTTAAATTGGACTCAATTGTCGGCGGGTTTGTTATTAGGGGTTTGGATATTTTTAGTTGGCCTTGGATGAAGCTTTCCACGGGGCGGTTAGAACGCACTCTTTGGGCCATACATTCCCAACAGGCCGTTGTTTCTGGATCGAATATGGGACCAAACCAAATCATACTTCCTATGGGTTTTATTAAGACCCAAGGGCGTTTTTCTGCTAAAGCTTTTTGGTTGAAGCTATCTAGTCCTTCTTGCAGATAGTCGTCGGTTAAGACTGCGGTGATGTCTCCTTCTTCAGCGACTGAGATGCTTTGACTTTCCAGCAGGGAAATGAATGGCTCTGGGTCGATGTGGCCGTAGGAACGTACTGCTACTTTGGTGGTTTTGAGGCGATCGCTTGCTTTTTGTCTATCTATTTGTAATATGTCGCACAAACTGGCTATTTCCGATGGCATCGGCACCTCGCTTTCGACGATGTAGCCTTTCTGTTCCATCAGCATTAAGGCATAGAATACTTCCGCCGCCGATGCTTTTCCTTCTGTTAATTCTATCAGTTCTTCTGGTGTTCTCTCTCCGTTTATTAACGGCGCTAATAATTCGTAGAGCTTTCCCGTTAAAACGTAATAGTCTATTTCTGAGAGTAGAAATACTCCCACCGATTCTATGGTTATTACTTTAAAACAATTTTTGAATTTTGGTTGTTTTAACATGGCACTCTTTGGTTCCTAGCAAGCACTTTAGCGGTTTCGATTGTAGCATTTTTCACCGCTGAAGTCCCGGGCAGACTACTTGCCATTTAACCCCTTGCCTGTCAAGCACATAGTGACTAAAATCACAAACAAGCGCGATCGCGATCGCACTTGTTTGCGTGACAGTTAACGACTATGGAACTTACAGTCACCTTAATTTTGATAGGCATCCCTCAATGTAGTTAAAAATTAGGTAATTTTGAACTATAAGCAATATCGCTCTTAGATTACCTCTATTCTATCGAGAGTACGCCACTTGGGTAAATTGATTCTTTCTGCCCGCTAACAACTCACAACTTACTAGCATAAGTAAGTTATTGGTTCTCTCCAAAGGTGATGTCCTCCCCAAAAGTAGATAGCTCCATTCAAATTAACAGCCATAAAGTTAGTTAGGACTTTTGGTTGCTGTTTGGATATTAGTCCTTTGTAGGTTGGGTGGAGTGAAACGCAACCCAACATCGGTATGTTATTAAATTGCTAGTCCCTTAGTTAGGACTTTTGGTTGCTGTTTGGATATTAGCTTAAGTTATGCTTTTTGGGTCAGCTTAAGCCCGGGGGCAAAAAAAACTCTAGCAGCTACAGTAACTAGTTGTATGGCAAGCAGAAGCGCCAGATGAAAATTGCTGAAACCAGCTGTAGAGTGTCTCCTCATCTAAGTCTTTCGGCTTAGATGGCAGGGCAATTTCGTAAACGGTAGTGCCGCCTTCGGGGCAAGGTTGGATCTTTGAAGCGCTCGATCCCTCGTTCACAATCACCTTTACAGTTCCTTCAAGGATCGCTCCTGCTTCCCGGAGTATGGCTGCAGGTTCGGCGAGGAAGCGCTGGCGGAAATTTTCGTCCGCCCAGGTCTTGGCTACTAATTTTGCCAGATTTATTTCAAACTCTTTTGATTTAACGTGCATATTTTGCTCCTAATTGGTATTTGGAAAATACATTAACGACAATGGACCAGCCCTATCCAAAGTTAAAATCGGTCCTGTCTGGAGCGTTGAACTAAAAGTCTATAGACTCTCAGACGGGCTAGCAGTTGCTATAGGTGGCCGCTCCAGCCAAGCAGACAAGTTGGCAATGGGGGGACTGCCATCCTCCCCAAACTTTTTTGTAGCTTGGTAACTTTCAGTATCATTACTTAGGCTAGATTTTTTGTCAAGGGGTTAATTAAAATTGTTACATTTCTTAACATTTAAACCGAACCTGTCCGTTACAGTATCTCAGAGCATTGTCGATCGGTTAAAGCAATTATTGAATCTATGAGGTACATCAGATAGGAACCCCCCCGCCCCACCTTGCAAGGGTAAGTTTTTTAGATTTTCTTGAAGGGGGGACGCGGGGAAGGGGGGACGCGGGGACGCGGGGACGCGGGGACGCGGGGACGCGGGGACGCGGGGACATTCCTTCGGAGCGTCTCCGCCCCGCCGTGTCTCCCTTTCCCCGTGTCCGACACACTCAATTCTAAAAAACTTACCCCTGTAAGGGGCAGGGGGGAGCGCAAATGTACCTCATAGTTTCGATAATTTTTATAAGTACCCGTGCCAAATTAATTAGACATCTGGAACAGGCGAGACGCCTGTTCTACGGGGAAATCCTTGTCCAAATATTTTGGCCTACCTACTTATGTATGGCCCAAGGATAATGGCCGTCAATAGACCTCTTGCAAAAGTAAAAATAAAATCGTTTTTCGTTCCTTTTTCCTTAAAAACTGTTGCCTGTTGCCTGTTGCCTGTTGCCTACTTCTGCAAGAAGTCTAATGTTCTTGAAAATTGCAGGTGTTGATGTCCATAAGCGTATGTCCCGTATTTATTTTGGTAAGAGCAGCACTTACGGTTATGAAAGGAAATTTGGCCTAAGATAATTGCTGGCCCGTCCGCCATCTACCACGCAAATACCTCCTTAGTGCGTAAGCCCTAAAGAGGTCTAATTACTTAAATCTTCGTCAATGCTTCTTTTGTTACGATTTTTTGAAGGTTCAGTATCACCACGGGTAGAATCTTGAGTATCAAACCCGTGGTTTAAAGCCCTGTAGTAGGGCAACACAGCTAAAATTGTGGGTAAAGCAAAAGTTCGTAGTAATCGCTTTAGCGATTCTAAGATATCAATCGCTAAAGCGATTACTACAAGCTAGCCTACGAAGTTTACCCACCATTTTAGGCTAGATGCTCTAGTAG
>JAXHVR010000031.1:0-31548 GCA_034189005.1 Cyanobacteriota bacterium | reverse complement strand
TAGCGCATCCAGCTTAAAATTGTGGGTAAAGCAAAAGTTCGTTCGTAGTAATCGCTTTAGCGATTCTAAGATATCAATCGCTAAAGCGATTACTACAAGCTAGCCTACGAAGTTTACCCACCATTTTAGGCTAGATGCTCTAGTAGTAGCGCATCCAGCTTAAAATTGTGGGTAAAGCAAAAGTTCGTTCGTAGTAATCGCTTTAGCGATTCTAAGATATCAATCGCTAAAGCGATTACTACAAGCTAGCCTACGAAGTTTACCCACAATTTTAACTGTGCAGCGCTAGTAGGTTGGGTGGAGCGCCCCGCGCAACCCAACAATACTATTGTATTCTTGGAGAAAAGAATTTTTGGAAGTCCCTAAAATAAAAAAACAGAGTTGAAAGGGAGTCTTCCCCTAAAAAGTCAGTATAATTACTGGATTGCTATAATTGAGTTGGTCTTGAGTAGGTTGGCAAAAATATTTAGACCAGGATTTGCCCTTCCGAACAGGCGCTTTGGTCTGTTCGGTATATCTAATTAATTTGGCACGGGTACTTAAACGGGTTCCCCCTGTCGATCCCACCCCCTAAAAAACTATGCCTTACTCACATATTTCGGGAGCATTTGCCTGGGACGCGGGGACGCGTCCCCGCGTCCCCGCGTCCCCGCGTCTCAAATGCTCGCGAAATATGTGGGTAATGATAAGCTTTTTAAGGGGGGCCGGGGGGGATCGCTCAGGGCTTACCTCCAGAGATTCAATAATTGCTAAAATTGGTTAATGGTTAGGGAGTAGCAAAAAAATAAAGTACCAGTCCCTTGTAGGTTGGGTGGAGTGGAACGCAACCCAACATCGCTATGTTATTAAATTGCTAGTCCCTTAATGGTTAATTGTTAATTGTTATAAGAGGTAAAAATGATGCTGCGACTAACAGGATATGACATAAGAGAAGAAATTAATGCAGGACCGAACACCTTAGTTTATCGGGGACTGCGAGACTCGGACAGCAAAAAAGTAGTAGTAAAAGTCCTGCGAAATGAATATCCAACCATAGAACAAATAAGCAGCTTGAGGCAAGAGTATCAAATAACTCAAATGCTCAAAAACGCCGAGGGTATAGTGAAATCTCTAGGACTAGAAAAATACCAAAGAAGCTACGCCCTCATCCTCGAAGACGTAATAGGAGAATCCCTAAAAGAACTCTTAGCAGCAGAAAAACTCAAACTGCGAGAAATCCTGCGCGTATTTATGCTCCTAGCAGAAACCCTCGGAGAAATTCATCAAGTCCCAGTAATCCATAAAGACATAAAACCGAGCAACATCATAGTTAATAACAACACCGGCCAAGTAAAACTAACGGACTTCGGCATCGCCTCGCAACTATCGAGGGAAAGCCCGACGATAAGCAACCCGAACTTCCTAGAAGGAACCCTGGCATATATGTCCCCCGAGCAGAGCGGGCGAATGAATCGCGCCATAGATTACAGGAGCGATTATTACGCCCTAGGAGCTAGCTTATACGAAACCCTAACGGAACGACTGCCCTTTACGAGCAGAGACGCCATGGAGTTGGTACATTGCCACTTAGCAGTAAAACCGATACCGCCCCACGAAATAGAGCCGGAAGTACCAGAAGCCCTATCGGCAATAGTAATGAAACTGCTAGCCAAAAACGCAGAAGACCGCTACCAAAGCGCCTCCGGTCTCAAATACGACTTAGAAAAATGCCTGCAAGAACTGACAAACAAGGGCAGCATCGACTATTTCTCACCGGGAGAGCGCGATCGCGGCACCAAACTATCCATACCAGAGAAACTCTACGGAAGGGAAGAAGAAGTCGGGATGTTGCTCGAAGCATTCGATCGCGTAAGCGGTGTCTTGACAACGGATTTTTCAACCCGTAGGACAGGCATCTTGCCTGTCAACGACAAAAACTTGCCTGTCAGCGACAAAAACTTGCCTGTCAGCGACAAAAACTTGCCTGTCAACGACAAAAACTTGCCTGTCAGCGACAAGGACTTGCCTGTCAGCGACAAGGACGAAAGAGATGAAAGGGATGAAACCGACGAAGGGAAATTTTTGCGAACAGAAATGATGCTGGTATCGGGTTACTCAGGTATCGGTAAAACGGCAATAGTAAACGAAGTTCACAAACCCATAGTGCGGCAGCGGGGATATTTTATCTCCGGCAAATTCGACCAATTTAAACGCAACATACCCTACGCGGCAGTAGTTCAAGCCTTCAACTCCTTAGTGCGTCACCTGCTGACAGAAAGCTCGCAAAAAGTAGCAGTTTGGAAAGGGAAACTCCAGTCCGCATTAGGCCCCAACGGTGGAGTAATCGTCGATGTCCTCCCGGAGCTAGAATTAATCATCGGCCCCCAACCGGAAGTGCCCCAACTGGGCCCTACGGAATCTCAAAATCGATTTAACCGAGTCTTTATAGAATTTGTCAGCGTCTTCACCCTGGAGGAACATCCCTTAGTCGTATTCCTAGACGACCTGCAATGGGCCGATAGCGCCTCGTTGAAATTAATTGAATTATTAATAACCAACCCCGACAGCAAATATTTATTGCTAATAGGGGCTTACCGGGATAACGAAGTCAGTCCCACCCATCCTACAGTTCAAACTATCGAGAAAATAAAAGCAGCCGGAGCCTCCGTCAATAATATTACAGTAAAACCTTTAGATCTATCTCATGTCAGCCAGTTACTGGCAGAAACTCTGGGAGAAAAACCGCCAATAAATACAGAGCAAAAAGGACTTTATTCCCTCAGAAAAAGACCGCCGATATTTCGTTCTAAAAGCAAACCCCTAGCAGAATTAATCTACCAAAAAACCCAAGGAAATCCCTTCTTTCTCACCCAACTATTAAAAAGTTTGTACTCGGAAAAACTGCTAGTTTACCGATCCTCAACAGATAGTTGGGAATGGGATATTAACGACATTATGGCAGTGGGCATAACGGACCTAAACGTAGTCGAGCTCATCGGTCGCAACATCGAAAAACTTTCTGAATTCACTCAAAAAGTAATCAAATTAGCAGCCTGCATCGGCAACCAATTTAACCTAACAGTCCTCTCTATCGCCAACCAAGAATCGGAAACAGTAACCGCCGCCCAACTCTGGGAAGCCTTGCAGGCTGGTTTAATTTTACCCAAAAGCAAAACTTATAAAATACCCCTGAGCTTCGGTGGGGATGAAGAGAATCAGGAAGATATACTTATTGGTTTAAAGATGAAGCAGTCGGCGACATACGCTCTCGATGCGGTCGTCCCAGATCTAACTGTAGAGTACAAGTTTTTGCACGATCGCGTCCAACAAGCGGCTTATGCTTTAATCCCCTCAGAGGAGAAAAAAGAAACTCACTTGCATCTGGGTCAGTTGTTGTTAGCAAATACTACAGAAGAAGAGCTGCAAGAAAATATTTTCCCTCTGGTAAACCAACTCAATTACGGTACTGACTTGTTGGCAAACAGGGAAGAAAAAGAAGAACTGGCAGAATTAAATTTAATAGCGGGGCAGAAGGCTAAGGCGTCTGCTGCCTACGAGGCGACCCTTAATTATCTCAACGTGGGGATGGGGCTGCTGGAGGTCGATAGTTGGGAGAGTAGTTACGAGTTGTCCCGGGATATTTATCTGAGTGCTATAGAGGCGGAGTATCTCAATAGCAATTTTGAGGGTTCGGATGAGTTGGCAGAAGTGGCTTTGGCAAAGGTTAAAACTTTGTTAGAAAAAGTCAATGTTTACGAGATAAAAATCAATTCTTATCTAGCTCGAAGCCTGATGCAAGAAGCCATAGAACTAGGGCTAAAAGTTGTAGAAATGCTGTCCGTGACTTTGGAGAAAGAAGCGCCAAAAATAGAGGGAGACATAGAGAAGTTGGCAGACCTACCAGAAATGACCGATGCCAATAAACTAGCTGCACTGCGGATATTCGATGCTATGGGGAGCGCTATTTTTACGACAAATCCGAAACTCATGTTCCCAGCCGTTTTTACCCAGCTTAATCTCTGCATAAACTACGGCAATTCCGCTATGGCTTCAAAAGTGTATGCTGGCTATAGCGTGATTTTGTGCGGATTTATGGGAGATATTTCTCAGGGATATCAATTTGGCAAGCTGGGTCTAAAAATTTTAGAGCAGCGCGATGTGCGTGAATTTAGATCCACAATCTTTCACTCATTTAGCGGGTCCATACAACACTGGAAAGAGCCAATCAAAGCAACCCTAGAACCTTTGCAAGAAGCTTTCTTTTCGGGGCTGGAAACGGGGGAACTAATCTACTCGGGTTATGCAATTCTGGTTTATTGCAGCAACCTCTTTTCCGTAGGCGAACACCTAGAAACGGTGGAAAAAAAACAACGGGAATATCTCGACAAACTGCAAAAACTAAAACTAGAATATCAAGTCGGCTACGGTGTCATCGGCAGGCAATTAACCCTCAACCTGCTAAACCGCGCCCCAGACAAATTAAAACTAATCGGCGAAGCCTTTAACGAATCGGAAAGCCTGCCCATTTTAATCCAATACAACATCGGCACTGCCCTAGTTTACGCCTATCTAGCTAAGGCCATGCTCGCTTACCTTTTTAAAGAACCCAAACAGGCACTCAGCAGCGCCAAAGAGGGAGTAAAATACGAACAAGCCGCCGCCGGTTTGCTCACGGTAGCGGAAACCTATTTCTACTATTCTCTAGCCCTGTTAGCGGACTATGCCAACGTCGCGGAATCAGAACAAGAAGAATACTTAACCCAACTGGCAGCAAATCAAGCAAAAATGAAAGTTTGGGCGGAACACGCCCCGATGAATTTTCAACATAAATACGAGCTAGTAGAGGCAGAAAAAGCGCGAGTATTGGGAGAGCGCTTGGAGGCGATAAACTACTACGAATCGGCCATTGATGGCTCCCGCGAACAAGGCTTTACCCAGGAAGAAGCCCTAGCTAACGAACTGGCAGGAGAGTTTCATTTACAGCACGCCCAAAAGCATATCGGTCGCTTCTATATTATCGAAGCTTATTACTGCTATATCCGCTGGGGTGCAGTTGCTAAAGTTAAAGATTTAGAGGCGCGATATCCTGCGTTCCTAACTAAAATTAATTTGCCTACGGCACCTGCCGGGGTAGATGTCACCATGACTAGCAGCAAGACCAGTACTACTAGCGTGAGTTCTCAAGTTTTTGATTTGCCGGCAGTTATGAAAGCTTCTCAAGTCATATCGGGGGAGTTAGAGTTGGATAAATTGCTTGAGAAGTCGATCGAAATAGTAGTAGAAAATGCCGGGGCAACTTCCGGCATTTTGATGCTCCTGCAGGAAGGGAAGTTGTTTGTAGAAGCTGTTGCTAAAGTTGAAAAAGATGCAGGTAAGAACGGGCAAGATAAATATACTGCCTGGGTGATGAATTCAACTCCAGTAGAAGAGAGCGAAGCTGTATCTCTGGCGGCTGTAAATTACGTGCTTCGGACTCAGAAAAGTTTGGTAGTAACCGATGCGGCGAAGGATGCGAAATTTGCTGGCGAACCTTACATCTTAGAGCATCAAATTAAGTCTATTTTGTGCGTGCCAATTCTCAATCACGGGGCCTTGTTGGGGGTAATTTATTTGGAAAATAATTTGGCTAAAGGGGCTTTTACGAAAGAGCGGGTGCAAATGTTAAGGCTGTTGTGTTCTCAGGCGGCTGTTTCTCTGGAGAATGCTCGTTTGTATCGGGTTTCTCAGGATTTGTATCAGAAGGCAAGGGATTATTCGGGGCAGTTGGAACGTTCTTTGTTGGATTTAAAACAAGCTCAGTTGCAATTGGTTCAGAGCGAGAAAATGTCGGCCATCGGTCAGTTGATGGCGGGTATCGCTCACGAAATTAATAATCCCGTTGGTTTTATTGCGGGCAATATCGATTACGCCCGAGATTATGCAGGGGATTTAATCGAGTTGGTGGAGCTTTATCAGCAAAGTTATCCCGAGCCCACTCCTGAGATTTCCGAGAAAATAGAGGAGGTGGAGTTGGATTATTTGGTGGAGGATTTCCCGGAGATTATTTCTTCGATGAAGACGGGAACGGACCGCATTCGCGAGATTAGTACCTCGTTGCGGACTTTTTCTCGTTCCGATGCGGTGAAAAAGAGCCAGTTTAATCTCCACGAGGGCATCGACAGCACTTTGTTGATTTTAAAACATCGCCTCAAGGATACGGAAATTCGCCCCGCTATTGACGTGGTTAAGAAATATGGCGACTTGCCGAAGGTTTTGTGCTATCCGGGCCAGTTGAGTCAGGTTTTTATGAATTTGATGGCTAATGCTATAGATGCTTTTGATGAGTTTAACGAAGGGCGGTCTTTTGAGGAGATTAAAGCCGACCCCAATCGGATTACGATTATCACTGAAACTGGGGAGAATTCAGTCATAGTAAGGATAAAGGATAACGGCATGGGCATGAGCGAGGAGGTCCAACAGAAGTTGTTTGATTATTTGTTTACTACTAAACCGGCGGGTAAGGGTACTGGTTTGGGTTTGTCCATTTCCCACCAGATTGTGGAGGAGAAACACGGCGGGAAATTGAGCGTTGTTTCCGCCCCAGGTCAGGGGGCTGAGTTTGTTATTGAGATTCCTGTTGGGGAATAGGCCGCGTTGGTAGTAATCGCTTTAGCGATTCATCTTTATCAATCGCTAAAGCGATTACTACAAGCAAGGGCGAGACGATTGGGGCCAGAAACTTTCATAAGATTAGCTTGGGACCAACGGATTGCCATAGCAATTTCCAAAAGCTTTGTCAAGGTATTTCCTTAAATATTGCTTCTCACATTTTCAAAGTAAGCGCTCTAAGAAAAGATGGCGGTCGTTGTTTTTTTGCTAAAACTTGGGTATTATAATAGAATAATCGAAAGGAGTAGGAACCCAAAGCGATCGCTTTGGGGCAGAAATAAAATATTTGTTGATTTGATTTGCATATTTTGCTCCTAATTGGTTTTGGAAAAATACACGCTAGCAACGGGAAGATGGCAATCCTCTCGCTGCTTTTTTATGGCGCTTTTTTTTATGGCTATATTTTGCAGCCTGAGTGTATTTACATAAGTTGAATAATTTTTCAACTCCGCCGAGAAACCCGGTTTCTTAACTCCCAATACCAGATGCACCCGTTGGAGCGAAACTACGAGCCGTTGCGTGACATACTCCCACACTAAGCTTGCGCTATAGTGTGGGCTTCTCGTTTCGCAGTCCTGCTATTGCATCGGACACGCGCGTGCTTTAAGAACGGGATGCCCCGCCGCCCTATTTTTTATATCGATCGCGGCATTTAAGTCGCGGTCTATTTCTATGCCGCAATGTGGGCAAGAATGAGTTCTTATTGATAACTCTTTCGGGACTTTTTCTCCACAGTTTGAGCAATCTTGGCTGGTATTTTTGGGGTTCACAGCTATCGTTTTCTGTCCAGCATTCTCAGCTTTGACAGTTAAAATAGTTAAGAATTGTCCCCATCCTGCATCATTAATTGATTTACTCAATCGAGTTTTTGCCAGTCCCTTAATATTTAAATTTTCATGTGCGATGACTTGAGCTTTTGTCAGTAAATCGTTAGCCGTTTTAAAGTGAAAATCTTTACGCTTATCTGCCACCTTTTTGTGTTGTTTGGCCACAGATTTGATAGCTTTTAACCATCTTTTGCTGCCTTTTTTCTTTCGAGACAAACGTTTTTGCAGAGTCTTTAACCGCTTCTGAGACTTTCGATAATATTGAGGTATTGGAACTGATTCTCCTTCACTCGTTACCAAGAAGTCTTTCAATCCCATATCAATTCCCAGAGTATTTTCTGATGTTGGTTCCACATACTCAGTCAAAGCTGGAACTGACTTGTCTTCTAGGGATAACGTTACATAATAACCATCGGCTTTACGGCTAATCGTGACGGTTTTTATTTGAAAACCTTCTGGTAATGGTCGATGTT
The DNA here is from genome assembly GCA_034189005.1 of Cyanobacteriota bacterium. GTDB lineage: Bacteria > Cyanobacteriota > Cyanobacteriia > Cyanobacteriales > Microcoleaceae > CALKCV01. The sequence goes on along the minus strand of JAXHVR010000031.1, from coordinate 23,621 downwards.
TAATTAACTTTACTTTACCTATTTTGGGTAAATTAATTTTATTTTCTACCATGCAATCTTGCTCGATCTTTCGGATAAGTCAAACTATGATAACGACCTTTTCCTTTAAACCTTGGTTTGCCTAATTTTTTCCCATTTTTATCAGTTTTCAACCATCTATCGAAGGCTAGTTTCACCCGTTTTATACAATCTTGTAAAACCTGAGAATGAATTAATTTATACTCAGGAAGCTTGTTTTTAGTATTGACCAAATCTTTTTTTTGAGAGTAGTAATCTGGATTATCTCTCAACTTCGGAATGGGCATTATTAATGGGCAAGCATTAACCAGACAACGGTTTTCTTCCCACCATGAAAACCGCTCACCCAATCTATAGTTGTACTGCCGACGCAACAAATCTAACCACAATTCTATTGTGGCAATTTGTTCTTTGTTAGGTCTTAATTTGTATTGATAGGCAGTCCGCATATTGCCCAAGTTTTGTACTTAACTTTTATTATTATAACAGAAATTTTTACATAATAGTTAAAAGCTCCAAAATGTTATTGTAAATTAATTGGACATCGAGTCCAATTAATTTACCGTCGATTCATCTCACACCAAATCGCCCGATTATGCTGTGAGGCTTCTCGACGGTTTAGCTAAAATAAAAACGTCGTTCTCAGGGTCCACAAGAAAATATCTTCGTTATCCCGATTTTGATTTGGAGCCGTAAGCCAAATAAAACCGGGGGTTAGCCAGATTCCCTGACGGATTTGGTATCGATAAAAAGCTTCTACATGGACGGAAGTATCGTTGCTCGGAATCTCTACTCCTTCCAAACTTGCTAAATAAGGCTGGACGCCAAGGACAATACCGCCAAAATGTCCTTCACCGCCGAGGTCCGGCAAACCGAAGGTAAGGGCGTAATTCCAAATCTCTCCATCTCCCTGCTCGATCGCCTCTACCTCAGTCAGCCCCACCCAACCGCTTAAGATAAATTTGGGGCTGACGCGCCAGGAAAACTGCCCGGCGTAGGAGTTGGAATTAACGGCAAAAGGTGCTAAAACATCTTCTAGTACGCCGCTCCCGACTGCTCCGCGAATTCTAATAACTCCGCTATTATCGCCAAAGGTAAAAGAGCCGGCTTCAAAATGAGCGCGGTTGTAGAGAACTGACATACCAAAACTAGGGCTCGGAGTCCATGTAAGCTGTACTAAAGTAGTGGTGTTTCCGTCGAACAAACCCGCCCCCACACTGGGATTAGAAGGTTCTCCAGCCAAATAACCGGCAGTAAAAGCTAGGGCGGGATTAAACTGGTAGGTAAAGCCGATACCGGAACCACCTCCGAGTCGATAAACGGGGTTTTTAGTACCAAAAAGACTTAAAGCTCCCGTTCCTCCCTCAAAGTTTTCAAAATTAGGATTGAGGAAGTTTAATCCGAACCACTGGGAACCATTTAATGCGGATACATGAACCCGCATTTTATCTCCTACGGGAAATACATACTCCAAATAACTGAAGAAGGCAACATCGTCTGGTATTTCACCAAAAAATTGATAAGTTTGAAGGATTTCGCGAGTGCCCCCTGCGAGGACGGGAGGATCGGCGTTGCTGGCGTAAACGAAACGCATCCACAATTGGTCTTTGCCGGTGAAGCTAGCTAAGGCTACGAGTCGAGTTCGGTATTGAAAAACTACGTTGTCTTGTCCTTCTCCCGAGAAGACTCCGTTTAAACCGAAGATTACTTCTCCGAGGAGTTTGCTGGTGGGGGAGAATTGACTTACTTCTAGTTTGGCGGTGCGAAATTCTAGGACGTCGATGCGATTTTCTAGGCTGGCAAGTTCTGCGGCAAAGTCTTCTTGCATTCGCAAAATAGCTTCTAGATCGTCGCGGCGGATGGTGTCTAGGCCGACAAAAACTTCGGTAATTCGTTCGAGACAGGCGTTTAAGGCGGCGGCAAATTCGTATCGGGTTATGGGGCGATCGCCTCGGAAGCTTCCGTCTGGATATCCGGCGATACAGCCGTAACGTTCTACCAGAGATTGTAATGCTTGAAATGCCCAATCTGTGGGGTTGACATCGGAGAGTTGGGAGACGGAGGTTACTTGTTCGAGGCGATCGCTGTAGGGAAGTTCTATTGCTGAGGGTTCGCAGATTATTTCTTCGCAGGATAGTTCCTCGGTGGGGCCGTTGTTATTGGGTGCTGGTTGGGGTAAGTTGCTGTTGGGAATATCCGGTCGTTCTAATTTGTCCACTGGTATGACCGGTGCGGGGGATAAGTTGCTTTCCCCTGGGGCAGCATTTGATGGACTGGATGCGGCGAGGATAGCTAAGGTGGTTGTGGCGATCGCTGCTGCTGTTACTTTCCTTCTTAAAAACGGGCCCTTACGAGTCATAATTTTTCCTTTTAATCTATCTAAGGATTGGGATTAATATAGCGTTTTTTCTAAGGGCACCCTGCTTTCTTATTTATTGTCCGCTATTGTCCCGGGTAGCGGTAGTTTGAAAACTACTCCGTTCATAACAGCTAGTTTAGAATAATTAAAGAAAAATGACAACATTTTTTCGATAAAAATTTATTTCTCCGTTGCCTGTTCCCTCGCCACTGGGAGCAACTCTACTGAGATGCGCCCAGTTTCAACTCTTCAATAAATTCGGTGACGGCATCGTATTGGTCGTAATAATTAATATATTTAGCTAACATTCCCAAGTCAAGGTCTGGCAGCAGAATACTGCGATTGACTTTTTCGTATTCTTCCTGCAAATAATAAATGCTAATGGTTCCATCTTCCCAGAACCAAATTTCGGGAACGCCGATGCGCTTGTAAAATTCTAATTTGTCTGTGCCGCCGCTGGTAAATATGACTTCAATTACTAAGTCCGGGATGGCTTTTTTTGTCTGCAAATTGTAGGACTCATCTGGTTCTTTTCGACCTTTTAGTGCTTCGCTGCCCAGAGTAGGGCCGCCCGTACCGTAAAACCGGATATTTTTCTCTCTCATGTAGGCTTCTATTAATAAGCCAATGGTTCTTTTATATTCTTCATGTTCGGGACTGGTTTTCTTAATTTCTAAGGTTCCATCTAAGTAGGAAAATTTGACTCCTGCCACCTCAGCAAAAGCAGCTTCTATGGTTTCTAGTTGCAACCAACTAATACCATAGAATGTTAAGCAGGGGTTTTTCGTTTGAGTTTCTAATACTGCTTGAGTCATGGTTATTTTTCCTTTGGTAATGGTTTTACGAACTTAACGCCTTCCTTGTTCCTTTAAAATTGTATCTGCCCATTCTCTATTTTGTTTCTTTAAAGGTGGTATTGGTTCTTGAGTGTGGTCTATTCCTAAATCAAATCTGGCGCGATTGTAATTTTCTATAAGTATGAAAAATTCGGAGGCAAGAAACCGGGTTTATAAAACAATACCAACGCCCTCAAGAAAAAATACCATTCGTAGGTTGGGTGCAGCGAAGCGAAACCCAACAAAATCGTTGGATTATGCTCCCGTTGATGTTGGGTTGCGCTATCGCTCCACCCAACCTACAAGAAAATGGCTATCCCAAAATCAAATCTGGCGCGATTGTCATTTTCTATAGAAAAATTCGGAGGCAAGAAACCAGGTTTCTTGAAGAAACCTGGTTTCTAAAATATAGCAATTATTGACTTTCTTCTGCACTATTAATCTTTTCCAACAAGACTTCTAAATTCCTCGCCATTTCGGTTTCTGCCTCTAATTCTTGAGTAGAAGAAAATAACTGCCCCAAACCGTTAATTAATTTTTTCAAGTTATCGCGGAATAAGGGGTCTCCTGTAAAATCATCTACGTCTTGGGTTATTTTCTCCATATTTTGCAGCGTAGTCTGGGCAGACTCTAAAGTCTCTGTTAGTTGAGATACATTGGCTGGATCGTTCAATTGGCGAGAAATATTGCGCAAATTAGTAGAGGCTTCTGCTGCATTTTCGGAGACCGTTTCTAAGTTTTCAAGAAAATTTCCCCGTTCCACTTCATTAATTATCGGACTCAAATTATCCACTGCTATTCGCAATTCTTGGGTTGTTTTACTGATATTGTCTAAAGTTGCGACGATAGTGGAACGGTTGGTATCTAGTAGGGAATTGATTTCGCTGGCTGTAATTGTAATTCTATCTGCTGCTTCCTTGACGGAATTAGCGGAGGCGATCGCTGCTGCGGATACTTCTTTAGCAGAACTTTGGGTCGTATTAGAAACGTTGACTAATTCATCGGATACTACCTCTATTTCCCGTTCTAAAGTAGTAGTTAAACCGCCGATTTCTCCTCTCAAACTTTGACTCAAACCGCCTATTTCTCCTTTCAAAGTTTGACTTAAACCGCCTATTTCTCCTTTCAAAGTTTGGCTGACGCCGCCTATTTCTGTCCGCATTGTTTGAGTCAAACCGCCGACATCATCCCTAATATAGCTGCTCATGCCTTGCAATTCTGCCTTAACCGTTACAGTTAAATCGGATAAATCGCGAGTAAGTTTTGTCGCTTCTCGGGAGGCTGCTGCTGTATTGTCTGCAACGGATTTAATACTCTCAAATAACTCCGGGTCCGTATAAGCATCTGCCATTTTCACTCCCACTTTAATAAAGTCTTCCATGGTGACTCCTTGTCTTCCTTGGAGGCGAGAGTTATGGCAAATTATTAAATCTCCGGGACAATTAGGTTCTAAAGGTTTGGCGGTAATAGCTGAAGTTTGTATTTCGCTGGTTGGAGTTAAATCTACCGAAGCCGCGCCGATAAATCCCGATTGGTTTGATTCGATGTTGACGTTTCTGGGAATTATTAAATCTTCGGGCATAATTTGTATTTTGACATCGACTCCGTTTAGCCCAGGTCTGATTTCCGTTACTTTGCCGATACTTACTCCTCGATATCTGACTGGAGCTCCTACTTGCAAGCCAGAGGCGCTATTAAATTCTATTACTGCCGTGAAGTTTTTATTACCAAATTGAAATCCTCGCAGCCATAACATTAAGCCCCCCAAACAGCCCAATCCTAAAATAATTAAAAGACCTAAAGAACCTTCCCTGATTGCACGCGATCGCATTTTTTTTCTCCTTTTTTATTTTATATAGCGATTATTAAATCGGTGAAGCAGACCCCGATCGATCCCCCTAAATCCCCCTTGAAAAGGGGGACTTTGAATTGTTCCGGCTCCCCCCTTTTCAAGGGGGGCAGGGGGGGATCGAAAATGTATTTCACCGATTCGATAAATGCTATACTCCCCAAAACCCAATAACCCAAAAATAATTATCTTTACCCCCATCGACAATTATTAATTATTAATTATTAATTATTAATTACTAAATTTTAGCCTATAACTTGAATGGGCCCTTCGATGCTGCCGGTAAAGAACTGTTGGACCAAAGCATTGTCAGTCCGGTCGATTTCCTCAACGCTTCCATCCCAGCGAACCTTGCCTCGGTGGAGAAAGAGAATCCTGTCTGCAGTCCGACGGATGGTACTGTGTTGGTGAGTAATCATCACATAGGTGCTGCAACCTCCTTCGATTCCTTGGAGGTGGCGGACCAAATCTTCGATGACCGTAGAGGCGATGGGGTCCAGACCGGCGGTGGGCTCGTCGTATAAAAGAACTTCAGGGTTATCCTTGGGATTTTCGGGATTGGTCATAATGGCCCTGGCAAAACTAACTCGCTTGCGCATCCCACCGGATAACTCTGCGGGGTAGCGATCGCATATATTCGACAACCCGACCATCTCCAATTTTTCCTCAACCAACTCCCTAATCTTTTCCTGGGGCAGCTTAGAATGTTGGTACAGCAAAAAGCCTATATTCTCCCCCACCGTCAGGGAGTCGAACAAGGCCGCCTGCTGAAACACCATACCAATAGTCACCGGATCCGCCACGTCATCGCCCCACCTTTCCCGTAGCTGTCCTTCGACATAAACTTCTCCGGCATCGGGGGCCAGCAAACCGGCGATGATGCGCAAAACAGTAGATTTACCCGTTCCCGAAGGGCCGATAATTGCTAAAGCTTCTCCTCGATAAACTGTTAAATCTGCTTCGTCTAATACTACATTTTTGCCAAAGGATTTGCTAACTCCTTTTAGTTCGATTAAAGCCTCGCGATTCATAGTTAATTACTAATAATTACTGGGGCAAATTAGCTCTTACCCATTGCCGAAACTCCCGCATTTTAGCATTATGCCCTTTGTCGGAATCAAACTTCATAAATTGGGTTATTTCTTTAACGGGAAAAGAACCAAATGCAAGACTGGTTTCCGACTCCACATAACCATCCTCTTTGAGAAGATTAATTGTCAATTTGCCTTTGCGCCAAAGCCAAACTTCCGGCACTTCTAATTCGGCATAAACCGACATGGCGTCGATGGATGAATGGGTTAAATCGACTTCAATTGCTAAATCTGGTGGCGGGTCAACGCTTAAGTCTATTTCTAATTTATTTCTAACTTTCCCTTCATTTTGAATGTAGAAACATTCATCTGCTTCCTTGCCAGTAGCTTTGGGTTGGGAACGCCAAGTTGAGCTTCTAAAACCAGCAATTTCTAGGTCCATTTCTTCCCTAAGGGCGACTATTAATTGACCCAAACTCCAACTATAAATTTCATGTTCTCGTAGAGGTGCCTTCAGTTCTAAAGTTCCTTGATAATAAGTAATACGAGGGATAGAGCGATCGCTAAATATTTCTAAAAGCTTGGAGTAAGTTTCCCAGCTAATATCGTTTAAAACTAAATGGTTTCCCAACAACTCTTCTCCGGTCGAAGTTACAGTTGGCATTGGGACTTGATTTAGAACTTCCATGATTTCTATTCCCCAGAGAAAACTTAAGTCGGCATTTTGCCAGGGCTATATTGAAAAGGCAGGTAAAACACCTACTCTTCATTATAAGAAGATTGAGAACCTGGCCTATCCGGTCAGAACCCTATTGAGTATTGTAAAGTTGTTAGTCAATAGTCACTAATGGCCTTCGCCATCAATCGCTATGGTTACAAATCGCCTTTTAAAGAAAACCCTACGCAACCTTTCAATGGCAAAATCTTATCTACCTCACTCCTCCAGTCGCTACTCCGATCGCTACTCCAGTCGTTACCCCAAACGAGTCGGTCAATGGTTTAAATGGCTGGCCCCGGGACTGTTTGTCAAGCGCTGGTGGCTTTTAAGCGCCGTTGGCGTTTTGCTAACCAGTCTCGGACTGGCTATCTGGACGGGAATGACTCCGATTTTCTACATCCTCCAATTGCTTAAAGGAGTTCTGGCATGGATCGCTACCATCCTTCCCAACTATATTTCCGGCCCGTTAGTAATTGCTGGGGGCATTCTCTTCGTCTTCTGGGGCCAAAACCGCAGCATTAACTCCATTACTCAGGCATTTATGCCCCAGGGAGACCAAGAATTGGTCGATCGCCTCATCGCCCACCGACGCCTGCACAAGGGTCCGAAGGTGGTGGCCATCGGCGGGGGGACCGGTCTTTCGACTTTGCTGCGGGGAGTTCGAGATTACAGCGCTAATATCACTGCGATCGTCACCGTTGCGGACGATGGCGGTTCTTCTGGGAGACTGCGGCGGGAAATAGGGGTTCTACCACCGGGAGATATTAGAAATTGTTTGGCTGCTTTGGCCAACGAAGAAAAATTGTTAACGGAATTGTTCCAATATCGGTTTAGCGCCGGCGACGGGTTAGTGGGGCACAGTTTTGGTAACTTATTTTTGACCGCCATGAGCGATATTACGGGAGATTTGGAACGGGCGATCGCTGCTAGTTCTCAAGTTCTGGCGGTTCGCGGCGAGGTTCTCCCGGCAACTCTTAGCGACGTTCATCTTTGGGCGAAGTTGGAAGACGGACGGCGCATCGAGGGGGAGTCTAATATTACGGAAGCGGGGGGTAAGATTGTTGATATCGGCTGCAACCCCGCCCAACCGCCTGCTTTACCAAAGGTTTTACAAGCTATTGAGGAAGCGGATTTTATTATTATCGGTCCTGGGAGTCTTTATACCAGCGTGATTCCTAATTTGCTGGTGCCGGAAATTGCGGAGGCGATCGCCAGGCGGAAGGTTCCAAGCATTTATGTTTGTAATATTATGACTCAGCCTGGGGAAACTGAAGGATATAGCGTGGCGGATCATATTCGGGCGATCGATAAGGCTGTTGGGAAAAAGTTATTTGATGCGGTTTTGGTACAGGGAAAGGTTCCTTCGGCACAAGCTTTAATTCGCTACGCCGGGGAAAATTCTAATCCCGTTTTTCTCGACCGAGAGGATGTGAAAAAGTTGGGGCGGAGGGTTGTTTTAACTAATATTATGTATGAGGATGAGAATACAGGTTTTGTCCGCCACGATTCCGAGAAGTTGGCAGAGGTTTTGCTGCGCTGGTACAGTCGCGGTCGTTTTGATTAGATAAGATTTAGATTGGCAAATTACTCATTACCTATTATCCGATGAATCGAGAATTTATCTTAACTCTTCCAGATGCCGACTCCACCAGAAATTTAGGTAAAGTTTTGGGGGAGAAACTGCCTGCTGGTAGCGTTATTTTGTTGGAGGGAAATTTGGGCAGCGGTAAGACGACTTTGGTGCAGGGAATGGGGGAGGGTTTGGGAATAGATGAGGCGATCGACAGTCCGACTTTTACTTTGATTAACGAGTATTTCGGGGGGAGAATTCCTCTTTATCATTTGGATTTGTATCGGTTGGAAGCGGGGGAAATTGAGGGGTTGAATTTGGATATTTATTGGGAGGGTTTGGAGGTAGAACCGGGTATTGTAGCGATCGAGTGGGCGGATAAGTTGGAGTATAAACCTTCGGATTATTTGTTGGTTAATTTTAGGGATATTTCTGGGGAGGGGCGGCTGGTGGAATTGATGGTTTTTGGGGAGTCCCCCGTAGAACAGGCGTCTCGCCTGTTTCCCCCGTAGAACAGGCATCTTGCCTGTTTCTGCCAGTGTCCCCCGTAGAACAGGCGTCTCGCCTGTTTCTGCCAGTGTCCCCCGTAGAACAGGCGTCTCGCCTGTTTCCCCCGTAGAACAGGCGTCTTGCCTGTGTCCCCCATTCCTCCTCTATAACAGGCGAGACGCCTGTTCTACGGGGAATACGGATTGACGAGGGAAACAGGCCAGACGCCTGTTCTACGGGGAATATGGATGGACGGAGAATATGGGAAACAGGCGAGACGCCTGTTCTACGGGGAATACGGATTGACTGAGAATATGGGAAACAGGCGAGACGCCTGTTCTACGGGGAATATGGATGGACGGAGAATATGGGAAACAGGCGAGACGCCTGTTCTACGGGGAATACGGATTGACGAGGGAAACAGGCCAGACGCCTGTTCTACGGGTGACGGCCTGGGTCTTTTTGCCAGAAAAACGGATAAGCTTCGGGAATAGCAGATAATCCAGCTTTAACAGGATTTTGTCTGATATATTCCCAGGTGTTCAGAAAATCTCGCTCGTCTCTAATAATATGGTCGTGAGACTCGTCTTCCCAAACAGTGCCTATATGCTTCATTACTTTAGGAATTTGCTTTGATGTGAAGCTTTTGATGCTGTGCATAATGCTGCTGACCGACCAATATTCAGTAAAACCCGTAGAACAGGCGTCTCGCCTGTGATGATTATCTCCCAACTGCCAGCCATTATTATTTCCCAATTTCTGCCAAGGTTGTATTAATAAATGAACGTGGTCTGTCATAATAACCGCAGCAAAAACCTCATATCGTTTGAGGTTAAAAAACAGACAAGAATCGAGTACAAGCTTTCTAGCTGGTTCGTTAAGTTCTAATCTTTCCCAAGTAACAAAAGTAATATGATAAACCGATCCATCAAGCTGCCAGTGGGGCAGTTTTCTCCTAGTAACTTTCAGCTTTGCATTTGTCTTATTAATAGGCATATTTTCTAGCATTGGCTGTAAACAAGAAATTTCCAATCCCGTAGAACAGGCCAAAGCGCCTGTTTCTGCTTGTGTCCCCCTTCCGAACAGGCCAAAGCGCCTGTTTCCCGTATTCCCACTCGCTCCCTTTAGCCTGCGGGACCAACCCGTAACAGGATGCCTATTTTAATTTAACCAGAACAAGCACCATGATGTGCCATAAGTACCAGCGTCAAATTAAATACCCGTGCCAAATTAATTACATACCGAACAGGCGAGACACCTACGGACACATATTAAGCTACAATAACAAATATAAAGATTTGTAAAAAACATCCATAACTTAAAAATATCAGTTTATACTGAGTCAGTACATCTAGAGGCAAATAAATTAGGAATCGGTAATTATTCCTAAGAAACCCAAAAGTTGGAGAAAAAAATAAATGCCAAATCCAGCAAATATAAACGGTCAACTAGAGCCGAACGACACTATCTTTAGTGCCCCATCGGGGGGGGGTAACAAAGTTTGATGAATACGATATAGAATTAAGAGGAGCAATAATAGGTCAGCCGATAAATATTTCTCTGACCACCGAAGATCCGGGTTACGATCCTTTTTTGCAAGTTATTGATGCCAATACCGGCCAGGTTCTAGCCGATTCAGATGACGATTTTGGCGGTCGTAACTCAAAGATAGAAGCCGGTCAACCAGCAAACGGTCCTGGCTCTGATAATCCAACTATTCCCAATGAGTTATTCTACGAACGGGGTAGGGATTATAAAATCCTCGTCACTAGCTACGCTCCTTTAAATCCATCTGGAACTTTTCCCTATTTTCTACAAGTTTCTAGTCCTCAACCTCAAGTTGACTTTGAGGTAACATCCAGGGGGAACAACTCTTCAACACCAGAAAACGGGAACACCGACCCCCTAACAGGCAACATAGAAGTTCGTCGTTTTTGGGACGAACGAGCGCAGGCACATATCTTTACTGCCGATCGCTCAGAAATAAATGCACTAGCGCAAAATCCATCTCAATTCCGAGACGAAGGAGTAGAATTCCGCACTCCATCATCATCAACTCCAGGAGCTTTACCGGTTTATGAGTACGAAAACGTAGTTACTGGAACTTCTTTCTACACTTTACAACCACCAAGCGATATAACTCCACAATTTCCGACTCTGAGGGATGACGGTATTGCTTTTTACGCATTTCCACCAAACCAAGCTCAACCCCAAGGAACGGTTCCCGTCCATCGCTTTTTTAATGAAGGAACTTCACGACAAAGTGGAAGTCCGGTTCACTTTTTTACCGGCACCGAGAGCAACAGGCTAAGGGTGCTGCAAGATTTTCCAGGCAGTTTCACTTATGAAAATGCTGGTTGGTTTGCTTTTCCAGGAGAGAACGTATAGAGTCCCGTAGAACAGGCATCTTGCCTGTTCGATTCGTTGGGGCAGTTGGGACTGTTGGGGCCGTTCGGCCGAACGGCCCCAACGGCCCCTTTTGCGGTAAGGGCGATCGGAAGAACAGGCGAGATACGCGATCGGGCGAGATGGGCGGACAAGCGAGACGCGCGAACAGGCGAGACGCGCGAACAGGCGAGACGCCTGTTCTACGGTTCTGGGGGAAGGGCATGGGGCCAACAGACCAATGGGCGAGATGGGCGGACAGGCGAGATGCGCGATCGGGCGAGATGGGCGGACAGGCGAGACGCCTGTTCTACGGTTCTGGGGGAAGGGCATGGGGCCAACAGACCAATGGGCGAGATGGGCGGACAGGGGAGATGCCTGTTCTACGGATTGGACTGACAAAATTTGCCTAATTAAAATTATTCAAACTTCTAAATCGTCTAAAGCGATCGCTCTTATTTGCGTCACGCTTCTAAACGCATCATTGTTAGTTCCATAGAACAAGGGAGAAGGGTTATTAACTTTCCTAATTATCATCTCTGAGGGCGAACTACTCGAATTAATTTACCCCTCAAGGTTTCTTCAGCAGAAATAGCCTCATTAATGCGGGCTGAAAATCGCTCCCAATTGCGGTCGTTAGTACAGGCAATAATGCCTGCATGGTCTGGGTTGGAACGATGCAACTTCTTAAAATCACCCCTATTTAGCGTCAAAACTGCCCGGTTGTTGCTAATAGCAAATTCTAATACTTGTTCGTCGGGAATTTTCAGTTCTGCTTTTCCTGCTTCTTGAACTGTAAGAATATCGTGACCTAAAGGGCGCAATAATTCTACAACTGGGAGTGGAAATTGTTCGTCTGCATATAAACGTGCCACAATTTAATCTTCCTCATTCTCGCGTATTGCTATTTCAATTTCATCGGGATAGGCTGTTGCATATCCCCAGGCATTGGCTAAATCGGCAGCAGAAATGGTGGGATAGCTTAACAATAAATCTGCTTCGGTATATCCTATCCGACGAGCATTTACTAAGACCCAAATCGGAATTCTAGTATTAGCAATACAGGCATTACCTCCGCAAACGCCGGGGGTTTTTTCTATTCCTTGCCAATTGTTACTTAAGCTTTGGGCTAATAATTTGATTGCTTGCGCTTTTTCTGTTGGAGTTAAGGCAAGAAGTTGTGGTTCTAGTTCTTGTAATCTCATCTAAAAATTGGTTAATTAAAATTATGTTTGCTGGTAGTTTTAAGCCTTCAAAGTTCTAAATCGTCTAAAGCGATCGCTCTTATTTCCGTAACCCTTCTAAACACACCATTGTTAGTTAACAATGCTTCGCAACCAGCCTCTAAAGCAACAGCAACTTGAAAAGCATCGGGCAATTTTAAGTTGTATTTAGCTCGTAATTGAGATGCTAGCAGTGCTATTTCCCCATTAATTTGTGCCAGAAATATCCTGTTGTTATTCAGAATTAAATCCGTATATTCTTGCTGCAATTCTGTTTGTGCGAGGCGATAAGGTACTACCAAACATTCAGCTATAGTAACTGGGGAAGCAACAGCTATTATTTCACTATTTTTAATGCGATCGAACACTATTTCAACTTTTGCAAAATATTGAGGATGTTCCTCTACATAATAAATAACGGGCGAGGTGTCTAAAAATAAGCGAGTTATACCTTCAAAACTTTCTTCAAGTTTCACTATTCTTTTCCTCTAGTTTGGCTTCTATTTCTAACTCTGGAAATTCACCGCTTCTGATGCGAGTCACATATTCTTGAGCGTCCATACCACCTAATAAATTAGGCGCTAATCCTTTAAGTTCTGTAATGTCACGACGAGGTTTACATTTTATTTCGCAACGTCTTAAATTTCCTGCAAGATGAGATATCAAATACAATTGCTCCTCTGGGGAAAGCTCATTCGCTTTCATTATTAAATCGATTAATTCTTTTGACATTTGGTACATGGGTAATTTCTCCTATTTGGCGAGAGTATTTGATATTTTCTATTGCTCTTTACTATTTTTGACTTAATTTCTATTTTGCCACAATTTCTAACTCTGGAAATTCCCCGTTTCTCATGCGAGTCACATATTCTTGAGCATCCATCCCACCAAGATGATTGGGGGCAACTCCTATAAATTCTGTGGCTTTTCGACGAGGTTTTTGTTTGATGTCGCAATATCTCAGCCTTCCCGCGAGATGAGATATTAAATACAATTGCTCCTCTGGGGAAAGCTCATTCGCTTTCATTATTAAATCTACTAATTCTTTTGACATGGGATTCATTTTCATTATTTTTTCCCTCGACTAAAAAATACATAAAAAGCAATATAGCATTTGTCGAATCGGTGAAGTACATTTTCGATGCCCCGTTGGTCCTCCTGTCGATCCCCCTCCCGTCCCCCTTAAAAAGGGGGAGGCCAGAAAAAGAAGTTTTTAATGTCCGGGGGACTTTCAACTGTTCCGGCTCCCCCCTTTTTAAGGGGGGCTGGGGGGGATCGCTCGGGATGTACCTCATAGATTCAATAATCGCTATAAAATAGAAGGGGCGATCGGGCAAAGCATTAGGACACAAAAGTTAATGCTTTTTGACTAAATTTACCGTCCAAATGCTTTGACCCTACATATTATTAACCGGTAACAGCGTATTTACTCCCCATCAAAACTTAACGCCTTCCCCCGAACTTCTTTATTCAACTCGCCCCGATTATAAACAACTTGCCCCCCAACAATAGTCACCACCGGCCAGCCGGTTAAATTCCAACCCTCGAAGGAACTCCAACCGCATTTTGTCAACAATTCTTCTCGCAAAACCGGGCGATAATTCTGCAAATCGACTAATACTAAATCCGCATCGTAACCGGGGGCGATCGCTCCTTTATTCGGTATCTTATAACCCCTCGCCACCGCCGCAGACATCCAATTAACCACCTGAGAAACCGTACAGCGCCCCTCCATCGCTTGAGTCAGCATTAACGGTAAAGAAGTCTCCACTCCAGGCATTCCCGAAGGCGTATTCGGATAACCTTTCGCCTTTTCTTCTAAAGTATGAGGCGCGTGATCCGTCGCAATAAAATCAATAACTCCATCCAGCAAAGCCTGCCACAAAACTTGATTATCTCGTTCCGACTTTAAAGGAGGATTCATCTGGGCAAAAGAGCCGATTTGTTCGTAAGCGCTAGTATTTAATAACAAATGTTGCGGCGTAACTTCCGCAGTCACCCAACTAGGTTTTTCCTCCCGCAATAACTCCGCTTCTTCTCCGGTGGAAGTATGTAAAATATGCAGCCTTCGTTGATACTTTTTCGACATCTTTAAAGCCAACTTGGTTGCTAATAAAGCCGCCTCGTTATCCTGTATGGTAGAATGAATCGCCGGGTCGGTAATCCCAGCAAATTCTTCGCGCCGCTGGTTAATCCTCGCTTGGTCTTCGGCATGAACGGCTATTAGTCTTTTTCCCTTAGCAAAAATAGGCTCTAATTTCTCTTCCGTATCTACTAACAAATTACCGCGCATCGACCCCATGAAAATCTTAATTCCGCAGGTAGGATTTGCAGCTAATAAATCGGGTGAATTATCCGCAGTTGCGCCGATGAAAAAACCATAATTAACCAAACATTTTGCCGCCGCCCGGTTGAGTTTATCATCTAAAGCCGCTTGGGTAGTAGTTAAAGGGCGGGTATTAGGCATTTCTAAAAACGACGTTACGCCACCTTTCGCGCAAGCCATTGTTGCCGTTGAAAGATCTTCTTTATATTCTAAACCTGGTTCGCGAAAATGTACTTGGGGATCTATGACTCCGGGCAACAAAGTTAACCCCTCGCCGTCTATTTCTAAACTCGTACTTTCTGTCTGGGAGGGGGAAGAAATTTCTGGGGAAATTGCGACAATTTTCCCAGCGCGAACTTCCACGTCGCGAATGGCTAATTCTCCATTAGGTAAAACAACAGTGGGGCGGCGGATGATAATAGATGAGTTTAAGGACATAATATTGATGTTGAATTTCGATTGACCGAACTAAACTAGGGTGGTTTGCGCTAGTAAAATATTAGAAGCATACCCTAAAATAAAAGATTGACAAGTATTATTGCAGGATGCAGCTAACCTTTAACTTAAAGTAACTTAAACCAGTTGCAATTAAATAACTATGAGTAATAGAGAAAATCCCTGGATAGAAGGAATTAAAACCGTTGGACTGAGCGTAGTCTTGGCCATCGGTATTCGTCAATTTGTAGCTGAAGCGCGTTACATTCCTTCTGGTTCGATGCTGCCAACCCTCCAAATTAACGATCGCTTGATAATCGACAAATTGGGTTATAAATTTGGCGACCCAAAACGAGGAGATATCGTTGTTTTTAACCCGACAGAAGCTCTTAGCACAACTTACAAAGATGCCTTCATCAAGCGGATAGTCGGTCTGCCAGGAGAAAAATTAGAAGTTAAAAATGGAAGGGTTTACGTTGACGGCGAACCACTGGCAGAAAAATATGTCGCTTCGCCAAAAAATCCGGCGGTACCTGTTAGCGCTAACTCCGAACACCAGCAGACGGAAGTAGAAGATTGTCCTCCTAATATGAGGTTTTTAGAGAAACCGGTAACTGTTCCCCCCGAGTCATATTTGGTTATGGGGGATAATCGCCAATACAGTTATGATGGTCGCTGTTGGGGGTTTGTGCCTTATGAGAATATTATTGGCAAGGCTATTTTCCGCTTTTGGCCCATGAAGACTGTGGGACAATTGGACGAGTCTCCGATTTATCCTCAAAGCGAGGAAGGGCGATAGGGCCGGTCGGGGTTTCATTCTCTTCCTCATGGCTTGACGCGGGGACGCGGAGACACGGAGACACGGGGATGGAGGCGTCGCTGAGAAGGGCAAAAATAAGACATGAAACCCCGACCGGGGGAATAGATAATTTGGCATTTCTGCTAAACTACCCGCCCTTTAATCTCTCGGCCCCACCAGGGAGTATTGGCAGAAAGAGATTTAATTGTTTGTTTGCCGACCGTCCAGGTCTGTTGTGGGTCGAATAATACGACCTCGGCGGGGAAGTTGGGGGCGATCGCTTCTAAAGAAAGTCCCAAACATCCAGCCGGCCCCGTACTTAAGGCCCGCCATAATTCTAAAGGGGATAATTCCCCAGTTTCCACCAAACCCTGCCACAGCAAGGGCAAAGCTAATTCTAAACCGATGGCCCCCGGTGGCGCGTCGGCAAAGGCTACGGTTTTCTCTTCATAAGTAAAAGGAGTATGGTCGATAGCGATCGCCTCCAAAACTCCTTCTTTAACTCCTCTAACCAATGCCAAGCGATCGTTCTTAGTTCCCAGTGGAGGTTCCAAACGCAAATTCGGATCGAAAGGAATGCCGTCGCGCCCCTCAATAGCTTCGGTATCCAACAACATCAGCATCCAACTGGTACTGGCACTCACCGGCACGCCGCGACTTTTAGCATCTTCGATGGACTCGACGCTTCTGGCGGTAGAAACTCCGAGAATATGAACCGGCGTTTTAATAGCATCCACCAATTCCAACAAAGCCGCCAGATAACAGTTTTCTGCCGCCGCCGGTATTCCAGGCAACCCCAGACGAATAGAGTCGTAACCCTCCCGCATCACTCCATCACCCGCCAGTCGGCGATCGCCTAACCGCAAAGCGATCGGCTTACTCTGAGGTTTGAGGTATTCCAGCAACCTGCGCAGCAGAGCAAAATTTGCCAAAGGTTGACCGTCGGCAAAACCAACCACTCCCGCCGCCGCCAACTCTGCCAACTCGGTCATTTGTTCCGACTGGATGCCTTTAGTTAGGGCTCCCCAGAAATAGAGAGACGGGGTAGGGCGGGCAGCGAGCATTTTTAACCCCGCCAAACCGGCGGGGTTATCTATTGCTGGGGCCGTGTCTGGCAAAATTGCCAAGCGAGTAAAACCTCCCGCAGCGGCCGCCTGCATTAAAGATTCTAGAGTTTCCCTTTCCTCAAACCCCGGTTCGCCGCTGTGACTGGCTAACTCTACTAAACCTGGACCTAAGATTAAGCCTTGGCAATCTTTAACTTCTGTCTCTGCCGGATAGTCGTAAATTTTATCTTCAACTGCTCGAATATAACCGTCAATTATGAGAAGGTCGGCAAGGCGATCGCTGTTAGAAACTGGGTCTAATATTCTTACTTGTTGAAGCAATTTGCTGTTCATTTGAAGCAATTAACAATTAACAATTAATAATTAACAATTAGTTTTGGGCTTGGCGAACAATTAGCTAGTTTGTAGCGATCGCTTTAGCGATTATCAAAAATAAAAAAAAATTAACTACCGTTTCCTCGATATTCGCTCTAATTATCAGCATTTTGCTGCAACCAAGTTGCTAAATTTTCCTCCGTGGATAAATCTAGCAAAGCCTCGGCTAAATCTACTAACTTAGGCTCCGGTAATTGATTAAATTTTTCCATTAACTGAGGATTTATTTCACCTATTATTGTGTGAATTTGGCGTCTGATAATTTTTAATTCTCCCAGGATAATTCCTAGTTGTATTCCTTGTTCCATCCAAGAAGTAACTATTTCCATAACTTCCTCCCGTTCGTTTTATTTAATGGGACTTATTTGGGCAACTTAACTTCCTCTCCATCGGGGTGACGATTATCAATTTTTCTCAATCGTCACCCATGATACTGCAACAGATTAACTACCGTTTCCTTCCTCTTCCGTCGGTTCTTCAGCATTTTGTTGCAACCAAGTTGCCAAATTTTCCTCAGAAGACAAATCAAACAAAGCCTCGGACAAATCTTCTAATTTAGGCTCCGATAATTGACGAATTCTTTCCAGTAATTGAGGAGTAATTTCACCTATTTTTCTGTTAATTAGGCGCAGGATAATCTTTAATTCTCCTAGAATTAATCCTCGTTCGATTCCTCGTTCGATTCCTTGTTCGATTCCTTGTTCCATCCAAGAAGTAACTATTTCCATAACTTCCTCCTGTTCGTTAGATTGTAAGGTACTTATTTGCGATTTTAACTGAACTTCTTCTTCAGCATTTAGCCGAAGATAGGTATCCACAAACCCTGAAATTAATTTCATGCGGGCCGGGTCTAAACGCAAGGTCGCCAACAAGCGAAGACATTCTAGCTTTACTCGGGGGCGATCTTGCCTGGCTATATTCATTTTAGCCATTAACGCGGCGGCGACGGGGTTGCGGTTTTGCAAATAGTTGCGCCAGTTTAGCTGGTTGAGTTGAATTAATTCATAGTTGAACTCCATCACCACTTTATTCGGAAATACGACTCGATATTTGCTCGGTTGGGCAGCGCGGGGGGAGTCGAAAGAAAGTACGGCGATGGGGTAAACGGGTAAGTCGTGTTTGCCAGATAAAAGGCAAAAATAACGAAACATCCGCTTTTCAAAATCCGGTTTCTGTTTGGCCTGGTTTTCTACATGAACTAGGAAAAATGCGTCCTTACCCTGGAATTTTGTCTTGACTACTATATCGGTTTCTAAGGATTCTGCTAAGGGTATCTCGGGAAATACTTCCTTGTCTAAAAATTCGATATAGTTTTGGTCTAGGTAGGTGAGGACCGCTGGAAAAAATAATTCCAAAAACTCGATAAAAAACGTGGTTATTAGTTCTTTAAAGAGGCGATCGTGGTTAATGTTTTTAGCACTCATAAACTAATTTAGCAGTTTTATTTTAGAACTGTCCAAAAGTCTGACGCTTTTTGGTAATGGATAATAGGTAATGGGGAAAACGGGAAGAAGGTTTCCAGCATTTTTTGCTGGTATAACAATCCGTGCAGGGATTATCAAAAATTTGGGGGCCAGAAACCCGGTTTCTTTGAGAAACCGGGTTTCTAAAAGATCGCGAACGATCTACGGCTTGCTATATAATAATGTTGGGTTCCGCTTCGCTCCACCCAACCTACAAATTCTAATTATCCCATCAAAAATTCATCCTTTACATCCCCAAATCCGTTGCTAAATTAGCTATTTTTACAACGCACCAGCAGCAGTTTTATCTAAAACGCTGCCCGATAAATGAGTAGTAATATTCATAGCTTCCAACACCGGCAAACCTTCTGGACCTTTAGGATAATCGATAACAGTTACGGCACCATTTCCTTGTTTGAAATTCCAGAAATGCTCGGGGGGTAAACCAAACAAATGAGAGATAATTGCTTTATTAATCGCATCGTGAGCTACTACAATTCCCGTACCGGAAACCGAACTAACAATAGAACGCCAAGCAGCGATCGCCCGTTCCCAAACTTGCTCTAAATTTTCTCCTTCTGGCATTTGCACCGTCTCTGGCGACTCCTTCCACTTAGTTAAAAGTCCAGGAAAAGAACCCTCTATTTCCGACTCGTATTTACCCTCCCACAAACCGTGACTAATCTCCCACAAATCTTTATTTAATTGCAACTCAATATCTGGATGTTCTTGCAGAATAATTTCCGCCGTTTCCTTCGGGCGCGACATCGAACTACTAATAGCAAAATCTAGCTTAATATCCTTCAAAAACTCCCCGGCTTTTGCACCTTGCTTCCTGCCGTTATCGTTCAGCGGCACGTCAATTTGTCCTTGGAATTTACCATCGCGATTCCATTCTGTTTCTCCGTGGCGAACTAATAACAAACGGGGGCCGCGATGACCGTCTCTGGGCTTAGGAAACTTTAACCCTAAATGAGTAGTTAAATTCATCGATTCTAATTGTACGAAGCCTGGTTTAATTCCCTCCGTTTCCGAGAATTCTGATGAGGAAAAATTGAGGATGCTAATGCCACAATTAGACTGTTGAATTGATTGGTAATAAGCAGGGGAAATACCCAGGGCCGTAGCTAGCAAACAGCGGTTAATGCCGTTGTGGGCCACTATCAGAACCGTTTGTTCCGCATGGCGGGCCAAAGTGTCGTGCCAAAATTTGCGGGCGCGATCGAATAGGGCCAATACGGGATAATGTTTGCTTTGGCCATCCGAGTTAGAGACCTCCATGTAAAACTCGTGGGGAGTGTCTTTCCAGCGGCGGTATTCGGATGGGAAGCGATCGATTACTTCTTCGCGCAGCATCCCCTCCCAGAGAGGCAGATGCACTTCCATTAATTTTTCTGTGGGTTGGAGAGTGGGAGGAGAGTCGAAACTGGAGAGAACTATCTCCGCCGTACTTTTGGCCCTTTTTAGCGGGCTGCAATAGGCGGCATCAAATTTAATACCTTTGAGGGCATCGCCCGCTTGGCGGGCATCGGCCGTGCCCTTTTCTGTTAAAACTGAGGCATCGAGTTTTCCTTGAATTCGGCTTTCGAGGTTGTAAGTGCTTTGGCCGTGACGCACGAGAATTATACGGGTAGTCATCTCTTTTTTGGATTTTAGATTTTTCAGTGTGGGGGGCGGTTGAAGCCAGAAGCATTTTACACTGTTTGGGACCGCTGCCCTGTTTCCATCTGTATCCTCGTTTGCAGAGGATCTGGGCGCATTTAAACTTTATAGCCTAAAATATAAATTCTCTTTGGGAGCAATAAATGACAATTAAAAAGATAATTTTAAGTATTCTGACGGTGGTAGCGATCGCCTTTTTAGCTTTGTCTTTAATCGGTAGCTGGACTCAGCCCCAAATACAAAGTCGGTTGGAATTATATCAGACAAATTTAATGCTTCATGCCGCTGAATTGCAGCCGGAAAAGTTACCAACGGATGTTGCTGAGGATGAAACGGATGGGTTATCTATCGGGCAAATAGCTTTAGGTAAAGAGCCTTTTAAGGCGGCTTTAAGCCAATACCAAGGAGCCGAAAAATCGGTCGAAACTAATTTAGAACAAGCCATAGCTGCGGCGAAAGAAACAAGCAGAAAAGCGTTAAATAAAATAGATCGAATAGCAGAAGAAAATCCGATTACGGCAGTTAGTTCGGAAGGGCAAGAAGTCGATGATTATCGAGTATCTGCTGCCATAGTTAAGCTGGAAGATTTTCTCCACGAAATAGAGTTGCGGATTGGTATTCTTCAAGCTAAAGTTGGCGAACGAGATGCAGCTATTAAGAGTTGGGAAGAGTTAATTAACGGAGACGAGAGACGAATAAATTCTGGGGAAACCCTGGCTGCTGCTAAAGTTTTAAAATCTTTGTGGGGGGATAGTTCTTCAGCTTTATCCTCAGATTCAAAAGCTTTAATTACTCAAAATTTAGACGGCTGGTTCCGCTATCAAGCTTTAAGCAAATTGTATGAAGTTCGGGGAGAAAAAACTAAGTTAGCCGAGTTGCAAGAGTCAGAACAAGAATTAGCAGAAAAAGCGTTTTATAAATTAGCGATCGTTGCTGCAATTCCTGGAGTGGGATTAATAACTGGGGTTGGATTATTAATTTTTCTAGGCATCCAGCGGTTAATAAAAGGAAAGGAATCTCTGTTGATGCAAAATACCGATGTTGCCTGGGAAATTCCTTGGGGCGGCGAGGAGATTATACAGGTCTTTGTAGTCGGCTTTTTTGTCATCGGACAAATTGCTTTGCCTATAGCGATAGAGATTATTAAAAGGCTGACAAATCTTCAACCAGCAAGTTTGGGAGTTCGGTTTCAAGCTGGTTATGTTTTAAGCAGTTACTTGCTCTTAGCTTTTGGCGGGATTTTGGTTTTATATCTCTCCTTAAGATCGTTTTTACCACTGCCTAAAGATTGGTTTAAGTTTGATTGGCGCGGCGGTTGGTTTTTCTGGGGTTTGGGCGGCTATTTAACAGCAGTACCGCTGGTGATTTTAGTATCTTTAATTAACCAACAAATATGGCAAGGAAAAGGGGGAAGCAATCCCATTTTAGAGATTGCTTTGCAAGGGCAAGATTGGCTTGCATTGACTTTATTTTTTGTCACCGCATCCATAGCAGCCCCAATATTTGAAGAGATAATGTTTCGCGGGTTTTTGTTACCTTCCCTGACCAAATATCTGCCGATGTGGGGGGCAATTTTGGCGAGCAGTTTGTTATTTGCTGCGGCTCATTTGAATATTTCTGAAGTTTTGCCTTTGGCAGTTTTAGGAACGGTTTTAGGAGTAGTTTATACGCGATCGCGCAATCTCCTTTCTTCTATATTACTCCACAGTTTATGGAACGGTGGAACCTTATTGAGTTTGTTTTTATTAGGAAGCGGAGTCAATTAGTAATATATAGCAAGCCGTAGATCGTTCGCGATATTGAAGACAAACCCGGTTTCTTTGAGAAACCGGGTTTCTGGGCGGACGAAGAACATCCCTTATTAGATGCCGTTCGTGCAAAAAATATATCTGTAGGGGCAACAGCATTCGGGCGATAACTGCGGTAGAAAAGCAGACATTGTAATTTCCGAATGCTTTGCCCTGCCTTCGCGTCTAATTTTCTGTTTTTTCGATCGATTTGGTAGCGCTAAAGATGTAGTAATTTTTCCAGAAGGTAGCAAGGATTTTATATCAATTAACAATTAATAATTAACAATTAACAATTGGGTCTTTGAGCTATAATCCTTGCTATGACTGGTTTTGCACTTTTACCTCTCTGATTGTTTTTATGGTTGTTTATTGTGACTTGATTTTAGACGTTTTTCGTAGTAATCGCTTTGGCGATTAACGTAGCAAGGATTTTAGACGTTTTTCGTAGCTTTAGCGATTTAAGACAAGTCCTATCTAAATCGCTAAAGCGATTACTACAAACCAACTTTTGAAGCTAAAAAATTACTTCTAACCCAGTACCGAGAAATTTACTATTGACAAACAAAAAATATTTGGATAGAATCGAGCAAAAGTAATTTATCGACTTAAAGCCATGAACTTAAACCAAATTGCAGCTATTACTCTAACTGGTGCAGTCTTCACCTCCACTGGAGGCGCTTTAGCTATAACTTATGAAAATGGTGACGAATTTGTCGGTTATGCCTCCACAGGAGAAGAAGTTGTAGTTAGAAGTATCTCCGGTTCTTTCTATGGCGATTACAGCGAGTACAGAGATTTTAGCTACACCATCGGCGAGGATTATGTCGAAGGCACTGCCATCTGCGCTGGTGGAGGTAATAAATGGATTGCAAAAGGTTATGGTGAATACGAGGCACAATCTGAAGCTACTCTAAATATGGTGCGTTTTGTCTGCGGCTACGAAGGAACATTGGAATAGTCATAACCCAGGACGCGCGACGCGCGTCCTATCTTTTTACTAATATTAAATGCACCCCTTAATTTAAGCCAAACTTAATTTAATTGCTGAGGAAAAATTCCCCCCGCTACTAACAGTTATGGTAATAATTTCACCCTCCATTAACCGCGTCTCCCCAGCAGGTTTTCCCGTTCCACCGTTCGCCGCATAAGCAGGAAAACAATCCGCACTTAAACTCAAACGCAAGGCATTACCTTTAGCAACTTTAATACAAGTTGCTTGCAAAGAT
>JAXHVR010000030.1:5077-59406 GCA_034189005.1 Cyanobacteriota bacterium | reverse complement strand
CCCCCCCAGCCCCCCTTGAGAAGGGGGGAGCCAGAGCAAATCAAAGTCCCCCTTTTCAAGGGGGATTTAGGGGGATCGACCGGTGTGTACTTCACCGATTCAATAATCGCTATAATTAATAATTAATAATTGGTGGACGAAGGCGGAGAATGTTTGAAAAACACAACCTTCATCGCCCACCAACAACCCAATTGTTAATTATTAATTGTTAATTGTTAATTGTTAATTGCCTTACTACAGTTAGGGCGGAATAAGAAACGCCTGCGGTGCCTTCTCCTGGATGAGTCGAATCTCCGACTAACCATAAATTTTTAATAGGAGTGCGGTTGGCGATGCCGAAGGGACCAAAAGTAGGGATGCGCTGACCGACTCCGCCGACGATACCCCTTTCCCGGGCAGTAAAGTTTTCAAAGGTTCGGGGGGTTGCTGCTTCTACCCGGTCGATCGCCTCTGGTGTTAGATGGAAATATTCCCCCAGACGAGCGATCGCCCCTTCGGTAAATTCTTGTTTCAACTCCTCATAATCGCTGCAATTGTTGTACCAACGGCGGGTATCGGTGAAACTCGATGCGGTAATGGTTGCTTTCCCCTCGGGCGCCCTGCCGTCTCCTGGATGGCTGACGGAGACGAAGAGAGAATTATTTTCGCCGATGGGGCCGTCGGAGTCGTAGTAAAACTGCAAGTGGGGCGGGCAGTTTGCTGGAATTGCTTTCTGGTCAACTCCTAAATAAACAACGAAGGCCCCAGAGGGCGACTCCAATTTATCGACTCGATATTTATAACCCCTAGCTAGAAGCGACTTTTCCCAGTTTTCCTCTCCTACCATTTTCGCTAAATTTTGCACGGTGACGTTGGCGACGACGGCATCGGCCGGTTCTAACCAAACTTCGCCTGTTTTTTGGTTTCGGACTTCGATGCCAGTGACTTTGCCCTTGGAAGAAATAGCTTCTGTGGCGATCGCCTCCACCGTATGCCGCATTAAAAGTTTGCCGCCGTCTCTTTCTAAAGCTGATACCAGGCGATCGCTCAAAACTTGCATGCTTCCTTCTAAGTGGTACAACCCCTGCGGTTCCTGGGAGACTCCTAAAGCTGTTGCCGCATAAAGCAGGGCAGTTTCTTCCGCATCCACTTGGGAATAAAGCTTTAATTGCAAATCGAGAAAAGTTTTTAAGCGCAGATCGTCACCGGCACCGCACAACCGCAGGGCATCGGCGACCGTCATCAGGGCGAAAGGCAAGGTTATTAAAGTATCGGGGCGAACCGCTTTGATTAATTGCGCTAGATCCCAGAGACTTGCAGGAGGCAAAACTGGGTCGCGAGATTGAAACCGCCAACTTGCCTCGAAGAGAGCAGACATTAAGTTCCAGAAGCGATCGCTCCCCGGAAATTGTCGCCGTCGTTCTTCTTCCCATTTCTGGGGGTCGCGCCAAACGCTTATGGGTTCCGTTTCGCCCGGGAGAAAGACGGCGCAGGCGGGGTCGCAAGGTGTTGCAGGGGGCAGTTCGATGTCGAGTTCGCTGAAAATGCGGTGGTGGATGCCGCCTGGTTCTAAACCCGCGACTTGGGTAGCGCCGACGTCGAAGGTATAACCGCCTCGCTTAAAAGTAGAAGCGCATCCACCGGGAACGATCGCCTGGTCGAAGATCGTGACGTTGTATCCTCGCCTGGCCAACAAAGCCCCCGCCGTGAGGCCGCCGATACCTGCGCCGATTATTGCTATTTTCTTTTTTTGTTTGGGGTTTTTTGCAGTCATGGAAGGTTTTAAAGGGTTTTCATCTCTTGGCCAATATTACTTTAGCATATATAGCAATTGCGATATTTGAGAAACCCGGTTTCTTGAAGAATACCTTCGCCGGCGCCCGATCGTAGGTTGGGTGGAGCGGTAGCGCAACCCAACATCAACGGGAGCACAATCCAACGATTTTGTTGGGTTGCGCGGGGCGCTCCACCCAACCTACAAGAAAATGGCTGGGGAGCAAATCTTCGACTGCACGACCAAATTAAGGGAGTGTTGTCGGGAGTTAGAAAGAGAAGCAGGAGGGAAAAAAACTAAAGCCAGTCGTTCCGAGTGGCCCTACTTATGGGTGCTAACTCCCACGGCTTCGGCGGCAACATTATCGGGAGTTTGTGCTAACCTCAAGGAAGACTGGCTCTCGGGTATCTACTTCCTGGGGGAAACTTTCAGAAGTGCCGTGGTAGTTCTTCACCAGTTACCAGCAACCCCGGATACTCTCTGGTTGAGGATACTGGGTAAGGGAAGGAAACAACAACGAGCGATCGACGAGTTGGAGGCATTACCACCAGGAAGCCAGTATCGCCAAGTCGTTCTGAGTATGTTGTTGAGTTTCAGGAAACATTTAGCAGTTACTCAAGGTTTAGACCAAGGAGAAAGGAGTTTAATTATGCGATTAGAACCACTTTTTGAACAAGAAATGGAACAAATTAAGCAGGAATACGAAGAGCGCATCCAGCAGGAACGTCGCACCTTTGAAGAGCGCATCCAGCAGCAAATTCAGCAGGAACGTCGCACCTTTGAAGAGCGCATCCAGCAGCAAATCCAGCAGGAACGTCGCACGGCTATCGAAGGCGTGCTGAGGCTTCGTTTTGGTTCCATGGATGAGGAATTGACCGCAATTATCGAACCTTTGGCCGCACTGCCACTGGAGGAATATACGGCTTTAATTCTCGAATTGTCCGATCTATCTCGCGAGGAATTATTAACTCGCTTCCGTCGATAAGTACCAGTGCAAAATTAATTGGACATCTGGAACAGGCGCTTTGGCCTGTTCTACGGGGGTTGGGAGAAATAATTTTATGTAAATATTTTTGCCTACCTACTTAGAAAGTTCCAACACCTAAAATAAATCGCTAAAGCGATTACTACAAACGCTCGTAGTAATCGCTTTAGCGATTCTAATATCCTTAAAACTGACAAATAGACTGAGGTTCTACCGGACAAACTTTGTTAGCGATCGCGTTATTTCTGACGTACAATTCTTCGAGTTCTACTAAATTAGAAAGCGGCGCAATATCCGTTATTTGATTCCAAGACAAATGGAGTTCCTTGAGATTAGTTAAATTAGAAAGCGCAGTAATATCTAATATTTGATTGCTGCCGAGATTTAGTTGCTGGAGATTGTTTAAATTAGAAAGCGCGCTAACATCTTTTATTTGATTCGCGTTAAGTTCCAGTTGCTTCAATTCGGTCAGATTGGAAATCGGAGTAATATCCGTTATTTGATTGTTAGTTAAAGTCAGTTTGCTTAAATTAGTTAAAGGAGCAATATTTAACTCGGTAACTTGATTGATGCTGAGGTCTAATACTGTAAGATTGGTTAAAGATGCCAGAGGAGAAATATCGGCGATATTATTGCCTACCGCCTCCAGTTTCGTTAAATTAGTTAACCGCGACAGGGGGGTAAGATCGGAGATTTTATTAATGCTGAGGTCGAGGGAGGTTAAACTTTCTAAAGAAGCTAGGGGAGTAATATCGGAAAGGTCGCGATCGCTCAATTCCAACGACCTAACCCCCGATAAATATTCCTCAGCTTCCTGGCAATTTTCCGCTCCCGCCTCCACCAGCAAAACTTCTACAGTATGTTTTGTCTCTGGGGCCAAAGTTTCCCTCTCCGAACACCAGTCGGTAAAATTTTTGTTTCTCGGCAACATCTCGCAACCAGAGGCAACGAGGAGGAGGAGAAAGGCAATTAATAATCGAGCGTTAATAATTAGCAATTGGTTCATGTGCAATTAACAATTAACAATTAACAATTAACAATTATTAATTATTAATTGTTAATTGTTAATTGAAAAAAGACTACTTAATAGCCGGAGCTATTAAAACCTCGTTCGACTCGAAAAGTCGTGCAACCTTAGTAGTTTCTGCCAAAGTAGGCACCGAAGCGCGTAAGGTATTAGTTAGCTTCACCGTAGTTGGATCGTAGATTTGAGTAACGATCTTCGGATACAAACCCATGCCAATTATCGGCACTAACAGGCAAGCGATAATAAACACTTCCCGAGGTTCCGCATCTACTAACTCCTCGTGTTCTACTAACTCCTTGTTTTCGGGACCGTACAAAATCTCCCGCAACATTGACAGCAGATAAATAGGAGTCAAAATCACTCCGACTGCTGCCAACAGCGTTACCAACAATTTAAAACTGAAACTGTAGGCATCGCTGGTAACGAAGCCGATAAATACCATCACTTCGGCGACGAAACCGCTCATGCCGGGCAAGGCTAAAGATGCCATAGAACAAGTAGTCCACATGGCGAAAACCTTTTTCATCTTTTGACCGACACCGCCCATCTCGTCTAAGATCAGGGTATGGGTGCGATCGTAAGTACATCCCACCAGGAAGAACAAACTAGCCCCGATCAACCCGTGGGAGATCATTTGCAGCATGGCGCCGCTAACTCCCAAAGAGGTAAAGGAACCCAAACCGATGAGTACGAAGCCCATGTGAGAAATCGAAGAATAAGCAATCTTGCGTTTGAGGTTCCTCTGGGCGAAGGAAGTCAAGGCCGCATAGACGATGTTTACAACTCCCAGTATGACTAACACTGGAGCAAAATAAGCGTGAGCGTCTGGCAGCATTCCCGCGTTCATGCGGAATAGGGCATAACCGCCCATCTTCAAGAGAATGCCTGCCAGCAACATGTGGGCCGGTGCCGTTGCTTCCCCGTGGGCGTCTGGGAGCCAGGTGTGCAAGGGGAAAATTGGCAGTTTGACGGCGTAGGCAATTAAAAATGCTCCATATAGTAATAGTTGGAGGTTGAGGGGGAAGTCTTTAGCGGCGATCGCTCTCATGTCGAAAGTCACCGTATCCCCGTAAAACGCCATGGTCAAACCTGCCAGGAGGATAAACAAAGAACCGCCTGCGGTGTAGAGTATGAACTTCGTCGCCGCATACAATCTCTTTTTACCGCCCCAGATGGAGAGGATGAGGTAAACCGGCACTAACTCCAGTTCCCAAACCAGGAAGAAGAACAACATATCCTGGACGGCGAACACGGCAATTTGACCGCCGTACATTACCAGCATCAGGAAATAAAACAGCTTCGGCTTAAAAGTAACCGGCCAAGCTGCCATAATTGCCAGGGTAGTGATAAACCCGGTGAGGATAATTAGGGGCATGGCGAGACCGTCCGCCCCAACGGACCACCTTAAGTCTATCCCTGGCAGCCAACTGTAACTCTCGACTAGCTGCAGTTCCCCAGAATTGAGGTCGTAGCCGGTGCAGAAGGCGGCGACAATAACGGCAAAGTCGATCAGTCCGATGATGAGGGCGTACCACTTTACAGTTTTGCCGTCTTTATCTGGAATTATCGGAATTAGCAGGGATGCTGCTATGGGAAATAGAATGATGGTTGTCAGCCAAGGAAAGTTTGTCATAGATATTGGTAATTGCTAATGGGTTAGTTGGTAGTAATCGCTTCAGCGATTGTAAAAACTTAATTTTTTAGCGCCGTTGGTAGTAATCGCTTCAGCGATTGTAAAAACTTAATTTTTTAGCGCCGTTGGTAGTAATCGCTTCAGCGATTAAAAACTTAATTTTTTAGCGCCGTTTGTAGTAATCGCTTCAGCGATTGTAAAAACTTAATTTTTTAGCGCTAAAGCGATTAACGATCTAACTACGACTAAAGTCGTTACTACTAACCGATCCCTGAGAACACGACTAGGCCGATTACTCCGACGAAGATAATTAAGGCGTAGAATTGGGCGCGACCGGTTTCAAAGTATTTCAAACCTTCGCTGCCCAACAGCGCCACAAACCCGGTTAGGTTCACGGCCCCATCGACGATTTTGAAGTCAACTTCCATGACTTGTCGCGCCAGACGACGGCTGCCTTTGACGAAGAGAAAATCGTTGATCTCGTCGAGATACCACTTGTTGAGAGAGAAGTCGTACAGGGTTTGGATCTTGTCGGCGATCGCTGCTGGATCGATTTTCCGACTCAAGTACATTAGGGAAGCGAAGGTAATGCCGATTAAAGCAATACCCACGGAATTACCGCCCATAATTAAAAATTCGGTGAGGTCGAATTCCGCTAGTTCTTCCAAGATGTACTCTAAAGATTCCCCTGGGGCATAGATGAACTTCTCGAAGTAGTTATTAAAAGGCGTTCCCAACAAACCAATTAACATCGAAGGAACCGCTAATACCATTAACGGTATAGTCATCGTCCAGGGCGACTCGTGGGGTTCTTCGCTGTGGCGCGCATCGTGGTTGTGACCGCCTTCTAGTTCGTGAGGATCCATCGCGCCGGGGCCGAATGCCAAAGCTGGCGCTTTGGATTTTTGCAGCAGTTTTTCTTTAATCGCTTCGTCGTTACCCCGGAATTCGCCCTCGAAAGTGCTGAAATACATCCGAAACATATAGAAAGCAGTCATGCCAGCAGTTACCCAACCCACAAACCAGAGGAAGGGGTTAGCGGCAAAGGCGCTGCCGAGGATTTCGTCTTTCGACCAGAAACCGGCAAAAGGCGGGATGCCGCAGATGGCAATGGTGCCGATGAGAAAGCAGGTTGCGGTGATGGGCATATATTTGCGCAGACCGCCCATCACCCGCATATCTTGGGCGATATCTGGGTTGTGCCCGACGACCTCTTCCATGCCGTGGATGACCGAACCAGAACACAGGAACAGCATGGCTTTGAAGTAGGCGTGGGTCATTAGGTGGAAGAGTCCGGCGCTGTAGGCACCGACTCCCATAGCCATGACCATGTAGCCTAGCTGGGAGATGGTGGAATAGGCGAGACCTTTTTTGATGTCGTTTTGAGTAATGGCGATGGTTGCTCCCAGGAAGGCAGTGAAGGCGCCCGTACAGGCGATGATGTTCATTACTACTGGGAGTCCCTCGAAGACGGGGTACATCCTAGCTACTAGGAAGACTCCGGCGGCGACCATGGTGGCGGCGTGGATGAGGGCGGAGATAGGCGTGGGGCCTTCCATCGCGTCCGGCAGCCAGGTGTGTAGGGGGAATTGGGCCGATTTGGCTACGGGGCCTAAGAATACGAGTATTCCAAAGATGGTGGCCAATGTCCCGCTGAGTGCCCCTACTTCGACGAGGTGGTGGAGGCGAAAGCCCATTTCCTCAAAATCAAAGGTACCGGTGGACCAATAGAGGCCCAGGATCCCTAAGAGCAGGCCGAAGTCGCCCACGCGGTTGACGACGAAAGCTTTTTGACAGGCATTGGCGGCTGGTTTGCGATCGTACCAGAAGCCGATGAGGAGGTAGGAGGACACGCCGACCAGTTCCCAGAAGATATAAACCTGGATCAGGTTGGGGCAGAGTACGAGGCCCAGCATGGAGGCGCTAAATAGGCTCAAATAAGCGTAAAAGCGCACATAGCCAGAGTCGTGAGCCATGTAGCCGTCGGTATAGATCATGACGAGGAAGGCTACGGTGGTGACGATCGCCAGCATGAGGGCGGTGAGATGGTCTATGGCGTAGCCCATTCTCAGGCTAAAGTCACCGGCTGCGGCCCATTCGATGGTACGGACGAAGGGTTCGTGGCCGTTGATTTGACTCCAGAGGATGGCGAAGGAGATTACCATCGATCCTCCCAGGAGGGAGACGATGAAGACTGCGACTTTCTGCCGCAGGCTGTTGGTGAATTGGTTGTAGGAGATTAGTCCTAGACCGACTACCATGGCCCCGAATAGGGGCAGGACTGGAATTAACCAGGCGTATTGATAAAGGGGTTCCATAAGTTATGGGACTTTAATACTTCTTTATGTTGTTTTTGAGGGTTTTTGGCCCCATTAGGCCAAAACTGCTTTTGGCAAAACTGTTAGTAATTGTTACATAGAGTTCCTGTGGGTCAAGGTCGCGATCGATTTTTTTCAACTTTCGGTCCCACTTTAAGCTGTCATTTGCCAAGCGAATCACTACCATAAAACGTGCTATGTGTCAAAAAGTTGGTTGGCAACGGATGAGTGCAGAGGATGTAACGGATGGCTGGCCGCAGTAGGCTGCTGGTTGCGCCTGGTTGCGCAACCCAAAGGTTAATTAGCTGTGGGCTTCATGTTAAAATTTGCCAACGATTTGTCTTGGAGGTCTTATGAAAACTTTAGAGGAAATAAAAGAACTCCTCGCTAATAACAAACAGGCAGTTAAAGAAAAATATAAAATTAGCGAGTTGGGAATATTTGGTTCTTATGTACGGGGCGAACAGAGACAAGATAGCGATTTGGATGTATTAATAGATTACACCGAAGCACCTAGTTTATTTCAATTAATAGATTTGGAGTTTTATTTGAGCGATCGCTTGCAAATGAAAGTAGATTTAGTTACTAAAAACGGACTAAAACCCAGAATTAAAGAACGGATTTTATCTGAGGTGGTTTATTTATGACGCGAGATTTACGAGATTCTTTATTGGATGTTTTAGATGCGATCGCTGCCATAGAAAGATTTACTGCTGGTGTCGAATATGAAAGTTTCGTCGGCAACGAAGAGAAGATTTTTGCTGTTGAAAAAGCTTTCGAGATTATTGGAGAGGCGGTTAAAAATGTTCCTCAGTCAATTAGAAGTAATTATCCTGAAATTCCCTGGAAAAATATAGCGGGCATGAGGGATAAATTAGCCCATCAATATTGGAACGTGGATGTAAATATTTTGTGGAAAGCGATCGCTGAAGATTTGCCTCAAATTAAGGCAACAGTTGTTAGAGTTCTTGAGGCTCTAAATGCCGATTAATAAAGGCCGTAAGTAGGGCGTTTCGCTGCGCGACATGAAACGCGCAGGGCCCGAGTCTGCAAGATCGCGAAGCACAACCAACGGTTAATTATCTGTCCGTCTCGCATTAAAATTAGGGAGAAGAATAAACCTGTAGGGGCAAAGCATTCGGGCGTTAGGCTAGATAAAAAAGCATGAATATGAATTTCCGAATGCTTTGCCCTGCCCTCTAATTTAATTTTCAGGCTGTTTATTTAAGTACCCGTGCAAAATTAATTAGATATCTGGAACAGGCGCTTTGGCCTGTTCTACGGGGGTTGGGAGAAATAATTCTATGTAAATATTTTTGCATGACTATTTATTTCGTCAAAAATTTCAAAGCGGATTTTTCACATCCCAAAAACCGCAACCAACCGCAAAACTTCAAAGGCGATAATGGTCGATAACCGACTTAATTCTATTGGGGGCGGGAATGCCGGAGGCGGAGATTTCAATATCCCCAGTTCCCGCGCTGGCAATTTTAATAGTGCCGGTATTAAAAATACGTTGCATCGGACTTTGATTGATTTGAATATTGCGGACGTGGGAATGCATTACTTCGTTAATATTCCTGCTGAGGATTCCTTCTTGCAAAATGGTACGCTTGTCGGTGACGATTAAAGTTGTATTTTTAGTTTTTATCCACCAAACTAACAAGATTATCAGTCCGGCGCCAAAACACAGAACCAGCAATAACGACAAAACAAATAGAAGGGGGTTGCTTCTCCACATACTCGGATGAACTCGATAACTTTCTGTTTCCATTGGTCAACTCCTTATCTATTTTTAAAAAACCCAACCCGTAGAACAGGCGTCTCGCCTGTTCCCTAAACTATCCCAGAAACCCGGTTTTTTCAAAAAACCGGGTTTCTTGTCTCGCCGTTTCTTGACGTCTCGCTACAACTCCAAAAAATTCCCCCCAATTCCGAGAAAATTACTTTTCATCCCCCAAGCATCGGTGTGATAGACGCTAAAAACAACATAGTTTTTCTGACGGGTGTAGCCTTCGATAATAGGCTTCATGGCGCCTGGGGGTAAGGGGGCGATCGCCGCACAACCTACTTTTGTCATATTAGAGTTCTGACCCTCTAGGCAGTAATTATCCTTAATTTGCCAGACCAAATATTCCGAATATGCCTCTTTACTGGGGTTGGTGACTGCCAGAATGCCGGCGATCGCTCCCAAAAAGACGCCTACTTTTAAAAGATTGTTCATAACAACTTCCCTCCACTGGTGGTTTTTATATTTTCTAGCATACCCACAAAAAATTGATGTAATACCCCCAACCATCGTGGGTAATACATCATTAATATCTCAATAAAATTCTGCTGGTGCGCGTTGCGCTTGTTTGTAGTAATCGCTTTAGCGATTGATATAGATAAATCGCTAAAGCGATTACTACGAACCGTCACGAACTAACCGTACAACTCGGGACAGAATTCTCGGCCCCACTCGGGCAAACCGGCCTCTGGATTTTCCAACTGACAGTCGAGTAATTGAATGATACCCGGCATTTTATTTAACAAATCGAAGACTACAATATTGCAGGCGTTTGAGTTGTCATCTAAAAACCCACGGGCGTTAGCATCAAGCTTTAGATAAAAACTAGGATCGCGATTGACGTCGCTGCCAAAGCCGATTATTACTACTTTTAAGTCGTCTTGACTGTTTAGTTTGCCGCAAGTCTTTTCGATATAATTAACAAAAGCATCGCGATCGTCGAGGGCCCCATCAGTATAAATTATCACAAATCCACCTTGATTTGGTTCTCGAACGCTAAACCAGCGATCCACAACTTGTTGAAAAGTTGGAGTGATAAAAGTGTTAGCATCGGGTTGGTTTTCCTCAAAGAGATCCCGCACTTCCTCGTCATCGTAAATGGAACGAATTACAGAAGAAGGACGATTGGGACTAAAAAAGGTCATCGTAATTTCATCGCAGATTTTTTCCCCATTCATTCCTGTATGGTTCAGTATATTATAAACGTGACCTTCGATCGCTTCTGCGATCGCCTTCCAGCGCCTTTCTCGGTTGAATAAATCGTCTCTTCGCGCCATGGAACCGCTTTGGTCGATTAGCATATAAACTTTGCGGTCGTAAATCTTTTTGCTAGGCATAAAACCTCTCCTTTGCTTGAGTTTTTCCTTAGTTTCTTCTACCCATTTTGGGGTAAATATTTGTGCGTAAATCGGGTTAGCTGCTGCCAACAATTTATCTGTGTTTCTAACCAACCCAGACATTAATAAGTCCCTTTGGGCGGCACTATTTTCTCTATATTCGCAAATTTTGCCGTCTGTTATGCGATCGTACAAATTTAGAGCGTACAATTTCCGGTCTATCTTCTCCAAAGATTCCCCGAGGAAGCAATCCTCGATACTTTGGAAGTGGGACTTGATTTCCGAGCGATCGCTCCAATTTCCCACCTCTATACTTCCGACCAACTCTTCAATATAGACTTGAAGATTAGTATCTTGGCTTATCCTACCCCCTTTCGCCACGAAAGAACATAAAGATTGTGTTAAGAATGGCTGCCCTCCCGTTTGAGATAAAATTTCGTCCAATAGTGCCTCTGGGTCGTTACTAACATTCTTGAGTCCGCGTCCCAACGGCTGACAGTCTCTCCGAAAGTTATCTAATTTAATTTCCGTCCCGAGAGAAGCATGGTTGGGGTCGGAAAAAAAGTCCAAAGGATTATCGGTCCCTAAGAGGACAAAAGTTAATTTTTGTAAAGATTCGTCTCCAGATAGGAACAAATTCTTAATAGTTTCCAAAACCCTTTGGTGAATCTTCCATTCTCTTAACTTTTGGACGTTATCGATAAAAATGATGACCTTACAGCTAATCAGCTTTTTAAATATTTCTTTAAGGAAATTCTGGAACCTTTCGTGGGGCGGTTGTAATTTTGCCTCCCGCCAAAATTTCTCCAAAATGTCAACTAAGTTCGTGCCCTCCCGACTCAAATTTTCGCAAATTTTAGTTAAAAGGTGGAAATAAAAAGCCGATTCTGAAAAGGTTTTTGCCGAAAGTAAGAGAGTAAATTGAAAACAATTATAGCCTTCTTTAGAAACTCGGCTGACCGCTTTTTTCCTCAAACAAGTCTTGCCGCTTTGGGGAGGGGCTAAAACGTAGCAAAGGCGAAGAGGAACTTCGGGAGTTTTAATAAAATTGTAAAGTTCTTCATCCGCTTTTCTTTCTACATAATTAGAAAAATCCTTTGCCAAAAGCTCCTCCTCTTCCTCTTCTTCTTCCTCTCTCCCGCTAAGTTTATTCGCTAAATCTTGCAGAAATTTGAACATTTAAAGTTAATTAAGTTGGTTTGATTTTAAGGTTTTCGGGGGCGATCGCCTCCATCTTTATTCTCAATATTACCAATAAACTTAGAAACAAACTTCAACCATCCCGAAACCATCTCCAGCAGCATAGATAAAGAAAATTTATCCTTAGATTGAGATTCAGAAATTGCCATCCAGCCGTCCGTATCTACCAGCTTAGATAAACCGCGCCAAATTTTCGCCTCAGTCAAAGTTTCCATTTTCTTAAAACCCGTAACTAGCACCAGAGGTTCGGTTTCTGGCGGTAATTTACAGCGCCTAATTTCCGCCGCCAGTTGCGCCTTTAATTCTGGAGAATTGGGGCCAATTTTTCTAGTTAAATCTGGCGCTTCGCTAGGAGAAGTTTCTCCCGTTTCCTCTCCAGAAACAACCGCCAGTAATTTTGAGGAAGAAACATAAAACCCATAATCGACAAAATTGGTGTAAATACTTTCCTCCTCCGGCGAAGACGTATTAGCATCTGGGGGCAAGTAAATTTCTTTTGCCCGAGTTAAATTCAGTTTCAAAGTCTCGTTAATTTTAACAAAATCCTCATATTTAACTGGTTTGCCCCCAGCAAAATTACCGACAGTTTCCTCCGGCAAACTTAGGGCCGCTGCCAACTCCTGCTGGTTCGGAAAATCGCTTTTTTCCAAACCATCCTTAACCTTCTCAATATCTTCTGGATAAACCAGCAAGAAAGTAGGATATTTTAACAACTCTACTGCTAGACTAATTTCGGCAGTTAACGACTTTCGTTTTTCATCTATTAAAGCGCGGGCGGCTAACTGGCGCAAAGCAAATTCATCCTCCCCAGTATTAGCTGCCACAAATGCCAGGTCAATTCTAATTTGGCGGCTGATAATATCCAGACGGTCCTCCGGTTCGAGACCGGTTATTAGTAATAGCAACCTTTCCTCTGGCAACCTTTCTAAAACTACCGCTGGGGAGCTAGTTTCGATTAAAGAAATAGCCTTTTTCGATAGAGGAGGAATTTCTGGCGCAACCCTTCCATCTTCGCTAACTTGTATCCAGGAGTAATCCTTATCTTGGTCGTAACCCCGACTTTGAACGTAGATATTCATAGCTTGATTTTGTCCTCCGTCGTTCTATTCTTTGATATTTAACAAACTACCGCCTTGCAAGATAGTAAAACCATCTGTAATTTTGCGACTTTTAGCAAACTGCTTAACAGCTTGCTCGAAAATACTTTCTTGGTTAAATGCTTTTCTAACCGTTTTCCAAATGGGCGATCGCTCGTAAAGTTGACCTTGGTTGTGCAGGTTGAGTAAAAAGCTCAAAAGATAGCGCAATAAATGGTCGTTATCTTGGGGGTTGTAAGCGTCGCCACTGTTATTTTTCCGAAAAACAAAGCGAGGTTTATTAAAGTTTTCACAATAAATCCTAGAGAAAAACAAACATCCCACCGTTTGTATCGGCGCGTGAACCACAGCGATTTTATCCCGACGACTCGGATCCCCGAGAAACTTCAGCAACGGCGCGTACTTATCTTTAACGCACTCCAAAAGTTTGACAGCCGCCTCTGGAGTTTGAACGTAAGTTTCGCACTTAACTGGTGCTAAAATAACCAATTTAGGCTCGTCTAACCTAGAGTAAGCAGATTGAAACAACTCCAGAATTTCCTTTGGATGGTTTCTCGCTTCGTGCCACTTGCCGCTATCCTTTCTCAGATTCCAATTTTTGTTATTTAAAGGATCTGGTTGGTGCGGTTCGATCGCTGCCGGACTATCTATAGAAACGATCGCCGCCGCTGACTCCCGCAGCAGTTTTTTCAGAAACTCTCGCCCCACGGGATTGCTAGACAAAACGTAACTGCCCGGATAATCTCGGAAAGTCAACCGCAGCAACTCGCTTCCTTTTTTGCCCTTGTTTTTCTTACACAAATCGAAAATAAATTTAGGCAAAGAATCCGGTCCGGCAACCGCAGCAGTACCAGCAATTCCTCTGGCGCCTTCCTTAGCTGTAATTTCGTCTCCCATACTCTTAAGTTCTTCGAGATTTTTCTGAAGAATTTCATCAGTGGCAGAGTCGGGTAAAAATTTAAAATTGACCTCTTTATCTATCTTCTTAAACTCTTCGTAAATTGAAGTCAAGAGAGTTGTTTTACCAACACCGCTTGCCCCTAACATTGTCGTGACAATTTCATTCATTGTTTTACTCCTCCTGGTTCGTTGGATTATAGCAGTTCGTAGCAATCGCGCTTCAGCGATGGTTCGTAGTAATCGCTTCAGCGATTGTTCGTAGTAATCGCTTCAGCGATGGTTCGTAGTAATCGCTTCAGCGATGGTTCGTAGTAATCGCTTCAGCGATGGTTCGTAGTAATCGCTTCAGCGATGGTTCGTAGTAATCGCTTCAGCGATGGTTCGTAGTAATCGCTTCAGCGATTTAGAGCCATCTTATTTTAATTAGCCATTAGCGATCGCTACAAACATATTAGAATCGCTAAAGCGATTACTACGAACTTAAGATGAATCGCTAAAGCGATCGCTACAAACATATTAGAATCGCTAAAGCGATTACTACGAACAATCGCTAAAGCGATTACTACGAACATATTAGAATCGCTAAAGCGATTACTACGAACTTAAGATGAATCGCTCAAGCGATCGCTACAAACATATTAGAATCGCTAAAGCGATTACTACGAACAATCGCTAAAGCGATTACTACGAACATATTAGAATCGCTAAAGCGATTACTACGAACTTAAGATGAATCGCTAAAGCGATCGCTACGAACATTAACTAATTCAAAAATTGCAATTCCTCCAACTTATTAGCTTCCGCAGTTTTTTCCACCAAAGTCAGCCATTCTTCTCGGTGGATGCTATCTTTATCCAGTCCGTATTCCTTCGGCCAAATAAAAGCTTTATGTTGGGAAATAAACACTTGCCATTCCTCCTTAACATTCTTAGAACGCAAGACGCGATCGACAAAATCTTCTACCTCATAAAAAGCAGCTTTACCCGGTTCCGAATAGATATTATCTAAATTAGTTTCGCACCGATAAACAGCCTCCCCGTGAAGCGCTTCTAAATGATCGAAGATTTCTCCAGCCATCTTTTTGCGAGTCTCTGGAGACTCGCCCCCGCTAATGGTAGAAATCTGCACCCGGGCCCTGTTGGGATTGAGATTATTCAGCAGGGGGCGAATCATGTAACGCAAATTAGCTTTGTAAGACATTTCAAACTTATAAAGGCTTTTAAAAGCTTGTTTGAGATTCGGCAACCTGTCGTCTATTTCCTCAATTATAACCTTTAAAAACTCAGTACCACGAAGGTTACGCAAGGGAGGAAGATTGCTTAAATTTGCCCGTTCTACCAGCACGTCAGTAACGCGATTTTTAACTGCTTCTACAGAACTATTCAAACCATTATCCATGGCTTCAAAATGTTGGGTTAAATGAGTGCGGATATCGTGCAAATACCGGTTAAAAGTGCTGCCCCAATCGCCAATATCTGCCTTTCGTTTCATAATTTCCTCAATTTGGGGCAATCCCGAATCAAGCTGACATTTTTCGATAACCGCCGCCGCTTGCTTTTTGAAGTCGTTATCTTCTAACTCATCGGATTCTTGTTCGGCATCTATTTCATAGAGCAAATCTTCCAAAGCAGACGCTAAATCTATCCAAAGTTCGTTAAAAAGCCGCAAGAATTTCGCCATCTCGCTGACGTCGGCTTCCTGCATTTTTTGCGTCCAATCTTGACTGGCTTTATTCAGTTCGTCGGTAATAGTTTTTTGCAGTTGGTTCAAGCTGTCTTGGTAAGTCCTGGCATATTGATAATCCAAAGTAGTAATCTTGCTCGCCAGATAATCCAAAACTAAGTCTAAAACCCGATTCGCTTCTTCATCATCGGCACAATTAGCTACTTTAGATTCCACTACATTAAGATGTTTGTCTTGGTAAGTAGATTGGTGTTTCAAACAAGCATCTAAATTGTCGTTATTACCAGTAACGTGATTGAGAATCATAAAAGAGCGATTCTCTAAATTGTTCAAAGCTTGATAAGCAGTTTTGTAAAGATCGGTATCCCGTTTTTCCCAACCGTAACGCAACGGATCCGGGCGACGAACAAACAAAACTAAATCTACTTCTTGCCCCAAAGTTTCTAAGATTAATTGTTCGTCTCCCAACCTGGTATCTCCCAAACCTGGAACGTCAACTAAGGCTACTTTACCTACATCTTGATTGGGGAAATTGCAGAATATTTTAACTTCTCTTACTGGCAGATGGTCGAAGTTTGTTAGTTGACCTTTTTCGTCTCTGGGTTGAGAAACATATTTATCTATTTCTTCTTTGGCAACTTTAATTTTTCTGGGGGAACCGGGTTCTAATAAATGCTTGTAATGATGCAAATTATCGTGATAATCTCCCCGCAGATGTTCGTACATCGACTCTAAAGTAGAATTGCTCCCACCAAAATTAGTAGCGGGCAGCGGTTTGGCAAAATCACCGAGGGTTTCTGGTACTACTCCCAAACCTAATTCTTGATAGTAAGGGCCGATTACTTCTTTGAGAAAAGACTCTTCTGAGTGTAGAACTACTTCAGCATAAGTTTCTCCTTCGTTATGATAAATGGTACTGCGAACTGCCGTACAAGCTCCCCCTTTTTTAGCAGGAATTACGTCGTCGCGGAGGCCGCTAATTCTTTGTAAAAAGGTACTTTTTCCTTGCCCCATTAAGCCGACTACGCCAATATTTAAGGTGTCCCGAGAAAGGCGCTTCCTTAGAAATTCTAATTGGCTTAAATTTTCGGCTACTTTTCCTCTGAGTAAGAGAAAGTCGAAACGGCTTAAAAAGTCTTTTGCCAGAGGATTATTTACTGCTGGCATCACGCGATGGCGAAATTGTTCTAGGGCGACTAATTCTGCGGCAAGTTTGTCTAAGTTTTCCTCGACGGTTTTAATTCTCCCGACTAAAGGAGCCCGCTGTTCGATAATTGTTTGGATTTGTTTTGCTCTGGTTGACATAGAATTAATTTCCTTTTCTTTAGTTAAGTTGAACTCTGGCGGATCGAATAACTCTCTGGCAATTGTTTCTAGTTCTTCCAATTCAGTTTTGGTTGATTTTTGGAAGGTTAAATGTATGTTGTCTTCGATAGATTTTATCCAGTCATTGTCAAATATTTTAGCGTAAATTGGATTGGTAACTTTTAAGATTCTACCGGACTGGGTGGCTTCTTTAATAACCAAACCGGATATTAATAAGTCCCAGTGGCTGCTATCTTTTTCTTCAAATTTAATAAAACCATTGCTTAAAATTGTGCCATAATTGCTTAATGCTTGTAATAAGTTGCGATCGCTGCTGCTATCTTCTATTCTCAGAAAATAGTTTTCTATCTCGGTAAAATGAGATTGTAAATCCAGCATTCTCCATTTTTCTACTATTTCCTCCTCGACAATTCTCTCGATATGTTCTTCCCAAGTAAATGCCTGAAATTTGCAACCTTTACTGACGACTAAATCGCAAAGAACTTGAGTTAAAAATGGTTGTCCGCCGGTCCAGTTGAGAATAGTAGCGATCGCCTCCTTCGCCTCCCCAGTAATTTCTGCAATTCCTCCCCAGAGTTCCTTACATTCTCCGGTTAGCGGTCCAATTTCCAGGCGATCGCCCACATTAAACGCCACCCCTTTTTCCGTCAAAAGTTCCGCAGGTTTCGCCACCCCCAAAAGCACAAAATTTAACTTCCTTAAAATCTCGTTATTAACGTCGCTGGATAAGCTTCTAATAACTCCGATAAAATCATTTTGCAACCCCCAATTAAGAAGAGACTGAATTTCGTCTAAGAAAATAACCAAATGCTTGTCAATTTCCGTCAAAATCTCTTCCTTGAGGAAATCACCAAAGCGTTTTCCAGCAGGAGAATTATGCCGGCTTTCCCAATAGGTTTGAAACTTAGCGGAAGTTGCTTTTTCCGGGCTATCCTCAACTAGAAAATAGTCAAGTTTTTGGCAAATTTCGTCTAAAACGCCGTACCAGAATAACTCATCGGAATTAACCCCCCCCAAACCCTGTAAATTAATTTCAACGCAAACGATACCTTCGTTTCTTAAAACTTGAGCCGTCCTTACCATCAAACTAGATTTTCCCATTTGGCGGGGGGCGAGAATAGAACAAACTCGATTATTGCTGCGGGCAGTTTTAGCAAATTCTAATAATTCCTCGTCCGCCCCTCGTCGGACATAAGTTTTAGCTTCCAGAGGCAAAGTTCCTCCTTGAATTTGATAATAACTATTTTGTTTATGAGCATTCATAATTCATTTACCTCGCGATTTATTGGAGCGTTTTTCTATCTGGTAGCGGGGTCCAGAAACCCGGTTTCTTTGAGAAACCGGGTTTCTAAGTGTATCTTGTAGGTTGGGTGGAACCTCCGTTGAACCCAACATCTTCGTAGCTACAACCAACGATTTTGTTGGGTTGCGCTGCGCTCCACCCAACCTACGAATGGTATTTTTCCTTTTCAACTCCGGCTCCCCCCTTTTCAAGGGGGGCTGGGGGGGATCGAACTATTTCAACCCAAATATTCCCGAAAAAACCGCCCGTACAATTCGCAGCGCGCCCCCTCGCTATTACCGTTTAATCTAATTAAACCTCTTTTTTCTAACTGAAATTTAGAAAAGGCATCGTTCGACCTTTCTCCCTTAATAATCTTCTGAAAGCAGGCGCGAAGCTTCTCATTTTTTGGCGCTTGTAATAACTCTAAATCTTTCAGCAAATAATCGCTAAAAGGTCCGTTAATTTCCGTCGATCGCCTTTCCAATTCCTCCAAACTAATATCCGTTTGACTGACTTGATAAAGCGCCCTTTGAACTAAACTGGGATGACCGCCGATTAATTTCATTAAAGTATTTACTTCGCTAAAATCCCAATTCAAACCATAGACTCTGGCTAAGTGTAAAATAGATTCTGAAGTAAATTCCGACAGTTCTATAGGAGTGCCGACATTCTGCAAGGGCGAACCTTTAAACTTAGCATCGGGATAGGGTTCTGTGGAATAAGCAATTACCACGCTAGGCCAGATAACAGGAGAGCGATCGACCAGTTTCATCTTTCTTTCGTTCCAGGTTCTCAATACTAAGAGAAAATCGGTCTGAGTCGGCTTTCCTAAAATACAATCTATGCCATCTATTAGTAAGGTTTTAGGTTTTTTAGATGTTTTTTTAAAGATATGTTCTTGGAGATAATCGGTGCAATTTTTTCCCGCTGGTTTGTATTTGTTCCAAGCAAATTTTAAATCTGGTGGTTCGAGACCGGGTATGGATTTACTAAAGGCTGTAGCCACTTCTTCCGTAAACCGATAAAATAGTTTCTCTAAGTCTGTAAAAGCATCGCTGCTAAAAGCGTCGGTTCCTAAATCTACGCGGGCTACTATTTCTTTTTTTTCTCCTTCTAAAAAATGACCTATTCTATCTAGCAACGACGATTTGCCCATACCTTTTGCTGCTTTTACTCTAATAAAAGGAACGGATTCTTTGACTTCTTTTTCTAAGGTTAATTCTCGCCGACAAATTTCATCGGCATTTCGCTCGATGTATAAAATCGAATCTAAGGGAACTTCTCCTGTTAATAAAGGGCCTTTATAAGCAAAGGATTTTAAAATAATTGTATTAGCCAGTCGCCTTCCCTGGGTGCCATCCGTTGCCGTTGAATTTTTTTGAATTTCAATTAATCCTAACTCTTGGAACTTTTTCAACTTTCTGTCGGCATGGTTTTTATCGATTTGAAAAGAACTATAACCTTGCAAAAGCTTGGCAAATTTCCCCGAACTAAGTCGGTCTTCCCACCCCCGAGGTATGAGGTGATGGGCTAAAATCTCGAATTCTTTTTGCTCTTCTTCGCTTAATTCCTGGATAAGTAAATCGTGGGAGTTCATAAAATTCTACTCCTCTACTATGGTTTTTCCCTTGTTAAATCTACTATGGCATCTATTTCGGAGTCCCGCAACGGTCTTTATACCCCTACTTTACTTTTTTATACCTC
This sequence comes from Cyanobacteriota bacterium, assembly GCA_034189005.1. GTDB lineage: Bacteria > Cyanobacteriota > Cyanobacteriia > Cyanobacteriales > Microcoleaceae > CALKCV01. The sequence goes on along the minus strand of JAXHVR010000030.1, from coordinate 39,369 downwards.
AGCAATACCTCATCGGTCCGATCGCCCGCCAACTCCACCACTTTTCCTCGTCTCCGTAGGGTGCGCATCTAGGCTAAAATTGTGGGTAAAGCAAAAGTTCGTAGTAATGGCAAAGCGCGATTACTACAAGCCGTGTCTCCCATTTCTTAATTAAGATTAATCAATGAGACTTGATATAAGTCTTGCCCCTCGAATTATCCGAGCCTTTAACAAAATTTTAGCTATCTTCACAAAAATTTAGCAAAATTTGGGAACTTTGAGCGTCACAAAGCGATCGGTTTCTCAAAATTTGGACTGGTTCGGAATTATAACTCCGAAACAGCCGACAATTTTCCAGGCAAACAAAATAGACTTCGTAGCAGTTGTAGGCAACAGGCAACAGGCTCATACTGGAAGAGTTTTTCAGGAAAAAGGAACGAAAAACGATGTTATTTTGACAATTGCTGCGAAGTCTAATAGTTATAAATCGAAGAAACCAAGAGTTTTCGGGACTTCTTCGGGGCCGGCGATCGTAAGCGATCGTCGCAATTTTACTTAGCTATGCCAGTCAAATACAATTCTCAGACAAAACTTAATTAATTCTCAGATTAAATCCCTCGAATCTATGATAGATTGGTTTGACAAAGAAATTAAACCATTCTCAAATCAAGAGAAGTAATCATGGCAAACGTACCAGTTCGAGTTATTGTAGAAAACCTGACATCAGAAGGAGAAGGATCTATCCTTTCCCCAACTTGGGTAGGCTTTCACGACGGCGGCTTCGATACCTACGATGGCGGCAGACCTGCATCTCCGGGTATCGAACAAATTGCCGAAGACGGAAACCCAGCAACCCTGGTCCAAGAGTTTGCACTCAGTCCCTTCGGCACGGTAGATGGGGCCGTCGGAGACGCTCCTATCTTGCCAGGGCAGATAGTAACCGAGGGGTTCGTCATCGATAGCGATAGTCCTGATAGTCGCTACTTCAACTATGCGAGTATGGTCATCCCCAGTAACGATGCCTGGATAGCTAACGGCAACCAGACAGAACACCGACTATTTGACGACGGTGAGTTCGGACCCATTAGTTTTGTCGTCAGGGGCGATCGCGTTCTCGATGCCGGCACGGAAGTAAACGACGAAGTGCCCGCAAACACTGCCGGTCTCGCTCAAGCAACTCCCGACACTGGGGAAGACGAAAATGGAGTTATCGCCCCCCATCCGGGCCATCGCGGTTCGGTAGGAAACCCTGGAGGAAGCAAGAGTATCCTGGATGGAGATTTTGGCGACTTCACTGCGCCGAACTACAGGCTAGCCAGGATCTCGGTGGTGGAAGAAGTAAGGGGAAATAACCAAGATAACGAAATCAACGGTACTGGGAGAGTAGATTGGATCGACGGTCGCAACGGTAACGACTTTCTCATCGGCGGCGGCGGCAACGACTTTCTCATCGGCGGCGGCGGCAACGATACCCTTAATGGCGGTGCCGGCAGGGATATGTTGAAAGGCAGTCTGGGCAACGATACCCTTAATGGCGGTGCCAGCAACGATACCCTTAATGGCGGTGCCGGCATGGATATGTTGAGAGGCGGTAGCGGCATGGATATGTTGAAAGGCGGTAGCGGCAGGGATATGCTCGGCGGCGGCAGCGGCAGGGATATGCTCGACGGCGGCAGGGGCAAGGATACTTTAACCGGAGGTGGTGGCGAAGATACTTTTGTTATTGCCGAGAACGTCGGTTCGGATATCATTTTGGATTATAGCGACGGTACCGATAAAATAGGTTTGGCTGGCGGTCTGAGTTTTGAAGACTTAACCATCGAACAGGGAACCAGCAATAATGACGCTTCCATGGAAAGCTTAAATAACACTTTGATTAAAGCGGGAGACGATATTTTGGCTGCCGTAGCTTCCACTTCGGCTGATGTCTTCGATGCTAACGATTTTATGGTGATTTAGAGGATAGTGGTAAAGATGTAGTGACTGTCTTGATTTTGAGGTTATAACAGGAATTGCGATCCACTACCGTTAGTTGTTAGTTGTTGGTTGTTAGTTGTTGGTCGATAAGCCTACAATTAACATTCTGAAAATCAACAATTAACCAGAGCCAACTATATGCCAGAGGGTGACAGCAAAAAACCAAATCTTAAAGAACTGCTGACAGTCGCTTATATAGGAGTGGCTGTCAGCATTTTCCTGTTGGCAGTTAAGCATCTGGGGGGTTTGCAGCAGTTGGAGTTGATGGCATTCGATCGCCTCATGCAACTACGTCCAGACCCCGGCCCCGACCCTCGCCTGCTGCTGGTGGAAGTGACGGAAGAGGATCTGGACCGATGGCAGGAATGGCCTTTAAGCGATGGGACTTTAGCGCGAGTGCTAGCAACGCTGCAACGACACGAACCGGCCGCCATCGGTTTAGACCTCGCCCGCAACTTCGCCCAAGGTGAGGGATCGGATTTTAACTAACTATCGTTCTGCCAACTCCGTAAGGTGCGTCGAAGCGCACCGCCACTAAACTAAACTTTGTAGTAGTAGGGTTCGCTTCGACGCATCGCCACTAAACTAAACTTTGTAGCATAACTCAACTTGGTAGCACAACTAAACTCTCTTGGTGCGCAATGCGCACCCTACTACTACTACTACTGGAACAGGCGCTTTGGCCTGTTCTACGGGGGTTGGGAGAAATAATTGTATGTAAATATTTTTGCATGACTACTTACTACGAAAGAAGCACCAGCTAATTTTATTATCATAAATTAAGCTGTTTGTCAAGAGTCAAATGCAAAAATTAGGTAAATTTTTGAGAGATGAAAAAAGAGCGATCGCCAATTATGTAAAGTTTTAGCAAAAACAAACCGATCGCCCGCCCAAATCCTAGAGATATGTTAAGAAATCTCAGCCCCACTCTCTCAAATAGCTATGATGTTAATTAAATCCTTCTCGCCCAACCCAGCCAAAATGTTTGCGAAAATTCCCTTGAGAACCGTCCTCGTGGTCCCCTTTGTCCTCCAAATCGTCGGGGCGGTGGGTTTGGTGGGATACCTTTCCTTCCGCAACGGACGGGAGACGGTCGATAATATGGCGAACCAGTTAACCGACGAAATCGGTACTCGCATCGAACAACACGTTGTCGGCTATCTGGATAAATCCCACAACGTGCTGAGAGTCACTCACGATGCTGTAGAAAGCGACAATTTAAAGTTAGATGATTTTGAAGCCCTGCGACGGTACTTTTGGCAAGTGGTGAAAGAAGGAGATTTAGAGACTTATCTGTTTTTTGGCAACCAACGAGGATACTTTCTCGGTGTCGAACGTTTGGAAGATGGAGAGCTTAACTATAAAGTTCGCGATCGCGACAACGAACCAATTCGCGAAACTTATCTCATGGACGATAGAGGAAATGTCGCCGACAAGCTTAAGGGCAAAGAATACGACCCACGCGATCGCCCCTGGTACCAAGCAGCAAAACAACTGGGCAAACCAACCTGGAGTCCGATTTTTTCCTCATTTTCCCGCCAGAATACCTCCCTAGACTTATCTGCAGTCAGACCGATATTTGGGGAAACCGGAGAATTACTGGGAGTTTTGTCAAACAAGACGACCTTGATGCGAGTAACAGATTTCCTCAGCGACTTGTATATCAGTCCTAACGGTCAGAGTTTTATTATGGAGCGATCGGGAGATTTGGTCGTTAGCTCCCATATTGCCGAACCGTTTATTATCACTGGAGATGGCAAAAGTAGAAAAATAGATCGCTTGCAGGCGATCGCCGCCGAAAATCCAACCGTCAGTGCCACCGCCCAACACTTACAAGAACGTTTCGGCAGTTTGGCAAGCATCCAGCAGAGCGAACAACTCCATTTTCCCATAAAAGGAAAGTTGCACTACGCCAGAGTCATGCCCCTAAGCGACGGGCGGGGCATCGATTGGTTAGTAGTAGTAGTAATGCCAGAAAAAGACTTCATGGCCCAAATCGATGCCAACACTCGCAGCACGATTTTATTAAGTCTAGCCGCTTTGCTGGTAGCGACGGGAGTGGGAATTATCACCGCGCGCTGGATTACCAAACCGATATTGCAACTCAATGCTGCCGCCAAAGAAATCGCCGAAGGCCATTGGGAAAAAACCTTGGAACTTCATCGAGGGGACGAAGTGGGGGAACTGGCAGAGTCCTTCGATCGCATGGCAATACAGCTAAAAAATTCCTTTGAAACCTTAGAGGGGCAAAACGAACAGCTCAAACAATTCGATCGCCTCAAAGACGAATTCCTCGCCAACACCTCCCACGAGTTGCGAACCCCCCTCAACGGCATCATCGGTATTGGCGAGTTCGTGTTGGAAGGGTCGAAAGACTTAGAACCCGCTACCCGCAGCAATCTGGCGACCATAGTTTCCAGCGCCCGCCGTCTTTCCAATCTGGTTAACGATATTCTCGATTTTTCCAAAATCAGACACCACAATTTAGAGTTGCAGGCAAAAGCGCTAGATTTGCGAGGCGTGGTGGAAGTGGTAGTAACTTTAGTTCGAGTATTGGCGAAAAATAAGAATATAGAATTAATCAATGCGGTGCCTCCAGACTTACCCCCCGTCCGTGCGGACGAAAACCGCCTGCAACAGATTCTCTACAACCTCATAGGAAACGCCATCAAGTTTACCGAGTCGGGGGCGGTAGAAATTTCGGCGGGGGTAGTCTGCGAGTTGGTTGGGGAAGATCCTGCGGGAACAAACAGGGATAAATGGGAGCATATCGAGATCGCCGTTTGCGACACCGGCATCGGCATCCCAGAAGACAAATTAGACCGGATTTTTGAATCTTTCGAGCAAGGGGAAGGTTCCACTGCGAGAAAATACGGCGGTACCGGTTTGGGATTGGCCGTTACTAAGCAGTTGGTGGAACTCCACGGCGGCGATATCTGGGTTCGATCTACTCCGGGGGTTGGTTCTAGGTTTATGTTTAGTCTATCTATTTCTTCGGAACCAGTGGCGGATAACGATCCTAATATGGCGGTTAGCGCTATTCGCTATCTGGACGGGGATATGGAAGTTTCGGTAGATGGGGCGTCGGTGGATAATTCTGCCGATGGCGATTTTCATATTTTGATCGTGGATGACGAACCGGTTAATATTCAGGTTTTGAAGAACTATTTGCAGGCAAATCATTATAAAGTGACCCAGGCATCGAACGGTAAGGAAGCTTTAGCTGCTTTGGATGGAGAGGCTGATTTCGATCTGATTTTATTGGATGTGATGATGCCGAATATGTCTGGTTACGAGGTTTGCGCTAAGGTGCGGGAAAAATGCCCGGCGGAAAATTTGCCGATTTTGATGTTGACTGCGAAAAACCAGGTGGCTGATTTGGTTGCGGGTTTTGAGTTTGGCGCTAACGACTATTTGACTAAACCTTTTGCTAAGGACGAGTTGTTAACTAGGATTAAGACTCATATTAAGCTTTCTAAGATTACTAATGCTTACGGGCGTTTCGTGCCGGAAGATTATTTGAAGTTGCTGGATAAGGAGAGTATTTTGGATGTGAAATTGGGCGATCGCGTGAGTAAAGAAATGGCTATTTTCTTTTCGGATATTCGCTCTTTTACTTCTCGTTCGGAACAAATGACTCCCCAGGAAATATTTGCTTTTGTTAATAGTTATTTACAAATTGTTTCTCCAGAAATACGCGGTCGCCACGGTTTAATTATTAAGTTTTTGGGAGATGGAATTATGGCGGTGTTTCCCGATAGCGTGGATGATGCGGTGGAAGCGGCTGTTGGTAAATTGAAGAAGTTGCGGGAATATAATCTAGTTTTAGAAACGGAAGGCTCGCTTCCGATTAAGGTAGGGATTGGGATTCATTTGGGTAATATGATGGTTGGTATTGTGGGAGAAGACCGTCGGATGGGTGGAGACGCGCTTTCGGATAACGTGAATTTAACGGCGCGTTTGGAAGGTTTGACTAAGTTTTATGGGGTTTCTATTTTGATTTCTGAATTGGCTTTTAGAGGATTGAAGGAACCAGAGAAATACCGTTTTAGGTTTTTAGATAGGGTAATTGTTAAGGGAAGAAATGAGGCGATCGCTGTTTATGAAGTGCTGGATGGAGAAACTGAAGAAGTGCGGGATTTAAAGTTAGAGACTCAATCTGATTTTGAGTTAGGATTGGAGTATTATCGTTTGGGAGAGTTGGTGACCGCGCAGTCTTATTTTGAGAAGGTGTTGGGGGCGAATGTTGAGGATAAAACTGCGAAACTTTATGTGGAAAGGATTCAATATTTAATGGCAGAAGGAATGCCGGAAAATTGGAACGGAACCTGGACTTTTACTCAGAAGTAGGGAATGGTTGTTTAGTGGGGGCGATCGGCAAGAATCAAAAATAGTTCCGGGCTGCAAAAAGGAGGTTATAATTGATAATCTCAACTAACCCACCGGAGGATTTCAGGACAGAGAACAATTGCTGAGACGATAGGAAGCCGGAGAGAAGTAGATTCAGACATCTGCAACACCCTAGTAGCGCAGCACGGCTAAAATAGTGGGTAAACTTCGTAGGCTAGCTTGTAGTAATCGCTTTAGCGATTTATATTGATAAATCGCTAAAGCGATTACTACGAACTATAGCGATATTTTTAGCACTAAGTTAAAAAAGGAGTAATTATTAATTATTAATGGTTAATTGTTAATTGTTAATTGTCTCGGAAATTGAGCTAATCTCAGTTGTAAGTTAATATGGAAACAATCCCGGTAGTTGTCAAGTGAAGGACGGGCAACGGAACTAACGGGGAAATAGGGTGCAAAAACTTCCGTCCCATTCCGTATGTTTGCGGAATTACTAAGACCTTATGGAGTTGAACCATGAAAAATCTACTTCGTGCCATATCAAAGGGCACATTTTGGACGAAGAAGCTGACACTTTCAGCTTATGGCAGTATCAAGCGATCGCCCTTTAAAACTTTACTTCGCGCTATCTGCAACCTAACTTTTTGGGGGTGGAACCTTGCCTTTTTAGGATTTATCTGTTTTGCACTCTTACCCTCCATAGTAGTTCCCTTAATAGAGGGAACCATGGACGGTATAATTCCCGTTGACTTTTTGATTGGCTTTATCGGTTTAATAGCAGTTCCAACCTTGGCATCTATTATTGGAGGGTGGAAATTGCGCGAGCGTCCGTTGCGGCTGATGGCTCTATTTTATGGAGTGGAGGCCCCTCTATTCCTCTTATTTATAATGCGCTTGTTCGTCCTGCGCGAACTCACTGCGGCTAGCAGTTTCATGCTGGGCACCCTGGGCTTATGCATCGGCGCTTTTTTCCTCGAACTCCTCTTCGGTTATGCCAGACGCAGACCTTGGCTTAGTTGGGGTCAACTGGTAAGTCACGCCGGGATCTTCTTAATGGGTTTGTATGTCAGCACCCTGCTGATGTTTTATGTCATCCCCGTCGGCGCGATCTTCGTCGAAGAGTTTTTCAAGTTTTATTGGCTGGAGAACCTGTGGTGGGAATTTACTAACTATCCCATCGGGTCGTTCGTACAACTTCTCTGGTTTTTCTTTATCTTTGGCTTTACCTCTACTCTATTTCTGTTCCTGCCTTTCGCGGTGGCTAGCTTGTACGTTAACTCCGGGCAGAAAATCATCCGCGCTTTTGCCGCCCAACACGGGATGAAACGGGCCGCCGCCGGGGTAGTTGCCACGGTCGTAGCCGGGGGCCTAATCTTCTCTAGCTTCCACCAACAGCCGCAAATAAAGGCATTTCAACTGCTAGATAAACCTGCGGTGACGCCTAGCGATCGCCAGGAACTCTTGGCAAAGTCCGACATCATCCGCGAAGGATTAGTAAACGCTTACTTATACCCCTATCGCTATCTCGCCCCAATAGAAAACAACAGCAATATTCGGGTCATGTACCGTCAGGTTTTCGGACTGCCAGAAGAAACCAATCAATCCTTACAAGATACTTTCAACTGGTTAATCTCGCCGTTTTTGTACGACGGGAAAAGGAGCGATCGCGAAAAAGCAGCCAAACTCTACGAAGAGTTTTTCGATACCCCCATGCAGAGAGGAGAACAAAAAGCAGTCCTCAATGCCGTCCGTTCCACCAGCGACACCGACGAGGCCAAAGCCGGACTCTTTAATATCGGCGAAGAAAAGGTCTGGCTGCGCGAGCAAGAAGTGACGGTGGAGGAAGAAGGAGACTGGGCGGAAGTGGAACTTTACGAAGTTTACGAAAACCAAACCGATGAAGTAGAGGAAATTCTCTATTACTTCTCCCTACCAGAAAGCGCCGTCGTTACCGGTCTTTGGTTGGGGGATACCGGCGATCGCGACCGGCGCTTCACCTTCAAAATCTCCCCCCGGGGCGCGGCCCAAAAAGTCTATAACTCCCAAGTCAGGCGATCGCGACCCGTAGATCCCGCCCTATTAGAACAAGTCGGTCCCGGACAATACCGCCTCCGCGCCTTTCCAGTGCCGGTGAAACTAAGAACTTCGGAACGGGGAAGCGAAGTCAACCGCCCCACGGAAATGCACCTGTGGTTGACTTATAAAGTAATGCGCCAGAAAAACGGTTGGGCCATGCCCCGGCTGGCAGAAAGGCGCAACATCTATTGGACTGCAAGCACCAAGCGCACCTACAACGCTAAAGGCGTCAAAGGTTTCGGCGACGACTGGCTGCCGGCAACCCTGCCGGCTAGAAACGGAAGCGCCCTCGCCCGGCATCAAATTGACTTGGGTAACAACTTCCGCATTTCCGCAGTGCCCTTAATTCCGAAAGATTACTCCATACCGATCGCCCAAAGGTTCGCCGTAATTCTCGACAGTTCCCTCAGCATGAGTGCCAATACCAAAGAAGTAAAGGAGACTTTCGACTGGTTAAAACAATACGGTTTCGCCGACTACAACTTTGCTAACAACGACGCCGACCTCTATCTCACCGCAGCCGGCGACGCCCAACCCCTACGCATCGACGACCTGCGCCAGTTCGATCCGCGCGGCGTCACCTATTATGGCAGCCTCCAATATCGAGAGATGCTCCAACAGTTTGCCCGACTCCAGGGCAACACTCCTTACGATGGCATTATTTTAGTCACCGATGCCGGCAGTTACGAATTGTCCGACAACAAAAACAACTTCCCGCCACTTGCCGCGCCGTTGTGGATGGTGCATTTGGGAGGGATGCCCGCCGCTTACGACGATCCAACCTTGGAGTTATTGCACAAAACGGGGGGCGGAGTGGCATCGCAACTCTCCGAAGCATTGATGCGCGTCGCTACCAAGGAAGGTTTTGGACCGTCTGCCGTTAGCGTAGTTGACGGTTATGCCTGGTACTTGGAACCAGGCGGCGAGGAGGTAAGTTTCGACGACGGTTTTGCCGCCCTGGCGGCGCGGCAGTTGGTCTTGGGTTTGAGCCAGCGGATGGACCTGGATACTTTGGAGGAGTTGGATGCCATTCATGGTATAGCTAAGGCTTATAAGATCGTGACTCCTTATTCCTCGGCCATTGTTTTGGTCAACGACGAACAGCGCCAGGCGCTCAAAGAGGCCGAAGAGGCAAAAGATCGCTTCGATCGCGCGGTTGAAGACGGGAAAGAGCAGTTAACTTCCCCAGGAAACGAGTTCGACCCCACCAGCACTCCCGAACCTGGGACCGTTGCCGGTTTGGTGGCGATCGCTCTTCTGCTGTTAGTCGCCCGCCAGCGCCCGTAGAACAGGCATCTTGCCTGTTCTAAGCTGAGGAGGGGAACTTTCAGAAAATCTGGCTTCCCTTCTAACTCGCTCGACAGTTCGTAGTAATCGCTTTAGCGATTTAATAAATATGAATCGCTAAAGCGATCGCTACGAACTTATCCCCGCCGTTGGTCCAGCTTGCGATAAACGTCGCGCAGATCTACCTTATGATGGGCCATGGCTACTAATGTATGATACAACAAATCCGCTACTTCCGAGGCGATCGCGTCCCCATCGTCATCTTTGCACGCCATCACCACCTCCGCCGACTCCTCGCCAATTTTTTTCAAAATCTTATTATCGCCACCAGCAAATAACTTGCAAGTATAAGACTCCTCCGTGGGATTTTCGCGGCGATCGCAAATGACATCAAACAACCCCGACAAAATATCCGCCGGCGGTTTGGCAACCTCCCCATCCACTTGATGAAAACAACTGCGCTCCCCCTTGTGGCAGGCAATATCTCCCACCTGTTCCACTCCCACCAACAAGGCATCGCTGTCGCAGTCGTAACGAATCCACTTTATATTCTGAAAATGACCCGAGGTGGCTCCCTTGTGCCAAAATTCCTGGCGGGACCGACTCCAAAACCAAGTTTGGCCCGTTTCTAAGGTTTTGGCCAGGGATTCCTGGTTCATCCAGGCCATCATTAACACGGTCCCATCTAAATAATCTTGGACGATGGCAGGAACCAGTCCGCGATCGTTGTAGCGAATTTTATCTACTGGGATGGATTCTTTTAAAGCGATCGGTTGGGAAACAGACATTTTTTCAAACTCCTAAATCTTCTTTCCTTGACAAACTCTAACAAATGCTTTGGCATTCCGTTTTTATAGAGCAAACTAAACCTACTGCCTCCAGCAAGCTTTAGTCCTAAATGGAAATATTCTTAGAATTTATCTTACATCCAACCCAAGGAAAATGTATATAGTTAAATTCCATAAACCGCCCAGCCAATATTGTAAAAGCAGCAAAGATTTTGTTTTTTTGATTTATTATTTAGCCCATTAAACAATATTAAAACTTAGCTATAACGCATAAAAAAGCAGATTTAATATTTTAAAAATATAACCGTAATTCTCAGAGCATAGAAGCCTTTAAAAAACTTAAAAATAATCGCGCCGAACTAACAACTGACAACTAACAACTGACCGAGGGCGACTGTTTTTTGCTTGTCTCGAACATCGATCTGCACCCCTAAAGTGTTTGGTACAAACTTACTACAAAACAATTTTGCCTTTTCTTAGCAGATAGAAGATAATTTGTCAAGATAGAACCGAACAAAAAGCCCCGTCCATTAAATTTACTAAAAATGGCCTCGCGCCCGTAAAAGCACATAAGTCCATTTCTAAGCCGCTAGAATCATTAACAAAGATTGGTTTGTCAGACATAATCTATTACTATAAAATCTTCAGTTCTAACTTAAGACCTATCCCGTGGCTGGTATTAAAAAACCTATTCAAGCCAACTATTTTCAACAAAAGGAGAAAACTGTGACAACAACCCCGACAACCAGCAAATCAGAAGAAATATTCAGTGCAGCCCAGAAGCTCATGCCTGGAGGAGTTAGCTCTCCAGTGCGGGCCTTCAAATCCGTAGGCGGCCAACCCATAGTATTCGATCGCGTCGAAGGCTCCTACATCTGGGATGTAGATGGCAATAAATACATCGATTACGTCGGCACCTGGGGGCCTGCAATTTGCGGCCACGCCCACCCAGAAGTAATCGGCTCCCTCAAAGAGGCACTAGAAAAAGGGACCAGTTTCGGTGCCCCCTGCGCCCTAGAAAACGTCCTGGCAGAGATGGTAATCGAAGCCGTTCCCAGTATCGAAATGGTACGATTTGTCAATTCCGGCACCGAAGCTTGTATGTCGGTTCTGCGGTTAATGCGAGCTTTCACCAATAGGGAAAAAGTCATCAAATTTGAAGGCTGCTACCACGGTCACGCCGATATGTTCCTAGTTAAAGCAGGTTCCGGCGTTGCGACTTTGGGGCTGCCGGACTCTCCAGGAGTGCCAAAATCTGTGACAAGCAATACCCTAACCGCCCCTTATAACGACCTCGAAGCTGTCAAACAACTTTTTGCTGAAAACCCAGACCAAATTTCGGGCGTAATTCTCGAACCAGTAGTCGGCAATGCCGGCTTTATTCCTCCAGATGCCGGCTTCCTGGAAGGGTTGCGGTTAATTACCGAAGAAAACGGCGCTTTGTTAGTATTCGACGAAGTGATGACCGGTTTTCGCATCGCCTACGGCGGGGCCCAGGAGAAATTTGGAGTCACTCCAGACCTAACTACTCTCGGCAAGGTTATCGGCGGCGGTTTGCCAGTGGGTGCCTACGGCGGTCGCAAGGATATTATGTCTATGGTGGCTCCTGCCGGACCGATGTATCAGGCGGGGACTCTTTCTGGGAATCCTTTGGCGATGACGGCGGGAATTAAAACTCTGGAATTGCTTCAGAAACCGGGGGCTTACGAACAGTTGGACCGGATTACGAAAAAGCTAATAGACGGGCTATTGGCGATCGCTAAAGAAAACGGTCATCCTGTTTGTGGCGGTCATATTAGCGGAATGTTCGGAATGTTCTTTACTAAAGGACCGGTTCATAATTACGACGATTCCAAAGAATCCGACCTCAGCAAGTTTAGCAAGTACCACCGGGGAATGTTAGATCGCGGAATTTATTTAGCGCCTTCTCAGTTTGAGGCGGGATTTACTTCTTTAGCTCACACCGAGGAAGACATAGACAGCACCTTAGCGGCAGCCCGAGAGGTGATGTCTAGTCTCTAAGAAAGATGGGTAATGGGTAATAAAACCAATTGCTAATTCCCCCATCGCCCATTACCTATTACCCATTACCCATTACCCATTACCTAATACACAAATGTTTAATAAAATTTGGCAGTGGATTAAAAATTTTTTTCAAAGATTATTTGGCGGTTCGAGCAGCGATCGCTCCAGAGCAAACCCAACACCAGAAAACGCCCAGGCACCGCCACCTCTGACGGATACGGATTACGATTTTCTCTTCAACGAACTGCTAGAAGGCATAGCGCGGGGTTGGACCCAAGACCGGATTTTGCAGTTTTTTGAGGGGCTAGGAGAGCGTGGCACCCCGGAAGCTTGGCAAGATTGGTTGCGACGTTTTGGAGATAGGTTGATGAGATCCCGCGCCCCCAACAATCAATTGGCGGCGCGGATGATAGCTTTTGGCGACAAAACGCGATCGCTCCGCCCCATCCGCGAAGTGGGTGCCCTCGCTAAGGAGATCGGCACCCAGCTTTTGTCTCGCCACGGTAGCGGGGCGATTTGGGAATACGACGGCCCCGACGCTCCTCCGGCCAGCGGCCAACAGCCACAAGTAGAACAAATTTCTCTCGATGACTTGGTGCAGAGGATGCAGCAAGACCCTAATTTGGTTAGAAATGTAGCGCAACAGTTGGGGCTCGATACTACGGATGTCGATACTGTAGTTAGAGCCCTCCAGCAACAACTGGCTGGGAAATCTACCACCGACGAACCCCCTGCCGATGATGATGCGGAGGGCTGGGCCCAGCGAGGTTTGGAATTCGCTAAGGTGAATAATTTTGAGGAGGCGGTTGCCAGTTGGGATAAGGCTGTAGCGATTAAACCGGATTATCATCCCGTATGGTACAATCGCGGTCGCGCTTTGATTAATTTGGGGCGGTTTGAAGAGGCGATCGCCAGTCACGACCGCGCTCTGGAATTACAACCAGACGACCATTTGGCTTGGCAAAACCGGGGAGAAGCTCTGGGCAGTTTGGGACGCTGGCAAGAAGCCTTTGCCAGTTTTGATAACGCTCTGGAGTTTAAGCCGGACGATCGCTTGGCATGGTACAATCTTGCCGAGGCTTTGGTGCATTTAGGGCGCATGGATGAGGCTCTTAGTTCTTTAGACCAAGCTATTAAAATTAGCCCTGAATTTTACGATGCTTGGAACAGTCGCGGTAACGTTCTTAGAGATTTAGGTCTCATGGAAGAGGCTAATGCCAGTTGGGAAAAAGCTAAAGAAATTGCTGCTGCGGATAGTAAGTAGCGTTCTAGTGCCAGAAGGCTTGTTTGTAGTAATCGCTTTAGCGATTTATAAATATGAATCCCAGAAGGCTTGTTTGTAGTAATCGCTTTAGCGATTTATCAATATGAATCGCTAAAGCGATTACTACGAACGGCGATTTAAGCTATATGAATCGCTAAAGCGATTACTACGAACGGCGATTTAAGCTATATGAATCGCTAAAGCGATTACTACGAACGGCTATATGAATCGCTAAAGCGATTACTACGAACGGCGATTTAAGCTATATGAATCGCTAAAGCGATTACTACGAACGGCTACTACCATAATTATTAATTACTTATCAACACCCGATCGCTCTCTTGTACTTCTTCAGCAAGACCGTCTATAGTAAAGGGTACCAACTGTACCGCGCAAGCCTTTAACTCCGGTTGCAGAGACTCGGGACAACACTCTGGATGAGTTAGAGCGTTTGCTTCCGCGAAATTCGCCCACAACGCGCCCCAGTGCATCGGCACGAATACAGTTCCAGGAGTAATAGCCTTAGTAATTTTAGCCGGGAAACGGGCCATGCCTCGACGCGATCGCACTATAACCAAATTCCCCTCCTCAACCCCCAACTTCTCCGCATCCCGAGGGTGAATTTCCATAAACGGTTCCGGGTGGAGCTTCCGAATTTTCTCAATACGTCCGGTGCGGGTCTGGGTGTGCCAGTGACCGTACAACCGTCCGGTAGTTAAAACAAAAGGATAATCTGGTTCTGGCACTTCCGCCAAACCTTTGGCATGATAAGCGCCAAAGCGAGCCCTGCCGTCGGGAGTATGGAATCGCAGGTTAGTATATAATCGTTCTTCCTCGACATCGGGATTGGAATCGCGACAAGGCCACTGCATCGGTCCCTTCTCCCGGAGGCGATCGTAAGTAATCCCAGTCATATCGCAGGGACGATCGCGCGTCAACTCCAGAAACTCCGCCCGCACCGCCTCGGAGTCGGCGAAGTCAAACATTTCCTTAAATCCCAAGCGACCCCCCACTTCGGCAAATATCTTCCAATCCGGTTTTGCCTGCCTTAGTGGTTCGCGGAAAGCCTCGCAAAGAGTTACCACCCGTTCCGAATTAGTCATCGTCCCCGTTTTTTCTCCCCACTGGGCTGCCGGTAATAAAACGTGAGCGTAATTAGCTGTTTCCGTCGGAAAATAAGCGTCTTGACAAATAGTGAAAGGCGATTTCCTCAAAGCTGCCTTAGTTCTCTCCAAGTCCGGCATGCTCACTGCCGGATTAGTAGCAGCTATCCATAATAAACCAACTTCTCCCGCTTCCAACCCTGTTATCATCTCCCAAGCGCTGCGACCTCGATAAGGAGAAATTTGCCCTGGTTTCAATCCCCAAAACTCTTCCACTTCGGCACGATGTTGGGGATTGTTGACAAGCCTATAGCCAGGCAATATGTGAGCAAGACCCCCTGCTTCCCTGCCGCCCATTGCGTTTGGTTGCCCCGTTAGGGAGAAGGGACCGGCACCGGGTTTGCCAATATTACCCGTCATCAAATGGAGGTTAATCAGCGATCGCGCCTTAGCAGTTCCTTCCCGAGACTGATTTATCCCCATGGACCACATAGACAATACTCGCCCGGACTCTCCCCACCACCGCGCTACAGTTTCTAACTCGTCGAGACGGATGCCGCACTTTCGCGCTACCAACTCCGGGGGATAATGCTCGATGACTTCGACATACTCGGAAAAACCTGCGGTACATTCCTCCAGGAATACCGTATCCAGATAACCCCAACGCATTAACAGGTGGGCGATGCCGTTGAGCAGGTCGATGTCCGTACCCGGTTTAATAGCAAGATGCAAATCTGCCGCTTCCGCTGTTTTTGTGCGACGGGGATCCACTACCACCATTTTTACTTTCTTATTTTTCTTGTGGTGAACCCGCAGGCGGTTAAAAATAATTGGGTGACATTCCGCTGTATTGGTGCCGATCAAGAAGGCAAAATCTGTCTCTTCTAAATCGTTGTAGGAGCAGGGAGGGCCGTCTGCGCCGAAGCTCTTGATGTAAGCTGAAACTGCCGAGGACATACACAGCCGGGAGTTGGCGTCGAAATTATTAGTTCCCAGAGCGCCTTTTATCAGTTTTTGAGCGACGTAATAATCTTCCGTTTGAAATTGCCCGGAACCGTACATGCAGATGGAATCTGGGCCTTGGGTAAAGCGTACTGTTTGGATGCGGTTGACGATCTTATCTAATGCTTCGTCCCAAGTTACTCGGCGAAATTTGTCATCTAGGGAGTCGCGCATCATGGGATATTTGAGTCTATTTTTGTCTAAGGACTCGGCCACTGTTGCTCCTTTGACGCAAACTTTTCCCATACTCGAAGGATGGGCGCGATCGCCCCTCACTTGCCAGATGGGGTTGCCTCTGCTATCTCTATTAGTTGCTTTCCCCGGTATTGCTGGAGGCTGAACTTCTAAACCGCAACCTACACCGCAGTAGGGGCATTGACTTTTTGTTGGATTCATAGTTTGTTTATTGGTAATTTTTAATGGAACTTAGCAGTTAAATTCTATGCTGTCGCTGTTATTTAATTGCTACTTCTAGTTTTCAATACTCAGTTGTTTTTTATTAATTCAGACTATCTTTGAGATTGTTTTAAGTTTTTTATACGAACGATTATTATTCCTTATTGTTAGCAAAGATCGGATATTATTCTGACTTTTTAAATTATTTATTTTACCTTACCTTAAACAACTCTATAATAATTTTTGGTATTAAATATTACAAAAGTTCATAATTTATGTTTTTTTTGCATCTAAAAAATGAAATTCAAACATAAAGCTTGTGTTTGGCGATTGCGGGCCTTTGGTTTGAGTAGATTGGCCCTATTGGCAATTTTAGCTGTAAAAAAAAAGTTAAACCCCCTGTTACAGAGGGTTTAACTAAAATAAAAAAAGAATTTATAGTTAAAAGATCCCTCAGGGCGAATCAACAGAGTGGACGGGCCGCAACTGTGGAATGGGGAGAGTGCGCGATCGCTGAGTTTTGAGCAAAAATAAATTACTGGTTAAGAAGAAACTGACAAAGCTAGCGATCGCCACAACGGGAATCAAGGCCGTATCCGATAAAACGCTGAGAATTACAGTGGTACTAATAGGAGTTTTAGTCACGGCCACATTAACAGCAGCCATCGTGCAAATCATAGCCAGAGTCGGGTGAATGTGGGGAAAGGCCAAACCAATTGCCAAACCGACATTTGCGCCAATGAAAAACAACGGAAAAATAAATCCGCCGCGAAAACCGCAGTGGAGGGTAAAGCTAATAGCAAGCATTTTAGCTAAAGCGATCCCCAGCAGAGTAGCAACGCTCGATACCTTACCTATTTCGATGACACCTTGAATCTGCTTCTCGCTAAAAAACAGCGTCTCGGGAAAAGCCAGAGCAATTAAGCCAATTGCCAGGCCTCCCAAAGTAGCCTGCAAAATAATGCGATCTTCTATCGGTGCCAGCAGCCGTCCGATGTATTGGAACATAAGAATAAAAATAGCCCCAACCAAAGCTCCCGTAGCCCCCAAAGCAATACCCTCTACTAAATTCATAGAAGTTAGGGAAGGCTGAGGAGCGAAATGATAGATGCCCCCAATAGTCAGTCCCGTATTCACCTTAAAAACTGCAAAGCTGAAGATACCAGAAACAATGGCCGGTACCAGCGCTTCGTAATATTGCAAACCTCGACGATGAGGGATTTCCAGAGCGAACAAAGGACCGCCGATCGGGTCTCCAAAAAAAGCTGCCAAAGCAGCACTCATCCCGCAAAAAGTTAGCACCCGCACGGAACTTAGAGCCAGCCCTAGCCTATCTCCCAGCCAACTGCCTAAGCTACCATTTACTTGCACCAAGGGAGCTTCTGGCCCCGCACTGCCCCCTGCTGTAATCGATACTAGAGAAGCGACAATCATTGCAGGAGTCTGCTTCATGTCGATTTTACCCGGATCGTGAACGCTATCTACTACCAGAGACATTTCTCCAGGCAAGCCCATTAAGTAGAGAGTCCACCCCACCAAAAATCCGCCGATGGTAGTTACTATCAAGAGATAATTCCAAGACGGGAGCCAACTCGGGAAAAAGGGAGCAAAAAGCTCAGGCCCGGCGTGCCATACCGTTTCCAGAAATTCTTCCAAAACATAGTAGTAAATACTGGCAACTAATCCTCCAGCAGTGCCGATGGCGGCAGCGCAGAGAATTGTTTTGAAATAACCCAGTTGGCGAAGGTCTTTTTTGCTTGAAGCTTGCCCTCCTTCTGCTGGTTCCGGTTGGCTGCTTATGGTTTCCTTTGTGCGAGCAGTCATGCTTTACCTCCAAGTTTAAGTTGCATGAATTGAGATACCGAAGCCAAGGCCTCGGTATCTCAATCGATCTTAGCAAGTCTAAACAACTGCGTTAGCGTCGTTGCAAAACGTTTAACTGCCTATAGAATAAGCGTCATTTTCGTCAGACACGTTAGCGTTCGATAGTTCTGGAAGTTCGCCTTCGTGGTGTTCGGCAAAGGAGCCTTCCGGTTCTTTGAGGAAGAAAGCACAGAGGAAGGCAACAATCATTCCTGCCACTCCGAGAACTTCAAAGAAAATTCGGTTGCCAATATCGCCATCTGGTAATAAGCTCAGTAAGGTCAGATAAAGTACCGCTCCTACGTTACCGTAAGCTCCTACGTTACCAGCAATTTGACCGGTGACGCGGCGCTTAATCAAAGGAACGATCGCGAAGGTAGAGCCTTCCCCGGCTTGGACAAAAAACGAACAAAGCATGGTTAGCAAAACAGCCCCTGGCAGCCACCAGCCACCATTTACCCGAGCCATCATTAAATAGCCTACGGACATTCCCGCCGTCAGCACTGCCATAGTCAGCTTGCGACTGCCCAGTTTATCGGAAATTAAACCGCCACCGGGGCGAGATACCAGGTTCATAAAGGCGTAACTTGACGCTATCATCCCTGCTGCTGCAGGACTCAGTTCAAAGGTTTTTTCAAAGAAAGCGGGCAGCATGGATACCACTGCTAGTTCGGAACCGAAGTTAACGACATAAGTTAATTCTAAAATTGCAACTTGAGAAAATTTATAGCGGTCTGCTGGGGGATATTTTTTTTCTCCTGCTACTAATTGTTTGTTAGTTGCCCAGCAGTTATAAGCTTGGAAGGCATATAAACCAAACAGACAAGCCCAAGCAATGTTGAGTTGAGTTTGATTGAAGAAACCAACCTTGCTCAGACGCCATGCCAGCAAGCAAAGAACTCCGGTTAAGGGTACGTTCATTAGCATCAGGAACGAGAAGTCTTTCTGAGTGGTGACTTCTAAACCTCGGGCCCGCTTTGGTTTTTGGTAAACTTTACCCGGAGGCGTGTCTTCTACGCTGAAGAAGTAGAGGGCTCCGTAAGCTGCGGCGATGATGCCTGTCAGGGCGATCGATAGTCGCCAGTTCAGCACGTCTTGCGAACCAAAGGCTAACCATGCTGCTATGGTTGGCAGGGTAAAGGCAGCAGCAGCGGAACCGAAGTTACCCCATCCGCCGTAGATCCCTTCTGCCAATCCTATTTCTTTGGGAGGGAACCACTCGGCTACCATCCTAATTCCAATTACGAAACCCGCACCGACGATGCTTAGGGCTAAACGGCTGATTACTAACTGGCTGAAGTTTTGCGCTAGGGCAAAGCCAATACAGGGTATGGCTGCGTACATTAATAGCAGCGAATAAGTTATTCTAGGGCCGTATTTATCTAGTAGCATCCCGATAATGACTCGGGCCGGTACCGTTAGAGCGACGTTACAAATTCTTATGGTTCCAATTTGACCCGTGCTTAACCCTAAATCTTCTTGTAATGTTGTTGTTAGTGGGGCGAGGTTGAACCAGACAACAAATGAGAGAAAGAAGGCAAACCACGTCATGTGGAGGATGCGGTAGCGACCGCGAAATGACCAAAGTTCTGTTAGCATTTATTTGTTTTTTAAATCGGTAATAAGGTTTGTAGCAAGCACGAAGAGTGCTTTAAATAACTTCTATTTCTCAGCAATAAAACCACTTACTACAAATTTAATTTTTCCAAGCAATTTGTTAAGTGTTTGCGGGGAGCATCTTAATATTTGTAAAAAAAACCAAAAAATCAATTCTTTTTGTCAGTTGTCAGTGGTTAGTTGTTAGTTGGGTCGCTAACGACTAACAACTGACAGCTAACAAAAAGCGTTTAAATTTTGGTTTTCTTCATTCCCCCGATACACCCAGTCTTTACTCTCCTACCCAAGGACTTACTTGTAAGGTGCCGGTTGGTGCTAGTACCACTAAGAATTCGGCGGTAGGTACAGAGGAAACTTGTTCGCTTGCAAAACTGCTTAAATTCGGTAATGGGGTTTCTTGGATGTAGTCTGATGCTGCTTTATTGATGTGTTCGTATTCAGCGATCGAGCCTTCTTTTGTTACTTTTACTTTATAGACTAAACTCTCAGAAAAAGTGGGGATTTGTCGCCAAGTGGTGTCTATTTGCTGATACAGTTCTCCATTTAAGCTGTTAATGGTAGTTGTATCTGTTATTTCTGGGGCTATTTGGGGGGCTGTTTCTACTACTACCGGCGCGCTTGTTACTGGTGCTACCGGCGCGCTTGTTACTGGTGCTGTTTCTCCGACGGGAGCCGTAGCTGCTGTAGTAGCTGTAGTAGTAGAAGATGATGAGGTTTGCTGCTCTTGGGCAACGCTTGGTGTCGCCACGGCAACTTTTGTTGCTGGCTTTTCTTGTTCTGCATAATGCTTAGTCAGCGATCGCTGCCAGCTAGTCGCATACAGACCAGCAAAAACTGTTAGTCCTACTACAGAGATTAATTTTAGAGCTAAGGATTTGGAATTGTTTTGTTCGGTTATTTGCGTGCTAGTCATTAAGATTTGCTCCTTGTTTTTAATTTGATTTGTAATTTGTCATTTCTTCCCTGCTGTTAAGACTTAATTAACAATCGCTAAAAAAGCAATTACCAACTAGCTCTCGCCAGCAACGAACTATTAACCATACTTATTTTTGATGTTGGCTTGGCTTATGGTAGCTTTCCTCTTCTATCTGGCAACTTTTTGCTGCTAATAGTATTGGTTGTTACCGTTTTTTTTTGCCATCGCCCTTTCTTTTTTCTTACCCCACACTATAAGGCGATCGAATAAAGTTGTTCGTATCTTTGACTACAAAATGTTAATTTTTATGAACTTTTTGAATTTTTGTAATGCAATTTGTGCATTAATTTATTTGGTAAACACATAATCCCGAGGACAGAACGTGGATGCCACTTTGAGAAACAATTCAAAAATAAAAAAAGAGGCCATATTGGCCTCTTAAGGATTGTGATGTCCAATGAAAGCAAATTAATATCAGACTAGGCGATAGACAAAGCGCAGAGTTGCCCAAACCTGATTATCGAGAGCCCAGCCATCAGTGGAGATGCCTGCTTTCTCCACGCCTGGTTTGCTGGCATCTTGCAAATCTTGCAATACGGCCTTGGCTGCTTTAAAAGGATTCAACAGTTCTTTAATGGGCTGGTTATCTCTAATTTGACGAAGCTCCCCCTCAAGAGCGGCAATAGTCTTACTAAAAGGTCGGCTGCAAAAAATCACATAAGTTTCGGCCAGTCCTTCTCGATCGGTGGTAGTCCAGCCATATTGCGTCGGATCTTTCAAAGAGTCCCCGATAATAGGCGGTACGCTCAAGGTCTGGCTCCCAGGAATAAGCTGTCCTTGGAATAATGGCTGTGCCGAGTTGGTACTGCCACTGGAGATACTAGGATCCAGAATCAGAGTCCTGCCGGCAGTATCGAGAACTAGGAGAAGAAAATAAAGTTCCTTGTCGCCATCGTTATGCAAGCGAAACTGAATCCTGCTACCAATAGGTATATCTACTAAGCCAACAGAAACTGAAGAGTCGCGATTACCAGCACCCGTTATAGAAGCTCGCTGCATCAGCACTTTAGACTCGGGAGTTACCGTTGCCAGAGTTGCCTTTACCGACAGTTTGGAAGAGCTTTCATTTTGGCTCGATCGCAGGATCTTACCCACTTGCAAGCTTCTCATTTGAGGAGTTAACCTCTGCACTGCCACCTTAGCAACCTCTCCTCCATCTCCGACGCTATTAGGGATCAAGTTTTCACCCACAGAAAATAAAGCATATCGACCCTGATAGACCGACGGTAAAGGAGCCGTGGGGCTTTGAGCGATCGCCCGCTCGCGCACTCGGCTAAAAACATAGTCTGCCCCTCGATCGCCGCTAACTACGGAAACTTGAGGAATAGCAGAAAAACCGCTGGTGGCATCTACCCGTTCGATCCGCGACAAACCCTCCTCGTCGAGAGCGATCTTTAAATTTATCGGTTTCGACAAAATCCTAATTTCTTCTCGCACCAGTTGCCCCACTAAAGATTGAGAACTGGTTGCCTCAGTATTCCCAGGAAGCGACTTTTCTGCGATGGTCGCCTTAGCAGTTAAGCCACTGCGGGATTTAATCTTGAGCGTAGCGGACAACCCAGAATCGGAGTTAGGTTGAGGCACTGTAGTAAAAATAGAATTAGTTTCCAGCAACTCCAGCACTTCTTGAGGCACTCCTCCCAACCACAGAGTCCCAGTTTTGCTGCTTTCTTCTACAGAAACGATCGCTCCTGCTGCGCTGGAGGCCGTTGAAAATAAAAATCCTGGCCCGGTGGATTCTGGAGGCGACTTTATCAACTGAGGCTGTTGATAAAGTCCGCTTATCTCTTCGACGAAACTAGCAGCGCGATCGAAACTGACTTGAAGTTTCCTATTGGGAGTTGCGCACCAAAGGGACTGGGTTAGAGCGTAAGTAAACAAACCGCAACTGAAACCTTCCCAGTCCCTTTCGCTGGCAAATTGGTTTTGTTTGCTGGCAGCTAGCACCAGCCCGGGGAATTGGGTTATATCTACCCCGGACTCCGGGCTCGATCCCGACCGCAGTTGGCTTTGCATTGCTAGTTCTTGAATATTGATTTGTGTGGTCGCCTGGGCCGGTCGAACCCTAATTCGGAGATTTCCTTGTCGGTCGGTACCCGGGTAGTTGTAGCTGGCGTCGACGATCGCTATGACTTTTTCCGTTGGGAGCGATCGCATCAGCAGCCACAAGGTTTCTAGCAATAGGTCGTTAGCTGCCTTTCCTTCTTGCTCCGTTGACGGCACTCCATCTATAGTTACCAGAGATTGTTGTACTTTTACTTTCTCGGCTAACTTGTTTTCTTCTTGCGACCCCAAGTTAGTAATGGAACTGCCCTTACCGCTAAAGTGAAAAACTACGACATCCTCTGGTTTAGCTTGAGAGCTAATGTGGTTTAGGAATGCATTCTCAATATTTTCTCTAGTGGCTTCTTTATCAGCTAAGGTCAGGATATCTGCTGGCTTAAAGCCATACTTATATATTAGAAGCTGTCGTTGGAGTTCGAGATCCGTCAGGCAGCCCTTTAAAGGTTCTTCTGCATAATCGTTAATGCCCACCAGCAGGGCTAACTTCCGTCCCGTCGGTTGGGCCAGAACTTGCGAATAGCGATCGCTCAATTGCCAAAACCCCGTCTCGCTAATTCCCAAGGCGGCCAGCAACCAGCCAGACCGTTCTAAAAATTCTCGCCGCTTTATTACCATACTAATTCCTGATATTTCCCACGCGGAAATCTTATCAAACTCGGACTGATTTCTTTCAACTTAATTTTTAATTTACGCTTGCCGAAACAGGTACAAAATCCATCGAAAATAACTCTAATACCCATTTCGACAAGCTGTATTATCTACCGCATCTGTTTTTTGGCCATCCCAGACTTAGCTACGACTTAGCTTGCATTGCTTTTATCAATTCTGCCGCTACTTCTGGGCGGGAAAACTCGGACGGTGGCATCTTGCCGGCACGCAACATTTCTCGGACTTTAGTCCCAGATAGGTGAATTCGTTCTTCTGGCTTGCTGGGACTGGTTTTACTCGTGGCCATTGTTTTGGTGCGAGTGCAATAGAAAGCGTGTTCGAACTTCATGGGCGCAATTCCCAACTCCCCGGGCTCGAATTCATCAAAAATGTATTGAGCGTCGTAAGTGCCGTAATAGTCGCCTACTCCCGCATGGTCCCTACCGACAATAAAATGGGTGCAGCCGTAGTTTTTCCGCACCAAAGCATGAAAAATTGCTTCTCGCGGCCCGGCATAGCGCATGGCTGCCGGATTAATGGCCATAATCACCCGTTCCTGTGGATAGTAGTGTTCTAATATAATCTCGTAGCAGCGCATCCTGACGTCGGCGGGGATGTCGTCGGATTTAGTTGCCCCTACCAGTGGATGGAGCAACAGGCCATCTACGGTTTCTAAGGCACATTTTTGGATGTATTCGTGGGCCCGGTGAATGGGGTTGCGAGTTTGGAAGCCTACTACTGTTTTCCAACCTTTATCGGCAAACATTTTGCGGGTATCGACCGGGTCGATTTGATATTTGGGAAATTGGTCATGGCCTTTGCGTTCCAGCAACCACACCGGACCTGCTAGATTTATTGGCCCGGAGTTATAGACCACTGCGACACCGGGATGCTTGCTCTCTTCGGTACGGTAAACGTTTATCGCTTCGTGGGCTTTGTCATAGCGATATTTTTCGGTTAGTTCTAAAATGCCTACAAACTCGCCGGTTGGGGAGTCCAGGCGGACCTTGCTGCCTTCTTTTAGGGGTTCGGCCACTTCTTCGGAGACCGAGAGGGTGACGGGAATAGACCAGGGCACTCCGTTTTTCATGTGCATATCGGTGACTACGGGTTCGTAGTCGGCCTGTTCCATGAAGCCGGTTAGGGGGCTAAACCCGCCGATGGCTATCATTTCTAGGTCGGAGAGCGATCGCTGGTCTAGTTGCACTCTAGGCAGGCTGTCTCCGAGTTCTAGGAATTCCTGCTTTTGTGCTGCTGTGGCTATTCTATTTATTAGTTGGCCACCGTGTGCTGGTATTATGTCTGAATGCTGGCTCAAGGTAATCCTCTTTCAGTAAACTGCTATAGCAAGCCGTAGATCGTTCGTGATATTTTAGAAACCCGGTTTCTTGAAGAAACCGGGTTTCTGGCCCCCAAATTTTTCAGAATCCATTTAGGATTGCTATATGAAACGTTATGGAGAACTGATTTCTAATCTTAAATCCTAGCTTGTCTGGGTCTCGATTGAATTTTTTAGCACATTTTCGCTCCTTTGTCAGTTTCAGCGGTAAGTTAGGTACTGGACAAAAAATCAAATATCGATCGCCCTGTAGGTTGGGTGCAACCTCCGTTGAACCCAACAGCAATTAGCTTCAGATAGCAACCCGTTGGTCCCAAGATTATCTTAGGAAATCGCGCCTTCTGGTTTACCCCATATCTTAATCCCCCCACGGATTGTTATAACAACTCATCTAATTTAGCCCGCACTGCCTGAAGGTCTTGCCACATTAACCACTTAGGTTGACCTGGTTCTTTGGAAGAATTTCTTAATAAATAGGCAGGGTGGAAAATTGGCATGCATAAGCGCCCTTCCCATTCCATCCATTGACCGCGAATTTTGCTAATGCCTCGCCGATCGCCTGTCAAAGCTTTTACTGCTACTGCCCCGGTTAAGAGAATAATTTTCGGATTTACTAAGCGAATTTGTTCTAATAAATAGGGCTTACAAGCTTGTATTTCTTTTACTAATGGAGTGCGGTTGTGGGGGGGACGACAGCGAACGGCATTGGAAATGAAAACGTCGCGATCGCTATTTAATTCTACGGATTCTAAAATTTTATCTAAAAGCTGTCCCGATCTGCCTACAAAGGGCAAACCTCGTTCGTCTTCCTGCTGACCTGGACCTTCTCCAACTATCATTATTTTTGCCTGGGGATTTCCCCTACCAATTACTGCATTTGTTCTGTTTTCTCCTAAGTCGCATCGATGGCATTGTTCGCAATCATTTTTGATTTCTTCCATGGTTTTATAAGTACCAGGAAGAATTGGAGTTTTGGGGTCAGTAAGCCTTAATTTACTATTGGTATCGGTGTCGAAAAGATTTAGTTGTTTTTCCTCAGACATATTTTGTGTTTGAATTACAATTTTGTTTTACCGTTTCTATTATAGCAGTTATTGTTAATTGTTCGGATTTTTTTTGCTATAGCAAGCCTAAATCGTTCGTGATATTTTAGAAACCCGGTAACTTGTGCGAAACCGGGTTTCTGGCCCCCAAATTTTTCATAATCCATTTAGGATTGCTATATAGAAATCCGTGCATTGGTTAAGATAAGGTCGTGAGTTAGAAACCCGGTATCGCGGGAGCATCTCATACTTGTCAAAAAAACCAAAAATCAACCCTAATTGTCAGTGGTTAGTTGCCCAACTAACAACTAACCACTGACGACTAACATGGGTGCCTCAACTTTTTGGTTTTCTTAATTCCCCCGATGCACCCAATATCGCGTTTCGATCGACGAGGAAAAGGATTAATCTTTGGCGATCGTAAGGAACTGGCGCAAAAATAAACTACTAGCTTTCATAACAATGAACCACAACCAACTGCTACTGGTAACTTTTTTCGGAGCGATCGCTCTATTCCCCCCCGCCCCAAGAGCAATATTAGCGGAAACTTCGCCGCCGATAATAGCTCAGTCCGCAGAACTCCAAGAAGCGGAAAGGCTGATCCAACAGCTATTCCAGCTTTATCAACAAGGCAACTATCCAGAAGCCATCTCTCTGGCAGAAAAAGTCCTGGCTATTTACGAAAAAGCATACGGACCCGACCGTCCAGAGGTCGCCCAAGCTCTCAACAACCTGGCAGCGCTCTACAATCTCCGAGGCAACTACACCAAAGCTTTCCCCCTTTTTCAGCGGGCGATCGCTATCTTGGAAAAATCCCTCGGGCCGGAACATCCCTTACTAGCTTCGAGCCTGGATAACCTGGCACAACTTTACCAAGGTCAACGCAAGTACCAGGAAGCCGAACCCCTGTTTCAACGAGCCCTAGCGATCCGCGAAGGAGCCTTCGCTCCCGACCATCCAGAAGTCGCGAAAGCTCTGAACAATCTAGCCGTACTTTACTTCATTCGGCGCAAGTACGCCGAAGCCGAGCCCCTTTACCAACGCCTGCTGGCTATTAACGAGGGGACATTAGGACCGGAGCATCCAGACCTGGCTACCAGCATCCATAACTTGGGCAATCTTTACCGCCTTCAAGGTAAGTATGACGAGGCCGAACCGCTATTTCAACGGGCCTTGGCTATTCGAGAGAAAGTATTGGGACCGCAGCATCCATTAGTCGCCACAACTATCAACAGCTTGGGAGCGCTTTACAATGTCCGAGGCGATAGCTCTTCTGCGGTTGATTTTTTCCACCGCGCCCTGGCAGTGGAGGAATATAATATCGACCTCAACTTGCTCGTCGGTTCCGAAAGCAGCAAGCGTCAGTACATGGAGACTCTGACTGGTACGACATACGCCTACATTTCTGCCCATTTCCAGTCCGCCCCCAATAACCTCGAAGCGGCGAGGCTCGCTTTGAGAGCCATTCTCCAGCGCAAGGGACGAGTCCTCGATGCCGTCAGCAATAACCTGGAAACCATCCGCGAGAACCTGACTCCGGCAAACCGATCGCTCCTCGAAGAACTCGCCGCCGTTCGTTCTGAAATTGCAACTCTAGTATTTTCGGGAACCGGAGATACATTTCCAGAACGATATCGGGAACTTCTGGGCTCTTTGGAAAAGAAAGCAGAAGAAATAGAAACCAAACTCGCCGCCGCCAGCGCCGAATTTCGAGTCGAGTCTCAAGCTATTACTATCGAAGCGGTGCAAGAGTTAATTCCCCAGGACGCGGTTTTGGTCGAATTCATGCTTTACAAACCTTTTGATTTTGAAAATGCTACTGCTGCCCCTCCTCGTTACGTCGCCTACGTCCTCCACTCCGCAGGCGACCCCCAGTGGGTTGACTTGGGAGATGCGGGGGCGATCGATCGAGCCGTATTAGATTTTCGCAAAGCACTCCGCCAGCAACCCTCAACCTCGGAACAACAACCGCGTCGCCTCACCGGCAATATTGAGAAACTCACCGTCGAACAGATAAAGGAAAAAGCCCGCGCCCTGGACGAGATGATAATGCGTCCGGTCCGCGACTTGCTGCAAAACAAAAGTCAACTGCTCTTATCTCCCGACAGCCAGCTAAACCTCATACCCTTCGCCGCACTGGTTGACGAACAAAGTCGCTTTCTAGTGGAAACCTACAATATTACTTATTTGACTTCTGGGAGGGATTTGTTGAAACTGCAACTGCCAACTCCCAAACTCGAAGCGCCACTAATAGTCGGCAACCCCGACTTCGACCTCGACGCCGCCGAGACGAATACTCTAGTCGCCACTCGGGGAGGCAACACTCGCGCGGGGGATTTGTCTTTGCTGAGTTACAATTCTTTGCCCGGGACCGAGGCGGAGATTAAGGCGATCGCTCCTTTATTATCGGAAGCTGCCGTTTTGGATGCGGAAGATGCCACGGAGGAGGCTGTTACAGAAATAGTAAAACCGAGGGTTCTCCACTTGGCGACTCACGGGTTTTTCTTAAAAAATGCCGCCGAGGAAGCGGAAAATCCTTTACTGCGTTCTGGTTTGGCTTTGGCGGGTTTTAACAATCGAGGAGCGATCGCCTCCAACCTCGACGGCGTACTTACCGCTTTGGAAGTATCGGGGTTAAATTTGCGAGGTACCCAGTTAGTGGTAATGTCTGCTTGCGAGACTGGTTTGGGAGAAGTTGCCAACGGCGACGGAGTATATGGTTTGCGGCGGGCGTTTACCATTGCCGGTGTCGAGAGTCAGTTAATGAGTTTGTGGAAGGTTGACGATCTTCGGACCCAAGAGATGATGGTGGGATATTATCAACGCCTCAAAGATGGCATGGGAAGGTCGGAGGCCCTGCGGGATATTCAGTTGGAGATGTTGAATAAATACGAGTATCCTTATTATTGGGGGAGTTTTATTCCTGCTGGTAACTGGGAACCGATGGAGGAGGGGTTTTAGGTTGTTTGTTTAGCAAGCATCGTTAAATTCTTAGTTTTATTCAAAACACCAGATGCACCCTAAACATTTCTCAAAAAATCCCAATCTTTAAACCATGTGCCTCTATCCACACATTCCAACAATGCCATCCAGTCTCGTTCTAATTCAAAAGCCGTCGAAAACTCCGCCAAAACTTCATTTAAAAAATACTCGACATCTTCTTTATTCGCTATTTTATAATACTCCTGGGAATTAATACACTGCTCCAAATATTTCTCATACATTGACTTAATATCGTCATCATCTACCTTAATTACCTCGGAACCAAATAGAGCAGAAGTTCGCTGTTTGAGATTCTTATATTGTTTAGAAGTTTGGTAAAGCCAACTTTTTTTATCTAAAGGGTCTTCTAAATATTTAGCCTCGAAATGCTCCCTTAATTTATCCCCAGAATAAACCTCCTGAATTTTATTAGCTAAAAGGGTTAAGTTTACCGATTTACCTTTAGAGTTCAGCCATTTTCTTAACAGTTTAGCTAATACTTCTAATTCCGTCAATAAAACAGCTTCCAAGGTGTAAGCCGACCAAGTGTAAGCTTTTAGAGATAACTTCGATTGGAATTTATCGAGAATAGCTCCAACGTGGTTAGTATTTTTGCCGCTGATTAAACCATCGGTGTCGATGATATAATCTCGGTCAAAGATTAAAACTGATTTTTTCCATAAAGTCTGATTGTTTTTAATCTGCTCAAAAATGACTTTATAAGAAGTAATATTAGTATTTTCTTTAAAGATGCGATCGACTCCGCCCAAAACCCAGAAAACATATTTTTTAGTATTTTGAGGAATTACAGCTTTTTGCAGCAACAAATAAATAGCTTTAGCATCATCGGCCCCCTCGACAAAAATAATTCTATCTGCTTCAACGGCGTTAATAAAATCTAAGCCGTTAGTATTGCCCAAGGAACTAATAACCGGATTAGTGGCTAAAGGATAAATGCCTTGAAAATGGGGGGAAACGTCCGTTAATTTATCGCTAGTTAAAGCAGTATATTGATGTTGCGGTTTGAACTCCAAATGAAATAATTGATGCAGGGGAGTTTGGCGAATTAAAGATTCGTTGTGAGTGCTTAAAAATATTTGATTTTGATTAGAAAATTGAGTTAAAATTTCGATAAGGCGTTTTTGAATATCTCGATGGATGTGGCTGTCTGGTTCGTCGAAGAGGATTAGATTTAAGTCCGCTGTCTGTTCTGCGGCGTACAAATTAAGTAAAATTACAATAATTTGCAAAGTGCCGCTGCCCAAAAGTGCGAGGTCTTTTTCCGTGTCTTGACTGTTAAGTTTGTAATTAATAACGGCGGCGACATCTTGACGAATATCGCTTTTAATAATAAACTCTATTTGTTGTTGGTTATCGAATAAAATATATGCTAGATCGCGAGTAAATTTTTCATAAAGAGACAAATTACCAGTATTTTGATAGAGAGAATAAAGACGATTTCTAATAACCTCAACCGATGCTCTTTTTTGAATCGATTCAATAATTTGAGGGCGCGTCAAAAACTTTTCATATTCTTTAATTACCGCCACCGGAGAAGCAAAATACGCGCTAATGGGTGCGGGAAAGCTAGCAAAAAATTGATTAAACTTATGGAAATCGTACCGGTTATAATTGATTAATTCAATAACATAATTCAGCCGCGAAGCTTTCAAACAAAACCCTATTTCTAAAGTTTCCGCTCCTTCTGGTTCTCCGGTTTTAACAAATTTTAAGATTAATTCGATTAATTTTTGAGGATTGCAATTATAAAAAATATCCTCAATATTAGAACTTCTAACTGTTTTAAAAGTCTCGTATGGTAAATATTTTTCAAGAGTACTTACTAAAATAAAATCGCCTTTTT
The DNA here is from genome assembly GCA_034189005.1 of Cyanobacteriota bacterium. Lineage (GTDB taxonomy): Bacteria > Cyanobacteriota > Cyanobacteriia > Cyanobacteriales > Microcoleaceae > CALKCV01. The sequence continues at coordinate 8,726 of JAXHVR010000030.1, read as the reverse complement.
TGTAAAGTTTTTGATAACTCCTCCCCGCCGGACGAATCAATTTATTAAAACACTCGTGCCAAAGAGCGATCGCCTCCAAAAAGTTAGTTTTACCGCAATTATTAACCCCAGTAACCACATTAAAATCTGGGTCAACCTCAAAAGTAACATCTTGAAAATTTTTAAAGTTTTTAATCTGAATTTTCGCTATTTTCATCATCTTTTTTTAGGAAATGGATAATTGGGAATAGGGAAATTTTACTGTAGGTTGGATGCTGGGTGTTGGGTTGCGTTTCACTCCACCCAACCTACGTTTTTCTCATTGTTTTTTGGGATATCGTAGAACAGGCATCTTGCCTGTTCTAAATCTGGGATGCAGAACAGGCACTCGAATATAACTAGCCTGTTCTACGGGGTCGGTTATTCTTGATACGCATCCAAAGGCAGACAAGAACAAACAAAATTCCGATCGCCAAAAGCATTATCGACGCGACCTACTGGCGGCCAATACTTATGCTCCCGAGTCCAGGGCGCCGGATACGCTGCCACGCTGCGAGAATAAGGACGGTCCCATTCGTCTGCCGTCAGCGCTTCGGCCGTGTGGGGGGCGCCTTTCAAAACGTTATTCTCCTGGTCCGCCTTCCCAGACTCTATCTCCTCTATTTCCCGACGAATAGAAATCATCGCCTCGCAAAAACGGTCTAACTCTTCCTTAGACTCGCTTTCCGTCGGTTCCACCATCACCGTACCCGGTACCGGCCAGGAAACAGTGGGAGCGTGATAGCCGTAATCCATAAGCCGCTTGGCGATGTCGTCCACTTCAATATTAGCGGATTTTTTAAGCGATCGCAAATCCAGAATGCACTCGTGGGCGATAAATCCATTCTTGCCTTTATACAGCACTGGATAATAGTCCTCCAACCGACGGGCAATATAATTAGCGTTCAGAATCGCGACTTCGGTAGCCTCGGTCAAACCCTCGCTGCCCATCATCGCGATATACATCCACGAAATCGGCAGAATGCTCGCGCTACCCCAAGGCGCCGCGGAGATAGCACCCAGACTTTCCTTGCCTTCCTGCGGCACAACAGAATGCCCGGGCAAAAACGGCACTAAATGAGACATGACACCGATAGGCCCCATACCCGGACCCCCGCCGCCGTGGGGAATGCAGAAAGTTTTGTGCAAGTTCAAGTGACAAACATCGGCGCCGAAATCTCCCGGACGACACAGCCCGACTTGAGCGTTCATGTTCGCGCCATCCATATAAACTTGACCGCCGTGGGCGTGAACCAGAGCGCAAATTTCCCGGATGCCTTCCTCGAAGACGCCGTGGGTGGAAGGATAAGTCACCATTAAAGCCGACAAATTTTCGCTATGCTTCTCCGCCTTGACCTTCAAGTCCGCCAAATCGATATTACCTTCGCGATCGCACTTCACCACTACCACTTTCATGCCGCTCATTACCGCCGAGGCCGGGTTAGTACCGTGGGCCGAGTCGGGTATCAAACAAATATTGCGATGGCCTTCGCCGCGATCTTGGTGATATTGGCGGATAACTAACAATCCCGCATATTCCCCCTGGGAACCGGCGTTTGGTTGCAGGGAAATGCCGGCAAAACCGGTAATTTCTCCCAACCATCGTTCCAGTTGGCGGAACATGACTTGATAGCCTTCGCTTTGCGATCGCGGCGCGAAAGGATGAATCTTGCCAAACTCGGGCCAAGTCACCGGCAGCATCTCCGCCGTGGCGTTGAGTTTCATGGTACAAGAACCCAAAGGAATCATCGAAGTAGTCAGGGATAAATCTTTAGCTTGCAGGCGGTGTAAATACCGCAACATCTCCGTTTCCGAACGGTAGCTGTTAAAGGCAGGATGGGTTAAATAGCTGCTGGTACGGTTGGCAGCGGGGACAGGCGAGACGCCTGTCCTACTGGAGGGATGGTTTGCGACGGACTCTATGAGTTCCTCCACCGCGAAAGGTAACTCGTTACCCGCCGCGAAGACCTGCCAAAGGTCTAGCAAATCGTTAACGGTGGTAGTCTCGTCGAGAGAAATGCCGACATTATTGGCATTTAAAAGCCGCAGGTTCAGACAAGCGTCTTCTGCAGCGGCGATAATCTCGGCCCCACTGTGGAGGGGGGATTCTTTTGTCGGAGTTACCCGCAAGGTATCGAAGAAAGGTTCGGAACTTATTTCATAATCCAATTCCTCCAACCCGGCGGCCAATACTGCCGTTAAATGATGCACGTTCTCTGCTATGCGCTTCAACCCTTCGGGACCGTGATAAACTGCATACATACTCGCCATTACTGCGAGCAACACTTGGGCGGTACAAATATTACTGGTAGCCTTCTCCCTGCGGATGTGTTGTTCGCGAGTTTGCAGTGCCAGACGCAAGGCCTGTTTGCCGCTGGCATCTTTGGAAACGCCGACGACCCGTCCGGGAATTTGGCGCTTGTAGGCTTCCTTGGTAGCGAAGAATGCTGCGTGGGGGCCTCCGTATCCGAGGGGAACGCCGAAACGTTGGGTATTGCCGACGGCGATATCGGCGCCGAATTCTCCTGGGGGAGTTAGCAAGGTTAGGCTTAAGATATCGGCGGCGACGGTGACTAAAGCCTTTTTGCCATGGGCGCGATCGCAGAATTCCCGATAATCGTAAATTGCGCCGTCGGTGGCGGGGTATTGCAGGAGGGCACCAAAGATCGGCGTCTCAAAGTCGAAGGTTTTGTAGTCCCCGACTATTACTTCTATTCCCAATGCCTTCGCCCGAGTTTTTACCACTTCGATATTCTGGGGGTGACAGTCTTGGGAGACGAAGAAAGTATTAGCTTTATTTTTGCAGACGTTATAACTCATGCTCATCGCCTCCGCTGCCGCCGTCGCCTCGTCCAGCAGAGAAGCATTAGCAATTTCTAATCCAGTCAAGTCGATGACCATGGTCTGGAAATTGAGCAAAGCTTCGAGTCGCCCTTGAGCGATTTCTGCTTGGTAGGGGGTGTAGGCAGTGTACCAGCCGGGATTTTCTAAGATATTGCGTTGGATGACTGGGGGGGTGATGCAGTCGTGATAGCCGGTGCCGATAAAGGAACGAAAAATTTGGTTTTTGGCCGCAATTTGTTTTAGTTGGGCTAGGGCTGCATATTCGCTTTGCGCTGGGGGCAGTTTCAGGGACTCTTTGAGTCTAATTGCTGGAGGTACCGTTTTTTTGATGAGGGTGTCGAGGGAGGAGACACCCAATATTTCCAGCATTTGTTGGACTTCCTCTGGACTTGGGCCAGTGTGTCTGCGGGCGAAGTCGATGGACTTCTTCCCCTTCTTGAGAAGCTGGTTTTGACTGCTAGAGGTTCTCTGGGGTGTCTGAATTGCTACCACTCTTTTATTCCTTTTTGTTGACTACTAACGGGCGAAGTGCCTGTTCTTGCTTTGTAACAGGTGTCTCGGCTGTGCGTTTGTAACAGGCGAGACGCCTGTTCGGAAGGAAACAGGCGAGACGCCTGTTCTACTACTTTGTAACAATATTTTTTAGATTTCAAGGGAAGGGCTGTAAATTTGGGCAAACCAGAAATGGCGGCGAGAAGATTCGGATAGCCTAAAAACCGGGGTTTTTTAATTAGACCTCGTGGCAAAAGTAAAAATAAAATCGTTTTTCGTTCCTTTTTCCTTAAAA
>JAXHVR010000030.1:3191-4977 GCA_034189005.1 Cyanobacteriota bacterium | reverse complement strand
AATTTGGGCAAACCAGAAATGGCGGCGAGAAGATTCGGATAGCCTAAAAACCGGGGTTTTTTAATTAGACCTCGTGGCAAAAGTAAAAATAAAATCGTTTTTCGTTCCTTTTTCCTTAAAACCTCTTCCCTGTTGCCTGTTGCCTGTTGCCTGTTGCCTACAACTGCCACGAAGTCTATTGCTAATTTTTGAGAACTAAGGCCATAAAATTATCCCAGATTCCCTCGTTGCGAATCTGGGATAATTGGCCATAGCTCCGGGAGACAGAATTCCCAAGGAAGCGGCAAACAAAAGACGGCGAACTATTCCCCCTCCACCATTTTGCGATAGCGATCGGCAGAGAGGACATCTCCTAACTCCTCAACATCTTTGATGCGCACTTTCAACAGCCAACCCTCTAAGTAAGGGTCTTCTGCTATCTGTTCGGGAGACTCTACAATTGGATCGTTAAGTTCTATCACGGTACCGGAGACGGGGGCATTGAGCTCTTCGACGGCTTTAACAGATTCTACGCTGCCAAAAGATTCGCCCTGTTCTAAAGCGTCGCCGATTTCTGGGAGTTCCAAAAAGACGATATCTCCTAGCTGATCCACGGCAAAGGCGCTAATGCCAATAGTGGCTATGTCGCCATCGGTTCGGACGTATTCGTGGCTGTCCAAGTATTTTAGGTCGTCTGGATATTCTAAGGCCATATTAATTCCTCGCAATAACGTTAATTATTCTGCTACTAAGAGCAGACTGCGTTAAAAATTATTCCTCAAAGCACTCTTAAGGTAAACATTTTAGGCCTAATATGAACAAAAAAGCTGTTAAACGCTTGCTGGTTGGTAAATTTTCTTTGAAAAGATTTCTGCGTTCTTTTTTGATTATTTATGTTTTGGTGGGCTTGTGGGCCTTCTTTTGGAGCGATCGCCTCATTTTCCTCCCCCGCCCTTCCAGCTACTCGGATAATGGGGACTTTATCGACCTGACTTCCGGGGCCGGGGTGAAAATAACTGGACTTTATTTGCCAAACCCCCAGGCCCGCTACACTATTCTTTACAGTCACGGCAATGCGGAGGATTTGGGGGATATTTTGCCCCGGTTGCGAGACTTGCGGGATATTGGTTTCGCTGTCTTCTCCTACGACTACCGGGGCTACGGCCTCAGCGAGGGAAGGCCAACTGTGGGGGGCGCTTACGAGGATATTAACGCGGCTTACGATTATCTCCGGCAAGAATTAAAAGTCCCAGCGGAACGAATAATTGTTTACGGCCGTTCCGTGGGCAGCGGCCCTTCGGTGGATTTGGCCTCTCGGATGCCGGTGGCGGGTTTGGTGGTGGAAAGCGGGTTTGTCAGCGCTTTTCGGGTTGGCATCCCAGTTCCACTTTATCCTTTTGATAAATTTCCCAATATTAATAAAATTGATAAAGTAGATGCTCCGGTACTCATAATGCACGGCGATGCTGACGAAGTTATACCTTTTAGTCACGCAAAGCAACTTTTTGCCGAAGCTGGGGAACCTAAATTAAGTATGTGGATTGCCGGGGGAGGTCATAATAATTTTTTGGAAGTAGCGCGCGATCGCTATGTCGAAAAAATGCAAGAATTTGTCGAGGTAATTAACAATTAACATTTTTAACCCCTGTTTTAGCGTCTATAGTTCGTAGTAATCGCTTTAGCGATTTATAAAGATGAATCGCTAAAGCGATTACTACGAACTCCGATTTATAAAGATGAATCGCTAAAGCGATTACTACGAACTCCGATTTATAAAGATGAATCGCTAAAGCGATTACTACGAACT
>JAXHVR010000030.1:0-3091 GCA_034189005.1 Cyanobacteriota bacterium | reverse complement strand
ATCTGGATTAATTTTTCATTAAATAATAGTAAACCTTGTGAAAAAATTTTCTAATCGCAATTTTTTCCGTCCGCTCGTCAAGAAACCTACTCGCGTAGTTCTCATCGGCTACGGCTTTTATGTTTTGTTAACCTGGTTCTTCCTTTGTTTGCCTTTTAGCTGGGAGTCTGGTTATATAAGCCCCCTAGATAATCTTTTTATTGCTACTTCGGCTATTAGCACTACGGGATTGGTTACCGTTAATACTCCCGATGCTTACAGCTTTTTTGGGGAATTTATAGTTGCTTGCGCTTTCCAAATAGGAGGCTTGGGCTATATGACTTTGGGTTCGGTTGCAATTTTAGCTCGGGAAAAAACCCTGCCATCTATGCGTCAAGATATAGGTAAAACTGTGTTTGCCCTTCCCGAGGGGTTTAGCCTGAAGACCTTTCTCAAACACACCATCATTTTTACCGTACTTGCGGAAGTTGCCGGTTTTATCGGCTTGTACGTTGCCTTCTCATCGGCAGAGGTACCCAATGCAGTATGGGCTGCCGTTTTTCATTCTATTTCGGCATTTTGTACGGCGGGGTTTAGCATTTTTCCGTCGAGTTTGGTTGACTTTAGAGACGACTGGCTGGTTAATATTGTCGTGACAGTTCTTAGTCTTTTAGGAGCGATCGGTTTTATCGTCATTTCTGATGTTTGGTTGAGCGTAACTCGCAAGACTCCTATCACTTTGACTACGAAGATTATTTTATATGCCACTTTCAGTTCTATTGCTTTGGGCTGGATTTTTCTGTTTTTTGGGGAGCCATCTATAGTTGAGTTGCCCTTTGGCGAAAGATTTCTTGCGTCGGGTTTCCAGTCTATGACTGCCATGACTACTGTTGGTTTTAATAGCCATCCTATTGAAGCGTTAGCGGCCGCACCAGTATTAGCGATGACGATCTTGATGGTGATTGGCGCCTCTCCGTCTGGGACCGGGGGTGGATTGAAAACTACGACGATCTGGGCGGGGTTGGGAGCGCTTTGGGCTTCGCTTCGCGGTCGGAAGGATGTTACTTTCTTTGGACGACGCATTTCTCTCAATCGGGTTTTGGGAGCTTTTGCTGCGGTAGTTTTTTACGTCATAATGTTTTTAACTGGAAGTCTGTTTTTGCTGTTGGTTCAGGGGCAGGCTTTTGAAGATGTGATTTTCGAGGCGGCTTCTGCTCTGGGGACGGTGGGGCTTTCGCGAGGAATTACTGGGGATTTAGTGCCTTGGGGTAAGATTATTATTATTCTGCTTATGTTTGTCGGCAGGGTCGGACCTATTACTTTCGGGTTGGCACTGTTTAAACAGAGTCCCCAGAAGGTCACTATGGCTGAGGAAGATATTGTTATTTAACAATTAATAATTAATAATTGCAAATCCCGTCGTCGGCCAGAAACCGGGTTTTTGCGAAAAACCCGGTTTCTTAAATCGATACCTTCGCCATTTTTTTGTAGGTCGGGTGGCTAGCTTGTAGTAATCGCTTTAGCGATTTATCTATATCAATCGCTAAAGCGATTACTACGAACGCGGCATTCTTAAATCTCTAACCTATTATTAATAGTTCAGCGCTGCGATTTATCTATATCAATCGCTAAAGCGATTACTACGAACGCGGCATTCTTAAATCTCCAACCAATTATTAATCGTTCAGCGCTGCTAAAACGCGATCGTGAATGACGCCGTTGCTGACTACTACGCCTCGATTATTCAGCATCTTCGCGCCGTCGGCAAAGTTCAAAGGTTTGCCGTAAAGATCGCTAACCCGTCCGCCGGCTTCCTCCACCACGATCGCCCCGGCTGCATGGTCCCAAATATTCTCCCGATAGTCTGGGTATTTGGGGGATGGCAACCGTAAATATAATGCTGCTTTCCCCGATGCGACGATACCATACTTTGCCTGAGAATCTACTCGCACGGACTCGGAAGTAATGCCCACCGCTTGGGCAATTTTGTTCTGACGTTCTTGGTCTCCGTGGGAACTTTCGACGCTCTCTACAAACCGCATATTTGCTGCATCTTCAACATCGACAACTTTAATGGGTACGAAATCGCCGCCCGCGATCGCCCTCATCACTGCCCCCTCGCCGCGTACCGCTACATATAAGACACCGGGTTCGCTGTTGTCTGCTGGCATGGCCGGACAGCCTAAGATGCCGAGTTTCACTTCTCCATCTTCTACCAGCGCCAAGGCTACGGCATATTGGTCTTGACGCAAAAAGCCTTTGGTGCCGTCGATGGGGTCTAGAGTCCAATAACGGGGACTGACTTTGCCGTTACCGCGATCGATCCAACCGGTCACGTCTTCTGGGGTCGCATCGGGGAGTTGTTCTTTGACATAATTGGTTACTTTTGTCAAGTTTTCCGACATTTCTGGGGTGCGGAGGGCGGCAGAGTCTTCTTCTCCCACGATGGGGTCGTCTGGGAAGGCTTCCGAGAGGGCTTTGCAAATTAGGGCTTGGGCGCCGTAGTCGGCGACGGTGACGGGGCTTTTGTCGGTTTTTTCCATTGCTGCGGGGATCTTGCTGCGGACTTTTTCGCAGAGTTTGGCAGCGGCAACAACGGCTTCGATGGCTATTTCTTTTTCGCGATCGTATGACATGATTGGTTCTTTGGTTTTTGTACTCGTCATTAGTTTACAACACCTTGGGGAAAATTAACCATTTTGTTGTAATTGTTGTAATTGTTGTAATTGTAGGTTAAGCGAACGCGCAGCGCAACCCAACAATGCTAACTCGCCCGCCCAAAAACCCGGTTTGTTAAGGTCGATGGAGGGTATTACCCCTCGCACCTCCTCTTCAAAACCGGACAAGCGACTTTCACCGCATCCGGCTCCTAGCAGTCCGTGGTAACATCTCGTTGAGACCAAATCCATTGATTAGGGTCAAACTGGGTCAGAGCTTGGTTGTCCTAATCTTTCACTGCCTCTGTCAGGGAGTGCCTAATGAAAGGAAGCTTGTTAGAGTCGAGGGGGAAGTTACCTTCCCGCCCCTCTCCTTCAGAACCGAGCGTGCGACTTTCACCGCACCCGGCTCCTAGATAATCTTAGGCTTTTGACCTTTTGCCCATGTGGATGTA
>JAXHVR010000003.1:0-118160 GCA_034189005.1 Cyanobacteriota bacterium | reverse complement strand
TATCGACCTAGACCCAGACACTCCCGGAGTTCAGAAGGAACTAACTGTTGAGGGGCAGGGAACCTTCGTGGTGGACGATGAGGGAAATGTGACCTTTACTCCCGTTGACTCTTTTGAAGGAGAAGTCAGCATTCCTTATTCAGCTAAAGATAACAATGGTAACTCTTTAGAGTCGGCTAATATTTCCATAGAGGTTTCATCACTTCCCCAACTCGAAAATGATGAGTTAACTGCCGAACCGGGACAACCCATTACTTTCGACGTCACGGAAAACGATGAGGACATCGACCCGACAACTATCGACCTCGACCCAGACACTCCCGGAGTTCAAAAACAACTGCGAGTTCCCGGTCAAGGAACTTTTGTGGTGGACGATGAAGGAAATGTGACCTTTACTCCCGTTGACTCTTTTGAAGGAGAAGTCAGCATTCCTTATTCAGCTAAAGATAACAATGGTAACTCTTTAGAACCGGCTAATATTTCTATAGAGGTTTCATCACTTCCCCAACTCGAAAATGATGAGTTAACTGCCGAACCGGGGCAACCCATAACTTTCGACGTCACGGAAAACGATAAAAGCATCGACCCGACAACTATCGACCTCAACCCAGACACTCCCGGAGTTCAGAAACAACTGCGAGTTCCGGGGCAGGGAACTTTTGTGGTGGACGATGAAGGAAATGTGACCTTTACTCCCGTTGACTCTTTTGAAGGAGAAGTCAGCATTCCTTATTCAGCTAAAGATAACAATGGCAATACTTTAGAACCGGCTAATATTTCTATCCTTTATCCAACTATAGCGGAACCGGACGAAGACATCACTAATGTGGGAGAACCTGTCACGGTAAATATCCTGGAAAACGATGGGGACTCTGAAAACCCCGTGGTTCCAGATAGCCTGGAAATAGCCGAAGTCCCTGGCAATGGCGAAGTGGTTATAAACGATGACGGCACCATAACCTACACTCCCGCCGACGGTTTCAGCGGCACCGATACCTTTACCTACACGGTGACTTATGAAAATGGAGAAGTCTCGGAACCGATCCTGGTTACTATTGATGTGATTCCTTCCGAAGCACCTACAATAGAACCGGAACCAGACGAGGACATCACTAATGTGGGAGAACCTGTCACGGTAAATATCCTGGAAAACGATGGGGACTCTGAAAACCCCGTGGTTCCAGATAGCCTGGAAATAGCGGAAGTCCCTGGCAATGGGGAAGTGGTTATAAACGATGACGGCACTATAACCTACGTTCCCGCCGACGGTTTCAGCGGCACCGATACCTTTACCTACACGGTGACTTATGAAAATGGAGAGGTCTCGGAACCGATCCTGGTTACTATTGATGTGATTCCTTCCGGGGTGGAACCAACTCCAGAACCAACTCCAGAACCAACTCCAGAACCAACTCCAGAACCAACTCCGGAACCGGAACCGGAACCGGAACCGGAACCAGAACCAGAACCGGAACCAGAACCAGAACCAGAACCAGAACCAGAACTAACTCCCGAACCAAGTCCCGAACCGGAAGGGGAAGATGATTGTGATTGTTCTTGTCCCGAAAAGCCAACGGTCGAACTGGTGGAACTCTCATCGCTACCTCGCATTACTATCGAACCAAATCGAGTCGCGCGCAGCATCGAACACACTGACGGCGATGGCGACTTAGAGGGTAGTAGTATTGATGAAGAAATATTAGCCAACGGTGGTAACGATCGCATTCGAGCGGGTTCTGGCAACGACGATGTTTTTGCCGGCGAGGGCGACGATACCGTTTACGGCGAGCGGGGCATGGATTACCTCCACGGTAAGGAGCAGAACGATCGCCTCTTCGGTGGAAAAGATCCAGACCGCGTTCGCGGCGGAAAAGGAGATGACGAACTGCACGGCGAACTCGGCGATGATGTCATGTTAGGCGAAAAAGGCAACGATACCATGTGGGGCGGTGCCCGCGACGATCGCGACCTAGAAGGGCGCGACCTGATGTCTGGCGGTTTAGGCGAAGACCTCATGGGCGGCAACCAGGGGAACGATATTCTCCTGGGAGACGAGGGCAACGACGAAATGCGTGGGGGCAAAAATGACGACGTCCTTCATGGCGGCGACGGCGACGATGCAATCATGGGCGAAAAAGGCAACGACATGATGCTCGGAGACCTCACCCTGGAAGAAGCGAACGCCTTGCGCGAACTGCTCCAGACAGACGCGGAAGCTCTAAGCCCCGCCGGGCAAGATACCTTAATGGGTGGAGAAGGTAACGATACCGGTCACGGCGGTCGCGGCAACGATACCCTTCATGGAGGAAAAGGCAATGATTTCCTCTATGGCGGTAAGGATGGGGACTGGATGCGCGGGGAAGTCGGCAACGATACTCTCCTGGGCCAACAGGGAGATGACAGTATCTTTGGCGGCAACCACGATGCAAGCGTTCTCGATATATTCGGAGAAGACTTGCTCTTCGGCGGCGGCGGTAACGATCGCATGAACGGCAACCAAGGCAACGATAGTCTGGTGGCCGGAGAGGGTGATGACGATGCCCGGGGCGGTAAAGGCGACGATCTGCTGTTTGGCGATGGAGGAGACGATCGCTTAATCGGCGACGACGGCAACGATACCCTCTGCGGCGACGAGGGTAACGACACTATCTATGGCGATAACCTCGGTAGTTCGGAACCAGTCGGCGATAACGGTCAGCAAGACCGGATTAACGGTGGTGGCGGCGACGACCTGATTTTTGGCAATGAAGGTCGCGATAAAGCCTGCGGCGAGGATGGCAACGATACCCTCCGGGGTGGCAAGGATGACGATACTCTCTGCGGTAATTCTGGGGATGACTGGCTCCTGGGAGAAAACGGCAACGATATTCTCACTGGTGGCAGTGGTAGCGATCGCTTTGTGCTCGGACCGAACGGGGGTTCTGACGTTATTACCGACTTCGAGGTGGAAGACTTTATTGTGCTAGCACAGGAAGTTACTTTCGAGCAGTTGGTAATTACTCAAGGAGTAGTCGGCAGCGAAATCCGCTTTAACAACGATCTCTTGGCTACTGTGGAGGACGTTCAAGCAAGTCAGCTAACGGCAGACAGGTTCCAGCCTTTTAACTAAAGCGTGGTTTGTAGTAATCGCTTTAGCGATTTATCTATATGAATCGCTAAAGCGATTACTACGAACTTTTCAATCCCTACGAAGGGCTTTATGCTCAGTTGTCGTTTTCCCTTCGGATATGTTACAGATGGAGGTAGCTGTTTCTGGAATTTAAGATTATGTCCGCCAGTGCCCCTACTACAGCGGGGTTATACGTTCAAACCTCCGACAAGCAAAAATTGACGTTTCCGCTCAAACATACCGAAGTTAAATCAAAAATTGCCGGCAACCTCTCCCGCGTAGAAGTTATCCAGCAATTCGAGAACCCCTTCGAGGATCCTCTGGAGGCGACTTACGTCTTCCCCCTGCCAGACGAAGCGGCGGTGGATGAGATGGAAATCAAAATAGGCGATCGCCTCATCAAAGGCAATATCAAAAAACGCGAAGAAGCACAAAAAATTTACCAAGAAGCAAAACAGCAAGGTCGCACCGCCGGCCTGCTAGAACAACAGCGCGATAATATCTTCACCCAATCCCTCGCCAACATCAAACCAGGGGAACAAATAGATGTCATCATCCGCTACACCGACAGTCTGCTCTTCGAGGGCGGGGACTACGAATTCGTCTTCCCGATGGTAGTGGGGCCGCGTTATATTCCGGGCAAACCGATGGATGCGGCGGGGAATACCGACGAAGTACCCGACGCCGCCAATATTACGCCCCCAGTAATGCCCCCCGGAACTCGTTCGGCCCACGATATCGCCGTTACCGTGGAGATTAATGCCGGGATGCAGGTCTCTAAAGTTTATTCCAACTCCCACAAAATTCGTACCAGTAACAGCGGCGAAACTATTACAGTGCAGTTGGGAGAAGAAGACACTATCCCCAATAAAGACTTAATCCTGCGCTATCGAGTTGCCAGCAATAACACCAAAGCAACGGTTTTAACTCAGGCAGACAGTCGCGGCGGACATTTCGCCCTCTACCTCATCCCCGCTTTGAAATATCGCCGCGATGAAATAGTTCCCAAAGATGTAGTATTCCTCATGGATACCTCCGGTTCCCAAAGCGGATATCCGATCTTGCAATGCCAGGAATTGATGCGCCGCTTTATAAAAGGTCTCAACCCAGACGACACTTTCGCTATTATCGACTTTGCCTCGACGACAACTAGACTGTCGGATAAACCTCTTGCCAATACGCAGGAAAATCGCGATCGCGCCATTCAATATATCGACCGATTAACTGCTAATGGCGGCACCGAGATGCTAAACGGCATCGAGGAAGTGTTGAAATTTCCTTCGCCTAGTGAGGGGCGACTGCGGAGTATTGTCATGCTTACCGACGGTTACATCGGTAACGAAAATTCCGTGCTGGCAAAGGTGCAAGATAAGCTCGAACCGGGAAATCGCCTCTACAGTTTCGGCGTGGGGAATTCGGTGAATCGCTTTTTAATTAATCGCTTGGCAGAAGTGGGACGGGGTATCGCCCGGATAGCGCGCAATGACGAACCGGCTGAGGAAGTTGCCCAGAAATTTTTCCTGCAAATTAACAATCCGGTTTTGACTCAAATTGAGATTGAGTGGAAAGGTAACGGCAAAAGTCCCGATATTTATCCCATGCCGGCACTAGATTTGTTTGCGGAACAACCGTTGGTGCTGTTCGGGCGGGAAGAAGATGCCGTTGGTGGGGAGTTGCAAATTACGGGTATTGCTGCTGGTGGAGAAACTTACCAGCAGAAATTCCAGATTGATTTTGCCGAGGATGGCAATCTCGCCGTTGCTCAGTTGTGGGGGCGGCAGCGGATTAAATATTTGACGAACCAGATGTTCGACTACGAGAAGAAGTCTAAGGTCGAGGCGGTGACTGAGACTGCTTTGACTTATCAGTTATTGTCTCAATATACGGCTTTTGTAGCGGTTAGCGAAGAGGTGCGGGTTGAACCAGGGGGCAAGCGCGTGTCCGTGGAAGTGCCGGTGGAGATGCCGGAGGGAGTTAGTTATGAAGGGATTTTTGGTAGCTCCCCGGACGAGTTGCAACGACGAAGCCGGGGGCAGTCGATGTCTCGTTTATCGGCACCAATGGCTCGTGGGAGGCAAAGCGTAAATGCTGCAAAATACTATTTGCAAAATACGGCTCCTGGAGACTCAGGAATGGCTCCAGAAGAAAAAGCAAGAGGGATTGCGTTCGATCCTGCCACAGATTGGATGCCCCAAGAAGCGGAAAGGATTACTCTTGGCGGTTTAGCGGATCGGGCAGTTCGCAAAGTCAAAAAAGCTCTTTCTAAAGGTAGTTCGCCTTCCCAGGCAACTAATCCCCGGTTGGAAGTTACGGCAGTCGTGGGGTTGGATAATGCCGGTCAAGATGCCCTAGCGCGATACTTGCAAAATGTCGAACTCCCGCCCGCTGTCAGCGGCGAGATTATTTTGGAATTGTGGGTGAAGGGCGATCGCGTGGTGCGAGTGGTGGTGGATGATGAAAATACATCCCTGACGGATAAAGAAACTTTGGAGGCGATTAAACGATCGCTCCTCCAATGGCGACTGACCGTTCCTTGTGCCGAGAAGATAGAGGTTATTTTCGCGATCGCTCCTTATATCAATTAACAATTAATAATTAATAATTAATAATTGAGGGAAAAGTCTGGGCTCTTTGTTCTGCCTTGCATTCCCCTTTTTCCTCTCTTTATTTTCTTATGGTTATTTATTGGGACTTGATATTAATTATACTCCAAGGGGCCAAGCCCGATAAGCGATCGTCCCCCCAGAAACCCGGTTTTTCCCAAAAACCGGGTTTCTTAATTTAAGCTTTATACCATATCTCTGTCTTTATGTCAATAGTATTTTCAAGCATTTTCGACTTTTAATGTTTCGCCAGACTCAGGCCAATTTTGCCAAGCCTCCTCAAGAGTCTGACTGAGCCACTGTCTCTGAGCCATATCTAACAAATTATCGTCAGCCAATACCTGTGCTTTTAGTTCGTCTAAAGACTGTCCCTGAGAACGACCTATCTCTATAACACCAGCGATCGCCGCCGCTACCACTTCTTCATTAATCGGCTCCTCTTGCAAAGCCATAATTTCTTCAACGTTCTTAGGAATAGGATATTTCATCATCAATAATTGACAAATGTTAGATTTTAGATTTAAAAAATAAAATGGCGACAAAAAAGGCACAAACCCTGCCACCATAGTAAGCAGATAAAGGTAAAAACCCCTACCAAATAAGCCAATATACTCAAATTTCAGCGCTCAAAATGTGATAAAATTAGCAACTTTCCATAAGCAATATTGAAGCTAAGGGATTATAGCACACTTTCACCAATTGTCAACCCCCTTTTAGCACCCGATCGATTCTAACTTAATAAAATCCGATGAAAGAAATCTTATACCTAGAAATTCCCACCCCAGACACGGCCGCAGTGCGTCTCTGGTTGCAAGAGAAATTTGACCCCCCCGCAGGGGAAAAAATCCTCACCCCAGACGGCATTCGGCTCCTCTTCGACGATGGCCCAGATCCCTCGGAACTCTCTATCTTCCTCTGGTCCCTACAGCGAACCACTTATCTCAAAGTCTTTTCCCTGGGGGCATCTTCTTCCATGGAAAAACAAATAATTAAACCTCTCACCGCCAACCTCAGAAACCAATTTCCCCAGCAATATCCAGAACCCCCAGAAATAGACCTATCCCAAGAATCGATATTTGATGCCCTCGCGCCCCACTACCCTCTAACAGTCAAATACTTTCAAAAAATGCCCAAGGGCGAATACGATCTCCAGCGCGCCTACTGGTGGGAGAAACGCTGGCGCGAAGGAGTTCAAAACCCCCAAAAACCCAAACAAGTAATCTTTAAAAAGACTTCAGAAGTCGCTGGTCGGAGTTCAGAGATAGAAGATAGGAAGGAATATGAATATGACTCGATCTATATTGGTGGTGCTTTAGGAGTAGTCCATGCTGCGGTGATGGCGAGGTTGGGTTATCGAGTATTGCTAATAGAAAGATTGCCCTTTGGGCGCATGAACCGAGAGTGGAATATTTCGCGCTCCGAGCTCGAAAGTTTAATCGACTTGGGTTTATTTACTGCCGCAGAAATAGAAGGTTTAATTGCAAGAGAATACAAGGACGGATTTAATAAATTCTTCGATGCCAATAATCCTCCCTTTGCTAAAGCAGCAATTCTCCACACTCCCACGGTCTTAAATGTGGCTTTAGATTCAGAGAAATTACTCCATTTGTGTGGCGTAAAACTCCGAGAAGCGGGGGGGGAAATTGCCGACGAAACAGAATTTATCCGCGCCGATATCGAAGAAGAAAGAGCGGTAGTTGAGGCTATTCATTTACCAACTAAATCGGTCAAAACTTTTACGAGTCGCTTAATAGTAGATGCCATGGGGACTGCATCTCCCATTGCTTGGCAGTTGAACGGAACGAAGGCTTTTAGTAGCGTTTGTCCTACGGTTGGGGCGGTGGTCGATCGCGGATTTGAACCGGGGGTTTGGGATTCTGATTATGGCGACGTTCTTAACAGTCACGGGGATATTTCTCGCGGGCGACAGTTGATTTGGGAGTTGTTTCCTGGGGCGGGCAACGAATTAACTATTTATCTATTTCATTACCATCAAGTTAATTCTAAAAATCCCGGTTCTCTGTTAGAAATGTACGAGGATTTTTTCGCCATTCTGCCTGAATATCGGCGCTGCAATATGGATGATTTGGTTTTTAAAAAACCGACTTTTGGTTATATTCCTGGGCATTTTAGCCTCGGAAGTAGCGATCGCCAGGTTGCTTTCGATCGCTTGATTTGTATTGGCGATGCGGCCTCTCTTCAATCTCCTTTAGTTTTCACCGGCTTCGGTTCGCTGGTGAGAAATCTCCCCCGCTTAACGGAACTTTTGGATACTGCTTTAAAACACGATCTGCTCGATGCCAAAAGCTTAAACCAAATTCGCGCTTACCAAAGCAATATTAGCGTTACTTGGTTGTTTTCTAAGGGGATGATGGTGCCGACGGGTAAGTTTTTACCTCCTCAAAAAATTAGCTCTATTCTCAATACCTTTTTTGGTATTTTGGCAGACTCGCCCCCAGAAGTAGCCGAGACTTTTATTAAAGATAAAACTCATTGGTGGATGTTTACGGGTTTGGCGCTAAAGGCAGCGAGGAAAAATATTTTATTACTGGTCTGGATTTTAGATTTTATCAATGTTAAAGAAATTAGTATGTGGCTGATTAGTTATCTCAATTTTACCTTTTTAGCATTGATGAGTTTCTTCTTTGGATGGTTGCCGAATTTTACCCGTGGCATTCAGTCTTGGTTGGAACCTCGAATGCCTCGTTTGTGGTTGTGGTTGCTGGCTGCTAGTTACAATTTAACTAACGGCATGGGCAAACCTAAAACTAAATTTAAAATTAAAACTCCTGAATTGGAAATAGGCGATCGGCAACTTACTACTAATGGGTAATAAATATAGCAATTCGTTGGGGATTTGTGGCAAATAAATAATCTAGTTCGTAGTAATCGCTTTAGCGATTTATCAATATGAATCGCTAAAGCGATTACTACGAACTGTCACTATAGCAATCCTATTAGAACTTATGAGAGAGGATTTACAAGGTTTAGAAATTACTAATCGAGAAATTAGACGCCTTAGCGGTATCGGCTTGGAGCGGGTTTTTAGACCGCCGACGTTGGGTAAGTTTGTCTCGGAAAACTTCAAAAGTTTGGCGATCGCCTCCTTGTTATTTATCGGCTATTTGCTTTTGGCAGAAATTTTGCCCCAACAGAATTTATTATTGTTTGCTATCTTTTTGTTTTTTGCAATTGGAACTTTTATTGAGGATTTGTATAAAATAATTGTTAGTGCCAGAAATAAAAAATTAACTAAATTATTCGATGCCACAGACAAATACAATACGATAGTTAAAGCTCTAGCAATTCAGGACGAAATCGAAGGGGTAGGAAGCAGTAATTTGAAATCAAAAAACCGAGAACGAGTTATCGAAGCTTTGGAATTGATAAGAGAAGATTTAGTGCGAGCTTTAACCATAGAAAGAATTTTAAGAAAACACAAAAGATTTATTTCCGCTAATACCAAGTTGTTTGCAAGTCATTTAAACGACGTAACCGAACTTTTAATTAATGACGAAGCCAACGAACACGGACGGTTATTAAACGAGGCATTAGAAATAGCAGTTACCGTTAGAGATGAAATGAAAAGATTGCAAGATAAACATTCGCGAATTTAGGATTGTTCGTAGTAATCGCGAAGAGCGATTTTCCCCAAGTTCGTAGTAATCGCTTCAGCGATTTTCCGATCGCCTTTAATCGCTAAAGCGATTACTACGAACTGCCGAAGTATGAGATAATTTGAACTCGTAGAACAGGCGAGACGCCTGTTCTACAGGCAAGATGCCTGTTCTACCAATTAACAAAAAAAAGATGACAGACCAACCCAAAATTATAGTCCTCGATGACGACCCCACCGGTTCCCAAACAGTTCATAGTTGCTTGCTGCTGATGCAGTGGGATGTGGAAACTTTGCGGATAGGGCTGCGGGATGAATGTCCCATATTTTTCGTCCTGACCAATACCCGCGCCTTGACTCCAGAACAAGCAGCGAACGTTACCCGAGAAGTAACTCACAACCTAAAAGAGGCGATCGCTGCGGAAAATATCGAAGATTTTCTCGTAGTAAGTCGTTCCGACTCCACCCTCCGAGGTCACTATCCAGTAGAAACCGACGTCATCGCCGAAGAACTCGGACCCTTCGACGCCCATTTCCTAGTCCCCGCCTTTTTCGAGGGCGGGCGAGTTACCCGCGACAGCATTCATTACCTCACGGTCAACGGCACTCCCACTCCAGTTCACGAAACCGAGTTCGCCCGAGATTCAGTTTTCGGCTACCACCACAGCTATTTGCCGGACTATGTGGAAGAAAAAACCAAAGGTCGCATCAAAGCCGACGCGGTGGAACGATTTTTGCTGGCAGACTTGCGCGGCGGGGTTAGCGATCGCCTGATGCAACTTACCAACAACCAATGCGGCGTGGTGGATGCGGAAACTCAAGCAGACTTAGACAGTTTCGCCAAAGATTTGCGGGGGGCGGCAACTCAAGGCAAGCGATTTTTATTTCGCAGCGCCGCCAGTATCTTGACATCCTTAGCAAATCTCGGACCGCAAGCGATCGCCCCGGAAGATATGGCGAAATACGTCCGCGACGGCAAACCGGGGGCCATTATCGTTGGTTCTCACGTTAAAAAATCCACGGAACAACTCCAACGCTTGCTGCAAGAACCTGGCATTGTTGGCATCGAAGTCAACGTATCCCATTTACTCGAAGACTCTCCAGAAGAAAAAACCGCACTGTTAGAAGATATTTTGGCGAAGGTGCGATCGGCCCATGCTGAGGGAAAAACTCCCGTCGCTTACACCCCTCGCCAAGAGCTTACTTTCGATAGCGTCGAGAGGCGTATGGAATTTGGGGCAGCCGTTTCGGATTTGTTAATGGATATCGAACGCGGTTTGCCAGAAGATATCGGCTTTTTGATTAGCAAGGGCGGCATCACTTCTAACGACACTCTCAGCAAGGGTTTGGCATTGAGGACCGCCCGCTTGCTGGGTCAAGTTTTAGCGGGATGTTCCATGGTACGCACTCCCGCAGACCATCCCCAGTTCCCCAATTTACCGGTCGTCTTGTTTCCCGGTAACGTCGGAGATGCCGACGGTTTGGTTACAGTTTATCGACGTTTGAGTGGGGCTTATATCAATTAACAATTAACAATTTCTGGTTGCGAGTCTGGGTTCTACCTAACTCCCCCGCCAGAAACCGGGTTTTTTATATCTGCATACACATCTCCATACAAAATAAGGGCGAGAGAATTAATTCTCTCGCCCTTATTTATTAATACCCCCAAGGGAATTCGAATCCCTGTCGCCTCCGTGAAAGGGAGGTGTCCTAGGCCTCTAGACGATGGGGGCTTGATTTGTCTTGTGAAAGTCTTTTTCAACTCCCACCCTTAATACTCTAGCGAATCTATAAAGAACTGTCAAGGGGTTTTGAAAGATTTTTTGAATTTTTTTTTGAAAAACTAATTTGGCCCTTTATGGGGGCCATTTACTTGAATCCATGGCCCTTTTACTTAAGGATTGGAATTAGCCTTCAATACCTCTTCAGCAGAGACCCCATCTCCTAGAAAGCCAAAATACCAAAGACTAGCCGCCGCCTCTGCCCTAGTGACTGGGGCTTTAGGTTGAAACAGAGTCGTATAACCAAAAACCCGCCGAATATTAGAGAAATCTCCATTACTAAAATCGACCATGACCGCCCTTAAAGCATTAGGGTCAATTTTAGAAGCATCTTGAAAGCCCCAGGCCTCCGTCACATTTTCCAGATCGGTCTTCGGCAAAGGTTCGCGAGTATCCAGAGGCACCTTCCAGAGAATCAACTGTTCGCGAGTTACGGGTTCGTCGGGGCCAAAATTCACGCTATTAGTATCCCCAGAAAGAGGGCTTGGAATCAAACCCGTCTCGGCCAATCCTTGAATGTAGGCGAAATCCGGGTCTGTATTGGAGACGTCCTTAAAAGCAGGTGGGTCAGTGGGCGCTGCCGCGCGAATTAACTTACCCGGGCGGTTCGCATACATCCGATTATTAACCTCCACCAACCAACGAGCAAAATCGCGACGGGACACTAGCTCATTGGGCTCGGATAAAGGTTTGGGGGCCATTGGTATTTGGCTTTGCCGTTTTTGTAGCGGCTTCAAGGCCCCCAACTTGGACAAGTCTGCTACATAAGGACGCAATCCCTCGGGAACTTCTGGAAGTTCTTTGCCCAATTCCAATAATTCCGGGGGAATAGTCCCTGTTGGGGAAGGGGAAGGCTGCGGCGCGGGAGAAGCCTGGACCATTGGTGATGGTAATGGCTTAGGCCTTTCTGAGTTTGGGACTACAGGTTCTTGAGGATTTGTAGGGGAGGGCGAAACTGCAATGGGGCTGGGTTCCGTTGGCCTCCGGTTCGCCGGCTGTTCCTGGGGCTGGCTGGAATTATTAGAATTTGGCCTTTCTTGAGTAGTTGGCCTTTCTTGACTAAAAGGTTGATTCTCGTTAATGTTTGGATCTGGCGCTAAGGATTGCTCCATTTGCTCGCCCATGGGACTCCCGGCACAAGCACTTAAGGAGGCTGCCAGGGCAATGGTTAAACTTGCGAATAAAGTAGGTCTTTTGAGCAACACGGTAACTGACGGGGGTATCGTTATCCTTCAGGATAGCACGGCTAGAGCTTGAGGGGCGGGATTGTTTGCTGCTCTTGAGTTGTTAACCCAGAAAATGTTAATTGTCAATTGATATTAGCTTCCACTCGCGCATCCCCCAGAAGACTATATGGGGTGCATCAACTATTCTGGCTGCTAGATCGGGAAATATTTGTTGCAGATAGAGCAGTAGTAATTGGCGATCGCCCCCGGTAAGAGCTATCTTGCTCTCGGGAAACTGCCGCTGCCAAGCCTCGATAAAGTCTCGAATACCTGCCAAAATCGTATAAATGGCCCCGCTATAAATTGCCTCCGGTGTATTCCTGGCCCAACGCCCTGGCAATTGAGGAGGAAGTTCGAGGGGTGGGAGTGCTGCTGTTCTTTCTGCCAGAGAGGACAACTGCAATTTTAAACCCGGCAAAATCGCCCCTCCCTGCAAAGACCCATTGATATCTGCGCCAGTAAAGGTTAAAGCAGTGCCGGCATCGATCGCTAAAATAGGCCAACCTAAAACTCTACCCCCTCCCAAGATTGCCAAGGCCCTATCTATTCCTAAAGTTGGATAGAGTCCGGTGAGGGGAAACTGTTCTAGGGTAATTATTTTAAGGTCGGGGTAATTTTGCCAAAGTGCTGTTTGTTGGGGAACCACCGATGCCAGAATTAGGGGCAAGGGGCGATGTTTTTCGACTGGTTTTAAAAGAGAATTGATGTCCTCATGGGGCGGGCGATCGCTATCCCAAGTTTCCTTAATAGTTGCACCATGAAATAAGGCCCAATGCAACCGAGAATTTCCGATCGCCAAAGCCAGCCAGAGTTGGTTTGCAGGCTGCATTAACTTGCTTGTTTGAAATTGATTCTAGAGGATATAGCAATCCGTTGGTATAAAGCGGTATTGAAGACAAACCCGGTTTCTGGATCCAAATGCTATCATAATCCCAGCAATTTTTGTATTAGGGCAGCCCTACATCCAAACCGTAGCTGTAAATAGCAACTGCCCTATCTTCAGTATTAAAAACTACCATCACTCCAGTTCCATCGGGGTTCATCCACTTATAAGCAGCCTTAAGAGTTTCGACCGCCTGTTGATTATCTCGTTCTACTTCTTCTCTACTCTTTAAACCTAATTGATAAAGAGAAGAATTCACTGCTAAATCGTCTGCTCCCAACGATTCCTGAAGAGCTTCTAAATTAAAATTTCCATCTATTTCCCCTTCGCTGCCCATAATACTGCCGATTTCCTGATAGCTCATACCGAGTTTTAGGCGATTGTAAAGTTGTTTTGTGACCGAATTATTCGGTCGGTTCCAAGCAGTATCGCCAAAATTGGTAGCGTTTAAATTGTAACTGCGAATAGAAGCTACGCGATCGCTCCCGTCGAAGACAATACTCAAACCAGTTCCATCGGGATTTATCCAATTATAAGTAGTATTAGAAGCAGAAGAAGAACTTCGATTGTTGTCTTGACTTCTACTCCCTCCGTTGCCAAGAATTTGCGATACTTCCTGGTAAGTCATGCCTACTTTTATCCTTTCAAAAGCGGCAGAAGTCACCATGGGAGTTTGCGAATTATTACCAAAATTAGGGCTATTCAAATTATTAGCATAATAGCGAACTAAGCGATCGCTAAAATCAAAGATTGCCACTATGGCAGAACCATCATTATTTCTCCAGCGATAAGCTGCTTTTAGGTCGTCGGGATTAGTAGCGATCGCCTCTGGATAAAGTTCCCCGTCCCCACCCATTATTTTCTTAATTTCCCGATATGTCATGCCTATTTTAAGTCGATTGTATTCAACTACAGTCACCCTCCCGGCAAAACCAGGCTGCATATTTATCGGTAAAACCAATAGAAAACCCGCAGCAATTCCGACCGAAAAAAATCGTTTCATAGTTCCTCCTAAGCGTGTAATAATGAATAATTTCGATACCCCTAAATCCCCCTTTTTGAGGGTGACTTTGAATGCAGCCCTAAACCCTTTTTTAAAAGGGATACTTTTCTGCTTCCGGTCCCCCCCTTTTCAAGGGGGGTTAGGGGGGATCGAAATATTGCCATTCCCAACTCATAATTTCCAATTAACAATTTTCCATCAACATTTCAAATTGTTCGTCATTAATTCGATTAGCCTCGTGCAAAGTTTTAGCAATTTGGGACAGAGTTAAAACCGCATTAATTCGATAACCGTTGGCTTTCAACTTCTCTTTAACCCCTCGTTCGTGGTCGATAAAAACGACAATATCTTCCACCTTTAATCCCACCGATTTTAATTTATCGGCCCCCTTCATAACGCTGCCGCCGCTGATAGTAATATCATCGACCACAACTATTTTTTCTCCAGGCTGAAAATGCCCTTCAATTAACCGACCGGTGCCGTGACTTTTTACCTCTTTGCGAGGGAAAATCATGGGGCGTTCCATCCGCAAAGATAAACCAGTTGCCGTGGGTAAAGAACCGTAGGGAATGCCGGCAATGCGATCGAATTCTAACCCTTCGAGAATCTCCGCATAAGCGCTAACTATTTTATGGAAAATTTGAGGGAGAGAAATAATCCGCCGCAAGTCAATATAATAAGGAAAAGTAGCGCCGGAAGCCTGAACGTGGTCTCCAAAAATCACGCAACCGATGTCATAAATTTGTAAGATTAATTCTCGATGTGGTTCTGGGTTGAGAAAGCAAACATCGGGCATCCAAAGTTCGCAAGTTGGATTTCCTACTAATACCATTTGCCGTTCTTTATTAATCCTAGCGTTGAGCTTTTGAATTGCTTCGTCTGGATTTTCTTCAGCTAATAAATTAGGGGGCATTGGCAATAACAATCCTTCGCCGCTAGCATTTAACCCCGCTGCTAATATTTGGGTTAGTTCTTGCCCGTTAGCGATGTCGTTTTCTTCCGTTATATCTCCTTGAATTAGAATCAATCTTTCTGGGGCAGTTTTTCTAATCCTAGCTAACATATCTGGCATTATTCCTACTTCTAATCCCAGTTGAGTAGGAGTTGCCCAACTTTGAGCCGCTTCGACTAATTTTAAATATAAAGGTTGGTTTTCGTGCGGGTGTTCTTGCAAGATTGCCGCCGAAGGATTGGCGGTGGCGCATAAGACAAATACTGCTTTATCTGGATAGAGTAAAAAGGGCGCTACCAGGTCGTGACCCGTGTAGGGAGTAACGGTAACGGCGTCAATTTTCCATCGCTCAAAAATTGTCCTAGCAAATACGGTACTCGCGTTCAAATCTCCGTGTTTGGCATCGAGAATTACGGGGATGTCTGAGGGGATGTTTTCGATAGTTTCTTGAAGTAGTTCTAAACCTGGGGCGCCAAGGGATTGATAATAGCCGAGAGTTAGTTTATAAGCGCAGACGAAATCTGAGGTTTTAGCTATTACATATTGAAACCAATCTAACCAATCTTTAATTAATGTTTTACTGTCGGTTTCGGAGGGTTTGGAAAAAAGCGTTTTGGCGGGAAGGTTTGAGGAAGCGTCGGTTTTTTGAGGCAAATTTTCTGGGTCTGGGTTTAGTTCTAAATAAAGTAAGCTTTGATGGCGGTCTATGGCTGCGATTAGCTTGTCGAAAAAGTTCATAATTTTTGCCTCTACGACATTTTTTGTGGGAGGGGAAATGGGGGCTTTTTATTATTAGAGCATAGTTTTGGGCTTCCAGGTTGGACATTTTCAAGGAAGGAGCGATGGGAAAAATGGCCATCTTACCCATCGCCCAAAAAGTGGCTGTTGTTGGTTTGGATATTCCTCCGATCGAGTATCAAGGGTGACATTCCCCCAAAGGAATATTAGAATGAAAAAAGAAAAAAAGATGGCTTGGACCGGGAAACTGTACCAAGACAAAAATGGGGATATTCCCAAAGACCTTTTGGCATTTTTTGTGGGGTTGATGCCGGAGGGGGATTTTTCCCCCGATCTACCCGAGTCGGTATTAACCCCAGCAGAATCGAAAAGACTTCAGGTAAATCTTGGGTATTTGTGCGATCGGGGGTTGGCATCTCTAACTAGCGGTATTTTCGAGAAACTGAAACTGGAGGAGGATTTATACGAGTTGCGGATGACTAAAAGTACGCATAATCCTCCGTTTGTGGTGACAACTTTAGTTCCCCAGAGGTTTGTAATATCAATACCTTCGCCATTTTTTTGTAGTAGCGCAACACAGCTAAAATTGTGGGCAGACGCACTCCTTGCGGTGACTCCCCCTCGACCTGTCTCCGTTTCGACCTGTCTCCGTGTCAGTTTTTACCCACAATTTTAACTGTGCAGCGCTAGTAGGTTGGGTGTAGCTGCCGGAAACCCAACATCTTTGTTGGGTTCCACTACGTTCCACTGAGATATTTTTGAGTAGCGACGATCCAGTGGCGGTTAGGGTTAGGGAGAGGTTGGAAAAACCGCTTTCTGAAGTTGCGGCGGATTTAGAAAAAGCGATGATGCTTGAAGGGGGCGATCGCCGACTTTTTGCTGTTAAAGAGTTATTGGGAGGCAGCGTTAGCGGTGGGTCGAGAACTCATGGCGAGAACTATGATAATGATGAGGAAATTGAGGTGTTAGAATTAGCTGAGGATTTGTTGGATAAGTTAGTGGAAATTTTGGAGTTTTCTTGAGATAAATAGATTGATGGAAAGAGAAAGAATAATATTAACAAGGAGAAAGGGGCTTGCAAGGCAAACAAATTAAGATATTACTAAAGTCTTTAAATGACCAAGCGTCTTCAGTGTATCCCGATTTAGCCAGACGCTTAGATGAAATAAATCGATGGGTTAAAGATGTAAAACCTGGTTTGCTAACAGCTAAACCATTGGTCATGGCATTTCTGTTACAGATGATTAGGGATAGCCAAGTTTTGCTGTACATCAAAGCGCAATCTTCCACTGAAGAACAACAATTGCAATTTGAAAGAATGACACCAACCGAACGTTATTGGTATGGCTATTTATTTCCCAAATGGCTTGCAGAAAGAGATTCCAAGTTTGGTACTTGGAAAAAAAAATTAATGGCTGGAGAATTTTCTGCCAGCGATGAGGAGATTATTAGATTAATTGGCAGTGAAGTTATTCGACGCGAAGGTAATGTTTGGCAGTGTTTTATTGCCGATTTGTCAATGGCAACCGATCTAATTGTTAGCGGAAGTCAGCAGCAGCCCCTTTGCGTTCAAGTGACTAGCCTTTCTGAGGAATTTGTTACAGAAAAATATCTTTCTTGGAAAGAGACTCTCCAGAATTGGGAAATTGACAGAGGGCTATTTATAAGTTATAATCCGGGAGAAGCAGGATTTGTCGATCGCTTAGTAAATCTGGCATTATATAATAGCGATCGCTTGTCTGTAGGAAGTTATGTAAAATTTCCTTAATAATACTAGCCAATGGTTATTATCAACTTATTAACTTTAATTAAAAGCTATGGTAGCAGAAAAAAAGAATTCTAAGTTAGATAGATTAAATGCGATAGCCGATCCTCTCGAAGCTGCGAGACAAATGCACCAAGATTGGCTGACCCATGGGATTGATTTTGTTAATCTTTATGTGGAGGATGTTGAGGGAGATTGGTTGGAAAATTGGGATGAGGATGAGGAGGATTTAGAAACTGAAGAAAATGGCAATTTAGCAGTAGAAAAATTTGAAAAAACGACTCTTGGTTTTCTAAAAAGCGACGATCCAGTGGCGGTGAAAGTACGGGATAAGTTAAAAGAAAAATCTCTGGTTGAAATTGTGGCGGAGTTAGAAAAAGCGATGATGGTTGAAGGGGGCGATCGCCGACTTTTTGCTGTTAAAAATATCTTAGTTGGTAGTAGTGGAAATGGTTATTTGAGAAGCGGGAATGCTGCGGATGAGAATGATGATGAAATTGAAATGTTAGAGTTGGCTGAGGATTTGTTGGATAAGTTGGTGGAAATTTTATAAAGGTTAAATGCGGAGGCTGGGTAAAGCATTCGGACAGTTCGCTTTCTGCTTTATTACCACGCTTACCGCCCGAATGCTTTACTCCTACAAGTCCTTTTTTTTTAATATTTTTTATGCGAATAATTGAGGATTTCTATAACCAAGAAACAGGATTTTTTGTGGGAAAAAATCCTGTTTCTTTATGGCGTTTCTCTTTGGAGAAAATTGCTATATTACCAGCAATTATTCCAAGACAAAATCCGACGCGCTAATTTTGGGCGCACCTTCTAAGGTGGCTATTTTGCCGCCGCCGCCAAAACCGCCGAGGGGACCGTTGGCGTTGTAATATAAGTCTCCAGTGGCGCGATCGTAAACAATATCCGCTGCAGATCCGGCAACGCCCCTTTTGTTTTTAACTGATTCAAATTCTCGCCCGATACTAAATCCTTCGCCGACTTTACTTTTGAGGGTGCCAAAGGTGTCTGTATCGAGAATGATGTCGTCAACGTTGGGTTTAAAGTCTTTGATGGTGTCGATGCCTAAGTCTTTTTTCTTGTAAACTTTACCGCTGCCTAAAAGAAAATCGTCGGCACCGCCACCGCCTATTAAGGTGTCGTTTCCTGCGGCACCGATGAGGGTGTCGTTGCCGTTTTTGCCGTCGATTCTTTCGCCTTTATTAGTTCCTCGGAGTCGGTTATTTCTATTATTGCCGTTGATGCCTTTGGCAGTCTTTGGCTCAGGGTCAGAAGTGGAAAATTCCCATTGGATAACTTCTAAAGTCTGCCCAGTACCACCTCCACCACTGAAGCCAACATAACCCCTGTTTCCAAGAATGTTTTCAACATCAATTTTTGAAGACAACAGAGGATTTCTAGGCTTGCTCGTCGTGCTAGATGTAAAAACTTTTAGTCGATCGTTCTTGCCGTTATAGTCTATCCAAACATTAACCTGTCCACCGCTATCTAAGTCTAAGTTAGCTCCAATTGAAGCTAAAGTTGTAGAACCACCGTTTGCGTTAAGATTGATATCATTCCTGCCACTCTCAAGCTCTATACCTACGCTCGGTGAAATACCACGATAGCCAGATATACTTCCTAATGCATTATCTTTCCTGGAATCGTCTTGTAGCACGAAAACTACATCACTCAAAAACGATCCTTGATATCGGAAGTAAGTTTCAAAAGAAGTATCATCTTTAAACGCAATTGGCTTGAAGTAAAAGGCGCTACCAGTTTCTCGAGCATTAACACCAAACTGCAAGACTTTATTTTCTCTGCTTGCCCCTCCATTGAAAGTAAACCTAGATAAGTTTTTGGAACTTAAGTTTGCCATAATCTCCTCTATAATAATGAGTAAAATTCCTCATAATTTGGACCTCGTTCCAAAGATTCGATGTCCGCACAACCCATGCTCTCCCATAACCCCCCCTCTTGTCAGTACAAATTGTCTGCAATTTCTCCCCCATTCCTCTGTAGGATTTGTGCAAAATGTAGGATTTGTTTGTTATAATCTTCCCAAACGCTGTTATCTCTATGCTTTATGAACGTTCAACCAATCTTGGAGTTGGCCGACGAGCTAATCTCTGACTATACCGGAGAGGGTTTGGACTATTGGCAAAAGATTATACTCGAAGGTACTCTCAACAGCAAAACTTACAGTACGATTGCCGAGGAAACATATTCTAGCGAAAGTCATGTTAGATCTGTAGGCGCTAAATTATGGAAGATGTTATCGGAGATACTAG
The DNA here is from genome assembly GCA_034189005.1 of Cyanobacteriota bacterium. GTDB lineage: Bacteria > Cyanobacteriota > Cyanobacteriia > Cyanobacteriales > Microcoleaceae > CALKCV01. The sequence goes on along the minus strand of JAXHVR010000003.1, from coordinate 98,208 downwards.
ACGAACGTATTACTAAAACAAATTTAAAAGCAATATTAGAAAGCGCAAATATTTATATTGCCTCCATGGGTAGAGACAACGTTACAAATAACATTAATTTCTGTTCGTCAAAACTTCACCCCTCCCCAAACCCCCACCAACAAAAAACTCCTATTCAAACTATTATCGATTTAGACAAAGCGCCGCAAATTACCAACTTTTACGATCGCGACGAAGAACTATCTATTTTATCCCAATGGGTCGCTGGCGATCGCCTCCGTCTTATCTCCCTCGTAGGCCTTAGCGGTATCGGTAAAACCACACTTTCTCTGCGCTTAATTGAAGAAATAAAAACTCATTTTAATTGCATTATTTATCGCTCCCTTCGCTTCTCTCCCTGCCTAAAAACTACTTTAACTAATCTCCTGGAAACCTTATCCCCAGACACAAAAGCCTCTCAGGAAATCGAAACTTTAATTAATCAAATTTTCCAAAAGCTGCAAAAAACTCGCTGTTTTATCGTCCTCGACGACCTGCATCAATTGTTTAAAAAAGGCAAACAAGCGGGTAAATATGCCTCCGGTTATGAAGATTATCGGCAGTTTTTTCAATTATTAGCTAGCAGTTCTCATAGCAGTTGTAGCTTGCTAATTAGCAGGGAAAAATTGAGAGAAATGGAGAAAGTAGAAAACGATAATTATCCAGGGCGATCGCTCCTTTTAAGCAGTTTGGGCGAAGGGGCAAAAGAGATTTTACAAAAGCACGGTTTAAAAGATAAAAAATCTTGGCAAAAATTAATCGATAACTATCAAGGAAATCCTCGTTGGTTGGAGATAGTGGCGGCGACTATCCAGGATTTATTCGGAGGCAAAGTAGGAGAATTTATCGAATATGAAACTTTAATTTTACCCGAAGCCTTACAAGGAGAATTAGAGCAAGAATTCGAGAGATTATCGCCAGTGGAACGGGAGATAATTCAGCTAATTGCCAGGGAAAATGGGGCAACAACCTTCCCAAAACTTCTCGGTAAATTACAACTTTCCGCTAGCGAAGTTGTAAATGCAATTCAATCTCTAAAAATGCGGTTGTTGTTGGAGGGCATCCAGCAGGATAATTCGACTTTATTAGTTCTTAATCCCCTCTGGCAGCAGTATGGTTTGGTTGCTGAATAGGAGTTTAAAGAACGACTTACGAAATATAAATATTGACTTGAGGTGGAGGTTGACGAGGCGATCGATAAAATACTGCTGTTGGGTTCCGGTTCCCTCCACCCAACCTACGCACTCTGGCCCCCTCTTTTCAAGCTTACCATTACTCACATAATTCTTTACAATCTTGAAAGCTTTATGGTGCTAAGGTTTTCACCTTTCACTTTCGCTTGGGGCTTGACAATTGCTGCAATTTATGCTGCCCCTCCTTTACCCCCTCTCCCCGCGTCTGGGCTTAAGCGCGTCCCCGCGTCTCAAATGTTAAGAAATATGTGAGTAAGGCATAGCTCTTTTCAAGGGGGGCGGGGGGGATCGAAAGCGGAGTTGGTTGATTCATACTCGTATTCATACTAAAAGGCAATTAGTCCCAAGCCGGGCCTATAATTTGGCCAATGGCCAAATTAGCGTCCCAATCAGTCTCGATATGTTTAAAAGTGGCCCTTTGAATTATGAATGGCCGCGATCGCATCAATTCTCATCTAGTTTTTCTTCAGATTCTATCTTTTTAATAATAGTTAAATAGAGAAAACTTTGATTTATACATCAACATGGTTTGTCTAAAATCCAAAGATTGAAACTTAAAATCGGGAAAGGGGCGATCGCGTACTATAGTTAAAACCATCCATTTATCAACCACCAGTGCATCGATGACCTATAGTCTGAGAATTGCCGACCTACCAAGCGATGAAAGACCCCGGGAAAGATTGGTCGCCCACGGTCCGAAAACTCTTTCTAGTGCCGAATTGATTGCTATTCTATTAGGTACCGGTCAGGGAAAAGGGAAACTATCGGCAGTGGGTTTGGGGCAATATATTTTAAATCAATTAAGCGAAAACGATCGAGACCCTCTCTCGGTGTTGCGAAACGTTAGCATCCGAGAGCTAACACAAATACACGGTATCGGTACTGCTAAAGCAACAACAATAATAGCGGCGATCGAGTTGGGCAAGCGAGTATTTCAATCTCGACCGCCGGAACTCGCTGTTATCGATACTCCTCAATCCGCAGCCGATGCCCTCAGTCACGATTTGATGTGGCAAACCCAGGAAAGGTTCGCAGTGTTGATGTTAGATGTAAAAAACCGCTTATTAGGAAGGAAAGTTCTTACTATCGGTACAGCTACCGAGACTTTAGCCCATCCGCGAGATATCTTCCGCGAGGTAATTCGCCAGGGGGCAACCAGGCTGATCGTCTCTCATAACCACCCCTCCGGTAACGTGGAACCGAGCCCGGAGGACATCTCTCTGACGCGGCAACTCTTAGCTGGAGCGCAATTTCTGGCCATTCCTATTTTAGATCATGTAATTTTAGGCAACGGGGACCATTCCAGTCTCCGCCAAACGACCGATTTATGGGAAGAATACCCCCAAGGCGATTGAAAAGGCCCTATTTTTCGGAGGACGGGCATCTCGCCCGTCGATCGCGTCCATTTTTAATTTTCTTGAGGGGGTTGTCAATTTGAGAAAGCCGTGTTAGATTAATAAGTTACGGGCGATTAGCACAGTGGTAGCGCGTCTCCTTCACACGGAGAAGGTCACAGGTTCAAGTCCTGTATCGCCCATGAGAGAAGGATTAAGATAAAAATGGAACAGAGGGGGCAAATACCCTAAACATCTGGTCTTTTTAATCGACTATAATCGTGAGGTAAAGCACTTCCGATTTCTAGTCAAATGACAGCTCAAAAAATAGAGTCAGATATAGTCCATAACCAATTTGAACCCACATTAGCCAAATATCCACCGAAAAACTATTTAAGACCCGTAAACTCAGTAAAGAACGCTTATTCGCAGTTAAATTTGGGTCAGTTATGGGATATGTATGTTGAACATAAGTCTCAAACTGTCTCAGTTAGTACGCTGAAAAACACTTACAAAGCAGTGAGTTCCCACATTAGTAAATTACCCACGCAAAACTTAAGTGATGCCTTAACAATTAGGGAGTATTTTGTCAACAACTTTAAAGCTGATACAGCTAAAAAATATCTGGTTAACATTACGAGTTGTTGTGATTGGGGGGTAGAAAATTTTTACATTCCAAACAACCCTTTTTTGGGAATGGCTAAAGAAATTCCTACAACCCCAAAAAGCGCTGAAGAAATCAAGCCTTTTACTAAAGAAGAACGAGATACAATTATAACTGCATTTGAAGCTGACTCGTATTACAGTTATTACACCCCTTATGTCAAATTTCTTTTCTTTACAGGTTGCCGTACGAGTGAAGCGATCGCTTTGAAGTGGAAACATATTAGCAAGGACTTTAAAAAGATTACTTTCTGTGAATCTTTTGTTCGTGGAAATCTAAAAAGAACGAAAACAGGTAAATGTAGGATTCTTCCTTGTAATCTACAACTGCAAGAGTTGCTTAAATCTATAAAACCCTATGACTGCACCCCAGAATCTTTAGTTTTTCCTAGTCGTAAAGGTAAAGAGATAGACGACCACAACTTTTTAAATCGCGCTTGGAAAGGATATAAAAATCGGCATGGCAATCAAATTGATGGAATTGTTACGCGATTAGTCAAACAGGGTTTAGTCAGTGAATATCGTCCTCAATACAATACTCGTCATACTTTTGTAACTTTGTGCTTAGAAGCTGGTGTAAGCGTTGTACAAGTAGCTAAGTGGGTCGGTAATTCTCCAGAAATAATTATGAGACACTACGCAGGTACGACGCGCCAAATACAAGTTCCAGAGTTATAATTTCCATTTAGTTAAAAGAAAAAAAACCATGCAACAAGTAATTAGCATCGAAGAAACAATAGCAGAAAAGGTCAAAAACTTACCGGCAAAACGAAAACAGCAAGTGTTAGATTTTGTCGAATTTTTGCTGAGTCAAACACCCAAAAAGAAAGAATTTAAACATCCCGACGGAAGACCGATGTCTGCCTTAGAAGCTGCCGGCGATTTAGTTGGTTGTCTTGATGGGGGGCCTGGGGATTTATCTACTAATAAAAAGTATTTGGAAGGACCAATGTCTGCTTTAGAAGCTGCTGGCGATTTAGTGGGTTGTGTAGAAGGTCCGGGGAATTTATCTATGAAAAAAAGAGAGTTAAAAGCAAATAAGATAAAATGAGAAAAGTTGAAAACGTTTTCAAAATAGCAATAAAAGAGCGATCGCCCCTCAATATATCTTTTAGAAAAAAGCGATCGCCCCTACCACTCTACTTCTTCTCCTTCACAGTCGAAGCAACGTGCAACTCCTTCAACTGCTTCTTATCCACAGCGCTAGGCGCGTTAGTCAGCAAACACCCCGCTTGCTGGGTCTTCGGAAAAGCGATCGTGTCGCGAATAGACTCTTCGCCCGCTAACAACATCACAAACCGATCCAACCCATAAGCAATACCACCATGAGGCGGGGTTCCATACTCAAACGCTTCTAACAAAAAGCCAAACTTACTATAAGCTTCCTCAGCAGACAAACCGATCGCCTCAAACACCTTCTCCTGAATTTCTCGCTGATAGATCCGCAAACTCCCGCCGCCGATTTCATAACCGTTGAAAACTAAGTCGTAAGCTTGCGCCCGGGCAGTTTTCAATTCGCCGACATCCTCTGGGTGGGGCGCAGTAAACGGGTGATGCAACGCTTCCAAACGCTTCTCGTCCTGGTTCCACTCAAACATCGGAAAATCCGTCACCCACAAAAGATTAATCTTATCTTTATCAATTAATCCCAATTGCTGACCGATGACTAACCGCAAGCGGTCTAAAGTTTTATTCACAGTGCCAGCATCCCCGGCACCGAATAACAGCAAATGTCCCGGTTGGGCACCTGTGCGATCGAGCAACTCCTGTTTTTGTTCCTCGCTGAGGTTATCTTTGATCGCGCCGATGGTATCGATTTTGCCCCCGTCTTTCACCCGAATATAAGCGAGACCTTTGGCCCCCGCTTCGCTAGCTTCCTTAAACAAGTCGCCACCAGGTTTGATCCTGACATTAGAGACGGCATCGTTGCCCCCCGGGATGGGCAGCACTTTGACGATACCTCCCGAGGCGATCGCCCCTGAAAAGACTTTGAAGCCAGAATCTTTCATCAGATCCGAAACATTCACCAACTCCATGCCAAAACGGGTATCCGGTTTGTCGCTGCCGTAGCGATCCATTGCCTCGGCGTAGGTTAGGCGGGGTAGCGGTAGGGGCAGATCTATACCTTTAACTTGTTTGAAAATATGGGCGACCAACTTTTCGTTGAGTTCCAGAATTTCTTCCTGGGACATGAAACTCATTTCCATGTCGAGTTGGGTAAATTCTGGTTGTCTGTCAGCGCGGAGATCCTCGTCGCGGAAGCAACGGGCAATTTGATAGTAGCGATCGAAACCGGAAACCATCAGCAGTTGCTTAAAAAGTTGGGGCGACTGGGGCAGGGCAAACCATTCCCCTTCGTTGACGCGACTGGGAACCAGATAATCCCGCGCGCCTTCGGGAGTCGATCGCGTGAGGATGGGGGTTTCTACTTCGATGAATTTTTCGTCGTCTTCGAGGAAGCGACGGATCGCCTTGATGGTTTGGTGTCGGAGTTGGAGGTTGCGACTCATGCGATCGCGCCTTAGATCCAAATACCGATACTTCAACCGCAACTCTTCGCGCACTGGTTCGTTTTCGGCGGTGGAAACCTGAAAAGGTAATTGTTTGCCCAGTCCGTTTAGGAGTTTAATCTCGTCCGCGTAAATTTCCACCTCCCCAGTAGGTAATTTCGAGTTGAGAGACTCCTCCGGGCGGCGGCTGACTCGTCCGGTAATTTGGACTACATATTCGTTACGCATCTTTTCGGCGGTTTCGTAGGAGTCGGGGGTGCGTTCGGGATCGCTAACAATTTGGACGATGCCAGAGCGATCGCGCAAGTCCAAAAAAATAACGCCGCCATGATCCCGACGGCGATCGACCCATCCAAAGAGATTAACTGTTTTTCCTATGGACGCGCCGGTTAGTTCGCCGCAATAAAGAGTCCGCATGGTTTAGTCCTCGTGTTCAATATTTGAGCTTTTCAATTATGCTACAAAATAGGATGGTGCGCAATGCGCACCCTACAAAAACTTGTAGGGTGCGCATTGCGCACCTAACTTTTTAGTTAATCCGGTCCCAAACGAATCTTTAATTTTGCTCCAAAAAAGCAGCAGGGGAAACCCGGAAAAACTCAGCTAAATTTTTAACTTCTCTCACCGTTAAATCCTCCTCGTTATTAAGCACATCTGCCGCCCTATCTTTGCTTTGAAAAATACAAATCAAATCTTCAGTATCCAGATTTAATTCTGCTAATAATGCTTCAATTAATTTCACGCCGTGAAGAGTCGGCAAGCTATGGTAAAGCTCTTCATATTCTAGAACTAAACTACCCAAAACATTGAGATAATCTTGCTCGTCTTGGGTTAATTGAGGGCGAGATATTAAAGAATCAATAACTTCCTGGGTCGCTTCTAATTGTTCTTCCGAAGAAATAGGGCGCGGGGGAAATTTTTCTAATAAGGCAAGGTAGAGGCGATCGCTACGAGAACCAGGGGTCGTTTTTCCACTTTTGGGTGTCGTATTCTGCATGAGTTAATACCTTCCGAATAAATACTTTTTTAGATTGAAAATCTACAAGAGCAATTCGTGCAGGGATGACGATCTAATTTTGAGCCAGAAACCCGGTTTATTAAAGAAACCGGGTTTCTAAGCAATGCGCACCTAACTTTTTGGTCTAATCTCTTCTTGTTTATTCTTTAACCGATTAGTCGTTTTCCTGCTCCAACCATTCTTCACGACTAACACCAGCTCGACGCAAAATTCGATACAACAAATCCACTCCGATATCGCTCCGATGCGGATTGGGAATAGTCACAACTACATTTTCCCTTTCCATGTAGGGATGTTTCCCACCTTGGTACGGTCCTTGAAAACCCAATTGACGCAGACGCTTTATTAGATAGCGTCTGGAGACTGCAGATAGCTTAGACATCAATTGTCTCCTTCGGCAACTCAATTTGTACTTCACCCAATGTCGGTATATTCATGCCACGGCTTAACCTAAGCAAAATCCAACCTTCTACTACATCTAATAAGTTTTGCCGACATTCTTCAAGAGTTTTGCCGCTGGCCCATACTCCCTGTAGCTCGGTTACTTCGCCATAAAAAGGTTCATCATCATCTATAATTTCATAACTGGCACGTTTTAAAGCTTCTCCTAAATACTCAGAAATCATCCTCTTTTAATCCTTATTTATATGGTTGTAGTAGGGCGCGCGTCGTCGCGCGCCCTACCTAAAATTAGACTTTCCGATCTAGTTTTTACCAGAAGGAGGATTCTCCGCAGTTAAGACATCCCAAGCTGCTTGAGCCGCTGCGACCAAGCGATCGCCAAAATCCTGGATCTCTTTAACCATTGCTTGCCAGTTTTGTTCGGTCTCTCTTTCTAGCATCGTACCCGCTCTTTCAATGCTATCGGTATCGATCAGCTTGATCCTCTCGATAGTTTCCCTCGCTTCGCGAACCGCGTTTACATAAGCCTCCCGAGTAAAATCTCCCGCTGCTTGGACTTCTGATTGAGCGAGTTTTTTTATTGCCTCGATCAGTTCCTTAGTCTCCTGCTTCGCCGCATCAGTTTCGTTAGCCATCTCCGTTTCCACCATTTTATTAGTGCTGTCGCTAACTTCTACTATCGCTCTTTCCTTCGGTACGGTTGGTTCTGTCATTATTTGTTTCTCCTTTTTAGCTTGCTACTTTATTAAGATCTCGTTAACTCGGGAGCATCTCATATTTGTAAAAATACCAAAAGATTAATAAATTTTGTTAATTGTTAGTTGTCAGTTGTCAGTTGCCCAACTAACAACTAACAACTGACCGCTAACAAAAAGCGTTTAATTTTTGGCAATATCAAAATTGAGATGCACCCGGTAACTCTCTCTCTAACTTCAAAAGTTCTTCGACTCGATCTTCAGTGGAAGGGTGAGTGGCAAATAGGTTAGCCATAAACCTCCCCGAGAACCCATTCATAATTAAAAGGGGCTCGAAAGCCGGATTTCCCCCCATTGGCATCTGCCGAACGCTGCTGTCCAAACGTTGCAAAGCCTTAGCCAAAGCCCGGGGATTGCCCGTAATCTTTGCTGCACCCGCATCCGCAGAATATTCTCTGGTACGAGAAATGGCCATTTGAATTATGGTAGCAGAAATCGGGGCCAACATTACGGTCAATAACAGCACCAAAGGATTTGGACCGTTGCCGTTGCGGGAACCTCCACGGGACCACATACCATAACTAGCAATTTGCGTCAGCCAAGAAATACCACCTGCAACGGTAGCAGCTACGGCCTGGGTGAGGGTATCGCGGTTTTTAATATGGGTGAGTTCGTGGGCGATGACTCCTTCTAGTTCGTCCTCCGGTAGAATGCTCATAATCCCTTCCGTAACAGCGACAGCCGCGTGTTCCGGGTCGCGACCGGTGGCAAAAGCATTAGGAGTATTAGTCGGAACTATATAAACTCCGGGCATGGGCAATTCCGCTAGCTGGGCTAACCTTTCCACCATATTATAAAGCGCCGGTGCTTCGCTGGCACTTACCGGGCGAGCCTTATAAGCAGCTAAAGCAATTTTGTCGGAATAAAACCAAGAACCGAAGTTCATTACAGCCGCTAAGACGACTCCGATAATAGCACCATAAGTGCCACCTATTACTAAATAACTAATTGTAACTAACAGGCCGCTCAATAATCCTAATAAAGCAACCGTTTTAAGATGGTTCATATTATCTGCCTCTTAAATATTCCTCAATAATTACTCCAATTTGTCGGCGGTTTTTCCCGCTAGAGCAAAAATAGAGTTATTTTTTATTATGCCGCTTATCTTTGATTTTATCTGCTACTTCGGGCTGCCAGAAGGCGAGCAATCCTAACCCAAAGTACGGTTTGCCGCCATTTTCAGGTAAATACTTAAATTTCAACCTAAAATTTTAGTTTCTTATTAATCGATCGCGGCAGACTCAATTGTTAATTATTAATTGTTAATTATTAATTATTAATTAACTACCGCCTTTTCAACAGCATTGGTTTAAGATTTAGAAGTACCTCTTCCGCCACAGATTCTACCACGTTAATACTCACCGAATTACCCAATTGATAGTAAGCGCGATCGTCATTATCGTGGAGAATAAAGTCATCGGGAAAACCTTGCAACCTTGCCGCTTCCCGAGGGGTAATTTTTCTCAATCGGTCCTTATAATAAACTCCCAACCTGTTAGCATCGCTGGCGACTAAAGTCACAGCTATTTTATTAGGCTCTAAAAACTTATAGACCTCAAAAGAAAAATTTCCCGTCATAGTTTTATATTTAGACTTTACTTTTTTCAAATAACTTTTAGCAACCAGAGACTCCAGCAGCTTATCGAGATTGCTATGAGGGAAAAAACTCCGAATTTGTGCCTTAGTCAGCATTTTATGATCTCGGCCCTCACCGAACTCGCTATCGCGCCTTTTTAAAATAAAACGGTTCATTAATTTAATTTCATCAGCAGTGCATTTTCCCCGCAAACCCAACTCCCAAGAGTAAATAGAATTTTTGCCAATACGGTCGATTATTCTCATCCCGTGTACTCCATTCAAATCTCCATTAAATTTTCGTTTTAAAGCATTAACAAATTTACGAGTACAATTATATTTTTTATCTGGGTCTTCTTCTAAAATATCTGCTACTGTTACCGGCAAAGATTCTGAATCTAGCCAAGGAATTTCATCGGGGTTATCGGAGTAAGAATCTAGGGGCTTAGTTTCAGAATATAAATTAAATTTTGGCGTAGCATTTAAAACTCCGACGATGTAAACTCTCAAGCGATTTTGTGGAAGTTCAAAATTAGCGCTATTGAGTAAAAAGGTGTCAAAACTATAGCCTCTGCTTTGAAATTCTTGTCTGATGGTTTCTATAGTTCTCCCTTTATCGTTACTTAAAAGACCGCGCACGTTTTCTAAGATAAAAGCGATGGGTTTGTAGGTATCAATTAATCTAGTAATTTCAAAGAAAAGGGTGCCTCTGGTATCCCCGAAACCAGCTTGTCGGCCCGCGTAAGAAAAAGACTGACAAGGAAATCCCGCTAGTAATATTTCGTGGGGAGGGAGCTCGTCTATCAGACGAATATCTCCTAAAGGATATTCGCCAAAATTGTTTTCGTAAACCGAACGAGAATCTGCATCTAGCTCGCAACTTAATACGCATTCGCTTCTCAATTTCAAAGAATCAGCAGCCCTTTCAAAGCCCAATCTCATACCACCAATGCCAGCAAACAAATCAACAAATCGAATGTCTTTCATAGTCAATACTTTAGTAAAATCGGGATTTTCTGGAGACAAGGATCTCCCTCTGACAGACATCAAACATCCATAGCCTTTAGTCTCCTATTGTATTCTACAGCTATAGTTTACCAAGGAGGCCAGGGGCATGATAATATCTTGTCTGAAGCTCGTGGAATTTGTTATCCCCGTTTGGGGTAAACTTTGAAATTAACCGATAACAAATGAGATTTGATTTAGTCCATTTATTCCAACAAAGCATCGAGTTTTTTAGTGTAGCACGTCCCGCGCTTTTTGCATTGCTGCAACAGCAGAAAATACGAGGCCCGATCGCGATCGCGACTGGAGCGATCGCCGGTTCGATAACCCGCTATTATTTAGGTATATGGTTTCTGGGAAAATTTGGTAAGACTTTCCCCTACGGCACTCTATTTATTAACACCACAGGCTGTTTTGCTATGGGTTTTTTTGTCACCTTCGCCTTAGAGGGCACGACAACTATTCCCCCAGAAATTCGCTTATTAATAGCAGTCGGATTTTTAGGTTCTTATACCACTTTCTCTAGTTATGAATTAGAGAGTATGAGCCTCTTAAAGCAGGGCAATATGCTGCCAGCAGCAGTGTATTGGCTTGGCAGTGCAATTGTGGGTATTGTAAGTTTGCAATTAGGGCATATTTTAGCGAAATTAATTATTAAGACCAATTTTTTTTAGTAAAGAATAGCTAATGGAACCTGTCTTCTTTCCTATTACTTATTACCCTCAAAGCAGTTTTGGTATTCTTGCCCTTAGTGCTAGTAGATCTGCTTGAAATGCGCAGGTAATCGTCACTCGTCTTGAATGCGTCAAGGTGCATTCCCCCGATGCAGCCGTGAAAGTGCTTCTAGGGACTAGACTGGAATGAGCAATGTATTACAGGTTATAGGAGGGTCTGCCTTGACCGAGAATAATTATCCATCCTCTCCCATCTCGAACTTTTCCCGTCGAGAACTGCGGGATTTAGTCCGATCGCAACTACAGGCCCTACTGGAGCAGCATAACCTAGCAGGGGCCAAAGCCCTCTTAGTGCCAGTCCAGCCTGCGGACGTGGCCGACGCCATCGAAGGCTTACCAGAAACCATACAGGTAATAGCCTTCCGCCTGCTTCCCAAAAACGAAGCGATCGAAGTTTACGAATACCTCGACTCCACGGTTCAGAAGTCCCTCTGCGAAAAATTTAAACGTCAAGAAGTCCTCGATATCGTAGATAAAATGTCCCCGGACGACCGGGCCAAACTCTTTGACGAATTGCCTGCCAAAATTGTGCGCCGCCTCCGCGCCGAACTAAGTCCCCAAGAAAGAGAGGCCACTTCCCTACTTTTGGGTTACGAGTCCGAGAGTGCAGGGCGAATTATGACACCGGAGTACATTTCCCTAAAAGAATACTTTACCGTCAGCCAAAGTTTGGGGGAAATTCGGAGGAAGGCCAACGTTACCGAGACCGTCTATTCCCTTTACGTTACAGATTCCGAACGTCACCTAACCGGTATTGTCTCATTGCGGGATTTAGTCGTCGCCGAGCCCGAGGAGACCGTAGGAGAAATTATGAGCCGGGACTTGGTGTTTGTCCATACAGACACCGATCGCGAAGAAGCGGCCAGGGTTATTCAGCGTTACGATTTTTTGGCCCTGCCAGTGGTCGATCGCGAACAACGATTAGTCGGCATCATCACTATTGATGACGTTCTCGATATTTTGGAAGAAGAAACTACGGAAGATATTTATGCCTTGGGTGGGGTCCAGTCTGACGGGGATAATTACTTTCAAGTAGGTTTATTTACGGCGGCCCGCAGAAGAGTTGTTTGGCTGTTTGTTTTGCTACTCACTAATACCGTGACCGGCAGCATTATTAGCGCTCAAGAAGATATCTTGCAAAAAGTAGTAGCTTTAGCGGCATTTATTCCCTTATTAACCGGTACCGGCGGTAACGTGGGTGCCCAATCTTCTACGGTTGTCATTCGCGGGATGAATACCGATGAAATTTGGAAGATGGGGCCGATGCAGGTAATCTTCCGGGAAGGACTCGCTGGCGCTTTGCTCGGTTGTATTTTAGGAATATTAGCTACTATTTGGGCTTACTTGTTTATTGTCCCAGGGAATTTTCCCGTGTCGATTACGGTAGGAGTTAGTTTATTAGCGATCGCTATTTTAGCCTCGGTTGCCGGTTCTTCTCTACCGTTTCTCTTTCGGTCCTTTGGCCTCGATCCCGCCTTAATGTCCGCTCCTTTTATTACTACTGCCGTAGATGTTTTGGGAGTATTGATTTATTTTAATTTAGCTAGAGCGATTTTGCAAATATGAGGGAATAATAAATAACAAATAACAATTAACAACTAACAATTAACTAAAATGTTGAAAAACTCTAAATTGCTAGAATTTGCTGAATATTTTTTCCTCGCAGCCACAGCGGCTGGTACCATCGCCGCTATCTTGGGAGAGCCAATTTTTTATAGTTTAATACCGGTTTTTCTTTCTCTATTAATAGGTTCGATTAACCGATTTAGATTAGAACAAGAGAGCCAAGCCAGTAAAGCAGCTATAATGGCTAAAACTGAAAGCGATCGCGAAACGCTGGCTCAATTATTATCCCAATTAGAAACGAAAATTTCCAGTTTAAAATTATCAGCAATTAACCAGAGCAATCACCAACAAATTGCTACCCTAGAGCGACAAGACGAAGAAAATATCAAAAATCTAATAACCGCTATCGAAAGTCTTTCTAACCGACTCAATATCCAAGACCAAACTATTAAAATGCTACAAACAGAGTTAGAGCTAGTTTCCCAACAATTCAAGCGGCGACCCGAACTCGAACAAATTAATAGTTTAACCAGCGTCATCGTCGATCTGCAACATTTTATTAACGAGTTACCCCAGTGGGGTTCTTTACAACAAAAACAGTTAATAGAAATACAAGAAAAAGTAAATAATGCTTTAACTCAACTATCCGAAGAAGTGGCAGATATTCCTCACAAAGTTGATGTAGCAGTACAAACTCGGGTCGATAAGATTAACAGATAAAATTCAAGAAGGATTTTATAACCCACACCTTCAACTAAATTGAAAGTTAATTATTAATTGTTAATTATTAATTGTTAATTGAGATTAGCTATCCACTGGCAAAGACACGGTAAAAGTAGTTTGACCGGGCTTACTTTCTACCTCAATATTACCTTGATGTTTATCAATAATCTTCTTAACAATATCCAAGCCCAAACCGCTACCTTCTCCCGGTGGTTTAGTCGTAAAAAATGGTTGAAATATTTTAGACATTAACTCGGGAGGAATGCCTTTACCGCGATCGGTAATGCTGACTTGAATATTCCTATCTTTTTGACTCAAATCGATAGTTAAAGTCCCCTTATAGTCCATAGCTTGCAAAGCATTGTGAATCAAATTAGTCCAAACTTGATTTAGTTCGTCTGGATAGCAGAAAATGGGAGAAACATCTTCATAATTGCGTACGACTTCTACCCCTCTTTTAATCGAACTTTGATAAAGAGTTAAGATAGTTTCTATGCCATCAATAAGGTTAGCTTCGATCTTTTCGCCTTGGGAATCGTAACGGGCATAGTTTTTCAGAGCAAATACTATTTTGGCGGCGCGATCGACAGCATTGCCGATGGTATTAGTGCTTTGGTAGAGGGTAAAAAATTGATAGGCTTTTTCTAAAATATTTCTGCTATCGGGAGCCTTTAAAATAGACCAGAAAGGTTCGAGGTCGTCCGCGCCGATATCTACTAAAGTATCCGCTATAGCGTCCGCATCCTCAATACCTTCCGATTCTAATTGTTGTCGAAAGCTTCTTTTAATCTTTCTTTGTTCCTTGCTGGATAAACGAGTTTTAGGCTGGCTATATTTCTCCAGTAAATTAAATAAAAATAACTGACCTTCTGGAGAGAGTTGTTGGAAAAATTGAGGTAAGTCTTGTAAAGTTTTTTCCAAAAAATCAGCAATGTTTTCTATAGACGAGCGAATAGCACCCAAAGGATTATTTATTTCGTGGGCTACTCCCGCGATAAGTTGTCCGAGGGCTGCCATTTTTTCCGATTGAATTAACTCTTCTTGAGTAGTTTTTAAATTTTCTAATGCTTGTGAAAGTTCTTCGGTCCGTTGGGCAACTTGCTGTTCTAAATTGCGGTTGTAATCTGCCAAAAACTGCTCTGCTTTTTTGCGTTCCGTGATGTCTTGAAAAGCGGCGATCGCGCAAACAATATTCCTTTGGGCATCATAAATTGGCACCCCCCAAACTTCCAGAGGAATCTTTTTATCCGGCAGGCGGATTTCCAGATCGTCTATATTGACGCTTTTACCCTTCAAAGCATTTAAAATAGGGTCGCGATCGCTCGGATAAATCTCCTCGCTATCTGCCAAATAAGCTTGATAAAGATACCTCAAATCTTCCGCCGTTTCGTTAGTCACAACTCCCTTACTTAATAACTGCTTTGCCCTAGAATTAATATAATAAGGTCTTCCACTTTTATCTGCTACAAAAACTCCCACTGGCATCGCTTCCAAGATTTGCTGTAGCTTGGCATTTTGTTCCGCTATTTCTTTCTCTTGGCAATAACTATTCAAAGCTTCCTTTACAGTTAAACCTAGGTCTTCCGATTGCCAAGGTTTCCCTATATAGCGATATAATTTACCATATTTAATCGCATTCCCAACCGCCTCCAAATCTGCCTGGCCGGTCAACATTATTTTCAGAGTTTTCGGAGAAATTTCATGGACCAGTTTTAAAAATTCATCTCCCTTCATATTAGGCATGATGTAATCGGAAATAGCTAAAGGAACCTCATAACCATCTGCCAACAATTCCTCAAATATCTCTAAAGCTTCATCCCCACTTTCTGCCATTTCATAATCATACTCATCCCCTAGAGCTTGTGTTAGTTCGATTTCCAGACTCTCCAAAATAGTGCGTTCGTCATCAACACAAAGAATCACATTTTTTTTGCTCATTTTCCCAAACCAGTCTTAATAGCTTCAATTAATCCCTCCGCATCCCAAGGCTTAGACAAATAACGATGCAAATTTGCTCCCGTTTTGGCTCGCTGGATGGCTTCTTCATCAGCTTGACCTGTTAACAATATTTTGATGACATTGGGAAACTTTTCGTGAATTTTAATTAAAAATTCATCTCCCTTCATCCCCGGCATTAACCAATCTGACACGATGACAATTATCTCAGCATCCTCCTCTTCAAGTTCCTCGATAATTTCTAAAGCCTCATCGGCACTTTCTGCCATTTCATAAGCATATTTATCCTTAAAAGCATTTTGGAGTTGAATTTCCAAACTATCCAAAATGACTACTTCATCATCAACACATAAAATCGTAGCTTTACTCATGGTTATTTCCTCCTGTTAATTTTCTGAATTCATCGGTAATAAAACAGTAAAAGTAGTTTTTCCTGGTTGACTTGCTACCTCAATTTTACCCTCATGTTTGGCTACAATTTTCTTAACAATATCCAGCCCCAAACCGCTACCTTCTCCCGCAGGCTTAGTCGTAAAAAACGGGTCAAATATTTTCGGCATAACTTCCTCTGGTATCCCCGTCCCCGTATCAGTCATCTTAACTTGCAAGTAGGCACCCTCCTGCCCCACATCAATCGTTAAAGTCCCCTTATTCTTCATCGCCTGCAAAGCATTATGGACTAAATTTGTCCATACTTGATTCAATTCATCAGGATAGCAGGAAATCGGAGCCAAGTCCGCATAATTTTTGACCGCGTCCACCCCCTGTTTCAAAAGATTTTGATACAAAGTCAACACTGTTTCAATGCCATCAATAATATTAGCCTTTACCTTCTCCCCACTGGTATCGTAACGGGCATAACTTTTGAGAGCAAATACCACTTTTCCCGCCCTATCTGTAGCCGTAGTAATAGTACGAGTGCTTGTTTGTAGATTAGATAATTGATTAGCTTGCTTTAAAATATTCAGTCCCTCTTTATCTTTTAATAAAGCTAAAAATGGGGTTATATTTTCATAAATTCCCATATTGACTAACATTTGAGCAATACTATCGGCATTCTCTATTTCTTCTGCTTCTAATTTACTCTTTAAATTTTTCCTCAATTGGCGTTTTTCCCGAGTCGAAAAAGAAGATTCTCCTTGTAGGGATGTTTCCACTAAAGCAAAAAAGTCTTGTTGGCGTTCGGGGGATAATTCCTGGAAAAAAAGATAGGATTGTTTAAGGGTTTCTTTTAAGAAACTGGCAATATTATTAATCGAAGAACCGATGGCACCCAAGGGAGTATTAATTTCATGGGCTACCCCCGCCACCAATTGTCCTAAAGCGGCCATTTTTTCCGATTGAACTAATTCCTCTTGGGTAGCTTGGAGATTGTCTAAAGTTTCCGATAACTCTTGAGTTCGTTGGGCTACTTTAATTTCTAAAGAGGTATAAAGTCTGGCATTTTCTATAGAAATTGCTGCTTGAGATGAGAGGAGTTTTACTACTTCTAAACGTTCTTGGGTAAATGCACCTTCACTTAGATTATTCTCTAAATAAACAATACTTACCAACTGCCCTTGATTAATCAGTGGGGCACATAAAATTGATTTAGTTTGATGTTGTTTTATATAAGCATCTTTGGTGAAGTTGCCTTCACGACTTGCATCGTTTAAAACTAGACTTTCTTTCGTCCTGGCAACATAGTTAATTACCGACACTGGCAAACAACTTTCTATGGGTAAGGACTGCAATACAGAAATACGATCGCTCTCTATTTCTTTTGAAGCTTCCACCGACAAATTACCCTCGCTACTTAAAATTAAATGTCCGCTTTGGGCCCCGGCATTTTCTAGTAAAATTTGCATCAATTTTTCTAATAACTTGCCCAAAGCAATTTCACCAGATATTGTCTGGGAAGCTTTCATTACCGTAGCTAAATCTAATGCTTCTCCCGAACCAGTGGTTGTGGCGATATTTGTGGTAGTGGGAGAATATTTAGTACCCTTATTTTGGCTTTTTGACCCTTTTAATAAATCTGGATATTTGGCGTCTAAATCCTCTATTTTTCGTTTCGCCCCCCAGATTTCATAGCCATAACGGGCATTTTTCAGGTAAGTTTTAGCAAATTCTTCTTTACCTTTAGCTAACCAAAATTTAGCTGCCAGTTCGTTAGCCAGGGCTTCCTGTTGAAAATATTCATTTTCTCGGGCAGATTGAATAGATTGGTCGTACAACTCTATAGCTTCTAATTTGTTAGAAAGTCTTGCCATTTCCGCCGCTACTAACAAATATTTATGCAGGAAATTTTCCTGACAGCTATCCGCCCAGATTTTCAGTTGTTTTTGATTAATTTCTAGCTGTTCCCAATATTGTTGTTGTTCCTCTGGCGAAACCGTGGGATAAACTGCTATTAAACTCAGAGAATAGAAAAAATTATGGTCGGCTTCAAGGATCGTACCCAACACAAAAGACAGGTATTGTTTTGCCTCTACCAAACACTCAAGGGCCGCTGCAATCTCGCCATGCAAATAGAGAACTTGGGATTTACAAATGTAGTAAGTGCAGAAAGAAAAATAGTCTTTATGAGCGTGACAAGTCTCTATATATTGCTCGTCATTAACCTCCTCATTAGAAAACTCCCATTTATTCGAGGTAATCCCCTTTAAATTCAAAGCAGGCAAGAGACAGCCCAAAATTAAATAAGTCCCTAATAAGTTTTTCGTTTTTTTGTTGAACTGTAAATAATCGCCGATCTTCTCTAACAAAACATCCAAATTTGTCCCGTCCACCCATTGATGGACAACTTGGTGCATGAGGATATAGCCTGCAAATTGTAACTCTCCCGATTCTACTCCAACTTGATACCCTTCATTATTAATTTTGTAAGCATATTTAATATGTTTTACCCAGTGGAGAACGTGGTTGCCAAAATTATTACAAGCTTTGCATTTACCCGCCCCATCTTTAAAGCGATCGCTTATTTTTACTCCCAATTCGGCAAATTCATAAGCAGATTGATAATCTCCCAACAGCGGCCCCAAAACTAAACCATAACTCGCATAAGTTTTAGATGCTTCAGCAATAGGGCCGTATTGTAAAGCCAAATTAGTCATTTTGCCGACTACTACTCCATAAAGATAAGCATCAGTAAAATAGGCTGGCGGATCTATATCTACTAACAATTTAAGGGCTAATTTTTTCTCAGGAATCGTCATTTCTGGTTCGTGTAGTAAGGAAGCGAAAGCTCTGTTCCCCAAGTTTTCCTTTGCTAATTTCATCTCCACATCCAGAGCGCTTTTCCAGTCAGTTTTGGGAAGTTCCATTCCTAATAATTCTAACCCTTGTCTCCCTGCTTCTATTGCCTCTGAATACTTAACTTGCATCGTGTACATCACCACCAAAATATTGTACAATTCCCCTTTATCCAATGCCGTTTTTGCCCGTTCCACTGCCCAATTAATAACGGCTTCCGACTCATCATAATTACTGTTTAAATATTCCACTTCTGCGAGTTCTTTTGACAAGTCGCACGCTAACCGATAATCTAGAAACCATAGTTCTTCTTTTAACCCTTCCATCCCCGCGACTAAATATTCCTTTGCTGCAACATAAGCAGTAGAATCTTTTGCTTGTTTACCTGCTAATAAATTCAACTTAGCTAGGACTAATTTTTCCCCTTCATCTGTAATTAATGACTTACCTTGATTCAGATGATCTACAATTTCAAAAATTCTTTCGCTTCGCTCTTGGGGAGTAACATTTTGCTGTAAAAGTCGTCCTATTTTCAGATGAACTGCTTGTTTTTCGTCATCATCTATTAAAGAATAAGCTGCTTGTTGGATGCGATCGTGGGCGAATTTATAATTCTGAATTAACAGTTGAGAATCTAATTCTGATGTCGGTAAAATTAATCCCCACTGTAGCGCTATAGTTAAACTGGAGTAAATCTCAACAGGCGATCGCTCGCAAACTATCCCCAATGTATGTAAATCAAAATCCGCCCCCACGCAAGCCGCCAACCGCAACACTTCCTGAGTTAAATTTGGCAGCTTTTTCAACTTGCCTATAGTCAACTCCACCACATTATCAGTAATCTCTAATTCCTCAATTTCTGCTACATCCCAACACCATTGACGTTGACCATCTTTTACCTCAAAATTTAGCAATTTTTCTTGATGCAGTGTTTTCAGAAATTCATTAACAAAAAAAGGATTTCCCCCCGTTTTTCCGGTTACTAACTCCGCCAAAGGTTCCACAGAAACCCCATCCCTATGTAAGGTGTCTGCAATTAGTTCGCTAACGCAAGTTAATCCTAAAGGTTCCAGGGTTATTTGATTAATAATAGCCCCTTCTTCGCGCAACCCTTCCAAAGTCATAATTAAAGGATGGGTAGGATTTACTTCGTTATCCCGATAGGCACCAATTACAAACAAATACTGCGTTTCTTCGTCGGTCATCATTAGTTTTATTAAGTTCAAACTTGCCGAGTCGGCCCATTGCAAATCGTCTAAAAATATGACTAACGGATGCTCTATAGAACCAAATACTCGAATGAATTTTTGGAAGACTAAATTAAAGCGATTTTGCGACTCGTTAGCTCCTAATTCTGGCACCGGTTGCTGTTGACCAACTATCAATTCTACCTCGGGAATCACGTCAATAATTACTTGAGCGTTTGCCCCTAAAGCCCCTAATAATTTTTCTAGCCAAATATTTAATTCTGCCTCGGTTTCTGTTAATAATTGTTTGACTAATCCCCTAAATGCACTCACTACAGCAGAGTAGGGAACATTGCGTTGGAATTGGTCGAATTTACCCGCAATAAAATAACCCCGTTTTTCTGTTATTGGTTTATAAATTTCCGCTACCAAAGATGATTTACCGATGCCCGAATATCCCGCCACTAACATCAATTCTATTTTCGATTTATTCTCAGCCACCCGCCCAAAAGCTGTTAATAAAGTTTCTATTTCCTCCTGGCGTCCGTAAAGTTTTTGCGGGATTTGAAATTTTTCAGAAATATCCTGCAAACCTAAAGTTATTTCTGCTATTTCTCCCCTTGTTAGCTGCCTAAGACCTACTTCTAAATCTGCTTTTATTCCATAAGCACTTTGATACCTTTCCTCTGCCGTTTTTGCCATCAATTTAATTACCATTGCTGACAAAAACTCAGGTATTTCTGGATTAATTTCCCGAGGCGTAATTGCTTGTTTGGCAATATGAGAATGCACTAACTCTAAAGCATCATTGGCATCAAAAGGTAATTGCCCTGTTAACAATTCGTAGAAGGTTACTCCCAGGGAATAAAAATCCGTGCGATAATCTAAAGAACGGTTCATACGCCCGGTTTGTTCTGGAGAAATATATGCTAAGGTTCCTTCGATAACGTTAGGATTTTTGAGGGTCGGATTTTCTCTACTTAATACCGTAGAAATGCCAAAATCGATGATTTTTACTTGTCCCGTTTCTCGGTTAAGAACGATATTCGCCTGGTTGATGTCTTTGTGGATGATATTTGCTGCGTGAATGGCGCTTAAACTCTCTGTTATTTTAATTGCTATTTTGAGAAATTCTAAGACTGGTAACGCTTTTTTGTCGTTACCTATTTCTCCATCTTCTAGCAATTTTTTTAAAGAATTGCCGCCAAAATCTTCTAAAGTAATTACCAGAGTTCTTTGATAGGGTTGTAAATTATAAGCCTTAACTGCCCCTTCGATGTTGAGACTTTTGGTTATTTCGTATTCCTGTTTGTAGCGGGTTAATTCTGAGGAACTGGGATAATCTTCTTTTAGTAATTTGAGAATCACTGCTTGTTTATCATTTTCTCTGACTCCACGATACACTAAAGAATTGGCGCTTTCGTAGATTAAATTTATCGCTTTAATTCCATTTAATACTAACATAACTTGTTGATTACAAGAGTAATTATATTAGGAAAAAATCAACACAAATGCACCCATAATTATTTAGTTTTCCCAAGCGATCGCTTAGAAACTATAGGCGACCGCTACCAAATCAATCCCAAAATTTCAAACCAAAGTTATCATTTTGATAATTTTTTAACGTGGTTTACTAGATACTTAGCGATCGCTTGCAGTTCTTTTTTATTGTAGGTTTTTATCAAAAGCCTGACAGCATCTTTCGGTTCTTTTGGCATAGTCGGTTTTCCGGCTGCCGCTGGTTTGGCTGCCGGGGAAGCTGCTGCTGGTGCTGTTTTTTTAGCGGCAGCACCAGCGAGTTTTTGCAAATCTTTACTCGGAGTTAAAGAAGGAGCTTTTCCTGCTTGTACTACTTCTCCTGCTTGATTTATTTCTTTAATAATGACTGGTGCGAGGACTTTATAGGAATTTTTAGAATTAGCCACTGCCCTCTTAGCAGTTTCGATTAAAGATTCCCATTTTTCTATACCCGCGCCCAGTTTTAGAAGGCGATCGCTCGCTGCCACTAACTGCTTGCGAGTTGCGGGAGATTCCCCCTGTTTAAACAACTGCAAAATTGGCTTTAATTCCCCCTTTACTTTCGTTGCAAAATTGGCAGGTATTTTTGGCTTTGAACCCCCTCCTTTAGCAGGCTTGCCCCCAGCAATTAAACTATTTAGATTGTTTTCTAGATCTTCAAAAAAGGGCAAAGCAGCTTTAACAATTCCTTCCCCTTCTTCATCGCGCAAACCATAAGGGTCTTGAATTTTTTCTACTAATTCTTTTAGTACGTCATATCCCTTAACAAATTGACTTTCTATATTATCGTCAATGTCAACGGGATTGTCTTTAATAATTTTGAAACAATCCTCTAATCTATGAGCTATTTTGTTAACGCTCGTAAAACCTAACATCGCTGCTCCCCCTTTTACCGAGTGGGCAGCTCGATACATTTCGTTAACGCTTTCGCTATCTTCCATAGTGGCTTTTAAATCCACCAGCAGATTTTCCAGGGTTTGGAGGTGTTCTTCTGCTTCTAGTAGAAATAAACGTTTAATTCTTTCTTCTTGTTCTGATGACATAGCATTTCTCCTAAAAATTTTGATTAGAGCGAAGAGATTAAAAGCCCTACAGTTGCTCCGATTGGCTATGAATGCCAGTATTTATAAACAGCACTGGCCATTGTAACTACACAGGTAAGAATAGCAGATTCATCCGCATCGAATTGGGGATGATGGAGGGGGTAATTTGGTCGATCTTTGCGGCCCACTCCCAGGCGAAACATCATTCCTGGGGCGCGTTCTAAATACATGGAAAAATCTTCCGCCCCCAGAGAAGGTTCTGAGATAATTTGGAGGCGATCGCTTCCCCAAGCTTCCAAGGCTACCGACTCTACCAATTGGGTCAAAGCAGGGTCGTTTTCTACCGAAGGCACCCCCCGCCGATAGTTCATCTCGTATTTAGCGCCGTAACTATTGCAGGCATTGGCCACAATATTTTCTATCCAAGCTGGCAAGTTCTTATGGGTTTCTGGATGGAGCGATCGCACGGTGCCCCACAACTTCACGCGATCGGCAATAACGTTCGGTGCCCGACCACCGCTAATTTTACCAACGGTCAGGACCACAGGTCTTAAAGGGTTATGAGTCCTGCTAATGGCCTGTTGCAAATTTGTAATTACCATCGAAGCGATCCAAATGGCATCGATGGCTTGGTGAGGGCGGGCACCGTGACCGGATTCTCCAATAATAGTTAATTCTAAATCGTCAGCGGCGGCTGTCAGGACTCCATGGCGAATGCCGACTACTCCTGCCGGGATACTGGGATAAACGTGGACTCCCAAAATTGCCTCCACATCTTCCATGGCCCCGTCTTCTATCATCCAGGTTGCGCCTCTGGCAATCTCTTCTGCCGGCTGAAATAAGAAGCGGATATTGCCACTGAAAGCGGACCCTAATTTGGATAAAACCATTGCCGTCCCCAATCCTACGGTGGTGTGGATGTCGTGGCCGCAGGCGTGCATGATACCTAAGTTACGGGAGGCAAAGTCCAAACCAGTAGCTTCGATTATGGGCAAAGCGTCCATATCGGTACGGATAGCCAGCCATTTGTCTTTGTTGGTCTGGGCCTTCAGTTCTCCCACAACTCCGGTTTTACCCACTCCCTCTCGGACGTGGAGGCCGCAGGAGGAGAGGACTCCTGCAACGTAGGCCGCAGTTTGATTTTCCTGGCCGCTTAGTTCTGGATGGGCGTGGATGTGGCGGCGAATTTCTATTAAGCTGGGGGCGATTTCGGCGGCTATGTCTTTAATTTGTGTCAGCATTGATTCCATTGATACAAGACAAGTATTTTTTTGAGTTTAGATTAAATTTTCGCTAATTGCTAATTCAATACTCCGGACAGTTTTTGAGCGCCGACCATAGAATGGGGGTTTCAGGCATCTTGGGTGTCTCAAACAGCAACCCTAGAATAAAGGTGTAAGCCCTATCCCTAAAAACTGTCCGAACTGTTGTAATTGTTAATTGCTAATTATCTTTATACAAAAAATACCTTCGCTCGCTTTAAAAAGCTTTTTGTTGTCATTACGAGACGGCGGAACAACAAGTTAACTTCTTGGATCTTTTGTGAAATTAGACATATTAAGTGTGGCAGTACCAATGGTAGGTTGGGTTCCGTTGCACTGCACCCAACAAGTAGGTATTTTATGAAACTACAAGTCCCTAAACGCGATCGCCCGAGCAATTCAACCCATTAACGGGAGAAAAATCACCATGAAATTTGTCAGCCCCAAAATCGATTATGCTTAAAACAAATCTTCGTTTCGGAACAAAATAGATTTTAATTAGCTTTCTCAATGCGATAATTTATGGGGGAGAAAAAGTCATTGCATCTCTAACAATTATTAATCCTTATAATACCTGGAAAACCCGAACTTTAAAAGATACTTATTTAGATGTAAAAGCAGTTTGAGTTGACGGTTCTCTTGTAGTAATTGAGATGCAGGTAGCGCGGATGACTCCTTTTAGCAAGAGGGTAACCTACAACTTGGTAAAAGGTTATGGCGATCGGTTGAAAAAAGGATAAAATTATCCTTTGTTAAATCCGGCTATAGCCTTAACGATTACGAATTTTATTTTGTTTAAAGACGAGGTAGATGTTATCAATCCGTTTGCGTTCAAGCATCAAAATAAAAACTGGGAATATCCCGATAAAGAATTGCAACCAATTTTTGTGGAGTTGCCGAAGTTTAAGAAAACTTTGGAACAGTTAAATAGTTTGACTGATAAGTGCATTTATTTTCTGAAAGAGACGGCTTCTTTGGATAAAAGACCCGAGAGTTTGGGGGAAGTCTAAGAGATAGAAATGGCTTTAAATATTGCTAACGAAGTTAACATGACAGCGGAGGAATTAGAAATAGTTGAAAATCGAGGAATAGCTCTGCAAGATGAAAGAGGGCGTATAATTTATGCCGAACAAGTTGGAGAACCAAGAGGAGAAATTAAAGGCGAAGCAAAAGGACGTTTATCTGAAGCGACCGCTCTAGTTAAGCTTTTAATTTCTCAACGTTTTGGGGAGGTAGCGCCAGCGATCGCCCATCAGATAGAAGCTTTGCCTTTGGAAGATTTAGAAAGTTTGGTGAAGGCATTTTTAAGTTTTAATAGTTTGGAGGATTTAGAAAGTTGGTTGGAGGAGCGTTAGGGACTTAATAAAAAATAGAGTACCAATCGTAAGTTAGGTACAGTGTAACGGAACCCAACACATCGGTATTTTATTAATTCGCCCGAGAAAAGATTGCTGCTGCTTCTTGTGACCCTACATACCTCCAATGCCAAGGCTCGTAACTTACTCCCTGCGAATTATTTGGAGGAAAAGATAACTCAAAACCAAACTCCTGAGCATGGCTCCTTAACCACTGGTAAGCCCTAGTATTTTCAAAATCCACGGTTATGTCTTTTTTAGGAAAATTCCCATCAGTCAAGTCAATAGCAAAGCCAGTATGATGCTCGCTGTATCCTGGTGGGGCAGAAACTTTTGCCGCCGCCTCAGTTGAACCGCGACGTTGAATCTGAGCTTCAAATAGCTCTTGCTGTTTTTCAACAGTACGAAACCCTGAAACGGGTACAAGCCAAACACCTTCATCTCTTGCGGTATAAATCATTTTCATTAGTGCTTTTGCTGCTTCTGGGTGTAGATACTCAAACCTTTGGTATTGCCTAGTCCCATAACTGGCAATAATTACCATCCTATTAATGTGACCTTGTGGGTATAGAAAATGACCATAGGCGGTTTTGCTGGCGATAAGTTTCTGTTCCTCCCTATCCACCTCAGAGTTTTGAGGTATTTGGTTTGCTGGCTGAGTTAATTTCGCAGGTTCAGGAAGTCCCTGAAGCAGACGAGGAGAGGGTTCTATTTGAGAAGACAAATTTGGAGTTGGAAACTCCTGAACTTTTTCAGATGGTTCGGGAGAAGTTTCTGTTACAGGAGTAGTCGGTACATCAGCTATCTGAACGTTTGGAGGTGGATTAGGAGAAGGTTCTGTTGTAATCTGAACAGACGAATTTTCAGGTAAAAACCGTAGGACTACCGTTCCAAACAAAACAACTGTCACAGCAACAGAAACAGCAATTAGGATAAATTTTAACCAGTTTTTTAAACTCGGTTTCTCAATTTTAAACAATTTCATGTTTATTAAATTAGTTTAGAGCCATAAATTTTTAGGTTCCCATTAATTAGTTTCATACTGTAGATCGCTGTTAAGGTTTTAAAACCACTGTTGCTTTTATCAATTGAGCCATTTCGATTATAAAGAGTAAAATCTTCTGTTATTTTTACTTGGATTGTTGCAGTGTTGCCCTGAAGAACAAAGTTTTCTACTTTGTCTATTCTTTGCACGCCATACTTGTAATATGCGCCACCACTCTCTATTTGTAGCGAATTTATAGAACCAATTACCCGTTTATAAAACTCTCCAGTACCTATGTCAGAGACAATTTGACGATTATAGGGTGGAGCAAACATTACTTTTTTTGCCTCCAAGTATCTCTGAACTAACTGAACAGCTTTCTCCTCTGAAATAGACGGTCTTGGTGTCGGCAGGGCTGGTGATTGCTCTGGTGATGGCTGGGGTGGTGATGGCAACGGCTCGGTTGGTGATGGTGATGGTGGTGGCGGTGGTATTGGTGGTCGAGGGTCAATCAAAGCGAAGCCAACTAAGATAAACACTCCAATTACACCCCCAACGATAACTGGTGTTCGCCAATCTAAATTAGGCAGAGTTTGCGTTGGAGAAGGCGATGGCGAAGGAGGGGGGGCAGGAGCCGGAGTAGGAGCTGGTGGTGGTGGTTTTTTCTTATCAGTCGGTGGAGATAATATGAGTTTGTCATTGTTCTGGATACCTGCTTCTTCAAACGTTAAATTGTCTTCTAATTCTTCTTCTGTTCTTTTTAGGACAAGTTTGTAAGGGGGATTTACTGGTAAACCCAATAACATCTGTACCTCTTCGCGATCCTCTCCTAACTTTGAATCAGGGGAGACATCAATAGCTTTCTCAGCAGTACCATCGCTTCTTGTAAATATTACTAGCATTTTACTTATTTGTGTAATAAATGGTTTTTTACCGTGCAAAAAAATAATAATTTGGTTTAAACACTTTAAATGCTTACAGCTACAAACGCTCGACTTTATTAACTAGCCAACGATTAGAACCCGTATCCCAAATAAAGTAAAAGCGGAGGTTTTGATTGATTTCTCGACCAGATTTTGTAAAATACCGCAGCCTACTTTCTACTGTAGAATTAAACCCATCTTCCGACACTAATTTGGTACTTAGTACGTCTATCCTTGCAACTTGAGTCCACCAATCTATGTAGGACTTGTATCCTTCTGGATGGGCCTTGGTACTTCGTTGCGATTTAGAGGATAAAGAATTCCAAGCGCTTTGATACTGATAATTGTTTAGAGTTTGGTAGTAATTTCTTAAAGCTTGTTCTGGTGGCGATCGACGAGGCTTTTCTGGATACCTTTTAGCATACAGTCGGGTTTTACTAAACTTATATTGAGCGCCCTCATCCATTTTGACGTATAATAAATCATCATTAGCTCCCCAGTACCATTTGCCTCTGTATTCAACCTCGGCTTCCCAGACTCGAACCCCAGAGTTACTCATAAATAAAATTGAAGAAGTTTGACCATCACTCCAATCGATCCTCGCAGCAACTCCACTTTTTTCAATATTTCCTCCTTCCCTAATCTCAGAGCTAGTAACCCTTCCTGTAAACTCCTTACCACTTTTACTAGATAAAAAAACATATCCTTCATTTACCTGGGTATTTACAGCAACCGCATCGAACTTATCTTGAACAAATTTTTGGTTCCTTTCCTCTTCTAATTGTCTTGCGCTTTTTTGTTTTTGGACTCTTTGCTCTTCTAACTGTCTTTCAGTTTTTTGCCTCTGAATCCTCTCCTGTTCTAACTGCTCGCTAATAATAGCTTGTTGTTGTAGAGTTTGGAGATAAAGCAAGCCTCCAACTGCCGTAATAAATACCATGCCACCAGCCATCAATATTGTTGGAAAAGCTTTAAAATTAAAAGCTGGTGGAGATTCTTTTTCTTGAGTCGCGCTAGGAATATCGTTTCTTTGCTCACTCCCTTGATAAGCATCACTGTCGTTCTTTTGGTAGGTATCAAAAGCATTTAAAGGAAAAAGTATCAGCTTGTCATTGTCCTGAATACCCGCCTCTTTAAATGTAGAACTATCCGTTAATTTTTTACCAGTTTTTTCTAGAACAAGCTCGCAAGGAGTATTTACTGGTAAACCCAATAACATCAGCACTTCTTCCCGATCCTTTCCTAACTTTGAATCAGGTGAAACTTCTATCTCTTTTTTGACACTACCATCGCTTCTTGTAAAGATTACTTCCATTTTTGTTAGTCAATTTCTTAATAAAAATTCAGTAACTTTTCAACTTAAAATAAAATTTTTCTGCCATAGGAGAATAGATTTTATTAGGTAATATCAAGAAAGAGGTTCTGGGAGCATCTCATATTTGTAAAAACATTTTTTTCATTTCAAACCTCAAACCTCAAATACCTCTGACTTACTACCTCCCGCTTAAGGAAGTCCTCTGACCTCTGAGCGAAAGCAATCTTCTTATTGGTTTTCTTCAAAATTGAGATGCACCCGAGGTTCTCACCTACTACTTCCCAAGTAATTTATTCTTCCTCCTCATGTAGGGTCATTTGCTCTTCAAATGCGAGGGTGTTCTTAACCCCGTCTCTTGTAGGCTCTAATATATTAAGAGCGCTGCCAGCGTCCTCCAAAGAAGTAAGCGGGATTTCTTTCTCTAAACGGTCTATTTGTTCGTTCAAATGCTCTAGTTCATCTAGATCTGCATCTTGGTCTGCAATCAACTTTAACTTTTGCTCATAAAGTTTATTAAGTTCATCAGATTGAGCTTTATTCTTCCTTGAAGACATCTCCAATTGATTCTGAAGCTGTTTATTTCTTGCCTCAAGTTGGACTTTAGCTTCATCTACTTTTGCTATCTGTAATTGAGTCCTTGCTGCAGACAAATATTCTTCTCCTTCAGTGCGGGTGCGATACAGGTTTATAATTTCAATTTCTAGACCGTATTGCTTAACAACGCTCTCCTTCGCCCATTCATTTGCGTGCCTCTGTATGGTAGATAAATGTTTTACGTTGGTATATTTAAGCAGCTGATTTTCAGCAATAGTTAACTTAGCCTCAATGCTATCTTCTATTGAGTTTTTAATATTATCCATGCCAAAAACCTCATTTTCTATAGCGCGAATTCTCTGGCTAATTTCGTCAAGTTCTTCTCTACTGTCTTCTACGTCACCTAAGTTAATAACTTTAGAGTATTGCTTTTTGAGCGCCTGAAGTTCTTTTAGTAACTCTTGCTGTGATTCTCGCATGGATTGGAATGCAGACTGGAATACATACCAACTACCCTGCTCAATACCTAAGATTTTGAATTTTCCTTGAAACTTAACAAGTTCCCCACCAGTTAAAGAAAGCACCTCACAGTTGAAAGAACCCACCATTCCCATTAGTCTCTGCAAATAATCAATAATATCTGTTTGTTCTGGAATAGGAACGACTCTAATTACTATTGCCCCAAAACGTTCTTCTAAGGCTCTTGTAATTGCATCTTTCAATTCTTCTTCAACCGACTTTTCGCCTGCTGTCGGTTCATAGAAACGCATATAAAATCTTTCAGGATCAATAGCGCGTATATTTTCTCTAGTGCTACTATTAACTGCTTCTTTGATTAAATCTTTAATTTCATCAACTGTTTGATTGAGATAATCCTCAATTTTTTCAAAGCTCTCAAATTTCAGATTGACTGCTGTACTTAAGTTAACTTTAACACCTGTAGCATTGGTGAAAAATTCTGATTTGTCGTTTATTTCTAGATTTTCTAGTAGTTCGCCATGTTCTTGTTTGGGAAGAGAAACTATATGCTTGACTATATAACCAATAGAGTCAGCTTCAACCTGCATTTGTTGTCGAATTTCTTCAGACTCCTTGCTAAAATCCTTCAAGATGTTCGCGTACTTCTTATCAAGCAGCAAAGGCTTAACAATTTTTTCCAGTTTACTCCGCACCCAAGCTTCCAAATTAGGAGATTGTGCGGAGATATATCGCCTGACATCTTGAGGAAGCATCTGGAGGGTATTTTCAACAGATACTAAACCTTTATATTTCTGAACTTTGCAATCGACGTTATGAGTAATTTCTACAAGCTCTTTGGGTACTGGAGATGAAGAAATTGTTTTACTATTAAGATATAAATACCCGACTCTACGACCTCGATCGCGTAGAACACTATCTAAGTGTTTAACTAATCCATTTCTAACCGTATCTTTCAATTCATAGTAGAACTGACTAATAGAAACCTTTTCAAGTAAATATCTTTTAACTTCTTCCTTAGTAACTTTAACTATGGATATTAGCCAACGAGACTTTTGATTAGATATAGCTTGAACTGGATTATCAACAATTAGTTCAGTTTGAAGTTCAAGATCTAGCTTATCATCAGAATCTGAGACATATACGGTAATCTCTGTCGGGCCAATTTTAACTGCTTCGAGTTGTTTCTCATCCCCTAGAGATAGCCTAAAATTAATGTTAAGACCAACCTCATCTTTTGCTTTTTGCTTTAAGGAGGTCTGTAAACCTTCTACTTTGCCAAAAAAATCATCTATATATGTAGTCGCTTTTTCATCGGTTAGTTCAGCCATCCATTTCTCGATTCTTTTATCCAATTCTTCACCAGGAGAATCATCACCACAGAGAGCTAGAGCAACTTGTCGTTCTTTCCCAGGAGGGCAACTAGCACGATAGGCTACAGAAATACGAAGTTTACGGTTATTAGCAAAATCAGTTACCTCCACAGGTAGGTCTGTACGTTCGGCAACATTTGAAGCATCATTGTAGTTAAAAATTAGGTAATACACTATATTTGGACCGCCTATCAAAGGTATTTTACCCAAATGCTTCTTTTTTTGTTTGTTAATAACTACGATTTTTTCAGCAAAAGAATTAGTTTTACTTTTAGTAGAAGCTTCTGCTTTCTCTACTTTACGAATAACCTTATCTAAAGCGTGACGTTTTACCATTTTTACCTCCAATAATTTAATTAGTGGTTACTTTGCTGCTTTCATTTCTTTTTGTAAAGCCCTAAATTTTTTCTTGAAATCTCTTAAGATTTTTCTTCTGGCAGTGAATTGCTTCTGTGATTTTCTATCTCCTGATTCATTATATTTTGCAGCTTGCTCCAAATATTCTTCTGTAAGAGATGTCCAAAAATCACTAAGCTCACTTTTTAGAGAACGAGAAGTATTTGAAATGATGCTGCGAGCCATATCTTCGATTAAATTTGCTACTTCTTTCTCCGGCTCCGCGCCATCAAAACCGCGCAAAATTACCAACCATTCCGCAATGAAACGACCTATTTCTTCAAGAGGATTAATATCATCTAAATCTAGACTCTTAAAAACGTTTATAAGGGCAAGCTCTTTCTGGGAGCTAGAATGAAATAGCCAACTAAATAAAATATCCAACTCTGCATCAAATTTATTACTGGTGTAACTATCGTCTTGATTTTTTAATGGTGCAAACAAAGGATATATAGAAGGCCATTCTCCATACCACTCTAAACGACTATTCCATATAAATACCGTGTCGTTGCAGTATGCAAAGAGTAAAAGTAATGCACTTTTATTTGATGGGGAGTATTTTTCCAGAACAGCATTTGGCTGAGGTAGCCATTCGCTTAAAATTCCTAGAAAGTCATAAATATAGTCGTAGAAACCGCTTTGCCACAATAGCCTGTCTAATAAGCTATAAATATCAGCTTGGAGGTCTGTATTCTTCTTCTCCCAATTCTCTTGGTCTAGTAGCTTTTTAAGCCAAGTTAGGAGCTTTTTTGCAGGTTGAATACCTAACGATCCAGAGCGTAAGTGCTTGTCTATTAAATATTGAACAATGTCAAAGGTACGGCTTCGATTTTCTGGAGACATTAAATTTTCAACCAGCATTAAACTTTCAAGAAAGCTTTGAGCTATATCCTTAGCTCTAGAATAATCTGGCTCAATTTGTAATCTATAAATTAAGTTTGACAAACGTACAAGTAAAGGGTTAATTCTCCTCTTGTCTTCTCGATCAATTTTTAGAAAAAGTTCTATCAGCCAACTCTCTGCATAGGAACTTGGATAGTCAACGCTAGCCTTTACGGCGACATCTATTGCCTTTGTCGCAACATCATCAGAAACGTCAAGTAATAAGTCTAGCCTTTGAGTTTTTTGGAGTTGCTCCTCTAAATATAAAGGTTGTTGTTGCTCAAAATAAGTCAAAAAGTCATCTCTTAAGGTAGGAATAGTAAAGTAAATACCCTGCACTCCATTCTGGCGAATGACTCTTAAATGACAATTGTGGAAATATCCATCCGACTGCTCGAAGCTCTCTTGCCAAATTTCAGTTAATTGTTTCTCCTGTTTAGTTTCTTTTACCTGTGTTTTTTCTTCTTCTGTTGTTATTGATTCTTTAATAAAAATAGTTTTTGTTCGGTCTGCAAGTAGAAGCGAAACAACTCGCTTAAAATCTTGGGGATTTAATCCCGGAAAGAAAGTTGCCACATACAAAATAGTGTTTTTTATAGGATCGTCGTCTGCAAATAATGATTGAGCGGTAATTTTTTCAACTTCTTCTGACCAATTATTACAGTCGGTTCCTTTGTTGTTTTCCTTATTCGATTTTCTCTTCCGTAGCTCCTCATTAAGCTCGCTTAAATCCTTCTCAAATTGTTCAAGTTTTTCTCTAGTTTCTTCACGTTCCCGTGAACATCTATCTAACTTTTTTTGAATTCTGCGCTGTTCTGTTAGAGAATTGCTCTCTGTTTTTTCTTCAGATAGGTTTTCTATCTCTTCAGTTAAGTCACCATACTGTTGTTCTAAAGTTTTAATTTCTGTTTGGTTTCTTTCTATCCACTTTTCTAAAAGTTGTTTTGGTAAATCAGAATACTTACTCTTTTCTTTGGTATAAAACTGATTGGGATCTTTACTTTTTTCATGTTCTTCTTTTCCAAATGGATTCCAATATTTTGCCTTAGATGAATATCGATCCGCGTAAAGGCCCTTTTCCTCCTTTTTACTACCATTTTCTTCTTCAGTATCTAGTGGCCTAGATACTTCGTTTTTACTACCATTTTCCTCTTCAGTACCCAGTTTTGAAGATGTTTCCTTTTCAGTACCCGGCTTTGAAGATGTTTCCTTTTCCGCACCTGGTGATGGAGATGGTTCACCATTAGATATTTGATTTACGTTTGAATTTTGCTCTTTTTCTTGATTGTTCTGCTTTTCGTCTGTCATAATCCTAGTTAACCTCTCTGATAGCTACTCCTGGTGACTAACTACTAATGATTCTGTACACTTCTGCTTGAAGCTTTTCAACTTCTCGATCGTATTGATTTCTCTCTTCTTCAGCCCTTTTTTTCTTCTTATTGAGATTACGCTGTCGTACTGCATCACCTCTATTCTCATTCATCTCCTCAACTATTGCTTCAATCTCTTCACTTAATTCATTAGACTGTTTTTCGACGAGAGTTATATCTCTTTTTAAACGGCTTATTTTTTTTTTCTTGAATTCGTCTAAAGTTGCGTTCATATCATAAGGTTTACAAATTTCTTCAATAGATTGTAAAGGCAAATACTGAGTAGGCAGAGACTCTATTTCAGCTTCCCGATCGCTAATTCGTTGTTTTATATCTCTAATGCCGTTTTCCCACTTCCCTCTAAAACGTGGATCTTCCTCATATCGTAGTTTATCTTCTAACTGCTTCAATTCTTCATAATCTTTCCTCAGTTCTTCTTCAAGATACTGACGCATACTATCCATAACCTACTCTCCCCGTAATTTATTAACCAACTTTTCCCAGGCAGACTTTACGTTTAGCCCCGCTCCAAGAACCAATTCGCCTTCATAATTCACTAGAAGAGGAACAAGCGGAAGCGTAACTTTAAGTTTGTGCTTTGCATCAAGCTCGGGGTTTTTGATAATTTCAACGGTAGTTGCTTGACTAGGAGGGAGAGAAGGAATACGTTTTTCTAGAACTGCCAACATCTGCTGCATTTCTGGTTGTGAGATCTGATTAGCTTCTACTGCTTCTAGCAATCTCTGAGTTAACGCTAATTGGCTTTCGTCTAGTTGTTGTGCAATAGCATTAATTATGGCTTGCTCTCCTTCGTCATAGCGTTCTAAGAGCGCCTGGCGCATTTGATTGATATCTTGATAAATAGCAACCTGCCCACTTAGCAAAATATTCACCTTTTCGTCAAGAACTTGTAATTTGTTTCCTACATCCTGAATCTGTTTAGAGGATTCTTCTGCTAATTCCTGCTTTTTTAGTTCAGCGTATTGAAGTTTATAGTTTTTTATTGACTTCTCTTGTCGCTCAACCTCCTTATGATACCCTCTAATTATGCGGGGATTTTCTGCATAGCGCAAAGCATCTTCGTATTCTTTGAGCAATTCCAAATCTTGAGTAATATTATCTTCTAAATCCTTAAGTCTTTGGTTAAAGCCAAAATATACCATAGAGCAAACTTCCTAGTTTAATAGAGGTGCTAAAGCTTACATGACCAACCAAAAAACAAGTTATTAGTTGCTTCTCATATGAGCTTTTAATGTCATCACTTTCAATCTAGCTTCTCGTTTCGCTAGTAGTTGGTGTGTATTAATGTATTAAATATACATAGGTGATATAAAAATTAACGGTTTCTTGGTCTTTGACTGAAAATTTTGTTCTCAAAACTCCCATTATCCCGTTAGTTGGAAAAAGCTGCAAGCGACTTACAGCAGGTTAGTTGGGTCAATTTACTTGTACTTATAGCGTTTTTCGGTTGGATGAAATAAGTTTAATATGGGAAAACCTTTTTCGTTACTGGATTTTACCGTACTTCATCGATTTTAGAAACGCTATATCCTCGATCCTACCACTATGCAATAGTATGAAATACTGCGAAACTATCGCTAAAATTAATACCAAAAGCTCAAAGTTAGGTAGGATAAGCTTGTTTAGGTGATTATCTTCACCATTTGTTAAGTATCGTTTTCTTTGTTCCACTATAACTTTTCCCATTTTCTCTGTCAAGCTTTTGGTAAAACTTTTTCAACTAACAAAAGGGGCCATATTTGTTTTTACTTTCATGGCCATGTCATTATGCTAGTTTCTCTGTTAATTATGGCCAATGTTTCGCCGAGCAAGGCCTCCACATCCTACCCATCTCCGATCTCTTACCAAAGATTACTTGTTGAAGATGCCAGATTTCATGCCCTCATTGACCCCCAAAACCCCTGGCTATCACCCGAGCAAATCCATAGATAATCCATAGATAATCCATAGATAATCCATGCCTAATCCATGAGCAAGAAAAAAAGGCCCCCTGTAAAAGGCCATCATAATTATCATTTTTTCTTTCTGAATACGGATCGCCATCCCGCTAGTAGTTTGTAAACTTTATTTTGACGGGTTAGAAAGATTAAGACTCCTTGTATTTCATTGGTTTTGGCAATTTTATATCCTTCATTTAATTCTTGACAGACTACTAGTAGTTTGTAAACTTTATTTTGACGGGTTAGAAAGATTAAGACTCCTTGTATTTCATTGGTTTTGGCAATTTTATATCTTTCATTTAATTCTTGACAGACTACTAGTAGTTTGTAAACTTTATTTTGACGGGTTAGAAAGATTAAGACTCCTTGTATTTCATTGGTTTTGGCAATTTTATATCCTTCATTTAATTCTTGACAGACTACTAGTACAAATAAGAATTGCTAATCCAAACTCTTACTCAATCCATAACTAACCGACAGGAGAAAAAAATGGCAAGAGTAAACAG
This sequence comes from Cyanobacteriota bacterium, assembly GCA_034189005.1. Classification (GTDB taxonomy): domain Bacteria; phylum Cyanobacteriota; class Cyanobacteriia; order Cyanobacteriales; family Microcoleaceae; genus CALKCV01. Next base: position 62,435 of record JAXHVR010000003.1, on the reverse strand, counting down.
CCCTTGGAAATTCAGAGGCACCATCGACGGCATCACCATCGACAAAAACAACCGTCCGCAGGGCCTCTGGCCGCCGCAAAATCATCGCAGGAAAGAACCCTCGAAAACAACAGCCAATTCAAAACCGCCGCCAAAACCGGCAAAACCATCAGAGAAGCCATCTCAGCCCTAGAAGTCAAAGACAGGCCCGTTCCCTCCGTTAACAACCTTCTAATGCTTCTACCGATTTCGGCACTCCCGCCGTTAATACCTCATTTCCAGTTTCAGTTACTAAAACATCGTCCTCAATTCTAATCCCAATTCCCCGCCAGCGTGCATCGACTTCTGGTTGTTCTTCCGCAGGTTTAATATCCTCTCTAATATAAATTCCCGGTTCCACGGTCAAAACTTGTCCTGGTTGCAAAATCTGAGGATTTTCTCCGAATTGATAAACCCCCGCATCGTGAACGTCTAACCCCAACCAATGACCGACTCGGTGCATATAAAAAGGCTTATATTTCTCTTCTTTAATTATCTCCTCTTTATCTCCTTTTAGCATCCCCAAATCCATCAATCCATCTACAATTACATTTAAAGCAGTTTCGTTTACTTCTTTATAAGAATTACCCGGTTTAACCTTAGCGATCGCTTCCGACTGAGCTTTCAAAACTAACTCGTAAATAATCTTTTGTGCCGCTGTGAATTTACCGCTAATGGGAAAAGTACGAGTAATATCGGCGTTGTAATATTGATAAGAGCATCCGGCATCGATTAATAATAAATCGTTTTCCTGGATTTTACGCTGATTTTCGATGTAGTGAAGAATGCAAGAATTAGTCCCCGATGCCACAATTGAAGGGTAAGCGGGAGTGCCTCCTTGACGGCTAAACATATATTCCATTTCTGCTTGTATTTCGTATTCGTAACGTCCCGCTTTGGCAAATTCCATGGCGAAATTATGAGCTTCCACGGAAATATCGGCCGCCTTTTTCATTAATTCTAATTCCGCCGGACTCTTGACCAGACGCAGGGGAGCGAGTACGGTTCTGGAGTCTTGAATTGCTGTAGGTCCGACTCCTTTTTTTGGATAAACTGCCATTAAGCGTTCCCAGTGTCTTAAGACTGTTTGGTTGAAGGAGCGATCGCTCCCCAAGCGGTAATAAATCTTATCTGCTTTTTGCAAAAATTGAGGCAATTTTTCGTTCAATTCCTTAATAGGAAAAACTTCATCGGCACCGTAGAGTTGTTTGGCAGCATCGACGCCAACCCGCAAACCGCTCCAAGTTTCTTTTTCGTAGTCTTTCGGTCTTACAAATAAAACATATTTATGTTCTTCGTGATGGGGGGCGAAAACTGCCACCGCCTCGGGTTCGTTGAAACCAGTTAAATAAAAAAAATCGCTATCTTGTCGGTAGGCATATTCGACATCGTTATGCATCGTTGCTGATGGAGCGCTTCTAAATATGGCAGTGCCGCTGCCTACTTTTTCCATTAGTTTTTCTCGGCGCTGGCGGTATTCTTTCGGTCCGATCGCTTCTAGCTCTTTCATCTTTAATATTTATTAGTTCTTTAACTATTGTAGGACAGGCATCTTGCCTGTCCTACGAGGTTTTTTACAGGCATCTTGCCTGTAATACGAAGTTTTTTCACAGGCAAGATGCCTGTCTTACGCGGTTTTTTACAGGCATCTTGCCTGTCCTACGAGGTTTTTTACAGACATTTGTGCCTGTAATACGAAGTTTTTTCACAGGCAAGATGCCTGTCTTACGCGGTTTTTTACAGAACCGGAACGAAAATCTCCTTCTCTGGAAGCACGGCGTACTCAGCCACAATTTGGCGGAATTCGTCGCCATCGATAGTTTCTTTTTCGATCAACAGGTCCACCAAGCGATCGATAACTACCCGGTTATCGCGCATTATCTTACAGGCCTGTTCGTAGCAGTGTTCCACAATGGTGCGAACTTGAGCGTCCACCCGAGAAGCTATTTCCTCGGAATATTCCGTGCGAGTCATTAAGTCCCGTCCCAGGAAAACCTCGCTTTGTTGGCTTTCCAGAGACAGAGGCCCCAGGTCAGACATTCCGTAGCGAGTCACCATTTGACGCGCCATGCCCGTTACCTGTTGCAAGTCGTTGCCCGCCCCAGTGGTAACTTCTGCATCGCCAAAGATCACCTTTTCGGCGGCGCGACCCCCCAGGGCACCGGTAATGCGAGCTAGAATTTGCGCTCGGGAAATTAAAGCTTGGTCTTCGCTCGGCGTAAACCAAGTCAGACCGCGAGCTTGACCCCTGGGAACTAGGGTAACTTTTTGTACTGGGTCGTGGTCTTTTAGCAAGGTACCGACGATCGCGTGACCGATTTCGTGATAAGCAATCAACCGCTTGCTCTTGCCGTCCATTAGGGGAGTGCCCTCCATACCCGCTACCACCCGATCTACAGCATCGTCAATTTCCGTCATGGTAATGGCTTCTTTGCGACGGCGGGCAGTAAGGATAGCCGCTTCGTTGAGCAAGTTAGCTAAGTCCGCACCGGTAAAACCAGGAGTCCGACGAGCGATCGCTTCCAAAGATATCTCTGTTGCCAGTTTCTTATTGCGAGCGTGAACTTCTAGAATAGATAAGCGACCTTTCATATCTGGAGCATCGACCCCCACTTGTCGGTCGAAGCGTCCCGGGCGCAATAGAGCGGAGTCGAGGACGTCGGGACGGTTAGTAGCAGCGATGATAATAATACCGCTATTGCCTTCAAAGCCATCCATTTCCGTCAGCAATTGGTTGAGGGTTTGCTCCCGTTCGTCGTTACCGCCGCCGATACCGGCACCGCGAGCCCGACCTACGGCGTCGATTTCATCGATAAAGATAATGCAAGGGGCGTTTTCTTTGGCTTTTTTGAATAAATCTCGAACCCTTGAAGCGCCCACTCCGACGAACATTTCTACGAATTCCGAACCGGAGATGCTGAAGAAGGGGACTCCCGCTTCCCCAGCGATGGCCTTAGCTAGCATAGTTTTACCCGTTCCTGGAGGTCCTACCAGCAATACTCCTTTAGGAATTTTCGCTCCCACGGCGGTGAATCTTTCCGGTTTTTTGAGGAAGGTAACAACTTCTTGCAGTTCTTCTTTAGCTTCATCGACTCCTGCTACATCGTCGAACAGGATTCCGGTCTTGGCCTCCATTGAAAAGCGGGCCTTTGATTTCCCGAAGTTCATGGCCTGTCCCGGTCCTCCTGGCACGTTGCTAGAGCGGCGGAATAGGAAAAATAGTCCGGCGATCAATAGCACTGGGAAGACTAAATTACCTAATAGGCCCCAGATAGCTCCTTCATTGCGCGGGGGGTGGATGTCAAAGGCGATATTGGCCTCTCGCAGGCGGGTTATTAGTTCTGGGGAATTAGAGGGTAAGTCCACCCGTAGCATTTGGTTGCGGTTGTCTAGTTCTGGATCTACTGCTTGGACGATAGCGGTACGCCCTCCTTCATAGAGATCGACCGTTGTGACTCGACCGGCGTTGAGGTAGTCTAAGAATCGACCGTAGCTCATGCGGGTGCTGGCTGCATTACCGCCCATGCTGCCTGTGGACGAGCCAAAGCTTCCTTGCCACAGAAAGAAACCGATGACTAAGGCTGGCAAGCACCAAAGGACTATTGTTCTCCAAGAAAATTTCATTTTTATTGGCCTATTGACAAAACTACTAAAATTGCGTTTGAGCTAAATGGCGATTAATATCGCTTAACTTACTTTACTAAATTTAACTTATTTTAATCTTTTATAGGGATGAGTTACCCGAAATCGCCTACCTGACTGAATTTGACATCGTTAAGTTTTGTTTAGTTGGGGGCAATTATGGCAGCGGGCATTGATTTTGCGATTGAAAAGATTGTGGAAATGGAGTATCATCCGACCGAATCTCAAAAAATGGCCATTACTAATTTGTTTGTTATGGCCTTTAGAAGAGAAACTGGTAACAGCCAAAGTAGGGAAGTCAGTTGAGGCCAATAAGCGATCGCTGGTAAGATGTTTCTGATTTTTGGGATATTTAATGCTAATTTAGAGCCAAATCTACAAAAAGATAGGCAGGGCGTTTTGACCTTCTTTTGTAGATATTGCAACCGCATCTACGACCCACTAATGGCACGCTAAAATAGCTGCAAATTTAGCGCGGTATGGCTTTAAATTGATGTCTTAACGGGCAGTTCGATGGTCCTACAGTTTCCCATAAAGCTCGAAGTAGGGGCCGGGTGTCAAATTATGATTAAGAAAATTAAAAGAGGTAAAAAATACTAATGACGGCAAATATTAAACCACAGTCCGGGGGTGCAGCAGCCATGCTGACCAGGCAGCCTGCTAGCGGCAAGAATACTATTCTCAGTCTTGACTTGGGCAGAACGGCAACAAAGGCCTGCGTCAGTCGCACTCCTAATAGCGTTGTTTTCGTTCCTGCCAACGTAGCCCGTTTGAGTTTGGAACAAGTCAGGGCGGGTAGCTTTGAGTCAAAACCTACGGATCCGTTATTGGACGTTTGGTTGGAATACCAGGGTACCGGTTATGCCGTGGGCCAATTGGCGGCAGATTTTGGTGCGACTCTTTTTGGTGCGACTCAAGCGATCGCTAAATCTAAGGTAGATGATGCCCTCATTAAATTGCTTGCCTGCGCTGGATACTTCCAAATTAAGGGAGATTTTTCAGTGGTGGTAGGTCTGCCTTTCTATTCTCAAGAACAGTTCGAGAGGGAAAAAGAGCAGATTATCTCTCAATTAAAATCCCCCCACAAAGTGTCCTATCGCGGTGGCGAGATGGTGGACGTTAATATTAATAACGTCTGGGTGATGCCCGAGGGTTACGGTTCTTTGATTTGGTGCGAGGCTACCAATAGTAAGGAATTTGAACCGCAGTTGCCAGAATTATCGGTGGCGATCGTGGATATCGGCCATCAAACTACGGATTTATTAATGGTGGACCGGTTCCGCTTTGCTCGTGCTGCTTCTAAGAGCATCTCTTTTGCCATGAGTCAGTTCTATGAGGAAGTGGCTGCTAAGATTAAGGGCGCAGATTCTCAATCTCTATATCTACTCGAAGCAGTTCACAAGCCAGAGGGCCAGCGTTCCTACCGACCGAAAGGTTCTAGCAAGCCTATTAGCTTAGACCCGATTATTCCAGAACTGCGTAAGGCTTTTGCATCCAAACTATGCGAACAGGTGATTCAATGGCTGCCAGAGCGAGTAACCGATGTCGTCCTGACCGGTGGCGGTGCGGCCTTTTTCCAAGCGGATCTCGAAAAGCTCCTCAAAGAAGCTGGTATTAAGGCTCATGTCTCCCAGCCGCCACGAGAAGCAAATGCTTTAGGACAATATATCTATGGAGAGGCTCAACTGGCTACTGCAAGATAAAAAGCTACTGCAAGATAAAAAGCTACTGCAAGATAAAAATAAGGGTGGCTCTCATATGTTGTGCAATTTCCAAGACTCGTAACGAGTACTCATACTCGAATACTGCGCGCTGGTAATATTGCAAATACGAGATCCACCCAAGTAGGTAGTAGCACCCGACGACGACGAAGGATTAAAATGATGGGTAAGCTCAGTAGCCCTAGTAGGGTGCGCGCTGCGCAGTGCTACTTGTAGGTTGAAAATATTACCCACCAATTTAGCGATTACGCCCTAGCAAGTAGTAGCGCAACACAGCTAAAATGGTGGGTAAAGCAAAAGTTCGTAGTAATCGCTTTAGCGATTTATATTGATAAATCGCTAAAGCGATTACTACAAGCAAGCCTACTAGATATAGCAATCAGTGCGGAGGCCAATAAAAATTCGGGGCCCAGAAACCCGGTTTCTTTGAGAAACCGGGTTTCTAAGATCCCACAAATCCTGCACGGATTGCTATAGAACCCTACCCTTAAATTGATTTATAGGGGAAAATATCTTAAATAAAATTCCCCCCAAGCATTAGACTGTTTGTCAAAAGTCATTAAACTATTACCCGATGCTGTGGGCAAAAAACAACAAAAATTACTCTGTCAGTTTTAATGAAGATGCCGCAGACCAACAGTTGTTACTCGCAATTGAAAAAGAGTTAAACGGGCATAAATATCAAACTTTTAGCAATCTCTGCAAACAGGCTTTGTGGCAGTTTTTATCCCTTTCGGATTCCGCTCAATCTCTACAAAGTTTCCAAAGACTAGAACAGCGGGTTATTGAAATAAGCAAGCAACTAGAAGAGGTAAAGCAGGAAGTTTCTACAGACAAAACTCAATTAAATAAACAACAGGAATTAGAAAATCAGTTATCTAAATTAAGTAATTTGCTGACTCAACTACAACTAGACGTTAATGTTAAGTTTGTTGAGACTTTAGATGCTATAAAAAATGAGTTTGGCAAGGTGGATGAGTTGGTTAATACTTCCCCGGTAAATCTAGCTGAAGTCCAATCCAGCGATAGAAAACCTCCTAAAGCGGAAAAATCTGAGGCTGAGAAGATTGCTGAAATAGAACGATTAAAAGAAACAGACCCGGTCCTTGCTCGTTTGAAAAGTGTTTTACCTGAAGATTTCTAAGGGTGGATATCAATTATGAAATTAACCTACCAAACGATAGATAATTTTTGGGGTTAATTTATGGGGGAGCATCTCATATTTGTAAAAATAAAATATTCCTATTACCTATTACCTATTACCGATTACCAAAAATCGTTCAGTTTTTGGGTTTCTACAAAATTGAGATCCTCCCATTTATGGCATTGAAATACACGCTTAATGCTGCGGTTTCTCTCAAACTTTACTCAAGACAAATACGCTGCCTACATTGCCACGCCCAATTCTTAAATCTTCATCTAAATAAGTAATATCCAACCAGCCCTGTCGATCGCTATTTTTAATTTCAAAATCAATAGCTGTAAAGTTTTTACCTCCTTCAATTTCCTCGATAAAATTGTTAGGAGATTGATAATTAATTAATCGCTGCAAACCGCTAATAGCACGGTCGAATTTTACCTCAACTCGCTTTTGGGAAACTGCCTCGAATCTGGCAGTAACGCTGACGAGTCCTTCTAATAAGGGTAAGCCATAAACTTCAGCAATATTATAGATTTTCCCCTCGTTAACTCGGACGCACTGGTAAATCTGCCCCAGTTTGAGGAGGGGAAAGCGATCGATTCCTAACAATTCCTGGCTGGTGGTATAGAGCAGCCGCCAATTTCCATCTAATAATGCCGTAGCTTCTAGGGGATTTGGGGTTGGGTTATAGTCTTCTAATTGAGCGATCGCTGCTAAAATGGCTTTCTGCTCTGTTGCCGTGGCCAATAAACCGCGATTCTTGCCCGCGATGGCCTCTAATAATCTGGATTTTCCAATCATAATTTTTGCTAAAAGTCAACTTTTTTCGTGCCATAGCAGTAATTGTATTGAATTTTCTAAAAAATGTTGGCAAAAAAACGGCGATTAGCTATTAAAATACAACTGACTTGCTGTAGATAGTGGTAAAGTATCCGAAAAATTGCTTGCTTTCGGCTAGCATAAGCCACTGGGGATAGGACCGCAGCCCCACTCTAAAAAGAGTGCTTGTTAAAGAACGAGCCCGGATGCATGACCCGACTAAAGAAAACTGGATAGAACGCAAACCCATGGGCTTTGCACCGACTAAAGAAAAACTACCAGAACCAAAAACCAAAAACTAAGAAAAAACTATGGCAACAATTCCAAACAACCCATCTTTGCGGGTATCACGACGGCACGAACCGGGGGAAGTAATCCCAACAAAACAAGAAACCTCGATTTTAGAGTGGTTAGAAGCGTCAGGTCGAATGATGCCACGGGAAGTTCAAGAAGAAGAGCCGGCCGAAACAGATCCAGATATGGACCTTATAGAAGAGAATAATTACCAAGAAGATGATAATGAAGAAGATGGAGACTAGGAAGAATCTTAGTCGATCGCAATTATAGCCTCTGGTGAGGTAAAAAATTCGGGCATTTTAGGGAACGGAGAGTCGAAGGGACGGGTTGGAGTTCGCAGAAAATAAAAAACCCTGGTTCTGGATCGGGCGATCGTTACTAGAAGACCTAGAAGAGAAAAAATCTAAACTAAATACATTGTGTTGTGAGGAGTGAGTTGTCGTGTCTGCGAATAACAACCTAATTTTGAATAAATCTCTGAAGCTATCGGGCAAAAGTTTGCTCTTGGGACTGGGGTTAGGATTGATTCTTTTGGCGATCGCCTTCGATGGGCAAGCTGCTAGATTCTTAAGTTCTGCCTCTATGTTCTTGCCTCTAGCTATCTGCGCGATAGTTGCCGCTGCATTGGGCTACTGGGTAGTGCCGATATTGCGACGACTAAAAGCGGGACAAATAATTCGGGAAGATGGACCAGCAGCCCACCTGCAAAAGGCAGGCACTCCCACTATGGGAGGGGTATTTTTCGTACCGGTGGCAGTGGCGATCGCTCTGGCGCTATCGAAGCTAAACCCGAACGTTATCGCTATCTCCAGTTTAACCCTAGCTTATGCCTCGATCGGTTGGCTGGACGATTGGCAAATTCTGCGCCGCAAATCTAATAAAGGTATCTCTGCCAAAACTAAGTTGGGATTGCAAATTGCTTTTGCCGCTCTTTTTTGCTTGTGGCTGGCATGGAGTCAACCGGCTGCAATTACCAATCTGGCCCTACCTTTTGGTTTGATGCTGCCTTTGGGATTCCTGTTTTGGCCTCTGGCTGTGTTCGTCCTAGTGGCAGAAAGCAATGCTACTAACCTAACCGATGGGGTTGATGGCTTGATGGGGGGTTTGGGAGCGATCGCTTTCTTCGGACTGGGGGCATATTTAGCGCCTACTTCTGTTGAGTTAACTATTTTTTGTGCCTGCATGAGCGGCAGTTGCCTCGGCTTTTTAGCTCATAACCGCAATCCTGCTAAAGTATTTATGGGCGATACGGGTTCCTTAGCTTTGGGCGGTGCTTTGGCTGGTGTGGGATTGCTAAGTAATAGTTTGTGGGTTCTATTTATTATTAGCGGGATTTTCTTTATTGAGGCGATTTCTGTTATCGCTCAGGTAAGCTATTATAAGGCGACTAAAGGACCAGATGGCATAGGCAAGCGTTTGTTTAAAATGGCTCCCATTCACCATCATTTAGAACTTTGCGGCTGGTGGGAAACTCAGGTTGTAGGAGTTTTTTACGGAATAAATGCGGTTTTGGCAATGTTTAGTTTGGCGATAGGCAATCTTTAATTGGTAAGAAGTAATTGGCGGGATTAGCTATTACTGGATTGGCAAAGTTAACAATGGAAATCAAACTATGAAGGTGTCGGTAGTCGTACCAATTTATAACGGCGAGAAAGATTTGCCAGAGTTAATAGAATGTCTGCGATCGCAAACTTATGCTCCAGAGGAAGTAGAGTATTTATTAGTAGATAATAACAGCAGCGATCGTACGAAAAACTTCATAGACGCCGCTGCGGAAAATTCTACTATTTCCCCACAGTTAAATCCTCTAAATATTCGCCCCCTAAGCGAAAACAAAATTCAAAGCTCTTATGCGGCTCGCAATACGGGAATTAGGGCAGCAACAGGTGACATTATCGCCTTTACCGATGCCGACTGCCGCCCCCAAACGCAATGGTTAGAAAAATTAATCGAGCCATTTACTAACTCAAATATTGGTATTGTTGCCGGGGAAATTGTCGCTTTGCCGAGCCAAAATATCTTAGAAAAACACGCAGAGAGCCAAGAGACTTTATCTCAAAAACATACTTTAGCTAATGCTTTTTGCCCCTACGGTCAAACTGCTAATTTGGCAATTCGCAGAGAAGCTTTTGAAAGAGTAGGACTGTTTCGTCCTTATCTAACTACTGGGGGCGATGCCGATATTTGCTGGCGGATTTTACGGGAGACTTCTTACGAGTTGAAATTGGCAGAGGAGGCAATTGTTAAACATCGCCATCGTTCGACTTTGGCAGAGTTAGAAAGTCAGTGGCGCAGGTATGGGAAATCCAATCAATATTTGCACGAATTGTATGGGGTTGACTTGACTCGAAGTTTGACGGCAAAAGAGTATTTTTATCGCTTGAGTAGATGGTTGTTAAAAGAGCTACCAGGGACGGGAATAAAAGCAATTTTAGGTAAAGCCGATGGGGCTGATTTATTAAATACTCCTATTGGTTTGTTTAACGTGCGGGCGCGATCGCGCGGACAGCGAGAGGCAAAACTGCCGGAGGAAGCACGCCTTATCGCGAGCCTGGAGGAATGAGAAATAGATAGGCGAGGGCGACTTTGAGGAGGTTTTGTCCGGGTAAAAATTTAAGCTTTGTTAAGAGAATTAAAGAATTAATAAAATAGTTAAAAAAAGAAGAAAAACAATTGTAAGATGTCAAGAATTATTAATCGGCTTTTGATTAAGGAATCTTACTGATATTATTAGTTAGTTTGTTAAAAGGCGATCGAACGATTAGGAGGAAGATATGACAGAATTTATGGATTTCCTGCGCCATGAAATTGCTTATGTGGCTATAGGAGAATTTAAACCGGGAAAATTTGAAGAAGCAAAGCAACTTTACGAAAAAGCCATTTTAAGCTATAAAGAAGGTTTTAAAGGAGCGTATCTTTTACAAGTCCCGGGAACCGACAAGGGCATTGCCGTAATTTTTTGGGAAACCGTCCAAGATATGAACGCTCACGAAACCGAGGCCCATGAAAAAATCTTGCAGGAAATGTCACCGTTGTTTGCTACTACGCCAGATACGGCAGTTTATGAAGTAGTAAACAAGCGCCTGCCGGAAACAGAAAAATCTGTTGGGTAATGGGGAATGGGTAATTAATAATTAATAATTAATAATTAATAATTAATAATTAATAATTAATAATTACCCGCTAACTATTAACAGTAGCAGAAACCACTCTATCGCGTCCTAATTCTTTGGCACCGTACAAAGCGCGATCGGCTGCTTGAATTACATCAGTGCCAGACCTACCGTGTTCGGGAAAGGAAGCAACGCCTATTGATACAGTAACGGCACCTAGAGATTGACTGTCATGCCGAACGTTGAGATGTTTAATTCCGTGTCGTATCTGTTCGGCCCGTTGCTGGGTTACTTCCAGACTAGCTTCTGGTAAAATCAAGGTCAATTCCTCGCCTCCATAGCGACAAGCGATGTCACCGCCGCGAACGTTGTTTCTGAGAAAAAGGCCCAACTCCCGCAAAACGGTATCCCCTGCTTCGTGACCGTGAGTGTCGTTAAAACTCTTGAAGCGATCGACATCGAGCATCATAATTCCCACGGAATGGTTGTTTTTTTCGGCGCGGCGCAATTCTCTCTCCAGAGATTCTTCGAGGTAGCGGCGATTAAACAAACCGGTGAGGGGATCCCGAATACTTCGATGGTGCAGGCTTTCGCGCAGTTTGAGATTGGCGATCGCCAGAGCAATATGTTCGGCCACGGTGTGGGCTAGTTGCTGTTTGGCTTCGGTCAATTTCTCCGGGTCGGAAACGCTTAAGTATAACAATCCCAAGGTTTCTCCCTGGCCCATCATGGGCAAACAAACGGACACTGCCGGCTTATGGCTATGGGAAATATGCTGGCAAGACAAACTCGCTTGTGGAAGCTCCACCCGATGAATGCGCCCGCGCCGCAAACCCCAGCAGCTATCTGGGGCGAAGAGGAGTTCGGTGTCGGGGGAATTCCCCCAAGTAGCAACGGCCTCTACCAGATTCCGAGAGTCGCTAATGGCAAAAAGGGCCCCGCAGGAGCCTGGAAACAACGGTTGGAGCAAATCGCCGATGGCGGCGTAGGCTTCTTCTAGGCTGATGCAAGCTTGGAGAAATTCGCTCATGTCCCCAAGCAGGCTCATCTCCAGGTTGCGCCGTTCTAATTCTTGCACCTGTTGGGCTAGTTGGTAGTTAACAATGCGCAATTCCTGTTGGGCTTTTTTGCGATCGCTGATATCTTGAACGGCACCGATAAAGTAATCTGGCTCCCCGGACTGTTGGCGGACTATGGACTCGGTAAGATGCACCCACACCATGGAACCATCCTTGCGGACGTAGCGCTTTTCCATGGAGTAAGTCTCGATCTCCCCGGCTGACAAGCGCTGTTTGTATTCTCGGTCTTTTTCCGCATCTTCCGGGTGAGCGATCTCGGCGACGGTTAAGTTCTTCAATTCTTTCTCGCTATAACCGACGATTTCGCAGAATTTTTGATTGACGCGCAAAAACTGACCCTCTAATGTAGCTTCGCCGATGCCTACTGCCGCAAGCTCGAAGGTGGTTCTAAATCGTTCTTCGCTCTTTTGCAATGCGAATTCTGTCCGCTTGCGATCGCTAATATCTTCTACGACGCTGATGAAATACTTCGGCTCCCCTGCCTCGTCTCGTATCAAGGACACTACCAAATCTGCCCAAAGGAGAGTTCCATCTTTGCAGATGTATGGCTTTTCCATGGAATAACTCTCGATCTCCCTCGCCAATAACTGGCGCACCAGTTCGAGATTAACTTCTAGATATTCTGGGGCGGTAATGTCTTGGTAAGCTAACCCGAGCAATTCGGAGCGGGTGTAACCCAGGATATCGCAAAACTTTTGATTGATGCGGAAAAATCGACCTTCGAGAGTGCCAATAACCATGCCCACCGCCGCTTGCTCGAAAACTGCCCGAAAACGCTCTTCGCTTTCTCGGAGGATGTTTTCGGCTTGTTTGCGATCGCTGATATCTCGCCCCACGGCCTGGTACTCGATTATTTTTCCGCCATCGTCGCAAATGGCCCGATAGAACCATTGCTGCCATTGGTATTGTCCGTCGGACAAGCTAAAACGATGCTCCAAGGAAGCAACGTCCTTAACTGAGTTGAGAGATGCCAGGCGAAGGGTAAGGGCTTCTCGTTCTTCCTGGGGAAGGAACTCGAAAAATTGGCGACCGACGATATCGTTTGGTTTTTTTTCAAAACAGCGACAGTAGGCTTCGTTGACGAAAGCGATGGTGCCCTCGGGTAAAAAACGACAGACAAATTCGGTTTGAGCTTCGACTACGGCGCGATAGCGGACTTCGCTTTTGCGCAGCGCTTTTTCTATTTGTTTGCGCTCGGCTATTTCGTGTATTAGTTCCTGGTTGAGATTTCTTAGTTCGTTAGTTCGCAGATCTACTCTCTGTTCTAAATCCTGATTCAGCAGTTTTAATTGGGCTTCGGCATCTTTGCGAGCGATGCGGGTGCGCAGAGTTTCTATGCCGTAGGCGAGATCCTCTGCTAAATCTACCAGCAGTTTTATTTGTTCGGAAGAAATATCTAACTCCGCAGAAGAGATATTTAATACACCCACTGGGCGATCGCCTATTATCAAAGGTAAGGCGATGGAAATACCGCTGTGGTTCGCGGACGCTTCTTCTCGATGGCTTAAAAGATGGCAGGCAAAAGCGGGTTTACTGGTGCGGATGGCGGTGCCTGCGGGGCGAGCTTGGGTCTCCTGGAGCGCATCAATAATATTTAGGGGGTCGAAATCCCAATCTTCGCTGCCCCATCGCCCCACTAGGATAAGCTTCTGGGGGTCGTCATCTTCGATAAAGCCAACCCAAGCTAGCTGATAGCCGCCAACTTCGACTACGATCCGGCAAATATCTTCGAGCAATTTAGATTCTTCGGTGGCTGCGACTAAAGCTCGGTTGCATTCGCCGATGGCTTTTAGAGAGCGACCCTGGCGATCGACTTGGGCTTCTGCTTTTTTGCGCTCTGTAATGTCCCGCACGATCGCCGCAAAGATCTGTCGATCGCTTTGGTTCATGGCCCTGATGGCAAGCTCTAGAGGAAAGGTAGTGCTATCGGCTCTCAATCCTTGGTTCTCGCTGGATTCTCGCGCGTACGAGCAACTGGAATTTGGCAACAATTGTTGCTTGTTTTGGAGCAGTTGCTTTACAACGGGCGAGAGAGCGAACCCAGGAATTAGCAGTTCGATATTTTGACCGATCGCTTCCTCCGCACTGTAGCCGAATATTTCCTCGGCGGCTGGGTTGAATGATTCTATGATGTAGCGATGGGAGAGAGCTATTATCCCTTCGGCGGCTGTTTCTAATATGGCTCGGTTTTTGGCTTCGCTTTCTTCGAGCCGCCGCACCATTGGGTTGCTTATCTTAAAAAATAAAATTGCTCCTAAGATATCGATGACCGCAGCAGCCATCATAGTATAAAGACCCGCTTTAATAAAAGGTTCTCTAATTTCTGCCATGTCGATTTTGGCAACGATACCCCAGTTTAAATTGGGTACCGGTTCGTAGGCGGCTAAGACTCGCACTCCTCTATAGTCCAAACCGATGATGCTTGCTGACTTGCCCTGGAGAGCTTGTCGCATCGGTTCGGCTATTTTTTCTTGCCAGGGCACTGGTTTGGGCGCGTCTAAATCGTAGTGTCGGTGCTTGAGGAGGAAAACGATATTATCTACTTGGCGCTTGCCCAGGGTAAATTCTCCCGTTTCTGCGAATCCTGGAAAAGATTTGTGGGTCTCGCTCAGGACTGCTAATACGCCTTCCGGGTCGTCGTTAGTTTCGGCGATCGCTTCTATTAAGCTTGCCTGACTTTTTGCGATTTCTTCCAATCGCTTTTGCTGTTGTTTAAAGCTTGTTTGATAAAGTATATAAATTGCTATCCCTGCCGCTGTTAGGGATACGGTTATCATGTTAATAATTAATAAGATCGGTCGTCGGCGATCGTTCATTTTACAAATTTATAATAGTATGAGCATATTATTTTAGCAACTTTTTTTTAATATGCCAAATATTCTAGGCTTTTAGGACAATAAATTAAAAATCGTTTTTTATTAATTTCCAGAGTTTTTTCTTCCTATGAAAAGAGATCGAACGGGAATTTAAGGCGAATCGAGGCTCCCACTCAATTATTAATTGTTAATCGATATCGAAGCAAATTGGCACTTAAATAAACCCGGCTTTTAATTGAAAGCCGGGTTTATTAAAAAATAGATTAAATCGCGCTGATAACACTCAGCTAATCTAAATCGCGCCGTCCCTCCAAAGCTCTTGCTAGAGTCACTTCATCGGCATATTCCAAATCTCCACCCATGGGCAAACCAAAAGCAATGCGCGTCACCCGGGTAAAAGGTTTGAGCAAATGCCCTACATATAAAGTCGTGGTTTCTCCTTCCACGCTGGGACTAATAGCAACGATCGCTTCTTTAATATTCCCCTGACTGACTTTCCGCACTAAGGGTTGAATTGTTAGTTGTTCCGGTCCGATGCCGTCCATTGGCGAGATTACTCCGCCGAGAACGTGATATTGACCGCGATATTCTCTGGTTTTCTCTAAGGCTATAACATCTCTGGAATCAGTTACTATGCAAATAGTTTCTTTATCTCGCTGGGGGTTGCGACAAATATCGCATACTGGTTCGGCGGATAAATGATAGCAAGTCTGACACATACCCACTTGTTTCTTTGCCTCCAGCAAGGCTTTTGCTAGAGCTTGCACTTCGGCATCGGGACGCTTAATAATATGTAGTGCCAGACGTTGGGCCGTTTTCGGTCCTACCCCTGGCAAGCGCTGTAACTGTTCTATTAAACGGGCTAACGGTCGCGTATAAATCTTCCTATTCCTCCCCCACTAAAGTTGCTAAGTTTATTTTAGCAATTGCTCCGTTTGTTTGGGGTGCGTCTCCAGAATCTCAATTTCATAACGAGTACAAGTCGCTTGTAGTAATCGCTTTAGCGATTTTCAACAAGTCGCTTGTAGTAATCGCTTTAGCGATTGATATCTATGAATCGCTAAAGCGATTACTACGAAGGGGCACTAGCGAGGGCAGGGCAAACGAAACGGACATCAACATTGATGGTTTTTTTCAAAATTTACCGCCCGAATGCTGTTGCCCCTACATCTCTATTTTTTGCATGAATCATTTGCGGTTGCTATCTTACCAAATCACCCACCGCTAGCCTTGGCTTTATAACCCAATTTAGTTAAAATTTCAACTAACTTTTGGGTGTGATGGCCTTGGATTTCTACTTCGTTATCTTTAAGAGTACCGCCGGCACCGCATTGAGCTTTAAGCTTTTTTAAGAGTGCGGCTAAGGTTTCCGGTTTTGACTGAAAACCGCTAATAACTGTAACTGTTTTGCCTTTGCGGCCTTTGCGGGTTGCTTGGACCTTTAGGTTTTGTTGGTTTGGAGGAAGGTCTGGGGTCGCTTTTTCAAAGGCGGCCGAGTTGCTGGTGCTGCCAAATTCGGAATAAACGACGCGATCGCCTCTTTCGTTTTTCTTATCGGAAGATTTCTTTTTAGATGAAGCCATAATCTTAAAAATAGTTGAAATTGGGAATTAGTTAAAATCGCGCAGCTAATTAATTGGGAAAATGTTAATTATTAATTATTAATTATTAATTATTAATTATTAATTGCCAATTTGCATGGAAGTGGCGGTCGAGCGATCGCTCAAATACAGATCGAAAATCGCTCCTTGGCGCATCAACTCTTCTTGGGTCTCCTCAGACAGAGCGATCGCTAGAGAAAATCGAGCGTTTTTCGCGCTAACGCCTCTTAAGTTCGCACCCTTGAGATTGGCACCGGTCAAATTTGCACCTACTAGGTTAGCGCCCTCCAAATCTGCTCGCAACAATTCGGTGCGACTTAGATCTGTATAGCTAAGATTGGCATAGCTCAAAATTGCCCCAGTCAAATCGGCAGCATTGAGATCTGCACCTCTTAGATCCGCCCCTCTCAAAGAAGCACCACCAAGGTCCGCACCACCAAGGAGCCCGCCGCTGAGGTTGGCACAGTAGAGGTCGGCACCCATCAAGGTAGCCTGAAATAAATTAATACCAATCAGATTGGCCCTAAATAAGTTAGCCCTAAATAAGTTGGCCCTAAACAAACTCGCACCGCTCAAGTTAGCATTGCTCAGTTCTGCTCTAAAGAGGTCGACATCGCGAAAATTCCTTTCCCCTGCGGCATAACGGGTTAATAGTTCCTCAGCATCCATAATTTCAACTCTAATTATTATTTTTTTCTTAAATAGCGCCTTGGAGCATCAATTCTTCTTTTGTCTCCTCCGACAGACCGATCGCCTGAGAAAGTCGAGCGTCTGTCACGGTGACACCTGTTAGGTTCGCACCTTTGAGATTAGCACCCATCAAAGAAGCACCTGCGAGGTTAGCGCCCTCCAGATCTGCCCGGAAAAATTCGGTGCGACTCAAATCGGTATAACTGAGATTGGCATGGCTCAAAATCGCTCCGCTCAAATCGGCCCCATTGAGGTCGGCACCGCTAAAATCCACCCCCTTCAAAGAAGCACCGCTGAAATTAGCGCCGCTGAGATTAGCAGCGCTGAGGTTGGCACAATAGAGGTCCGCACCTATTAAGGTAGCCTGAAATAGATTGCTGCCGAGGAGATTTGCCCTAAATAAGTTTGCCCTGAACAAGTTGGCCCTAAACAGACTTGCACCGCTCAAGTTAGCGTTGCTCAGTTCTGCTCTAAAGAGGTCCACGTCGCGGAAATTCCTTTCTCCGGCGGCATAACGGTTCAAAAGTTCCTCGGCATCCATAATTGAGCTTTTAATAATTCGTTGTGGGTTCGCCATCAAAATTCTCCTTATTCGGCCACCAAGGGATATTCGTATTATTCCACAGGGGACGGGGAAAGGCTCCGTGCCAGGAAGAACTTAACAAAAGTTCAAAAATCACAACGAGCTTGTCCGCCCCCTCTCCCTTGTCCCCCTTGTCCGCCCCCTCTCCCCAGGGCTGTTTGATTCTAAATTTTTGCCCTTCTCAGCGACGCCTCCATCCCCGTGTCTCCGTGTCTCCGCGTCCCCGTGTCTAGCCATGAGGAAGAGAATGAAACCCCGAGCTGCCCTTGTCCCCCTTGTCTGCCCCCTCTCCCTATAATAAAGATTGTCGATTATGCATAAAAATCCGTGACTACAACACCCATACGTCCAATCTCTCAACCTGCCACTGAAGGCCCAGATAACCTGGGACGATTTGGCCAATTTGGCGGCAAGTACGTCCCCGAGACTCTGATGCCGGCTCTCTTCGAGTTGGAGGCCGCTCTGGAAAAATACCAAAACGACAGGGCTTTCAACGAGGAACTCGAACAATTATTGCGGGACTATGTAGGTCGTCCCAATCCTCTCTATTTCGCGGAGCGCCTGACGACCCATTATGGGAAAGCGGACGGCAGCGGCCCTCAAATTTATCTCAAACGAGAAGACCTCAACCATACTGGGGCTCATAAAATTAATAACGCCCTGGCTCAAGCCTTGCTGGCAAAGCGCATGGGCAAGGAGCGGATTATTGCGGAAACTGGTGCCGGTCAGCACGGGGTTGCCACTGCGACGGTTTGCGCTCGTTTTGGTTTGGAATGTGTAATTTATATGGGCGTTCGGGATATGGAACGTCAATCGCTTAATGTCTTCCGCATGAGACTGCTGGGGGCAGAGGTTCGCCCGGTGGAGGCGGGTACGGGTACTCTGAAGGATGCGACTTCGGAGGCTATTCGCGACTGGGTGACTAATGTGGAGACTACTCATTATATTCTCGGTTCGGTGGCCGGCCCTCACCCTTACCCCAAGATGGTACGGGATTTTCATGGGATTATCGGTCGGGAGACTCGCGCTCAATGTTTGGAAAAATGGGGCGGTTTGCCGGATATCCTGCTGGCTTGCGTCGGTGGGGGCTCTAATGCGATGGGTCTGTTCTACGAGTTTGTTAAGGAATCTTCGGTGCGTCTTATTGGAGTTGAGGCTGCCGGGGAGGGAGTTGATACGGATAAACACGCTGCTACTTTGACTCGCGGTCGGGTTGGGGTTTTGCACGGTGCCATGAGTTACCTCCTCCAGGACGACGACGGTCAGGTTGTGGAGCCTCATTCTATTAGCGCTGGTTTGGATTATCCGGGGGTCGGACCGGAACATAGTTTTTTGAAGGAGATTAATAGGGCTGAGTATTACAGCGTGACGGATAAGGAGGCGGTGGAAGCTTTCCAACGGCTTTCTGAGTTGGAGGGGATTATTCCTGCTTTGGAGACTTCCCACGCGATCGCTTATTTGGAGGTTCTCTCTCCTCAGCTTTCTGGCAGTCCTCGCATTGTTATTAATTGTTCGGGACGGGGGGATAAGGACGTGCAGACTGTGGCTAAGTTTCTGGAGAATCAAAAGTAGCTAATTTAGGGCTTTTCTACTTTCCCCCCCAGGGAGCTATGCTCGTAAGAGCATTCGTAGGTTGGGTGGAGCGACAGCGCAACCCAACTTTCGATGTTGGGTTGCACTACGTTCCACCCAACCTACAAGAAAATGGCGAAGGTATTGAATTTAGAAACCCGGTTTTTTGAAAAAACCGGGTTTCTGCTTTGTGTGGAACTGTTTTGCCTGACTCGAATAGCAGGCAAAAATATTTGGACCCCGGATTTGCCCTTCGGAACAGGCGAGACGCCTGTTCTACTTGGCACGGGTATTTACTGCACATTTCCAAACAATCGGCAAAAAAAAAATCTGTAATTGATTTTTTAACTTTGGTAGTATAAGGAACGGGCATCTTACCGGTTCCACCTTATTCTATTTATTCTTAAACCATGACCGAACCCTGGAAAAAAATAACCTTGACAACTTTATTATTACTAGCTGCCAGTTGCAGCTACCAAAACCCTAAAGATATGTTACAAAATAAGACCGCAACCCCCAAAGCAACCTTAGTAACGGATACCTCCGAGCTCGAAAAACTAGAAATAGCCGCCCACGAACAAGTCAACCAATACCGCCTATCCCAAAACCTCCCACCCCTAACTCTCAACTCCACCATCAGCCAACAAGCGAGAATTCACAGTCAGAACATGGCAGACACTCAAAATCTCAGCCACGATGGATTTCAAGGAAGAGTAAAAGCGATCGCTCGGACCATTCCCTACAGAAGTGCCGCAGAAAACGTCGCCTTTAATTACGGCTACAGCGACCCCGTAACCCGCGCAGTGGAAGGCTGGATCGACAGTCCCGGGCATCAAAAAAATATGGTCGGGGATTTCGGCCAAGCGGGCATGGGTATTGCGGTAAGTCCCGAGGGGCATTATTATTTTACACAGATCTTTATTCGCAGTCGATAAACGGCTGATTTCCAACCATGACTGACTTTCATGTATGCGATCTCGATTTACCGGAAAACATCCTCTCGGTCTATATGACGGCGGAGGCTATAGCTGTCGATACGGAAACAATGGGATTATTACCCTGGCGCGATCGCCTTTGTTTGGTGCAATTATGCGACAATACCGGCCGGGTAACGGCTATCCGCATTGCCAAAGGTCAAAAAGAAGCTCCCAATTTAAAAAAGCTGATGGAAGCCCAAAACATTCTCAAGGTCTTCCACTTTGCCCGCTTCGACATGGCAATGATGCAACACCATTTAGACATTAAAGTTGCCCCGGTTTTTTGCACTAAAATTGCTAGCAAACTAGCTCGGACTTACACCGGCAAACACGGCTTAAAAGATCTAGTTCAAGAATTAGAAAAAGTGGAATTGGATAAAAGTTCTCAAAGTTCCGATTGGGGAAATATTGCTAGTTTATCGGAAGAACAATTAAACTACGCCGCCAACGATGTCCGCTATTTATTAAACACCCAACAAAAATTAGTAGGAATGTTGCAGCGAGAAGAACGCTGGGAGTTAGCACAAAAATGTTTTAATTGCCTGTCGGTATTCATCGACCTAGACCTATTACAATACGACAAAATCTTCGAGCATTAGTTCGTCGCGATCGCGAAGAGCGATTAGTTTTGTTCGTATATAGCAACTGATGTAGGATTCATGCAAAAAAAAGAACTGTAGGGGCAACAGCATTCGGGCGATAACTGCGATCGTAAAGCAGAATTTGTAACTTCCGAATGCTTTGCCCTGCCCTCGCGTTTAATTTTAATCAAATCGCTAAAGCGATTAGTACAAACGACGCTAAAAATCTTTCCCGTTATAGAAGAGATTAACAACAAGAGTCGGTGGTAGGGGCGCAACAACTCTCGTCGGAGTTGTCGATATTCGCCCGATAATTTACACCTTTAGTTTCCCGTGGGTGCCGGACTTTGCTGCGGCGACAGTCGAAGATGCCGGCCGACTCCAGAGGAATATCTTCTATAGCTTCCACTGGTAACAAGTCTTCGCGATAAGGACTGTTTTCTTTGGTGTAAATATTGAAAGTCTTATCGCAAACTGCCATGCGCTGACCCCGGTGCAAAATATGACCGTCGTCGTCGATAACTTGCTTCCAAGGGCCTTTATAAATTACTGCTTGGTTCCGTTCCAAACAAGGGCCTTCTTTTCCTTTATAAGCGCGGACGGTGAGGGAACGGAATTCGATACCGTCGATAACTTGCCATGGTTCTTCCTCGCGAACCAAGATTTCGACGCCGTAAAATCCCGCTTCTTCAAACATTTCTAAAAACTCGTCTTCCCGAAAGGCTCCCGCAATACAACCGCTCCACAATGTCGGGTCGTTTAGTATTTCTGGGGTTGGTTCTTCGTCGCAGACGATATCGGAAATTACTGCCCGCCCGCCGCGTTTTAATACTCGCTTAATTTCTCGGAATAGTTGTTTTTTATCTTGGGGCCGCACTAGGTTTAAGACGCAGTTGGAAATGACGACATCTGCGGTATTATCTGCTATTAACGATCGCTCTTTGCGGAGGCGATCGCTTTCTGTTTCTAAGGCAGCAATTCCATCAATTGAATTAACGGGATTTGCTGTTATCCAACTATTTAATAAGTCTAGGTCCAGAGCTAAATCTTGGATTTTACTTTTAACAAAGTTGGTATTTTTATAGCCCAATTTTGCCGCCATTTCGTCTTGATATTTGCGGGCTAGAGACAGCATTTCGTCGTTAAAATCGACGCCAATAACGCGACCTTCCGCCCCGACTTTTTGAGCGATGATGTAGCAATTTTTCCCTGCCCCAGAACCCAGATCGACTACGGTTTCTCCTGCCGCAACGTAACGGGTTGGGTCGCCGCAACCGTAGTCTTTCTCGATGATTTCTTGGGGCAGGTTGTCTATATAATTGCCTTCGTATTCCGTGGGACAGCATAGGGTCGGTTGTACTTCTTTCGCTCCTGCTTTATAGCGCTCCAGTACGGCTGTTTCGACGTCATATTCGGTAGTGCTTGGTTCCGTTGTAGTTATGGGACTCATGGTTTTTAAATTTGTTTGATTTGACGAGCGATCGCGATAATACTAAAACTTCAAAGCCCTTTGTTTTGCCTTAAGGAAATTTTAACAATCTTCGCTCTATTGTTTTATTGGTTAAAGGCGATCGACCTGAGTTTTTGCTGAGAAAGGACGGAAAAATAGATAAATTTTGTTAATTGTTAGTTGTTAGTTGTTAGTTGTTAATTGCAATATAGCAACTCTAAACGGGTTATGAAAAATTCGGGGACCAGAAACCCGGTTTCTTCAAGAAACCGGGTTTCTAAAATATTGCATAAGATTTAGGAGTGCTAAATTAATTCCGCAAAACATAACCCACGCCGCGAACGGTTTGAATCAAACGTTTTTCCTTATTAGCTTCTAATTTCAAACGCAAATAACGAACGTAAACCTCGATAATATTAGAGTCCCCCATAAAGTCGTAACCCCAGACAGTTTCGAGGATGCGATCGCGACTGAGAACTTGCCGTGGATGGGAGATTAAATATTCTAATAAATCGAATTCTTTAGCGGTTAATTCTATGAGGCGATCGCCCCGATAAATTTCGCGAGTGGTGCGATTTAAACTCAAGTCTTCAAACTGCAATAAATCGCGATTTGGTTCTTGGTTTGGGCGGAGGCGAGCCCGAATTCTTGCTAATAATTCTTCCACGCTAAAAGGTTTAACAACGTAATCGTCAGCCCCGGCATCCAAACCGGCCACGCGATCGCTGACATCATCCTTAGCCGTTAACAAAATAACTGGTACTTTATCCCCAGTAGCCCGCAGGCGGCGACAAAGTTCTAACCCGGATATTCCAGGAAGCATCCAGTCGAGGAGAATCAGGTCTGCTTTAGACTCCCTCGCCGCCGTCATGCCAGTAAAGCCATCGCCCGCGACGGTAACTTGATAGCCTTCGTATTTAAGTTCCAACTCGATAAATAGAGCTAGTTTTGGTTCGTCTTCGATAACTAAGATATGAGCGGACATAATCTTTTGAATATTAAGTTATTTGGATGTCAATTTTTAGTATAGACATAAAATCGCAACTAGACTATAATCAAAAAACTGTAGAAAAGCAATAAATATTAAGCGATCGCCTTTGCAAAGAGCGATCGTTACCGACTAGGAAACAAACATCGATGACCAGATTCATTCACGATATATTCGCCAAAGGATATCTCCGAGAAATCCTCTCTCTTAAAGGAGAAGTAAAAACCAGCATCGACATCGTCGGCGAAAAGCAAGAAGCCGACGTTTATTTCGTGCCTTTTTCTCAACCATCCCCCAACGCAACTTCTCTGGGTTTGTTAGAAAAAATTGCTACTACAACTTGCGTTTTAGAACCTTTTAGAAATGCAGTTAGTCCTAGAGAAATCCGATCTTGTCTTGAGAAAATCTGCGTTTTGTGTGCTAAGACAGAAGCTAAAGCGGATCGGAAAAATCGCCCTTTAAACGAAGGAGAATTACCTGTTTTATGGATTCTAACTCCTACTATTTCCCAGCCCATGCTATCGAAATTGAATGCGGTATCCGCAGCGGGAGATTATCTACAGGGAGTTCATACTCTAGGAGAGATTTTGCAGACAAAAATAGTAGCAATTCATCAGTTACCGCGAACTCCAGAAACTCTCTGGTTGAGAATGTTGGGAAAAGGGAGAGTTCAGCAACGAGCAATTTCAGAATTCAGGCAGTTACCCTTGGATGACGAACTCAAGGGAAACGTGCTAGAATTGATTTACGACCTGTTTACCAGGTTAGAAGCAAATCGAGAATTAGACCAAGAAGATAGGGAGTTAGTTATGGAATTATCACCTCTTTACGAACAACGATTAGAAGCTGCGGTTCAAACTGGTTTGCAACAGGGAATTAACCAAGGTTTGCAACAGGGAATTAACCAAGGTTTGCAACAGGGAATTAACCAAGGTTTGCAACAGGGAAAACGTTTACTAATTGAAAATTTTCTCCGGTTTCGTTTCGGACAATTGGATGAGGAATTATCCGCCCTTATCGAACCTTTGTTAGAAATGCCTGCGGAGGAAATTCCTCCTTTATTAATGCAATTTACCCGGGAGGAATTGATAGCTAGGTTTAGAAATTAAGAAGCATTATAACGGAGACAGAGGGCAATTTTTCCTCTGTCTCTTTTTTAGTTGCCCCGGGTTCGAGGAGCGATTTTGCGGATGCAACATCGCCTCTTTAACTGAAAGCAAAAAAATTTTCTCTAAATATCATAATTTAAAAAATAAGTCAAAAAGATAATCTAGATAGAAAATAGATAAAATAGAAGAGCGTGACTGCTAAAAAACTGGAAAAACCCAGTAGCAGAAGGCCATTTTAATGGCCGATTTTTATGGGCCAGGTTAAGAGAGATTTTAGATAAGGCCAAAGAGAGCGATCGCTTTCTGGTGGAATGGGGGTTTTACCCAAACGCCGCCAATTAAGTCTAAAATCTAATATAGAAAACAGGCCACGGGCACGCGGCAAAAAGTAGTAGTTTATTGCGGACAGCCAGGAAAACTATGTCCTTTACGATACAAGGAAAAATGGATTATGAAGCTTTGGGAAGAACGGGGGGGATAGGTGCCACTCCTGGAACGCCTCAGTGGGCACTGGCTATCAAACTCAAACTGCAATCGGTTCTTCAAAACAAGATAGCCGTCAATGCGGAACAATTAAAAGCATGGCGGGAATTAATGAGGCAGCCGGTAGCATATAACCAATTGTTAGACCAATATGGAAGGCAGTTCCATAATTACGAAGAACTGTGCAGAGCCCGACCTCCTTATGGGTTAGGGTGCGAACCTGTAGAACTGGACCGACTAATAGAAAGATTGGAGTTAAAGGAAACTAAACCTGTCGAAGTTACAGAAGATCCTTTAAAAGATTTAGGCAATCCATCAAATTATTTTCAAAAGTTCTCAAAACTGGTAGAAGAGTCCCAGGATGGAGAACCTTTGAATGCAGCAAAAATAGGGAAAATATTAGATTACGCTCATAGTACGGCGCAACTATGGAGGAAAAGATGGGAGCATTTAGGATGGCTGGAACAATCTAAAAACAGCGGGCGCGGTTTTTATCATATTACTGAAGAAGGAAAAAACGCGGTCAGAAAATGGTTAGAACAGCAGCCTAACGGAGAATTAAACGAACAACTATGGGTCGTAGTTCCACAGAATACTAAAAAAGCGGCTGAAAAGTTGCTTAAATCTTTCAAAGTTGACGAACTAAAAGAAATTCATCAACTCATAGGAGAAGCCTTAAAAGAAAAATCTTTTTAGTTTTTTGTGCGGAACAGAATTCATAATTGAGAAACCAACGGAATTTTGTTATTGAAGCTAGGAAACAATCAACAAATTTTCGCTTATACTCGTAAAATTGCGATCTTGCAATCTGTTGGTCCGAAACAATATCTGAGAAACCGGGTTTTTTCCACAAACCCGGTTTCTGGTCCGCGCCCATATATTAATCCCCGCACGGATTCCTATATCTCTGAAGTCATAATTCATCAATATGAATTGTGGGATAGATCGTCCGCTGACATCTTAAAAGACAGAAACAATCA
Source organism: Cyanobacteriota bacterium (assembly GCA_034189005.1). Classification (GTDB taxonomy): domain Bacteria; phylum Cyanobacteriota; class Cyanobacteriia; order Cyanobacteriales; family Microcoleaceae; genus CALKCV01. The sequence continues at coordinate 36,775 of JAXHVR010000003.1, read as the reverse complement.
TTTACCAATTCACGTTATGTCCGATTCAAAACAAGCCTTAACCTATCCGATCGCTCGTTCAGCAGATATTGTAGATGACTGCCACGGTGTTAAAATTGCAGATCCTTATCGCTGGTTAGAAGACCCAGAGTCAGAAGAAACTCAAAGGTGGATAAAAGAGGAAAATGAGGTTACTTTTGGCTACTTAGAAGAAATAAAAGAAAGGGAACAAATTAAACAGCGACTAACAGAAATCTGGGATTACGAAAAATATGGGGTTCCTTTCAAACAGGGCGATCGCTATTTTTACTACAAAAACGACGGACTCCAAAACCAAAACGTTTTATATACTCTAACTAACCAAGACGACGAACCAAAAGTTCTCATTGACCCCAATACTTGGTCTGAAGATGGCACTGTTGCTTTAAGCGGTATTGCAATTAGTCAAGACGGCAAACTCTTGGCTTACGGTTTATCAATTGGTGGTTCGGACTGGCAAGAATGGCGAGTTTTAAACATCGAAACTGGGGAATATTCCTCGGAGGTTTTAAAGTGGATAAAATTCTATCCACCAACTTTCGCACCGGACAATCAAGGTTTATTTTATAGTCGTTACGAAGCGCCCCAAAAACGCGAATTAGAAGAAGTTAATTACCTCCATAAAGTTTACTATCATCGCCTCGGTACTTCTCAATCTGAAGACGTATTAATATACGAACGACCGGATAAGAAAGAATGGAGTTACGCCGTAGGAGTTACGGACGATAACGGCTATTTAACGATCGGCGTTTGGCAAAGTACGGAACGAAAAAATCTGGTTTTGTACAAAGATTTGACCGCTCTTAATTCGCCAATAGTCGAACTAATTAGCGAGTTTGAAGCGGAATATAGTTTCATTGATAACGATGGTAATTTATTCTGGTTTTTAACAGATTTAGACGCCCCTCGCAAGCGGGTTATCGAGATAGATATTAAGACGGGCGATCGCCGAGAAATTATTCCCCAAACCGACAATATCCTTCAGGGAGCAAATACTCTCAATAACCAATTTGTTGCCTTTTACCTCAAAGACGTCAGCAGCCAGGTAAAAATATTTAACCTCGACGGTTCGACGGTGGGAGATGTCGTTTTACCCGGTATTGGTTCCGTGGGGGGTTTTTCTGGGAAGCGGGACGAAACGGAGACCTTTTATAGCTACACGAACTTTACCACGCCGCCAACAATTTACCGCTACGATTTCCTAAGCGGTGAAAGTACCATTTATCGGCAACCAGAGATAGGTTTTAATCCCGATGAATACAAGACAGAACAGGTTTTTTATCAAAGTAAGGATGGCACTTTGGTGCCGATGTTTATTAGTTATAAAAAAGGGTTAAAACTGGATGGCAATAATCCTACTATTCTCTATGGTTATGGGGGCTTTAGTATTTCCATTATGCCTAGTTTTTCTATTAGCCGGTTGGCGTGGATGGAGATGGGGGGCGTTTATGCGATCGCTAACATTCGCGGCGGCGGGGAGTATGGAGAAGAATGGCATCAAGCTGGCATTAAAGAAAAGAAACAAAACGTCTTCGATGACTTTATCGCAGCGGCAGAATGGTTAATAGAAAAAAACTACACTTCTAGCAATAAATTAGCCATTACAGGAGTCAGTAACGGCGGTTTATTAGTGGGAGCTTGTCTGACTCAGCGACCGGATTTATTTGCGGCGGCTTTGCCTGGAGTAGGAGTAATGGATATGTTGCGATTCCATAAATTTACCATTGGTTGGGCCTGGACTGCCGACTTTGGTTCGCCAGAATATCCCGAAGAATTTAAAGCATTATTAGCTTATTCTCCTTTGCATAATTTAAAAGCAGGAACCAGTTATCCAGCAACTTTAATAACAACTGCAGACCGCGACGATCGCGTAGTACCCGCCCACAGTTTTAAATTTGCCGCCGCCTTACAAAAGGCCCATGTAGGAGATAATCCGGTGTTAATTCGCATCGAAACAAAAGCCGGTCACGGTGGAGGCAAGCCTACTGCTAAAATTATTGAAGAAATAGCAGACCAATTTGCTTTTTTAATGCGGGTTTTTGGGGTGTAAGTTGGCAAAGAATTTGGCAGGTCGATGTAATGGCATGAGTTGTTGGGGAGGCAATTAGCCAGATCGAAAGGAAATAAGATGGTCAAAAAAAGGCGAAAATATAAATTAAAAGAACCTTGGGCGACGGAACTAAATGAAATAGTGCGCGGTGTTTCTGGTGGTTTTTTATTTGGCATTCCGATAATCTATACCATGGAAGTGTGGGCGATCGGTTCCCAGGTTCGCCCATCTTTAATGCTGATTCTTCTCGGACTTACCTACTGTATTCTTTTCTTGTTTAATAGCGTTGAAGGATTTAGAAGAAGCAAGGGGCAGACCGTCACAGATTTTGCATTAGAAAGTATCGAAGCTTTAGCCATAGGTTTAGTTTGCGTTACTTTAATTTTGATTTTGCTACAAAGAATTACTCTCCAAACATCCTTAAGCGAAGCTTTGGGGAAAATTATTTTTGAGAGCGTTCCTTTTGCTTTGGGAGTTTCTTTAGCAAGATTGCTTTTAAGCACGGAAGATTCCGAAGGAAAGCCTAAATCAAAAAGCAAAAAAAATACTGATAAATTCCTATCCAAGAAACATAAATTTTTGAAAAATGACACAATTGCTGATGCTAGCGCTACTTTTTTAGGCGCGACTATAATTGCTTTTAGTATTGCTCCGACTGAAGAAGTAATGCTTCTGGCAGTAACGGCTTCGCCTCCTTGGTTAATAGGTATTATCTTCGCTTCTTTACTAATTTCTTATAGCATTGTTTTTGGTGCGGGTTTTGCTAAAGAAAAAAAACGGCGATCGCAACGAGGTCTTTTTCAAAGTGCCGAAAGCGAAACTGTTTTTTCTTATTTAATTTCCCTAGCAGCTTCGGTTCTTATGTTATGTTTTTTCCAGCAACTTAGTTTTAGCGATCCCTGGTTTTTGTGGTTGCGAACTACTATATTACTAGGACTACCAGCCACAATTGGTGGTGCTGCAGGAAGGTTAGGGGTATGAACGAAAATGCTCCAGACAAACCTTCGGATCGAAGTCGAAATTTTGCTGAGTGGCTGAGTTTTAGCGTCGCTATTTTCCTTGTGGCAATTCTGGTTTTTTTAGTGCTGTATAGCTGGTCGAAGCAGGAAAATACACCGCCAATTATTACCTTGCAAATAGAAGAGGAGGTTCGTCGAGAGGAGGGGCAATTTTATGTGCCTTTTACTGTCACCAATACTGGTGGAACTACGGCTGCGTCTGTCCGGGTTGTGGGGCAATTACTTATTGAGGGAGAGCTAGAAGAAGCTGGAGAACAGGAGATTAATTTTCTCTCTGGAGGGGAGGAAGCTTCGGGGGTTTTTATTTTTACTCGAAACCCCGAAAAAGGAATATTAACTATTAGAGTGACTGGCTATAAACTTCCTTAGAGATACCCATCTAAGTAATTAATAGACTTCTTGCAGAAGTAGGCAACAGGCAACAGGCAACAGGCAACAGGGAAGAGTTTTTAAGGAAAAAGTAACGAAAAACGATTTTATTTTTACTTTTGCAAGAGGTCTAATAATTAATATGGCAATTATTGAATTGGTGAGGTACACCAAGACGGCCACCCCGTTGGTCCCCCTGTCGATCCCCCTCCCGTCCCCCTTAAAAAGGGGGAGGCCAGAGGAAGAAGCTTTTCATGTACGGGGGACTTTGAACTGTTCCGGCTCCCCCCTTTTTAAGGGGGGCTGGGGGGGATCGAAGATGTACCTCGCCAATTCGATAAATGCTATAATTAATAATTAATAATTAGGGTGCATCTCATATCAATTAACAATTAATAATTAATAATTAGGGTGCATCTCATATCAATTAACAATTAATAATTAATAATTAATAATTAATAATTAGGGTGCATCTCATATCAATTAACAGTTAACAATTAATAATTGACAATTAGGGTGCATCTCATATTTGCTAGTAAACTCAGAACAACTAAGTACCCGTGCAAAGTTAATTAGACATATTAAACAGGCGAGACGCCTGTTCTACGGGGGTTGGGAGAAATAATTGTATGTAAATATTTTTGCATGACTACTTAACAACTAACAACTAACAACTAACATTGATTTTTCTTCGTTCCCCCGATGCACCCATTATCCATTACCGTAATTAGAAAGACCCTTGCGCATAAATAATTTCCGAGGTTGCCCGAAGAGCAAAGAACCCCAAGTCCATTCGGTATCTCGTAAGCGATAGCCGGCTTTTTGATAAAGACTTTTGGCGGGGTAATTATTCTCTAAGACATGGAGATATAACTCGTTAAATTCCCACTCGATCGCTATTTCCTCGCAAGCGCTTAATAACTGTTCTGCTATGCCTTGGCGGCGATAATTAGCGCTTACAGCTAAGTTCGACAAATAAGCATACTCAAAACTCTCCACAAGCCAAGAGGGGGCAAGCGATCGCACCCCCATTTCCACAGTCCCTGCCAACAACTCCTCTTCTCCTCCCGCGCGATCGAAGGCCACCAAACAAACGTAATGTTTCTCTCCAGAACGGATCCGAGTGCGTAAATCTTCGTAAATACCCAGACGCATAAAAGGATGGGTCCAACTCTGGAGACCTTGACCGGAGTGGAAGCTGTCGGCCAAAATGTCAGATATTGGCCTGATATCCTTTGGTTTTGCCGTTCTGACCGCGAAATGAGACCCATCGGATGCAGCCGTAAGAGTTTTTTGATTGGATGGCCTTGAGAAAAAAAAGAAAGGATTCACTACTGGTGAAGGAAATATATGGGTTCGGGGTTAAATTCACGCTAGAGAAGAGGTTGCTCGATCGCTCCGTGTGGTTTAAAAATAACTAGAAATAAAATTAACTTAGGAAACGAACATCAAAGCTGGATTATATTAAATAACAGTGCCACTGTCGGCTTTCTCTGTCCGTACATCTCAAAAAGCTATTTTGCATCAATTTACCTTTGCTCGTACTCATAACGAGTACTATCAATTATACTCTATTAAAGCTATTGTTGGAAAATAGACCTCGTGGCAATTGTCCAAATTAAATCTTTTTTCCTTCCTTTTTGCTATGCATCTGTTCCCCAAGGCCATAAGTAAAATTAGTCCAAAATATGGCCTATTGCCAAAACGATCGCTTTAGTTTAGATCGATGGCTTGGGATTGAGTAAAGAAGTATTTTAGCCGACAGAAATTAAAGAAACATTTATCGCCGCCCCGGGGCAAGTAATAAAAGTAATGTCCCATTAATTGGGCGCGGGAAATTAATTATTAATTATTAATTATTAATTATTAATTATTAGGGTGCGCTATCGAGAACTGCCACAGCCAAACAACTGCCCTCAAGACAAGGAGTCTAGTGCATGACTTCTCGAAATAAAAAATCCAAGCCTACGCTTCTGGTCGTCGATGACGAACCAGACAACCTCGACCTGCTTTATCGTACTTTCTATCGAGATTACCAAGTCTTGCGCGCGGACAGCGGACCGGAAGGTTTAGAGATCTTAGCTAAAGTAGGGGAAGTAGCGGTGATTATCTCCGATCAGAGAATGCCCCAGATGAGCGGAACGGAATTCCTCGGTCTGACAGCCGCCCAATATCCAGATACGATTCGGATTATCTTAACGGGCTACACGGATGTGGAAGATTTGGTGGAAGCTATTAACTCGGGTAAAGTCTTCAAATACGTTACCAAACCTTGGAAAGCAGAAGAACTAAAAGCCTTAGTCAAGCAAGCCCTCGATACCCACCTCGTCCTTAAGTCGCGCACTAACGATCTGCGGCGGGCCCTCCAGCAAGAATCCCTGCTCTATGCGGTAACTAATACTATCCGCTCTGCGCCCAACTATCGGCAAATGCTCCAAAGAATTGTGGAAACTGTGGGGCAAATGTTTGAAGCAAGCGTGGCTGTTTGCCGTCCCTTCCAAGATAACCAGGTCCAAGAAGAATTTTTTGTTTACCAAAAGCAAGAACCAAAAGCTAATAATGGAAAAGGCGATCGCCCAAAACCGGATAACAACCAGGACAAGATAGGCAAGGAACTTCTCGCTGAGATAGTCTGGGAAACTACAGATGTTGAGGTGATCCCGGATGTGGAGACTGACGAGAGGTTCCAAGAAGACATCCCAGAAATTCAACAGCGCAAACAAGTTCTCTTGGCTGCTAATATCCGCTCTAGTTTGGTGGTTCCCCTATTCTACCGACTGGACTTGACTGCAGTTTTAGCGCTCCACCAGCGCGAACAACCCCGCTACTGGGAAGATCGTGAAGTCCAATTATTGATTACTGTTGCCGATCAGGCGGCTTTGGCTCTCTCTCAGGCGATCGCCTACGAACAAGCTAAAGCCCTCGCCCAACGGGAGGCCTTGGTTAATTCGATTACGGGGGCTATTCGCTCGACTTTGGACCCGAAAAATATCTTCGCCGCTATTACGGAAAAGTTGGGAGAAGCTCTCCAGGTGGAAGGCTGCGCTCTATCTTTGTGGACCGAAGAGGACGAGTACGTTCAATGCGTCGGTCTCTACGATGCTTCCGAACGCTCTTCAGTGGTGAGCAGTCAGTGGTCGGAAAAAACTCCTACGGAAAAACAAGCCGAGATAATCGATCGACAACCAAAAAGAGTGCCTCCTTCAGATTTTGCTGGGGGGCGTTTGCCCCAGTCGGTAGCTCCTATTCGCGGCAACCCGGTGTTGTTAGAACTGCTGGAAACTAAACAACCGGTGGCGGTAGGGGATCTCGACGATCGCCCGGAGTTCAACGTTACCGAATTGCCTTTGCGTTCTAGCGCCAGGGCTTTATTGGTGGTGCCGTTAATTTATGACGGCAAGATTATCGGTAGTATTTCTCTGCGCCACAATAAGGCGAAACATCGCTGGCTGACTTCTGAAATCGAGCTAGCTCAAGCGGTGGGCTCTCAGGCAGCGATCGCCGTTCAACAATCTCGCCTCTATCAAACTACTCGCCAACAAGCGGAACGACTTTTAGAAGCCGATCGCCTCAAAACGGAATTTTTCCAAAACATCTCCCACGAGTTTAGAACTCCTCTTACTTTAACTATCGGACCTTTAGAAGCTGCTGTCAATCGCAATAAAGATTTGCCGAAGGAACAAGGAGCGATCGCTCTGAGGAATTGCCGCCGTCTCTTGCGTTTAGTCAACCAACTCCTAGATTTACAACGACTCGATGCCGGACGAATGCAGCCGAGTTTTCGTCCCTGCAATGTTGTGGCTTTCTGCCAAAATATTATCGAGTCTTTTACTCCTTATTGCGAGAAAAAAGGCATATCTTTAATTAGCAAATTGAGCGATCGCTGCCCTCCAGTTTATTTAGATGTAGAAAGATTCGATAAAGTCCTCTACAACCTCCTTTCTAACGCCATGAAATTCACCCCATCTGGGGGCAGCATTACTATTTCTGTAGAAGAAGTCGGACACCTTTGTTTGCTACAAGTAAAAGATACCGGTATCGGCATTCGTCGAGAACAAATTCCCTATTTATTCGAACGCTTCCGCCAAGCAGAAGGCTCCGCAAATCGTTCCTACGAAGGCACGGGTTTGGGTTTAGCTTTAGTTAAAGAATTAGTAGAAATGCATGGCGGTCAAGTTCGAGTAGATTCTACCTACGGCGAAGGTACTACTTTTACAATTTGGTTGGAAACAGGAACCAATCATTTACCCCCAGACCAAGTTTTAGAAATACCTGCGGAGTTAGATTCTTCTCGGGTTGCCGTGGAGCTATCCGATGTCGAAGCCGAGTTAGAAGATGTTGAAGATTTATTTGTGAAAAATTCTTCGGAAAACATCGAGCCAATAATCGGTAAAGGATTGGCTACTATTTTAGTAGTTGATGATAATGCAGATTTAAGAAGCTACGTTGCTAGAGTTTTAAAACAAGCTAATTTTGATGTAGTATTCGGTCGCGATGGAGCCGATGGATTGGTCGCAGCTAAAAAATACGATCCAGACGTAATTATTACAGATTTGATGATGCCCAAAGTCTCCGGTTTGGATTTAATAAAAAACGTGAGGGAAACGGAGGAATTGAAGGGAACTCCTATTATTTTGTTAACCGCAAAAGCCGACGAAGATACGAGAATAGAAGGGGTAGAAAGAGGGGCGGATGCTTATTTATCCAAGCCGTTTAACGATAGAGAGTTATTAGCAGAAGTTAAGAATTTGTGGGCGCTTAAAGAAAATGAAAGACGAGTTCAGGAGTTGAATAAATATTTAACAGAATCAGTTTTGCGTCGTTTTTTGCCTCCAGAGATGGTCCGGCGGGCCGCAGCAGGAGATTTAGCTTTAGACCTGCGTCCCGAACCTCGCTTGATAACGGTTTTGTTCAGCGATATAGTTGGCTTTACTCAGATGTCGAATAGTTTGCGAGCCCGCCGCATAGCCGAATTGTTGAACGAGTATTTGGGGGGAATGACTAAGGCTATATTTAACAATGGCGGTACGGTGGATAAGTTTGTCGGGGATGCGGTGATGGCTCTTTTTGGTTCTCCCGAAGAACTGCACCCCCAGGAACAGGTACGTCGGGCCGTAGCTTCTGCCAGGGCCATGTTGAAAGCTTTGGACGAACTCAACGATCGCTGGCAGCAGATGGGGTTGGTGGGGGATAATGGCGTCCCGCCAGTGCGCTTCCGTTGCGGCATTCATCAGGGATATGCCGTGGTGGGGATGTTTGGCGGGGAAGAGCGATCGGATTTTACCGCTATTGGCCCCTCGGTGAATATTGCCGCCCGCCTCCAGGAGGCCGCCCAACCGAATACGATTTTGGTTTCGGCAGTGGTGGCAGATTATGTTAATGAGGCAGAGATTGAGAAGTATGGGTCTTTGAAGTTGAAGGGTATAGATGAGAAGGTGTTGAGTTTTTTGGTGAGTCGAGAGGCCGCAGGGGAATGAGGTTTTAGTCTCTTGTAGGTTAGGCGAACTGAAACGGAACCCAACAGCGATCGCTTTTGGACCGGCAATTGGTACGTTATTAAGCGGCCAGTTCCGAATTAGAATCTATTCTTTAGATTTTAGATAATGAAAAAAATTTGCAGATCCAGTTGCAATTTTAAAAAAGGCTGCTATAATGAAAGACATTGAGAAAAAAACGCGGGTATAGTTTAGTGGTAAAACCTTAGCCTTCCAAGCTAATGATGGGGGTTCGATTCCCCCTACCCGCTTTAATAATTTTGATTTATTAGCAATAGGTTGGGCGAAACGGAGTCCGCTAGATCGCAAATAATCGCAAATAACCCAGAAACCCGGTTTTTCTAAAAAACCGGGTTTCTTAATTCGTAGGTTCGGTGTCCTGGCTGTAGAGTCGGTTTTTTTTGACAAAGCGATCGCCAAACGCTGTTAAAAGTTTTGCCCCCCAATTCCCTATTCCCTAATCGCAATACCTAATTGCCTGAGAGTTCGCCGCGCCAACTTCAAATAACTTTTAGCAGTATCGTAACGCATCCCGATATCCTCAGCGATCGCCGTAACAGACTCCCCCCATTCCCGCCGGGCCAAAATCGTCGCCCAAGTCTGGGCAGTATCCTGCACCCGCTTGGTACCGATACGCTGCCTTTGCGCCAAAAAGATATCGGTCAACTCGGCAATTCTTTGTGCCAACATCTGCTGCATCGCTGGTGTCGTTACGATCTCCTCCTCCAACCAACCGATCCTGGTTTGCCCCAAACCAAAAGTTGTCTTGTGTCCCGTACCCACATAAGGCGCTAACTCAATTAAAGCATAAAATAACTCTTGAAAATCCGGGTTTTTCCCAGCCGACCGAGACAAATTCAACTCCACCGAACCGGTAAACCCCGTCACCATCCCCCTTTTACCGGCGGCAACTTTAGCAGATTCGATCTTGTGGTGACTGATGACGACGTGTTCCTCCACCCAGTCCAAAAACTCCTCCTGAGAAAAAGCCTCTCGCGAAAAATTGTTCCACCGTCGCAGATAGCTATGGAACAAATTCCTCGGCACCGGTAGGGGGAGGTGATTTTTCTTTTGACGAAAGCTGGTGGGAGTGAGAAAAGTCAGTTTGACATTAGCACCAGTAGCGGCGGTATCCGCCAACAACTGAGCGTAAGTAGTAGCAGGGAGAATAATTTCCCAAGAACGAATCGAGAGTGGGGCACCGTGGAGGGATAGCTCTTCCGGCAAATTTCTCACCCAATCAGCCAACCAATTCGCCACGGAGGAAGACATCGCCGTTACATACCAGCGATAAGTCTGGTCTGGCGATACTTGGAAGCCTTTGCCCGCAGGCAATAGCGGACCCTGCAGGTCGGAGATGGTAAAAGCTTTCTCCATTTGGTCGTCGTGGAGCAAGGCCGAGAGTTTCGGGTCGCTCTCGCGAACCAGATCGAGAAACCAGGCGTGGAGTCCCGTGGTGTATTGGGGGTATAAGTAACCGTTTTCCACGGGAACTAACTCCAGGCTTATTCCTACCAACTCAGTTTTAACAGGCCAGGGCCTCCGGCTATTAGTCTTTTTTCTGGTTTGGGCGCTTTTCCTAGTGCTTTTTTTAGTCGTTTTAGTCGTTTTCGTTGTTTTCGTTGTTTTTATCATAGTTTTGTTTGGGTTTGTTCTCCCCTTCCGGGGTTTTGAATTAGTTTAGCATCTCAACGGTAAATTGTTCCCTAGTGCTCCTGGTACGGCTAAGTAGTCGTGCCGGCATAATTTTTGTTGGAAAATTTACTCGCTGTCTGGGCAATTATTAACGCGAACGCGCCACCCCAACAACGAACGTCCGGCAATTATTAATTATTAATTATTAATTATTAATTACTTAAACAGACCTGCCCTGGCGACCTTCAAATTCGCCCTTAACCACAAAATGCTCGAAACCGCTGCCGAAAATGCCGTTTTCTACCGCTTCGGCAACTCCGGGGTTGGCGGCGAGGTAAAATTCTTCGTCGAATTCGGCGGCGCGGCGATCGCGTCCTTCATAAAAACCAAAATTGATGAAATGCTCGAACCCGCTGCGAATCTCCCCCCTCGCTACCGGTGCCGCCACATCGGGATTTTGGCTTAAATAAAGAGTTTCGTTATATAAAGGACTGGGGTTGCGGCCTTGGAACAAACCGGTGCGGATGAAATGGTCGAAGCCGTTTCTATATAAACCGTTGCTGATGACTCTAACTACATCGGGGTTATTAGCGAGGTAAAATTCTTCGTCGTAGTAAATCTCGAAGGGGTCGATACCGTTTTCTACCGTATAGGCGACGAAATCTTGAAAGCTGTTTTGAGAAGGAGTTCGCACTGCAACATCTCTTATTTCTTCGAGTGGTTCGATATTTTCAATAATACTCAAACTGCCCTCCCCAGTCAGACCGGTTAAAGAGTCGAAGCGATCGCTCCTTGCTTCTGGAGGAGAACTGCTTCGGTCAATTTCTAAGCTATTAACAGGCAGGATGCCCGTTCTACTATTTTGCCTGAATGGCGGTAAAGTTTCCGAGCAAAAATAGCGATTAATTGCGTTAAAATTGTTGCTTTCTTCCAGAGAAATTTCGCCAAACCCATAAGGGTTGTTTTCTGTATTATCTAAGCGGACAAAGTCAAACATAATTGTTACCTTTATTTTCAAATAAGGTAGTCGATCGCGAGTAGTTTTTTACCGTATAAATTTTGCTTGTAGTAATCGCTTTAGCGATTTATCAATATGAATCGCTAAAGCGATTACTACGAACAATAGTTAGTTGTTAGTTGGACGATCGACAACTAACAACTAACGACTAACAACTGACAAAAACCGTCAAATTATTGGTTCTCTTCATTCCCCCGATGCTCCCACGCGACCTTCATCTTCGCCAAACAAAACGTAATGTTCTAACCCATTAACAAAGGTTCCATTAGCCACGGCATCCGCCACTCCTGGATAAGTTTCCAGATAAAAATCCTCATCAAAAACAACTTGAGGGCTGCGACCTTCCGAGTAACCAAATTGCAGCCAATGGTCGAAACCACTCGTTAACAAACCATTATTTACAGCCTCGGCAACCCCAGGATTTTCTGCTAAATAAACGCTCTCGTTAAAACCATCAAAAGCGCCCCCAGGAGGCGTGCCATTAGCAGAAATTATCGCCACAAAAGCATCGCTTTCCACACCTACGCTATTGAAACCATTAACAGTGGGGAAATTACTAGAATTAGTCGAACCAACAATATATGCCCTGCCCGCGTCATCCACAACAATATCGTTACCTTGTTCGCTGGAACTGCCGCCGATGCTGATGGAATATTCTAACCCACCGTTAGTGGATACTTTCGTAACAAAAGCATCGTCGGGAAAACCTAAATCGCCAAAAGGACTATCGCCCTCTAGGAGCAATGGCGGAAATATCCCAGAAGAAGTATTGCCCGTGACATAAGCGCTGCCCGCGCTATCGACGGCAATTTTAGTAGCAAATTCGCCGCTTTCTCCCCCTAAATAAGTAGCATATCCCAGAGAGCGATCGCTATTTATCTTAATAATTATTCCATCGCTGTTGCCCCCACCAAAAGTGCTTTGGAAAGCGTTAAAAGTCGGAAAATCTCCCTCTGGAGGAACCGCTACATCGCCGCCGATAATTCGAGTTCCCGTACTGCCGCTCACATAAATATTACCCGCATTATCTAAAGCAATACCCTCGCCAGTCTCCCCATCTCCTGCCCCATAAAAAGATGAATAAAGCAAGTCGCTGCCGTCGCTATTTAGTTGGGCGATAAATACATCCCTGTCTCCTCCCAAAGTGTCTTGAGTAGCATTGACAACTGGGAAATCTAGGGAGCGAGTATTGCCGGTAATATAAGCATTGCCGCTACTGTCTAAAACGAGGTCTTTCGGAGCGTCGAAATCATCTCCACCCAATAAAGTAGAATAAACTAAATTACCGCCGTCGGGAGATATTTTGCTAACAAAAACGTCTCGGTTAAAATCGCTGGCCAGGCGATCTTGGCGGGCGTTTGGCGTAGTGGGAAAGTCGCCGACACCGGGTATGGGTTGGAGGGGGAAAGGAGAATTACCCCCCGTATTTCCTGCTACATAAACGTTGCCGCTATTATCTACAGCAATAGCGTTACTCTCGTCGTCATCTTGCCCGCCTAAGTAAGTTGAATAAAGAATAGTGCTGCCGTCTGCAGATATTTTTGTTACGAAAGTATCTCCAGCAAATTCACCGCCGTTATAGTTACTTTGGAGGGCATTTACGATCGGGAAATTGGCAGATGTCGTGTTGCCGGTAACGTACATATTGCCCGCATTATCTACAGCAATATCCGTTCCAAATTCGTCGCCGCTACCGCCGATGTAGGTCGAGTAAAGCAAGTTGCCCTCGGGGGAAATTTTAGCGACAAAAGCATCGCCACCAAAGTCGTCGCCCCCACCAAAACTATTTTGTACGGCGTTGGCAGTTACGGGAAAGTCGGTTGAGTTGGTATTTCCTGTTAGATAAATGTTGCCTTGACTGTCTCTGGCGATACCATTTCCTTGCTCGAAACTGCCCCCTCCTAATAAGGTAGAATAGTCTAAGTTGGGTTGGGTTGCCTGGCTATTTTCTCTGACTTCCCCAGTAAGCAAATCTTTATTATTCTCTGGAGAATCTTCTCCTGGGATTTCATTAATACTGGTTATCGAAGAATTGGAAAGCAAGATTTCATCAGAAATATCTCCCGAATTAGAAGTCATACTTTCTGTCAATATTTCAGAGGCTAAATCTCCAGAAAGATTGCTACTTTTTGTTAATTCTGAAGGCAATTCGGAATCGGTAAAAGGGGCAATAGCAGTAAAAGTTTCTTGAGTTTCTAGTTCGTACATAATTCAACCTCCATCTTAGTTGGCAATAAATTCGAGAATATGTTCGGCGACGATTTCCGGTCGTTCCAAATGGGGAACGTGACCGCTATTTTTTATCCAGATAAGCTCCGAGTTAGGCAGTCCCTTCTCGAACTTAACTGCGTCCGCAGTTCCTAGTATCTTATCGTACTCTCCCCATAATATTAAACTGGGCTGCTGAATTTCTGCAAGTTTTTTACCAAAAGGCCGATAGCCGCCGCTTTTTGTAAAGGAAATTAACCCCTTATCCCAATCTTTCGTTTCTAAATGCAAGGCGGCACAAATTTGAGCGTCGAGGGAGGCAAAACTTTTGTCGAAATAAGCATTTTCGCTAATCTTTTGCCTAACTTTAGGGCTGCGTAAAAATGAAGTTGCCAGATAGCCTAAAGGAGGGAATAAATATTTGCCTAAAGGCGGCCCGCCCGTAGCCCCTGCGGGATCTATTAAAATTAATTTGGTGACAATTTCTGGATAATTAAGAGTAAAATCGATGGCGGCAGCGCCTCCCATAGAAGCGCCTACTAATATAATTGGTCGGTTAATTAGGCTTTGCCAAAAAGAGTAAAGATGGGTTGAGATGGCTTGGGGGCTTATTGTTAATTCCGGCAATCTTTCCGTAAAGCCAAATCCTAATAAGTCAACTGCTATGGTTTCGTTATTCGCTGCCAGCAGGGGGAAAAGTCGGCGATATTCTAATAAAGAACTGTCAAAACCGTGCAATAATAAAATAGGTATGCCGCCTTTACCTTGACGAAGGAATGTTGTCGCTATTGGTTGAGATGTTAGGGGGGTTTTAATTGGTTGGCGATCGATGTTTTTGCTGAAGGCAATGGATGTCGCTTCCGTGAGGGTTTCGGTTAGTTTGGGGAGAAAATCTGGAAACATTAAAAAGCGCTAATAGTTTGGTTTTAAGGATAGATCGGATTATAGCATTTCCTTCTCAAACTCCCATTAACTGCCTCCAGTAAAGAAGGGAAGTCAATATGCAAATTTTCTTAATAATTTCTGCCTCAAATAGCTTGACAAGAATAAAAAGATGCTGTACGATATAATCGACGCCGAAGAAGTATGTTGCGATCGCAAGCCAGTCCTAGGGAAAAGCCTGCTGATGGCCGCCGCCGGGCGCGAGAAGGCATCCGCCACGCTCCGCGACCGCCCCCAGGAACGATCGAATAAACTTATATGTATTGACAGCAGCGAAAAGATGGTATATGATGAAATTGACCCCGAAGAACTAGCGCCGTGGCGATCGCCCCTTGCCGGGGCCCTCCACCGCAACAGCAGCCTCCCCCAAAGCCGCTACTTGCAGTTAGCGACGGTAAATTTAGAAGGTTGCCCCGCCAATCGGACAGTAGTTTTTAGAGGTTTTTTAGAAGGAACGAATCGGCTGAAAATTATTAGCGATCGTCGCAGCCAAAAGATCGAACAAATCGAACAAAATCCTCTGGCGGAAGCTTGCTGGTACTTTACGAAAACCAGAGAACAATTTCGGCTTGCAGGAAAAATAACAGTCGTAAAAGCAGAAGATTTCGATACTAAACTAAAGCAAATTCGCGCCTCAGTTTGGCAAGAAATATCAGATGCAGCCAGAGTGCAATTTGCCTGGCCATCTCCTGGGGAAAAAAGAGCGGAAGCCGCTGCCTTTGAGTTAGCTTCTCCCGATAAAATAGAACCTTCGTTTAATTTTTGTTTGTTATTATTAGAACCAATAAAAGTAGAGCATTTAGAACTTCGAGGCGACCCCCAAAATCGCTGGCTTTATCAACGCGACGGCAGCGGACTTTGGTCAACTCTAGCTATTAATCCTTAATAAGCAATTTGCCAGGGATTATGTACTGGATTAAATGAATTGGTTATTGGATAATTAACTATTAGGAATAGGGAATAAAAAACAATTAACAATTAACAATTAACAATTAATAATTCCCCATTCCTAATTTTCAAAACATTAAATACCAGTCCCATTAAAAAACTCTTGAAAACTTTTATCCTTCAAACGACAGCTACCAGAAACGACAGCATGGGACTTTTCTTGAGAAGAAGCAGTATTAGCAGTATTAGCCACCGAGGTTAAAGCCGCAGGAGAAGGAACCGACAATTGACCTTGTACGGACTCCAATTGTTCTTCCAAAGCCTCAATGCGATCTACTAAAGCGCGAATCACCTCAGCCTCGGAGTCAGGCAAGCTACCATGTTCGAGTGGATCGACCCGGACGCCAGAACGATAGACAATCCTACCCGGAATACCCACCACAGTACAATTAGAAGGGACATCCCGCAGAACCACGGAACCGGCACCCACGCGGACATTGTTACCTATTACAATATTGCCCAGGACTTTTGCGCCCCCGCCCACCACGACATTTTCACCAAGGGTGGGATGGCGCTTACCGCTTTCCTTGCCAGTACCTCCAAGAGTGACCCCTTGGTAGATGAGACAGTAGTCCCCAACGATGGCCGTTTCTCCAATGACCACCCCCATGCCGTGGTCGATAAATACCCCTTGACCGATGACAGCCCCGGGGTGAATTTCAATACCCGTTAAAAATCGGGCAATATGAGAAATCAGGCGGGGAATTAAAGGAATTCCGAGACAATACAAGCCGTGGGCCAAGCGATGAAACGCTATAGCCTGAAGACCAGGATAGCAAAATAATACTTCCAGCCAGTTGCGAGCTGCAGGGTCGCGCTCGAAAATAATTTGAAAGTCAGCTTTAAGAGTCTTAAACACTAGAATTTATCAATTAAGATTGAGCTCATCACTTATCACTTTACCAAAGTAGGGGTAAAATTTCTCAATCTGAAGGTAGAGTTAGGCATTATTGCTATGGGATTAATTACGATGGTACTGCTCTTGGCCTTGGGCTGGCTGTTAACTGGGGTTTTCGTGCTGCGGCCTATGGACTTTCTCCAATGGCTGCATCTGCCGAGTTGGTTCGGTCTGGCCATTATTTTCTTGACTATTTCCTGGTGCTTGGGGGATTGAGGGAGGCGTTAATTAATAATTAATAATTAATAATTAATAATTAATTATTATTGAAAACTATTAGTTCTGGGCAGGAAAAAAATCATTATCAAATATAAAAAAAATCATGGTGCGCGAATTTTCTTTTAGCTTTGGATTTCGTAGAATTGACAATAACAAATCGTTAGATCCGGACCGTAAGCCGCGTCCGGTGGCAAGAGCGATCGCTGTAATGTTCGCGATAACGGGTTTAATGGCGCTGCCAGCCTTGCGTCTGGCGCAATTGCAACTTGTAGAAGGAGAGCAAAACTCAGAAAGAGCAGATAAGAACCGAATTCGTTTAGTTCCAATCCCTTCCAATCGAGGAGCGATCTTCGATCGCAATAACAAATATTTAGCAGGCACTCGTTTGATCCGTTCCGTCTATTTATGGCCGGGAGAACAATCGAGAGAACAATGGGAGATAACAGCAGCCAAACTAAGCCCCATACTCGACATACCGACGGCCAACATTATCCGAAAATTAGAAGTAGCCACGGCTCACGAGGAAAGAAACGTAGCAATCAGCCAGCAAGTAACCCCAGATGTGTTTATAAGTCTCAAGGAACGAGGGGGAGAATTTCCAGGAGTCGAAGTTAGAGCAGAATCGACTCGCTACTATCCCCAAAGAGAACTGGCATCCCACCTCATCGGACACATCGGCGAAGTAACGCCCGAAGAAATCGAGACCAATTCAAAATATCGCCTGAAAATGAAAATTGGTAAAGAAGGTGTCGAAGCCGCAGCTAACGATATTCTATCGGGAACTTGGGGCGATCGCCTTATAGAAGTAAACGCCCTGGGTCAGAAAATCGGGGAATTGGGAGAAATTTCTCCAATTGGCGGCGACACAGTTCAGCTTACCCTCGACCTCAACCTCCAGAAAACTGCAGAAAGAGCTTTGGGACCGCGCAAAGGAGCGGTAGTAGTCCTCGATGCCAATACGGGAGAAATCCTGACAATGGCTAGCTATCCCCGGTTCGACCCTAATATTTTCACTAAACCGGTGAGCGAAGGCGGGTGGAAGGATATCCAGGGCAGAGATAACCCTTTTGTCAATCGCGCCCTGCAAGGCTATCCCCCTGGCAGTACCTTTAAGATCGTTACTTCGGCAGCCGCCATTGGTTCCGGTCATTATTCCCCCTACTCGATGCTCAATACTTATCCTTATATCTGGGTTGGTGGCATTAGGTTCAACGAACATCGGGGTGCGAGCTATGGCTATATCGGCTTTCGCGAAGCCTTAGCCTACAGCAGCAATAGCTTTTTCTATCAGCTAGGTTTGGGTGTGGGGGCAGATGAAATCTATAAATGGGCGCGCCGTCTGGGGTTGGGCGGGGTAGATTTAGATGTGTTGGGGATTTCAACATCTTATAACGGTATGATTCCTAACCCAGACCTGAAGCAGGAGCTTTATGGAGATTATTGGTATGCGGGGGATACGGTTAATATGAGCATCGGTCAGGGGATGGTTTTGTGTACGCCTTTGGAATTGGCAAAGATGGCGGCGGCGATCGGCAACGGTGGCTATCGAGTTAAGCCTCATTTATTTCGCTCGGATACCAATACTCCCCTGACAGCCCCCGAGCCCGTCGGTTTGTCTCCAGAAGCAGTGGCTAGGATCGGCCAAGGCATGACTGATGTGGTCAGATACGGTACTGCGAGCTTTCTGGCCGATGGTTCTATTCCCCTGAGTGCGGGTAAAACGGGCACTTCGGAAGCTGGCTACGGACAAAAATCTCATTCTGTATATGTAGGTTTTGCCCCTGCGAATAAGCCGGAAATCGCGATCGCTGTGGTGGTGGAAAATGGCGGTTATGGTTCGGTCTCCGCCGCACCTATCGCTCAAAAAGTTTATCAAACCTATTTTAATAAATAATTGTTAGTTGAAAGATGTAGTGACAGTTCGTAGTAATCGCTTTAGCGATTGATATAGATAAATCGCTAAAGCGATTACTACGAACGAGATTTTGAGGTTAGAAAAGGAATTATGACCGACTACCCAATTTCCTAGTCGAAAGTTAAAACAGCCTTGGCGCGACGGATGCCGACTTCGCCGCCAGTGGTAGTAAAAGTAAGGGTTTTGTCGGAGTCAAATAACAACGGACTCCAAAGTTCTGCTACCTTTAACCAGCCCAATTTTTTTTCCAAAAACTGCCGGTTAGCAGACCAATCTAAATAGAAATAACCGTTATTTTCTGGAGGCAACAGAGCGGTTATTTTTTGAAAATCTTTCTTTGCTAAAAGACTGTCCCCTTCGGATAGGTTCAATGCCTTATCGATGGCTTCGAGGGAAGAAGCAAAAATCTCGTACTTGCCGACGGTGGCGTGCAAAGCTTTAGCCTCGGCTTGAATTGCCGGAGGGTTTTTGTCTTTTTGTTTCTTATCTTCTAAGCTGGTAGCGGTTAGTTTAGTCCAAGCCGAAACCGTTCGATCGCCTGCTGAGAAAGAACCAATACTGTAGCCTGCCGCATTGGCGCTAGCATCCAGACGAGCGATCGCCTCCTCTGTTTCCGGCGACCTTTCTGCTGCAAAAATCCAATCTGGTACGAGGCGGTTACTACCACCGGGCAACCAAGCTAAAGCATACTCTTCTTTCACCCAACTAAAAATATCCTCGGCCAAATCGATCCCCCACTCCTCCTCTAACTCGGTTAGTGGCGGCTTGACGACACTAGACAGCAACCAATTATCTGCAACAGCCGCAGAAACTCCGCCCCAAAGAGCCCGCAAATCTCTACTCGCCGCCACCAAAGAACTAGCAGCAGGAATATATTCCAAAGCACCCACCGGTTCGGACAATGCCGGAGACAACGGGGATAAATCTCCCCCTTCAGTCAGCCAGGCAGTTTCAGCCACTAATTCTCCGCTGTTAACGCTCAAGGCAAGAGCTAATTTTGGTTTATTTGCCACTATCGCATCCCAGTCGCGGATCTGTAGAGCCCACTGGCTAAAATCCACAAAAATCGAAGCGACGGGATTTTCCCTCATGCCGGAGAATGCTTTTTGGAAATTACTAGCGCTTTTGAGATTGAGGTTTGGGGCTTGTACGTTATTAATACCCTCTCGCAGCACCTTGGGATGGTTGGCAAATAAGACGTATTTATCGCCGACTAAAGCAGTGGCTACCGGTTGGAACAAGCCTGGGGGGTTTAAGAAACTGGCTTTGGTATAAATTAATTTAACTCCTCGATCGGTTTCAAGGGCTAAATTTACTCCTGCCACTGCCTGCTTTTGCCAAAATAGTTGTAGAAATTCTTTGCTAAGTTGAGGGTCTTTGGTGGCGACGGCTATTAACATTCCCATTTGTTCGCCGTTGCTGCTGTCGCGGTCTATGTCTGGGGTGGTTACTGCGAGGGTTACTTCTTCTCCCGCCCAGGGTTGGATGTCTCGTTTGTAGTCGATGGCGGAGTTTGAGAGTAAGTCCTTTTGGATATTTTTGAGGCGATAGCGCAATTTCCCCGAGGGCAGTCCTATGTTTTGCCCCAAACTTTGGAGGCGATCGGGGTTTACGAATAAAGATACCATTAGCGGCGCCCTCTTCGGCACGAAGACCGCCGCGCTTTGAGATGGAGTCGTTGCAGTTGGTACGAAAGCTGTACTTCGATAATTTTTCGACCAAAATATGCCGATGGCGATCGCCAGTACCATTACAAGAGCGATCGCTAAAAATTTGGAAGAGGAACGCAAACCCATTTTTTAGTCTATTTTAGATTTTATATTTTAGAGCTAGTTGGGGCGATCGCCCGTTCGATCCAGTTTATTTTTACCATATTTCCAGTAATTTGTCAACTCATGATGGTAAACTAGAGAGCAAATACAAAAGTTAAGGTATCTTAATAAATCAGACAGTAATAAAAACTAGAAGCAAACAGGTAAAGCCACTGGTGGAACTTTATCTGGTTCTGGTTTTTCTTACCAGAAAATTAACGATTTGTCAACATAAATGAGAATATTTGATAGTTTACTCTCGGCACCCAATAAATCCAAGCCTCGCCGGAGCAAAAAACAGCGACACCAAAGGCAGAAAATTAAACAGAGCCAAGGCATTCATATTAAGTCCGAGGCTGAAATAGAAATCATGCGCCAGGCTGCAAAAATAGTCGCCACCGTCCTCAAAGAAATATCAGAAATAGTCAAACCGGGAATGACCACTGCCGACCTAGATGCTTATGCCGAAAAGCGCATCAGAGAAATGGGGGCCAAACCAAGTTTTAAAGGCTATCACGGTTTTCCCGCTTCAATTTGCTCCTGCATCAATAACGAAGCAGTCCACGGCATCCCCAGTAAGAAAAAAGTTATTAGAGTGGGGGATGTCCTCAAAGTAGATACAGGAGCTTACTATAAAGGTTTTCATGGAGACTCCTGCATAACTATTGGCGTAGTGGAAGTAGCACCAGAGGCAGAGAAATTAATTCGAGTGGCGGAAGGAGCCCTTTATAAAGGCATCGAACAAGTCAAGGCGGGGGCTTATTTGTTAGATATTGCCGGGGCTATCGAAGATTATGTCAAGGGAAATGGTTTTTGCGTGGTAGAAGAATTTACCGGTCACGGGGTGGGGAGGAATTTACACGAAGAGCCTTCGGTGTTTAATTTCCGTACTAAAGATTTGCCCAATATTAAGCTTCGCTCTGGGATGACTTTGGCGATCGAGCCTATTGTTAATGCAGGCTCTAAGATGACCAGGATTTTACAGGATAAGTGGACGGCGGTAACTGTGGATAATGCTTTGTCCGCTCAGTTCGAGCATACCGTGTTAGTTACTGATACTGGTTATGAAATTTTGAGCGATCGCTCGAAACTATAGCGATTTGTTTAATAATTAATAATTAATAATTGTTAATTGTAGAACAGGCCGAAATGCCTGTTATCCGCTTACATCTTGCCTGTTATCCGCTTAATTGTTAAAGGAGGTAAAAATGTCAGGACGAGTCTTACTGGTAGATGACGAACCGGGATTGCGAGAAGCCGTACAAGCATATTTAGAAGACAGCAACTTTACAGTTGACGCTGCCAGTAATGCCAAAGATGGCTGGGAAATGTTGCAGCAAAACTTCCCCGACTTGGTGATTAGCGACGTAATGATGCCGGAAGTGGATGGCTATCAATTCCTCAAACAAGTTAGGGAAGACCCTCGGTTTAAAACAATGCCAGTAGTATTTTTAACTGCCAAGGGAATGACAACCGATCGCATTCAAGGCTATCAAGCAGGTTGCGATGCTTATCTGCCCAAACCCTTCGACCCGGAAGAATTGGTAGCAATAGTAGAAAACTTGCTCGATCGCAAAGCAGCCAGTAAGGTAACTCTCGGGGATGGAGAAACTCCGGATCTAGCCGCTTTAGCCAGTCAAATTGCCGAAATTAAGGCAATGTTGCAGGGGAAAGGAGCGATCGCTCAAACTCCATCCCCAATTAAAATTGATTTCACGCCAAGAGAACAGAGCGTTTTAGATTTAGTATCTAAAGGGTTGATGAATAAAGAAATTGCTCGGGACTTGAGTACGAGCGTCCGCAACGTGGAGAAGTATGTAAGTCGCTTGTTTGCCAAAACTGGAACCAGCAGTCGTACCGAGTTAGTTCGTTTTGCTCTCGAACACGGGTTGACAGATTAGAATTGGGGGGTGTATCTAAAAATTGTCAGTTGTTAGCTGTCAGTTGTCAGTTGGAACCTGGAGCGCAGTTGTGTTTTTGGAAATAAGCAGTCATGCAAAAATATTTACATAAAAATTTGTTCGTAGAACAGGCATCTTGCCTGTTCGGTATGTAATTAATTTTGCACGGGCACTTACCAAATAAACCCGGTTTCAAGAAGAAAGAAACCGGGTTTATTGTCGATAAAGGTCTTTAAATAACAATGGAATCGGCATTTTATAAACGCAATAAAATACTATTACCGTGAGTATCGCTCCCGCAGGTATGGAGCAACTTGTAACGGTTGCCCAGTTCTTTTACTTGCTTAGTTTGCTTCGGGCTCGGATGCCAAGGATTAGAATTACCGTAACTATAGTAAGTTTCAACAGCATCTATGCCCAAACGGGCCGCTTCAGGAATTAACTTCGCGGCTGAAGCCCTTCTATAGCGACAGGGATGAGCCAGTACGGCCAAACCGCCCGCTTCTTGAATGGCGGCAATAACATTAGCCCCCTGATAATCTTCGCCTTGAGGAGCCTGGCCTGTAAGATAAGGCTTCAAGCTAGGATGTTGGGGATCGAAGTCGTAGCCGAGAATATGTACTTCAACTTGCAACAATCGGGCATTAATTTCCACCCCACTCCAGAGGGTAGGTGCTGCCGCAATGTTGTCAGGATTTTCTAATTTCCAGTTTTCTAGCCACTTTTTTGCTACTTCGTAGCCCCCCACACTATGATGGTCGGTGATGGCCAGACCTTTCAGACCGATGGCTAAAGCCTGCTCCATCAACCTCTCGGGCTTTAACTTTCCGTCCGAGAAGATGGTGTGCATGTGAAAATTGTAGGAACGGGGACAGCTATCAACATCAATACTCTGGAAGACTTGCTGGAGTTTTTGGCCGTTTGGGGCCACTTGTTTTCTAGATGGACGTGGAGCAAGATTAACAGACGTCATTGGCTTAATAAATTGTTACCATATCTAATTCATCTTAGCAGATCTGCCACTTCCTGCCGGAAAGCGCTGGACCTCGGATTGAAAAAATCTTAAGTAGTAGCGGCCGACGGAATGTTCGTTCAAAAATTTGGGGATGCCAACAAGCAAACGTCTTAACGGCAATTAAGCGTTTATGGCGCGTGGATACCCAATTATTAATTATTAATTATTAATTATTAATTACTTATCAGCGACATCTAAAATCTAAAATTTAACGGTCCTTGGGTGGGAGATTCCACCCAAAGAAGTAGTAGATCGGTTGTTGGCTAAAAGTAGCATGCACCAGTAAGTAGGTAGGCAAAAATATTTACTGAAATTATTCTTGATTTCCCCGTAGAACAGGCGTCTCGCCTGTTCGAGATGTCCAATTAATTTGGCACGGGTACTTAGTAGAAAGGATTTAGAGACTAGGCTGAAAATAGTGTGGTTCATTTGATATCCCCCACTAACTGTCGCTGTTGCGAAAACTCCAAGCTAAATCCAACAATTTCGCCCAGCGCTTCTGTACCTGTTTGGGAGTGCATTCGATGACAGCAGCGATCGCCTTATCAGTTTCACCAGCCCGCTTCATTTGTAAAAGTTGGCGTTCTTCGTTACTAAGCTTTTGTTGAAACTCTTCCCAGCGTTGAGTAGTCATGCCCAACTTTTGATCTAAATCTGCACCCAACCACTCATGGACCAACTTCCAGTTTTGGGAACGAGCAAACTTCTCCACATGATACTTAAAGCGCTGTTGGAGATAATCCCGCTCGCGGGAAGTAAGACCCAGTTTTTTATCGATATCGCAAGCTTGGTAATCTTTCAACTTCAAGCGCAAATAATCAATACACTCTTGCTGACCTTGAGACTGGAGATACTCAACCAGCTCGGAAATAACGCGATCGCGCAACACCGCCTCGGAAGGGTCCACCGCTTCTGAAACCATCTGTTCCCGGACCTGATGTACGGCAGCGGAACGACTGTGATACTCGGCTTCTTCGCCCTTAGAAGACTCAACGGCCATTTCAATATCCAGAGAAGTTTCTGGGGGCTGACCCTTAGCAAAACTCTGAGCCCGTAGCACGATTAAGCGTTGGCGGTTGCGACCCGGCAGACCGATTTGACGCTTGGCGTACTGTTCTGTAAACGCCATATACTCTGCCAACTCCAACTTAGTCTTAGGAGTGTAACTTGCATCCACATCGTGTTCCCGACGGAAAGCCCGCAAACACTCGATATAAAAGCCTTGCAAGAAATCCTCGATCAAATTATAGCGACCTTGGAAATTCAAATTAGCAGCAAAAGAAGCAATATGGCGGTAAACCATAGAAGCTAGAAGAGAATGCAACTCGACGCGACCCTGCTTAGAACCGAACTTATAATATTGCAAGCTCTTTTGCAGGCGATGGCGCGCCAAACTCAGTTGCCAGGAACGAACTTCGCCGGAATTTTGAATGCGATTGCTTTTTTCGCAGATTCGCTCTATCTCGCGGGCAATTCGCATGGTCACGGCGCGACCGCTACTGGGCTTGAATTTCAAAGCTGCTTCTAGTTCTGCAAACATCGTCTCTGCTAGGACTTCTGTATCCATGCCTAGAGTTTGGACGACATTAGTTTCATCTTGAGAAGATTCGTTAGCTAACTGTGGGGCGGGAGAAGTCTGGACGTTAGAAGATTGAGCAAATTTAACAGTCATGGTTTTTACCTCTGGTAATGCACCGTAGCGTGCGAATTAGTTAGTTAGTAGAAGAAGGAAGAAGTAAGGCTGAGGGAAATTTCCTCGTTTGCCCTTCGCTCATCTACATTTCAACTTTAGGAAGTATGCGTAGAGAAAACGCCTGGCAAGTTACCACTTTTAGGATCTGGTTCTCTAGCAACAACCAATTTTCATAGTTTCCCCACAGTTTTATGAGGAAAACCCACACTTTTAATGCACCCTTAAGTATTGCGTAAAGCTTATGGAATGGGCATCCTAGCTCCATCGCCCTGACTTGACGCTCCCTCGGGACGTCACAACCGATGAATTGTGACTGTTCCGAGATTGGCTGTACCACTATAGACCGGATGCTAAAGTGGCACGAACCTAATTTCACTATAAACTTTAATCGAGTAAAGTCGCGACTTTTTCAAAACCGAGACCCTCCCGGACGACAGTGGGTTCCCACTCGGTTAAGTTGACAATGGTGGACACCCGATCTCCGGGCTCGGACCCATCATCTACTATTACATCCACCAAGCCTTCCAAACAGTCAAATAATTCTGCAATGCCAGCGAAGGAGTCCGCCTTTACTGGGGCCATTCCCTCGGCATCGCTGGTTATGTGGGCGGATGTGGAAATAATTGGATAGCCCAAAGCCTGCAAAAGGGCCAAACAAAATTGATTGTCCGGGACTCGAATGCCAGTAGTTTTACGTTTGGGGTCCATTACGAGTCGGGGGACTAATTTAGTGGCGGGCAGCAGAAAGGTATAAGGGCCAGGTATTAAGCGTTTGATAATTCGATAGGCCGGATCGCTTACGATCGCGTAACTGGCAATATTAGAAAGAGAGTGGCACAGAAAGGTTAAGGGTTTGTTATTAGATAGTTGCTTGATCTGCCGGACTCGCTGTATTGCCGATTTTACGTTGATGTCGCAACCAATGGCATAGACGGTATCCGTGGGATAGAGCATTACTGCCCCATCTTTTAGGGCATCTGCGATTTGTTCTATGCTCCGTTGTTGCGGTGTTTCTGGATGAATTTCGTAAATAATAGCCATAATTGAATTTTGGATTTTGGATTTGCTAATTGTTAATTGTTAATTGGGAAAATGTTAATTTATGACTAAAATAGCCTACTTACAATGTCCTACGGGCATAGCCGGGGATATGTGCCTTGGAGCCTTAGTCCACGCTGGATGTCCTTTGGAGTATCTCATAGAGAAGCTTAACTTATTAGGGATTTCAGCAGAATACCGCTTGCGGGCCGAAAATGTCCTGCGCCAAGGTCAGATGGCAACTAAGGTTTATGTGGACTTAACGGCAGAGCTTCAGACGGGTCCGAAGGAGGTGGAAAAGGAACCGCCGACTTTCGTTCGCCACGATCGCGATCGCCCATCGGCACCGCATACCCACTCGACCGGGCGTCACTTACCCGAAATTGAAGAAAAGATCCTAGCTGCGGGGTTGCCAGCGCGAGCGGAAAGTTGGAGTTTGGCGGTCTTTCGGAAAGTTGCAGAAGCGGAGGCGGCGGTTCACGGTATGACTCCCGACAAGGTTCATTTTCACGAAGTGGGAGCGACGGATGCGATCGTGGATATTGTCGGTACTTGTTTGGGATTGGATTGGTTGGGCATCGATCGCCTCTATTGTTCTCCGTTACCCGTTGGTGGGGGTACGGTTTGGGCTGCCCACGATCGCTTATCGGTGCCGGTGCCTGCAGTATTGAAGTTGTGGGAGTCGCGGCGGGTGCCGGTTTATAGCAACGGCATCGAAAAAGAGTTAGTCACTCCCACTGGGGCAGCGATCGTTTGTACTTTAGCCACCGAGTTTGGGGAAGTACCAGAGATGGCGTTCGAGCGTATCGGTTTGGGTGCCGGTTCGCAGGATTTCGCTCTTCCTAATATCTTGCGCTTGTGGATCGGCTCCCCCCCGGCCCCCGCGAACTCGGGGGGAGGAAGAGGGGAATCTTCCACCAACAACCCCCGACGTACATCCAGTAGAACGGGCGTCTCGCCTGTTCCCGTTGCCAAGCAAACCCAATCGCGCACCACCAACCCTAGCTCCACCCAAACGACTGGGGGACCGATATTAGAGACCATTTCCGTCTTGGAGACGCAAATCGACGATTGCAATCCCCAGGCGATCGCTTATACCTTCGATCTATTATTGGCTGCCGGCGCCCTGGATGTGTTTGCGCGATCTATTACCATGAAAAAGTCGCGACTGGGGGTGTTGCTAACAGTTATTTGCCATCCAGAAAAATCCTCTATTTGCGAGGAAATTATATTTCGAGAAACCAGCACTTTAGGAATTCGTCGTTGCAGCCAACAAAGGGCAATTTTAGAGAGAGAAATTGAGAAAGTGGAAACGCTCTATGGAGAAGTCCGAGTAAAAATTGGTAAAATGGGCGATCGCCTATTTAACGCACAGCCAGAATACGAAGATTGTGCCAAACTGGCAAAGCAGCAAAATGTAAGCTGGCGCGAAGTGCATCGACTCGCCCTGGAAAACTGGTATAAGTTACGTTCGTAGTAAGCGCTTTAGCGCTAAAAAAGTTTTAAATTTGGTGCATCTGTTTCGTTTCAATTATCATTGCCAGCCGACAGGAAAACGAGTTAACCAAGAAGCAAAAGTTCGTAGTAATCGCTTTAGCGATTGATATCTATGAATCGCTAAAGCGATTACTACAAGCAAGCCTACGAAGTCGGCCCACACTTTTAGGCGTTCTGGTGCTACTACTACCACTATGAAATTGCCACGGGGAGCATCATTTGTAAGGTGCGCAGCGCGCACCCTACTACTACTCAATTGTTAATTGTTAATTCTTAATTCTTAATTAATAAAAGAGAACCATGCTCGACATAACAGGCTATCAAATATTAAAACAAATCTACAGCGGCAGCCGCACAAAAGTTTATCGAGGAGTGCGAGAAGAGGATAAAACCCCCGTCATCCTCAAAATATTGCAAAACGAATATCCCACCCCCGCCGAATTAGGTAAATTAAAACAAGAATATCAAATACTAGAAAATATCGATTTACTAGGAATAATCAAAGCCTACACTATAGAAAAATATCGCAACAGTTTCGCCTTGATTTTAGAAGATTTAGGCGGTCAATCTCTAGCTGAATATTTAACCGAAAATACCCTCTCAATATCCGAATTTCTCTCCCTAGCAATTAAACTGGCAGACACCCTGGGGCAACTCCACCAAAAACAGATAATTCACCAAGATATTAAACCCCCAAACATCATCATCAACCCGATAACTTGCCAAATAAAAATAACCGACTTTAGCATGGCAACGACCCTCAAAAGTCTAGAACGAGCCTTCGGCAAAATCAAACAATTGGAAGGCACGATCGCCTATATGTCTCCAGAACAAACGGGACGGATGAATCGTTCGGTGGATTATCGAACGGATTTCTATTCCTTGG
Source organism: Cyanobacteriota bacterium (assembly GCA_034189005.1). Taxonomy (GTDB): domain Bacteria; phylum Cyanobacteriota; class Cyanobacteriia; order Cyanobacteriales; family Microcoleaceae; genus CALKCV01. The sequence continues at coordinate 8,200 of JAXHVR010000003.1, read as the reverse complement.
GAGTGACATTCTATCAAATGCTGACCGGAAAATTGCCCTTTGAATCTCAAGATGCAATGGAATTAGTCCACTGCCACCTCGCCAAACAACCCCAATTTCCCCAACAAATAAAAGCAGAAATTCCCGCAATCTTAGGGGGAATAGTTATGAAATTATTAGCAAAAAATGCTGAAGATAGATATCAAAGCGGTTTTGGTTTAAAAGCAGACTTAGAAACTTGCCAGCAACAATTAGAAAACACCGGAACAATTGAAGAATTTATCTTAGGAATTCGAGACGTATCCAGTCAATTACAAATCCCGCAAAAACTCTACGGTCGGGAAGAGGAATTGGCGCGGCTGTTGGCAGCATTTGAAAGAGTTTGTAGCGGGGGAATTGAGATAGTTTTAGTAGGAGGATATTCGGGGGTAGGAAAATCGGCATTAGTGGGAGAAACTCAGAAACCTCTGGTGCAATATCGGGGTTATTTTGTTAGCGGTAAATTCGACCAATTAAAGCGGAATATTCCCTACGCGGCGATAATCGAAGCTTTCTCGGATTTAATGGGGCAAATTTTAGCGGAAAGCGAGGAAAATATTCTGTTTTGGAAGGAGAAAGTTTTAGAAGCTTTAGGAATTAACGCGCAAGTAATAATTGATGTCATTCCCGAATTGGAATCCATCGTAGGAAAGCAGCCATCAGTGCCGGAGTTAGGACCGACCGAAGCGCAAAATCGATTTAATTTGGTATTTAAAAAATTCGCGATCGCTTTAAGCCAAAAAGACCATCCACTGGTAATCTTTTTAGACGATTTGCAATGGGCGGATAGCGCCTCTTTGAAGTTGATGGAATTATTGGCAGGAGATTCCGAGATAGAATGCTTGTTATTAATTGGTGCTTATCGCGATAACGAAGTTGATGCCACTCATCCGCTGATGTTGACCGTAGGAGAAATGGAAAAAGCGGGGACAAAAATTAATAGTTTAATTTTGGAAAATTTGGGCTTAGAAGATGTTAAGCGGTTGATAAGTGATACTTTTAAATGTCTCAGTTACGAGGGAGAAAGTTTGGCAGAATTGTTGTTGGCTAAAACCAATGGCAATCCTTTCTTTATAACTCAGTTAATTGAGTCTTTATTTGAGGAACAGTTGTTAATTTTTGATGGGAGTATTGGCAGTTGGGGGTGGGAGATAGAAGAAATAACAAAGGTGGGAATCACTGATAATGTCGTGGATTTGATGGTTGGGAAAATTCACAAGTTACCTTCATCCACTCGGGATATTTTAAAGTTGGCGGCTTGTATTGGCAACCGTTTCGATTTAGAGATGTTGGCAGTGGTTGGCGAAAAGTCGATTCCCTTAACATCAAGCCTACTTTGGGAGGCTTTGGAACCAGGTTTAATTGTGTCTAAAAGCCATGCTTGGTTAGCAGGAGAATATCAGTTTTTGCACGATCGCGTCCAGCAAGCTGCTTATTCTTCCATCGCTGAAGAGGAGAAAAAAGTAACTCATCTAAAAATCGGTCGGTTGTTGTTAGAAAATACTCCTCCAGAAGAGCTAGATGAGAATATATTTGAGATTGTTAATCAGTTGAATTATGGAGTAGAGTCGATCGACAGCGAATCAGAAAAAGTTAATCTGGCACAACTTAATTTAAGAGCCGGCAAAAAAGCAAGGGCATCTGCGGCTTACGACACCGCCCTTAATTATTTCAATGTAGCAATGGAACTGCTGGAAAGCGATCGTTGGGAGAGCAATTACGAGTTGGTCCGGGATATTTATTTGGGGGCTACTGAAGCAGAATATCTTAATAGTAATTTCCAGCGCTGCCACCAGCTAGCAGAAGTGGCTTTGACAAAACTAAAAACTTTGTTGGAAAAAGTCAATATTTGGGATATTATAATCAACTCTTACCTTGCTATAAGTCATATGCAAGAAGCTATAGAATTAGGATTAAAAGTGGTAGAAATGCTAGGAGTTAGTTTGGAGAAAGATGCCCCCAAAATAGAAGTAAAGATAGAATATTTGGCAAATTTGCCGCAAATGATTGATGCTAATAAACTAGCTGTTTTGCGGATATTATATGCTATTTCTAGTGCTGTTTTTGTAACAAATCCAGAATTAATTTTGCCAGTCAATTTTACCCAAGTTAATCTCTGCACTAACTATGGTAATTCTGCTGTAGCTTCAAAGGTGTATGTTTTTTACGGTGCAACCTTATGCGCTTTCATGGACGATATTTCTCTGGGATACCAATTCGGCAAGCTGGCTCTACAATTTTTAGAGGAGCGTCACGTTCGCGAATTTCAATCGGTAATATTTCACACTTTCGGCGCGGGAATACAACACTGGAAAGAGCCAATTAAAGCTACCCTAAAAACTTTGCAAAAAGCTTTCTTTTGCGGTTTAGAAACGGGGGAACTAATTTATTCCGGTTACGCAATTATGGCATATTGCAGCAATCTATTTTCTACGGGGGAACGCCTAGAAACTGTAGAACAAAAACAACGGGAATATCTCGAAAAAATGCAAAAACTAAAACTAGAATATAACGTCAACTATGGCGCGGTCGGCAGGCAATTAACTCTGAACTTACTTAACCGCGCCCCAGACAAATTACAACTTATCGGCGAAGCTTTTAACGAATCGGAAACCCTGCCAATTTTAATCCAATACAACATCGGCACTACTCTATTTTATGCCTATCTAGCCAAAGTTATGCTCGCTTATATTTTTCTAGAACCAGAACGGGCTATTGCCAGCGCCAAAGAAGGAGCAAAATACGAACAAAGCGCCGCCGGCTTTCTCACTACAGCCGAATACAATTTCTACTATTCTCTAGCTTTGCTGGCGAGCTATCCCACAGTTCCAGAAGAGAAGCAAAAGGAATATTTTAAAATAGTAGAAGTAAATCAAGAAAGAATGAAAAACTGGGCGCGCCACGCACCTTTTAACTTTCAGAATAAATACGATTTAGTCGCTGCAGAAACTTCGCGAGTTTTAGGAGAACATTTAACAGCAATGGAACTATACGACAAAGCCATTGCAGGAGCAAAAGAAAACGGCTACATCCAAGAAGCAGCGATCGCCTACGAGCGCGCCGCAGAATTTTATCAAACTTTAGGCAGAATAGAAATAGCCCAACTCTACATGAAAAATGCCCTTAATTGTTACGCTCGCTGGGGCGCCATTGCCAAAGTAGAACAATTAGAAAGCAAATATCCCTATTTAAAAACCCCCACCTCCTCTGGCACTATCCACGCCACCGCCAGCGCAAGTTCTAGCGGCGGCACGGCCAACATCCTCGACGTCGCCACGGTCATCAAAGCCTCCCAAACCCTCGCAGGAGAAATCAAACTGGAGAAACTGTTAGAAAAACTGATGAAAATAGCCATAGAAAATGCCGGCGCCCAAACGGGTTTTCTCATCTTAAAACGAGAAGAAAACTGGCTCGTCCGAGCATCCGCCACCGCCGAAGAAGTAACCATAACCGACTCCCTCCCCCTCAACTCCGAAAACCTCCCCCTCTCCAGCGCCGTCGTCAACTACGTCATCCGCACCCAAGAAAACCTCGTCCTCAACGACGCCACCAACCAAGGGCAATTTACCCGCGACGCCTACATCCTCGCTAGCAAACCCAAATCTATACTCTGCGCCCCCCTCGTCCACCAAAACCAACTCACCGGCATCCTCTACCTAGAGAACAACCTCGCCACTGGGGCGTTTACTCCAGAAAGACTCGAAGTCCTCAAACTGCTATCCTCACAAATCGCCATCTCCCTCGAAAACGCCGAACTTTATAGCGACTTGCGAGAATTCAACCAAAACCTAGAGCAATTAGCGAGCGATCGCACCCTCGAACTAACCCAAACCCTCGAAAACCTCAAAGCCACCCAAAACCAACTTGTAGAATCAGAAAAAATGGCAGCCCTGGGAGGATTAGTTGCCGGTGTCGCCCACGAAATCAACACCCCCCTCGGTCTGGGAGTCACCGCCGCCTCCCTATTAGCAGACAAAATAACCGACTTTGTAGAAATCTATAAATGCGGACAAATGAAACGTTCCGACCTCGAACATTTTCTCAACAACATCATGCAAAACAGCACCATGATTTTAAGCAACCTCAACCGGGCCGGCGATTTAATTGCTAGTTTCAAACAAGTCGCAGTTGACCAAACCAGCGAAGCCCAACGCCGCTTTAAAATTAATCAATATTTAGAAGAAACCTTACTCTCTTTAAGAAGTTCTTTGAAAAAGACCAACCACCAAATAGAAATTAACGGCGACGCCGATTTGGAAGTTAATAGCTATCCCGGAGCTTTCTCTCAAATAGTAACTAATTTAGTAATGAATTCTCTAGTTCATGCTTATCATAATTTAGACCGAGGAAAACTAACATTTAACTTTTTTCGAGAAGGGGAAACGATAATTTTTGAATATGCCGATGATGGAGTGGGAATTGCCCCAGAAAATGTACGGAAAATCTTCGAGCCATTTTTTACTACGAAAAGGAATCAAGGAGGCAGCGGTTTGGGTTTGCATATTGTTTATAATTTTGTTACCCAAAAACTTCAAGGTACTATTGAATGCGAAAGCCAACTCGGCCGTGGGACTAAATTTTTGATTAAATTTCCAATGGATGTTCGAGAGTGAGTTATAATGCTCTTGTTATGACTTGTATCTATAAAATGACAATTTAGCCTGCTTTTAAGAACTCCCCGGTCTGGAGTCACAACAGCAGGTAAGTAAATATGCGCAAGAGCATTATCGTAGAAATACAAACATTAAGGACATTCAACCATGTTAGGACCGATTAACGAAGCAGCAAACGATAATGATAACAATGAGTTTATTTTTCCTCCGGCAGAGGGCGACGAATTAATATTTGCGCCAGAAGATGGAGAGGTTAAATTTGCCGAGGAAACGAACTCTAATTCCCCAGACATTTCAGAGAGTTGGAAAATCCTCATAGTTGACGACGAACCGGAAGTTCATAACGTGACAATGTTTGCTTTTAATGACTTTAAATTTGAAGGGAAATCTCTCCAATTTCTGAGCGCCTATTCTGGTAGAGAAGCTAAAGAATTAATGGAACAAAATCCCGATACCGCGATTATTTTTTTAGATGTCATTATGGAAACGGACGATGCAGGTTTGGAAGTAGTTAAATATATTCGCGATGTTTTAGCTAATAAATTAGTAAGGATTATTTTACGAACGGGACAGCCGGGGCAAGTACCAGAAGATGTGGTTATATTAGATTACGATATCGACGATTATAAAACTAAAACAGAATTAACAGCTAAAAAATTATTCAGCAACGTAGTTACGGGATTGAGAGCTTTTAGAACTCTTAAGAGCTTAGAGACTAGCACTTTAGAATTGCAGAAAATAGCAGCCGCTTCCGCCCGGTTCGTTCCTCAAGAATTTTTAAACTTTCTGCAAAAAGAAAGTATTGTCGATGCGAGATTGGGAGATTCTGTCGAGAAAGAAATGACAATTTTGTTTTCAGATATTCGCTCTTTTACCAGTCTCTCGGAAGCGATGTCTCCCAAACAAAATTTTGATTTTATTAACGAGTATTTGAGTCAAATGGGACCAATTATTCGCCAGCACAAGGGCTTTATTGATAAATATATTGGCGATGCAATTATGGCCCTATTCCCCAACTCTGCGGACGATGCGCTGCGAGCTGCTATTGCAATGCAAAAACAAGTACAACTCTATAATGTCTATCGAAATAAAAGTGGTTTAGAACCTATTGCGATCGGTATTGGTTTGCATTCGGGAGAGTTGATGTTGGGTACTGTTGGCGAGGAAGAAAGGATGGAAAGTACGGTGATTTCTGATGCGGTAAATGTGGCATCTCGGCTCGAAGGTTTAACTAAGCTTTATGCAGTTGGTATCGCCATTAGCGAACAAGCAATGGATAAACTCAAACAACGGGATATCTACCATCATCGATTTCTGGGAAAGGTGCAAATAAAGGGTAAAAAAGTGGCCTTGGGGGTGTTTGAAATTTACGAGGCAGAGGAACCAGAGGCGATCGCTCTTAAAACGCAAACTCGCCGGGACTTTGAAAGAGCAATAGAGTTATATCAAGGACGAGACATAGAACAATCTTGCGAGCTTTTTGCTAAAATATTAAAGGCAAATCCCCAAGATAAAGCTACTGGAGTTTATGTGAGGCGTTGCGAAAGGTTACAGCAATATGGAACTCCAGAAGGATGGGAACCAATAGAGACTTTTGAGGGTTAATTAACAATTAACAATTAATAATTAATAATTAATTTTGCTCGTGGTTTTTTGTAAGTTGTAAGTTGTAAGTTGTAAGTTGTAATTCGGAAAAAAAATAAAGGAGGTAATTATGTCAGAACGGGTAACAATTCCTAAATCGCAAGAAGAAACTGCTTCTGGAGAGACTCAAACTCGGATGTCTCAACTGATTGCTGCAAAGGGGCAAAACAGTCATCCTGCCAGAAATAGCCGACTATGAAGTGCGACGGCAATTAATCCGCGCGGGTAAGAAAGCTGGTATTAGGCGACTCGACGAGCTCAAATCTATCCTCTCCTACCACTGTTTGAGCGGGCTTCGTAGAACGCCGCTACTGCCGGTTCCTCCTTCGCAATAAAAATTAACATTTAATCCGTCACTTCTCATGCTATCGTAATGCCATGAAACTAAACTTTAAATTTGCCGTAGCGAGCGACTTACACGTAGCGCTCCCCAATACAATTTTAAACACTGCCAGCCGCTTTCATCTGGTGGAAGTTAGCATACCCGCTTTTGAGTTAGTTTTAGAACATCTCGCCCAATTAAATATCGACTTTTTACTCATACCAGGAGATTTAACTCAAGACGGCGAACCGGAAAATCACGCTTGGTTGAGCGAGAAATTGGCAGAACTTCCTTATCCAGTTTATGTAATTCCCGGCAACCACGACGTACCAGTTTTACATAAAAGCGAACGCTCTATCGGTTGGCAAGAATTCCCACACTACTACACCCGCTGCGGTTACGATAACCCAGAACAAATTTACTACAGCCATCAAATACTGCCAGGAGTCCGATTAATAGGGTTAAATTCCAATCAATTCGATAGCGATGGCAAACAATTAGGCCGCCTAGACGAAGCTCAATTAAACTGGTTAAAAGAGCAACTGGCAAACCCTACCGAAGAGTTAGTTTTGCTAACTATCCATCACAACGCGATCGAGCATTTACCCGGGCAAGCAACCAATCCTTTAGGTCGCCGCTATATGCTAGAAAACGCGCCAGAATTGTTAGAAATCTTGCAAACAGCCGGAGTTAAATTAATCTTTACCGGTCATTTACACGTTCAAGATATCGCCGAACAAAACGGTATTTATGAAATAACAACCGGTTCCTTAGTTAGCTATCCCCATCCCTACCGAATTATTGATGTTAGTACGGACGAACTGGGGAGACAATCTTTAGAAATCAAGTCTTATTTTATCAAATCGGTTCCTGGATGGCCGGAATTAGCAGAAAAATCGCGGGAATGGTTGGGCGATCGCTCTTTTCCTTTTATGTTTAAACTGCTCAACAATCCCCCTTTAGAATTGCCTGCAGAACAAGCAGAAAAACTAGCTCCCAATCTCCGGTATTTTTGGGCAGATGTCGCTGGTGGCGATGGCATATTTGATTTCCCCGATTTCCCCCCAAAAGCACGCAGCTTTTTAAAAAGTTTTAGTGCGGGAGAAAACATCGACAATAACGCAACTTTGTTACTGAAGTAAAAAGGAATAAATTAATTATTAAATCTCCTTTAAAAAAATATAGCAATCCGTGCGGAGGTTATGAAATTTTTGGGGGCAAGAAACCGGGTTTCGCAGAAGAAACCGGGTTTATTAAAACAATACCTTCGCCATTTTCTTGTAGGTTGGGTGGAGCGCCCCGCGCAACCCAACATCTTCGTAGCACAATCCAACGATTTTGTTGGGTTTCGCTCCGCGTGCGCGCTACCTACAAATGGTATTTTTGATTTTGGCGAAGGTATTGTTAAAAAATATCGCTCTATATAGCATTTATCGAATCAATGAAGTACATCGAGCGATCCCCCCCAGCCCCCCTTGAAAAGGGGGGAGCCAGATTGTTTTCAAAGTCCCCCAATTCATCGGGGGACCAACGGGGGATCGACCGGGTCTGCTTCACCGATTCAATAATCGCTATACCAACGGATTGCTATATTCATAAAAAA
>JAXHVR010000029.1:9470-59761 GCA_034189005.1 Cyanobacteriota bacterium | reverse complement strand
GGGAAATAGAGAAAACAAAGGGCGTTTCGCTCTACTCATCATTGCCAGAAGAACAGCAAAAGGCGCACCAAATAGACGAAGCGCGATCGCTTGTTTTAATTATCTCCCACCTAGCCAGACAACACCAACCCCTAATCCGCCGGGCAGTTGCTTTAATAGAACAAACCGCATCTGACAACAGCGAAACAGCTTTGTTAAAAGATTACATCGATAACTTGAACCGAGTTTATCGAGAATACCGTTTGACTGGAGAAGTAAGCGACGATACACCCGTTTTACTTACAGAAAAAGTTGCTTTTAAACTGTTAATAGATTTGTTATTCTATAGCGACTCTGGAGGTCATCGCCGTATGTGGTTTGGTTTGTTAAATTAATAAAAATAGAACGGGGTCGCGTTACCCTTGAAGCGAACCAGGAGCCAGAAGGCGCGGTTTCTCAAACAATACCTTCGCCATTTTTTTTGTAGGTTGGGTGGAGCGATAGCGCAACCCAACATCAACGGGAGCAAAATCCAACGATTTTGTTGGGTTCCACTACGTTGCACCCAACCTACGAATCTTTTAGGAAAATGTTAATTATTAATTGTTAATCCCTCTAAATGACCTATTATGGTTACTCAAACTTACACTCCCCCAACTTGCACTCTAACAGTCACGACTAAAGGTTCTCCTATTCTAGGAAAATCCAGGCGACAGGAATTCGAGCTAAACTTAGACGATCCGAGACTGCCAGAAGAGCGGCATTTCAGCATCAAAGGCGATCGCTCAGATCTCGAAGACCTCTACCAGGTTGTCAATAGCTACGTTAGAGATTTTCTCAAATATTCTCCCACAGATAAACCAGACTTTTCCGAACCCAAAGCGGAACAACTTCCCGATACCACCTCACAGGTATCCCAGACAAACGACAGCTTAGAGCAAGACGGAGGGAGACTACCTCCGTCCAACCCTTACGCCATACCAGCGAACAGCGGGATAGCCCTAAAGCCGCGAGACTTATTAACTCACGAACTATTTTTAGGAACCTTGGCCACGGAAACAACCGGACCGATGATTCCTTTGAGCGTGCTGCACTTATTCGATCTATTGGTAGCACTGGAGCAGTTCCAGAAAGACTCGATCGCAGTGCCCTATTTAGCAGCAGGGCAAGAACCAGAACCGACTCCAGAATGGCTAAAGAGTCTCATTCTCATACTCATAACCGCCGGTTTAACAGTGCTGGGTATGAGGCTCTACGATCGCTACATTCTCGCTCGCCAAGCAGAAGAAAACAACCTAGCGGGTGTTAACGGCACAAATAACCCAGAAAAAGTTCTATCTCCCTCACCAAGCCCAGTCATTCCCAGGCTCCCTCCCTTGCCCTCCCCAACGGTAAGCCCTTCCCCTCTGGCTTTGCCAACTCCTCCGACATCAGGACTGCCAAACGTCAAACCATCACCCATCGACGTACCGGTACTGTTTCCCTCGCCGGTACCAACCCCCTCATCGCCCAATTTTTCTTTTCCTCCTCCCAGTGGAGGGAATGCTACGCGGGGGAACGGTACTAACGTCGTAATTCTGCCCCAGATACCGCCACCAGTTCCGCCCCAGCGCCCGGTCTTCCCACCGGCAGCACTGCCGGACACCAGCGTTCCCCTGGAACCGAGGCCCCCGGCCATACCGCCGCCGAATATATCTCCTCCGCCCATACCTCCCGGGGGTTATCCGAGGAACAGGCCCCAGATGAGCAGAAATGGCGTTAAGCCTTTTATCGATGTCAGTCGCTTTCCTCTAAGCGTTCCTGGAGACATAGATTTGCCCGCCCTGGACGATACTAATGTTGCTCTGATACCCAAGAACAGAAGGGATGGGGGGGAAGTTGCCGAGGGAGAACCGGAAGATAGCGATCGCACTTTATTCGATAGTATCCCCCAAGTGGCTGAGGTGCGAAAGCATTTTGAGCAAAGCTGGGAAGCGCCCGAGGAGTTGGATAAAAGTTTGCAGTATAGTTTGATGTTAAATAGCGATGGTTCGATAAGAAAGGTAATTCCTATAGGGCAGGCTTCCGTAGATTTTTACGAGCTAACTAATATGCCGGTTGAAGAGGAACCTTTTGTGTCGGATATTGGCGAGGGAAAGACTGCTACGGTTCGCTTGGTTTTGAGGAATAATGGTAAGGTGCAGACTTTTTTGGAGTCCGATCTCAATTAATAATTAATAATTAATAATTAATAATTGAGGGAAAAGTCCGGGAGCTTTTATCAATTAACAATTAATAATTAATAATTGAGGGAAAAGTCCGGGAGCTTTGTTCTGCCTTGCATTCCCCTTTTTCCTCTCTTTATTTTATAAAGGTTATTTATTGCGACTCGATTTGAGTAATTAATACGCGACGTGCAACTTTTGCTTTTATTCAAAATTGAGATGCTCCCCTTGATTTCTGTCTGTAGGAAGATTTTTCCTAGTTATTATCCGTCGATTTATATCGTTGGGTAGATGGGAACTGATGTTTATTTTTCTAAAGTAATGATAGAAAAAAAATATCGTAGCGGCTTCCTCGCTCGTAGCGATCGCTTTAGCGATTTCAAACAATTTTAATAAAATTAGCGATTAGCGATCGCTACGAACAGCATCTTTAAATCTAACTAGAACCACCGCCACTACAAAACCATCGACCCAAATAAATAAGGAGGAATGAAATGTCTGTCAATGGAGCAATAAAAAAGCGAATCGCCATACTGCTAGAAAACGGTTTTGAAGACTCAGAATTTAAAATTCCCTACAACGCCTTGCAGAAAGCAGGAGCCACCACAGTTATCCTCGGAACCCGCATGAACGAAGAATACAAAGGCAAGCGCGGCGAACTTTCCATAGCCCCAGAGGCCACAGCCGCCGAAGTCCGTTCCGAAGATTTCGACGCCATCTTGATTCCAGGAGGTGTCGCCCCAGACAAAATTCGCACAAACTCCAATGCAGTCCGTCTGGTAATAGATGCAATGGCTCAAGGCAAAGTAATCGCAGCAATTTGTCACGGTCCCCAACTATTAATCGAAGCAGACCAACTCCGTCTGAGGCAAGCAACAGGATTTCGAGCCATTCGCAAGGATATCCAAAACGCCGGCGCTACCTATATTAACGAAGCAGTAGTAGTAAATGGCAATCTCATTACTTCCCGACAGCCGAGCGATTTGCCGATGTTTGCCGCAGCCATTATCAATTCTCTGGGTTTGAGCATCGAAGGAACCACTCTACCATCGGCAAGCGACCAGAGTTATGAATGGTGGAAACTCGGCGAAGCCTGGGGCGGTTCTACTAGAGGCGAGATCGTTAACGTCCTGAATGTGGCCGTTATGGGCGAGCGATATTCAGCCGCAGCTTTTAAAGAATACGAAAAACGAGCCACCGATATAGAACTCAAGGTAGTTCTGCGCGAAACAATGACTACCAAACAGCGGCACATCGCCCTGCTAGAAAGCCGCTTGAAGGATTTTGGCGAAGAAGTAAGCTGGCAGGCAATGGGTAGCGAAGCTTTGGCTGCTTTGCAAAGTTGGCTGCAATCTAATACCAGCGAACCAGACATTATGCGCCGGGCTCTTGGGGATTTGCAAACGGGTATAGTCGATTCTTCAGGCTTGTATTTGCAAATAACCGATCCCGCCACTGCCGAAATCTTGCAAGAAATAGAAGCTAATTTATCCCAGCACGAACAGCGCTTCGGGGATCTTTATCGCGCTCGTTTGGGTGCGAGGGTCGAAGCGCCCATGCCAACAACTTTTGCAGGAGTTAGCTAGGACGCGATTATGAGTAAGGAATGTTCGTAGTAATCGCTTTAGCGATTGATATAGATAAATCGCTAAAGCGATTACTACGAACTTAATTTATGGTTCTAGAACGCGAATTGTGACCCACTACCGATGAATTCACTCAATTAGATAAGTCCGCCAGATAATTTCATTATTTCCCTCGCCTATTTGCGGGCGGGCCAAACGCCAAGTTTCTCCTCGTTGCTGTCGTTGTAAATATACCTCGAAAGGATTTTGTTGTTGCTGCCATTCTCGCTGCGATAATTTCAGGGTGAAATCGTAGCTTCCCCTAATTTGGTAGGATTGTAAGTTTTGAATTACCATCGGCTCGATCGCCGAAATAGTCACTCGCTGGAGTTTGAATTTAGGCAAGGTTTCCGACCCAAATAATTGCCTATCTACCTGTTTTTGGTCCAGAGTTATTTGTAGAGCGATCGCTTGTTTTACTAACACCATATCTGGAATTAACAGCTTAACTCCACAGCCACTCACCACCAAACACAATATTGCCACCAGCAGCAGATAAAACCTACGCATTTTTAAGAGCGAAAATAATTTCAAATAATTTCTGGATTTTAATAATAAAAAATTTCCCATTCCTCACTCCTCATTACCAATAATTAGCAACAATTAAGGGGCAAAAGAATTAGGCTAAAAATCAAAGGCTTTTACCCCGACTTTTCAACCATTATCTTTTGCCCCTGGACGGGGAATTAACTTAAATTGTTGTTTGAACCTTATGGATGGGAAATGAATTTATCCCTGCCGCTATTTTTATTTTGCCCAGTCCTTCTCCGCTTGGCTAGCTACATAAGCAGCCACATCCTCGATATCTTTGGGCTTCAGACGACCTCCAAAGGCTGGCATCGCACCCTTGCCTTTTGTCACTTGATAAGCGATGGCCGCTTGTGGATCGGCATCGTAATCTTTAAGATATTTGCTCAAGGCATCACTTTTGAGGTTTTTCGGTGCCATAATCACATTCTTACCGCCCAAGTGGCAGGCATTGCAGTTAGCAGTGAAAACTTTGGCGCCGTGAGCTAGGTCCGCTGCGAAAGCAGGGGGTTGTAGGGCTAGGGTAAATAGTGCTACGCCCAACAGGACGATTGACAATAGCTTTTTCAATTTGCTTCTCCTCTTTTTAAAACAAACACAAACTACGAGTTCTTCATTTTATTATTAATGCATAAGGTACCAGTGTCAAATATTTTTATGGGAAAGGATCCCTACCCCAGCACCAAGAAATCCCAACCATGGCCCGATCGAAAAACAATGGCCACAATATGGCCATTAGTTACGAAAATTTCAAAAGCAAGTCTAAGCAGAACGCAAATATTTATAGCTAGCTTCTAGGCGCTGTAAATCGTGCATGTGTTGAAATAATTTCCAGCAATATTCTTCAGACAAGCCACAAGTAATGGCACCGCGCATCACTACATTAAAATACCAATCGTTAGGGGCTAGTTCTTCTGGCAACTTGTCAACGACCACATAAGTACGAACCCCAGGTAGAAGTTTATTTTGACAATAAACTTCCACCATTTCCGGTCGATAACCGCCGTAATGAACTTGTTTTTCGCGGTCGAATTTAACCGTTTCTCTTCGGTCCAGGCTATCGCTAAACCGCCACGGTAAAGAATAAAGAACCCCTTCTACCTCAGAGTTTGCATCTTTAACCACATCCAGGGCACCACAGTTACGATTTTCTGAAAAACGATAAAAGCCCAATCGATATCCTTTAAGAATTGCCGGACTAATAACATAAGAATTAGTATTTTCGCCGAAGGTTCGCTTCAAATCTACGGGACACATACAAGAACCATAAGCGAAATAGTAGAACCTTTCCTCATTGGGAATTTGTTGTTTCATGGCAAGAGGCGATCGCAAATAATTAGTTATTTCAGTTCCTAAGTAATTAATAATCGAGCGTTAATAATTAATCGTTAATAATTAATTAAGCGCGTCCAACTAACGGGACATTACCTTAATTACAACCCCCGGGGCGAAAATAAGTTTTTGTTCGATTTCAGCCGACCTAACTACTTACAAGCAAAATCGAGACCCGGGGATGGCCAGGGCAGCCATAATTTCCTTCTATAATAATCTGGATTAGCCAGCCCAATTGTTATCAAACAAACAATTTATTTTGTAGTTGGCCATTCACCATCTACCCCGCCCCGAGTTAAAGATTATTAACCACAAAGGTCTCTGGCATCGTCGGCAGGAAACTTGCCTCATGAGCTTGAGGCTCCATACGCAGTTGCCTTCCGCGATCGTCGGTGCGATAAACCCAAGTTTCACTGTCATCAGATAGCACTACCCGCCAACCTTCGACCAACATTTGGGCGCACAACTCGTCGCTTTTAGCCAGTCCGAGACAGCTATTCGGCCAAGTCTGGCGCTCTGCTTCTGCTACTTTAACCTGGGTTGGTGGAATGCCAATTTTACGCTGCAAGTCTTCGCGGAGGGCACTAGCTATTTCGGCTGGTAACTGGGATAATTCATTAGTATTTTGAGCTAGGGAGCCAGAACTTTGCTTGGGAGAATTTGCATTTAACTTCTCTAAATTAAAAAGCTCTTCTTCGAGCCAATTTTGGCTAATCAGAAGCATATTATCTTGGGGTTCTTCTTCCTCAATATATGCAGTGTTTGTAGATTTAGTAAATTCATTCTTTTTAGTTTCTGGGAAGCGCAGCAAAGAAAATTTACTAGCCGCTGGTTTATCGTTTAGAACTGCGGGTGCGGGTAAATTAATAACTTCTGCATCTGCAATTGCATTATTCATTAAATTGGGTTCCGCTTCAAAAGCTAAGATACCAGTCAACATCAACGCTAACATAAACGGACGAGGTTTCCGTTCTTTTGCTTTTCGCTTTTCATTAGATTTGGTATTAGTAAATAGTGGTTTCATTGGCAAAAATCGGGTATAGTGGTGAGAAGGACTGCGGGCGAAAGTCACCATCGCCCATCAGCCTTATGGTTAAAAAAGAAAAGCACTTCCAGGGAGATAGACAAGCCGGACTGACTGCAAGTTCCGAATTCCACAGCTAATATTAGATTGAGGAAAAGCTCTTATTTTACTTCCACATCTTTTTTTTAAAGTCAGGAAATAGAGCTACCATTAATATTTCTCTAAAATTCCTAGAGTTAATAAGGAATCAGAAAAAGTAAGCGCAAATTAGCTCCTAAAGCTTTGGGCTGAAGGAACTCCTGGCTTGCCGCCAGGGATTATAGTTTCATTATTGACAAAAGCGACTTCATGCAAGTCCGCGAGTCCAGAGATAGTTAAAGTTGGTGGGAAGTAATCTCTGGAGTCAACTCTAGCAATGACAGATCGAAGGCAATAATTTAAGTGCCTGGTTCTGAGAATGTGGGTGTTCTTCTTCTATTATAAACTATTTTACCCGATAATGTCCGCTACATTCCCCCAGAACCAGCGGTAGAGTGTATAGCGATTATTGAATCGGTGAAGTACACCCCGGTCGATCCCCCTAAATCCCCCTTAAAAAGGGGGACTTTGAATTGTTCCGGCTCCCCCCTTTTTAAGGGGGGCTGGGGGGTAGCCGCTCAATGTACCTCATGGATTCAATAATCGCTATATTTCACTATAGCAATCCGTGCAGCGATTAAGATATAGCAGTTTTATTTGAGATGTGTCCAAAAGTCTGACGCTTTTTGGTAATGGGTAATGGGTAATGGGGAATAGCGAAGAAGGTCTATAGCATTTTTTGCTGGTAGTAAATAGCCCTTTCTTGTTTACATCTCATTTTAAAACGCTATATGAGATCTATTAGAAACCCTGTTTCTTTGACAATACCTTCGCCATTTTTTTGAACGGTAGCGCGCACGCGAGCGCGCTCGCGTACACTCCTAATGTTGGGTTGCGCTGCCCTTGACCCAACCTACCAATGGTATTTTTTCTGCATGGCGAAGGTATTGTTTGAGAAACCGCGCCTTCTGGTCCCCGCAGAATCGGGGGACGAGCGAAAAAATATGGCTCCCCCCTTAAAAAGGCGGGAGCCGGAACAATTAAAAGTCCCCCTTTTTAAGCTTACCATTACTCACATAATTCTTTACAATCTTGAAAGCTTTATGGTGCTACGGTTTTCACCTTTCACTTTCGCTTGGGGCTTGACAATTGCAGCAATTTATGCTTTCCCTCCTTTACCCCCTCTCCCCGCGTCTCCGCGTCCCCGCGTCTCCGCGTCTCAAATGCTCGCGAAATATGTGAGTAAGGCATAGCTTAAAAAGGGGGACCAACGGGGGATATATCCGGGAGCATCTCATCGAAGCAAAAACGCAATATTCCTATTACCTATTACCGTTTTCCCCATTACCAAAAAGCGTTAAATTCTTGGCTTTCTTCAAAATTGAGATGCACCCGATATATCCAGTCTGCTTCACCGATTCAAGAATCGCTATATTGATTTTATTAACAGTCGATCTGCACGCTCAATCTAGCTCTAAATTGCAAACTAATTTGTCGGCATCAAAGTCACAAAAATATGCTGCTTGACCCTCTTCTTGAATAAAGTTACAAACTAAAGTATTGTAACCGTACTGCCTGGATACCCTGCCAAATTTATGGACAAATTGATAGCGATCGAAATAGTCCATCTCTTTCCAAATTAAATGATTTACCATTAAAATCACCCAAGTTTCAGAAGGTTCTACAAACCATTTATTGAGAACGTTTCCCCCAAAGATTTCTTCCGCCAGCCAAAGACTGGGAATAGTTGGTTGGGTCTGAGATAAGGGGGGATCGGGCAATTCCTCTGGGCTGGCAGTCGGGCAAACCGAGAATGGTGTCAAGGCGAGAGCAACGGGTTGTCGAACGGGAAAAATTGTCTGGCAAAATGCTAAAGCAAATAACCAAAATAACTTAGATATTTTATTCATAATTAACCATTAATTATTAACCATTAACCATTAACAATTAACCATTAACCATTAGCTCTTTGAAATTATCCGTTCTTAAGAACGTTGATAGCGCATTCCGGGGAGTTGAGTTACTAAGCCTAACAGTTCTAACTGTAACAGGGAGCTAGAAACAGAACTTGCGGGCAAGTTCGCTCGTTCTACTATTACATCGAAGGGAATTTCTTCGGAGGCGATCGCCCCTAACACTAGCGCTAATTCTGGTTCTAATTCTGGTTCTAATTCTGGAGTTATTCGCGCTTCTGGTTTAGTCTTAACTTTAGTTTTTTGCTCTGTTGTTTGAAACAGAGATAATTGTTCCTCTAGATCTTCTTCCACATCCAGTCCCGGCATCGCACCGAGCATTTCTAATAATTCCTCCATTTCCACAGGAATTACCTCCGCCCCGCCCTTAATCAGTTTTAAACAACCGTGTGATTTTTCGTCCTCCAGACGGGCAGGCAAAACGTAAACATCTCGACCAAAATCGTTAGCGATATCTGCAGTAATTAACGCACCCGACTTTTGGGGTGCTTCCATTATAAACACGGCACGACTCAAACCGGCAATTATGCGGTTGCGTTGGGGAAAATGTCTGGAATTAGGTGCCACGCCAGCCGGGTATTCGCTGATAATTAAGCCTTGTTCGATAACTTCTCGGGCGAGGGTTTTGTTTTCTTTGGGATAGATGCGATCGACTCCGGTACCGAATACGGCGATCGTGCGTCCGCCCGCATCCAGACAACCCCGATGGGCTTCGGCATCGATCCCGGCAGCTAACCCAGAAACGATGGTAAAACCGCTTTTGGCGAGGATGGCAGCGATTTTGCGAGTCCAGCGGCGACCGTATTCGCTGGGCGATCTAGTCCCCACTATGCCGACGGTGGGGGTGAGGCCTTGGTTTTCTCCGGGGCTTACTTGGCCTCGGTAATATAATAGTGGCGGCGGGGAGGGGATTTCTAGAAGCAGGCGGGGATAGTCTGGGTCGGCGGGCGTCCAGAAGTTAGGGTTTTTGGCGAGGTGTTCTTCTAGGAGTTTTTCGGGGTTGAGGCGCGATCGCTCTTTTTCTATTTTCTGTATTGTCTGCCTGCCTATGCCCGCTATTTGGCCTAGTTCCAAGGGGCTTGCAGTCCAGGCTCGGGCCAGCGTCCCAAAGTGTTGTTGCAGTTTTTGTAAAACAATTGGGCCGATGCCGCCAATGCGAGACCAGGCCAGCCAATATGCCCTTTCTTCCATTGCCCCTCCTCTTGAGTAATTAATAATTAATAATTAATAATTAATAATTAATTCCCCGCGCCCAATTTATTTTAAATTACAATCTGGGGTTATTGTCAATTATTAACTATTAATTGTTAATTGTTAATTGTTAATTGTTAATTGTTAATTGTTAAGACCAGGCAGGATGAGATAATAAAGAATTAATTACCCGCACTCCCCGCAGTTGATTTGACAGGGGAAGATGACCTCGCGGCGCGGTCAAATCCCAAGTAAATTCTTTGGGATATCTAGTCCAAGTATTGCCTTTTTTCCAACCTATTTTAGGCCACAATTTATCCCAAGTTTTGCCAACAGACAGCCAAATTTCCCGCTGCACGGAGTAGCCAAATTTACCTTCGGAATAGACCAACCAGAGATTATTAATTGTTTGTAAATCTCTTACTGGGAGGCCGTCTGCTTCGGAGAAATAGAGCCACTTTCTTTTCATTGCAGATTCTCCTGCTAACTCGCAGAGTTTTTCTACGGTTAGTTTGTCAGCTTCTAAGAAATTTTCTTTGGCTAGTAAGTCTTGTAATCGACTGTAATCTATGCTTTTTTCCGATTCTAAAGCTACCAGTCCTTGGGGAAAATTGGATTGGAGAAATTCTCTGGTTTTAGCCGAATTAGAACTAGATAAAATTTGGCAAATTTTGCCATCTATTATGGTAGGCGAGTCCGAACGATGCTTTAGTAAAAATTCCATCAATACTTCCTCACCAGCATCCCCCTTCTCAACTATTGTCGGGATTAGTTGCAATTGTTTCTTTTCCGACACCGACTCTAACTGAGAGCTAATTTCGGTTAAGTCTGGCGATGCTTTGGCTGTAGAAATAGAGGTTAATTCTGTCATAAATCCCCGATTGAAAGTTAAGATTTTTTGAGTTTAAGGGTAATTGGTAACGGGTGGCTGAGTAGTTAAATCTAATAAATAGAACGCAAATTTATTTCAGCCACTTCCCTATAATAAAGGTAATGTCCCATTAAGAGGGGGCGCTTAATTAATTATTAATTGTTAATAGACTTCTTGCAGAAGTAGGCAACAGGCAACAGGCAACAGGCAACAGGGAAGAGTTTTTAAGGAAAAAGGAACCAACAACGATTTTATTTTTACTTTTGCAAGAGGTCTAATTATTAATTATTAATTACCGAAGTCTTTGATTTGCAAAATATGGTTGATTATTGCAGTTGTAGAAGTGGGAAGCTCCACTTCGATAAAGGAAATTTTACCACCAATGGCTAGCACTGCCGGCGCTTCCGGCAAAGTTTCAATGGTGTAGTCGCCACCTTTGACGTAGATATCGGGTTTGAGTTGGTTTATTAGAGACGTAGCGGTAGTTTCCTCGAAAATTACTGCGGCGTCCACTGGTTTGAGGGCAGCTAAAACTTCGGCCCTCTGGTCTTGGGGTATTATGGGTCTGGGTGGAAGTCCCGATCGCTGTGGTTTGAGAGTTTGGACGGAGCGATCGCTATTTAAACCCACTACCAGCGATCGCCCCAGAGATTTAGCTGCTTGTAAATAACGGATATGGCCAGCGTGAAGCAGATCGAAACAGCCGTTAGTAAAAACGAGGGGTCTCCAACAAGTCTCTGATGTGGCGATCGCCTCTTGCAGTTCCCTCAAGCTTTGGGCATTTAAGATCATTTTTTATATTTTTTCTCTAAGTAGTCGCGCTTTCGCCGAATGTTCGTTCAAAATTTTTTTCGCACCCAGGGCCTGTATTAACGGCAATTAGCCACTGTGATGAGTGGAGTACAATAATTATTAATTATTAGACCTCTTGCAAAAGTAAAAAGAAAATCGTTTTTCGTTCCTTTTTCCTTAAAAACTCTTCCCTGTTGCCTGTAGCAATAGTGCCTGTTGCCTACTTCTGCCACGAAGTCTATTAATTATTAATTATTAATTAGTTATTTATCGTACTCATAACGAGCAGTCATACTCTTTCTTCTCTCTCTGGTTGCGCGAACTCAGTCCTCAACCCCATCTGTAGGTTGTTTGTAGCCATTTTCAAAAGCAAAGCGGACCAGTTGGGAACGATTATCGAGACTTAGCTTTCCCAGGATATTGCTAAGATGGGTTTGAACGGTGCGGGGACTAACAAATAAGCGATCGCTTATTTGTTTGTTAGTTAGACCCTGAACCACTTCCCAAAAAACCCGTTCTTCAGCGGGAGTCAACGGTAAGGGATCTGGTTCTTCCGAAGAACTATTCTTAGCTGCATACTGTTCTTTTATTTTTTTCATTTCCGAACTAATGCGACGAGAACGTTCTAACTGTGCCTCTATTTTCGCTACTAATTCTCTAACCTCAAAAGGCTTAATCAAATAATCATCCGCCCCCATAGAAAGACCAACTATCCGGTCATCCACATCTCCTTTACTAGACAAAAATATAAACGGCACCAACTGACCGACTCCACTCGCGCGCAAAGATTTGCAAAACTCCAAACCATCCATTTCCGGCATCATTACATCAGAAACTATAACATCTGGTAGCTCTTCTTCAATAATTGATAAAGCTTCTTCACCAGACGAAGCATCCCTGACTTGATATCCCTGGAATTCTAATTGTCGCTTCACAACCATACGCAAAATTCTCTCATCATCCACCACTAAAACTTTTTTGCAATTAGCTTTTTTTTCCTCTAGTGTCACGATTTATGTTCTCCTACTATTTAGCAATAAAAATTCTTTTCTCTAGTTAATAAACACCCACTTTTCGGAGTAATTACCCATCAAATATCGATTGACTGGGCCCTCCCAGATACGCTCGTTTTTGTTTTACCATAACTCGCTAATTGGTTCCAACCAGAGCTTGTTAATTTTTTACCCAAAAATGTTAATTTTTGTTAAAGCAAAAATTAAAAAATGGTAAATAATTAAAGATTTATAGTAAAAACGTAATTAAGCTCTAAAAAGAGCTTGTCCTAACCAATACCTTTGCCTTTAGGGGAAAATGCCTTAAAGCGTAGGTAGCGCCACCGAAACTACACCCAACAAAAGGTTTGCGTTGAGGTTCGCTCCACCCAACAAAAGGGTTGCACCGATGTTGGTACTGCTTAGACCACAAAGTTCTTTGAATTTGAGAAAGCTGTTACCCGATAAACTACCATAAGAAACGTCTAACAATGAAAAAATCTACTGTCGATCGTAGTAATGAGGTGCATCATTTTATGTTTCTGAAGAATCTAATGTTGGGAAACCGTTAATGGTTAAGCGTTAAGATTTTGTTAGGAAAGACTTAAAGTGTACCTCAAGAAACTAAGAAGTGCTATAAATGAGAGAACCCTCCTTTAGGAGGATGTCAGTAGGATTGTATCTCTACTCTGGCATAATTATAGAATGGGTGCATCCTTGGGAGCAAAAGTGTTTGTCTGTCAAAGGCAGCAAGATTTATAGAAAGCAATAGCGCCCAAAAGAAAAAAAGGACAAAACATCGCTAAAACAACAAAAATATGACAGCAACTAACGTTCGTCAATCTTCTCAGATAGCAAGCATAACCTTGAAAGTGGCCGGGGGGGTAATGATCCTCTCCTCCCTACTGGACTTTATCGTACTGACATTTCCCGTGCAGATAAACAACCCGGGATGGCTCATCGGCCTGGCAACTCAGTTAGTTGACCGAGGCATTATTCCAATGGTAGGAATAGCCCTGCTATTGGCAGGCTTTTGGATCGGCAGCGCTTCGGTGGGGCCGCAGGATAACCCGAAAAAGATTCTGGACTTAAGACTATGGGCGCTTTTGCTGTCCT
Source organism: Cyanobacteriota bacterium (assembly GCA_034189005.1). Lineage (GTDB taxonomy): Bacteria > Cyanobacteriota > Cyanobacteriia > Cyanobacteriales > Microcoleaceae > CALKCV01. The sequence goes on along the minus strand of JAXHVR010000029.1, from coordinate 46,056 downwards.
CTTTGCTGGGACTGATTTACCTGCTGTTGTTTCCCGTACATCTAAACAACGTTTATAGGGCCCAGAATCAAACCTTAGAACAAATTAACGAACAGGCAACGGAGGCAGAACAGGAACTACAAAATAGGATTCAAAGCCCAGAGTTCCAAAATCGTCTCGAAGAACGAAAAGCCGAGCTAAAAGCTCAAATTACTAGCTTATTGCAAGATGAAGAGAGGTTGCAAGAAGCGATCGACAACAACGAAGTTCCAGCATCAGTACAACAATTGCTCGAAGAATCTAGAACCGATCCCGCAGCAATTGACAGATTCCTAGACCAGCAAGCTCAAGCACTGCCGGAGCAGTTGCTGGGTCGAATTCGCTCTCGCAGGGAACAGTTACAGGATAATACTAGCACTAGAACCTTAAAATCAAGCCTCCAGACCGGCATCAATAGTTTGCTCCTGGCCATTGGCTACGTCACCATCGGCGGGACGGGCTTAAAAAGCTTGGGCATTGGCGGCAGCAAAGGTCGCCGTCGTCCCACCGCCCCTCGTTAAGCTAGCCAATAGTAACTTTTTGCAGAGGTCAGGAAGGGCGAAACTAAAGAAGGTCTCTCAAGGGAAAGAAGGGGATGAGGAAAGAAGAGGGCCTACGAACGGGCGATCTGTATGCTCATATCTTCCTCGTCCTAATTTTCCCGAATAAAGCTTTAATAAAAACTTGGAATGTTCTCAATTTATATTCTGACCTACAACGAAGAGATAGATATCGCAGCCTGCATAGAGTCTGCAATGCTGTCTGACGAGGTTATTGTGGTGGACTCTTTCAGTAGCGATCGCACCATAGAAATAGCCCAGCAATATCCCGTGCAAATATTCAAGCATAAATTTGAAAGTCACGGGAAACAGCGAACTTGGATGCTAAAAGAAATCCCTACCAAATACGAATGGGTTTACATCCTCGAAGCTGACGAAAGAATGACCCCAGAACTATTTAACGAATGTCTGGAGGCTATCAAAAGTACGGAGTACGTCGGCTATTTTGTGGCCGAACGGGTGATGTTTCTGGGCAAATGGATCCGTCGCAGCACCCAATATCCCCGCTATCAAATGCGACTCCTTCGCAAAGATAAAGTCTGGTTCGACGACTACGGCCACACTGAAAGGGAGCAATCCGATGGCCCGATAGGTTTTTTAAAGAAAACCTATCCCCACTACACCAATAGCAAAGGAATTTCGCGCTGGATCGACAAGCACAACCGTTATTCTACGGACGAAGCGGCAGAAACCCTGCGCCAACTCTCGGAGGGAAGCATAAACTGGAAAGATTTGTTTTTTGGCAAAACTGAGGTAGAGAGACGCCATGCCCTCAAAGACCTGTCTCTACGCTTGCCCTTCAGACCAATAATCCGCTTCTTCTATATGTATTTTATCCTCGGTGGCATTTTAGATGGCCGAGCGGGATTGAGTTGGTGCGTGTTGCAAGCTTTCTACGAATATCTCATACTAATTAAAGTTTGGGAAATGAAGAATCTGCCGGCGTCTAGATTAACCTCAACTCCAAATTCTCCTTCCCCTAGCGATATGCTAGAGAAGGAGGATGAAGAAAAAGCAATTACCAATTAGCCGCCAATTCCCCATTCCCCATCGAGCGTTCCTCACTCATATCTCCTAATTTCCAATGACTTTTTAGAAAATTAAACCAAACAAAACGAGCGATCGACTATGGATTTAAGCAAACTTACTCACCCAAATCAGCTACGGGGTCTTTCCATACATCAATTAGAAGATGTTGCCCGACAGATCCGAAAAAAACATTTAGACACAGTAGCAGCAACAGGAGGCCATCTGGGGCCGGGATTGGGTGTAGTAGAACTAACCTTGGGACTCTACCAAACTTTAGATTTAGACCGCGACAAAGTAATCTGGGATGTGGGCCACCAAGCCTATCCCCACAAATTAATTACAGGTCGCTACCAGAATTTCCACACCTTGCGTCAAAAAGAAGGGGTGGCAGGTTATCTCAAACGCGGCGAAAGCAAATTCGATTGCTTCGGGGCAGGTCACGCTTCTACTAGCATCTCTGCTGCTCTGGGTATGGCCATTGCCCGGGATTTAAAAGGGGAAAACTTTAAAACAGTGGCCGTTATTGGCGACGGGGCCCTCACCGGTGGCATGGCTTTGGAAGCAATTAACCATGCAGGTCATTTGCCGAAAACTAACCTGTTAGTGGTTCTCAACGATAACGAGATGTCGATTTCTCACAACGTTGGGGCAATTTCGCGCTATCTCAATAAGATGCGTCTGAGCCCTCCGATGCGTTTCCTAAGCGATAATTTAGAGGAACAATTGAAACATCTTCCTTTCGTCGGCGATGCCCTCGCCCCAGAAGTGGAACGACTCGAAGAAGGGATGAAACGTCTGGCTATGTCTAAGGTTGGAGCTATTATTGAGGAATTGGGCTTTACCTACATGGGGCCGGTGGACGGACATAATTTGGAAGAGTTAATTACTACTTTCAAACAAGCTCATCGGATGGAAGGGCCGGTTTTGGTTCATGTTGCAACCTTAAAAGGGAAAGGATACGCGATCGCCGAAACTGATAAAGTAGGCTATCACGCCCAAAGCCCCTTTAACCTGGAGACCGGCAAAGCTATCCCGGCAAGCAAGCCCAAACCCCCGAGTTATTCTAAGGTATTCGCTCACACTCTGGTGAAGCTAGCGGAAAATAATCCGAAAATCGTGGGCATCACTGCGGCTATGGCAACGGGCACTGGCTTGGACAAGCTTCAGGCGAAATTGCCGAAACAATATATCGATACCGGTATCGCGGAACAACACGCGGTTACTCTGGCGGCAGGTCTGGCTTGCGAGGGAATGCGTCCGGTAGTGGCTATCTATTCGACTTTCCTCCAGCGGGGCTTCGACCAAATTATTCACGATGTCTGCATCCAAAAGCAGCCGGTGTTTTTCTGTCTGGACCGCGCGGGCATTGTCGGTGCTGACGGCCCCACTCATCAGGGTATGTACGACATTGCTTATTTGCGCTGCATTCCTAATATGACGATTATGGCGCCGAAAGATGAGGGCGAGTTGCAGCGGATGGTGGTTACTGGTATCAACCATACTGAGGGGGCGATCGCCATGCGCTATCCTCGGGGCAGCGGTTACGGCGTTCCTTTGATGGAGGACGGTTGGGAACCGCTGGAAATTGGCAAGGGGGAAATTCTCCGCAACGGCGACGATCTCTTGATTTTGGGCTACGGTTCTATGGTTAACCCGGCCATGCAAACTGCGGAAATTCTCGGCGAACACGGCATCGAGGCAACGGTTGTAAATGCTCGTTTTGTTAAGCCGTTGGATACGGAATTGATTTTGCCTTTGGCCCGGCGCATCGGACGAGTGGTGACGATGGAGGAAGGTTGCGTTATGGGCGGTTTCGGTTCGGCGGTGTTGGAGGCCCTGATGGATAACGAGGTGATGGTTCCGGTGAAGCGCTTTGGCGTTCCCGATAAGCTGGTGGATCACGCTACCCCAGATCAGTCAAAAGCCGATTTAGGTTTGACTCCCGCCCAGATGGCGGAAGGAATTTTGACGTCTTTCACTCCCAAGCGATCGGCTGTTAGCGTCTAGTTAGCCCGTAGGGTGCGCAGCGCGCACCTTACAATTTTTCTTAAACGAACCAGTCAGGCTAGCTTGTAGTAATCGCTTTAGCGATTTATCTATATCAATCGCTAAAGCGATTACTACGAACTTTTGCTTTACCCACAATTTTAGGCTTATGGCGCTAGTAGCTAGTAGGGTGCGCAGCGCGCACCTTACAATTTTTCTACAACGAACCAGTCGGGCTAGCTTGTAGTAATCGCTTTAGCGATTCATAGATATAAATCGCTAAAGCGATTACTACGAACTTTTGCTCCCCCCAGAAACCTGGTTTTTCGCACGCAAAAACCGGGTTTCTCGATCGATACCTACTAACGGTATTTTTCCGGGAAGGCGAAGGTATTCTTAATTCCAAATACTTTCTCGTTGCTAACAAACCAACATTTATAATTAATCGTTGATGAAAACCTTCGATACAGTCGTCATCGGTGCCGGTCCGGCAGGGGCTCAATGCGCCAGAATATTAGCAAAATCAAATCCTCGGGTCTTACTGGTAGAACAACACGAAAGTTTCCAAAAAAATGACTTCTCCAGCGCGGCAACTCCTCTGGAAACTTTGGATAAATTCCAACTGCCAGAAGCGGTGGTAGGTACTTTTTGGCAAAAATTAGAAATTGTTTCTACTAATAAGGCCCATACTTGGGAGTCTCCGACTCAGTTGGGGGCGGTTTTGAATTTTGCTAAACTGCGGGAATTTCTGGCAAACCAAGTTAAAGATTGTGGCGGCGAAGTTTGGCTTGGTTGCCGCTATCAGAAACATTTTCAAGAGGGGGATAATACTATTGTCGAATTGAGGAAAAAAGGGGGGGAAAAGATTGCTATTAGCACTAAAGTGTTAGTGGATGCTACGGGACCGGCTAGGGCAGTTGTAGGCGTTCGCCACAGAAGCAAATCGGATTTTTTAACGGCTTCTGGCATCGAATATTTAATCGAAGTACCGCCAGAAATTTATCAACAATACGCTAATAAATTAGTTTTCTTTCTGGGGCATAAATGGATGCCTAAAGGTTATTCTTGGATTTTTCCTATGGAAACAGAATTAAATAGATTAAAAGTTGGTTCCGCTCGCTACCATTTAGAGCATCAACATATCGATCCTAAAGAGTCGATTAGATGGTATCTGGAGTTGCTGCTTAAAGATTATTTAAAACTTTCTCAGCCTCAATATAAATTGATAGATTTACACGGTTCCACGGTTAAATATTCTGTGGGTTTAAAGGATGTCTATTATCGGGAGAATGTTATTGCTATTGGCGATGCAGTTTCGACGATTAATATGTTGGGCGGGGAGGGGATCAGGCACGGCATGGATAATGCGGCTATTGCTAGTAAATATATCGAAAAATATCTGAATAATTCTTTATCAGACTTTAACGGTTATCAAAGAGAAATGCGACGGCGATATGGGTTGAAGTGGAATTTTTCCGAACAAATGGGGCGAAAAAGATATATGCAGGATAGCGATGTTTTTATTGATAAAGGTGTTGCTTATTTGCAGTCTTTAACGGTTGACGAGATGATGGATATTTTGTTTGAATACAAATTCCAAAGGCTTTACAAAAGCTTTGGTAAGTATCTGAAACGGAAACTCGGTTTTATGCTTGAATACCTTCGCAATTTTATAGTAAATTAGGCCTACGCGAAGCTCGACTTTGCTCGGAAGACTCGATCGAAGCTCTAGAAAACTTTAGCACTCAGCAGAGTGAAGGAACTTGTAAAATGGCTAAAAAATCTTCTTATCGGCAATACTTAAAAACAGAATTCACAGGGCTAATTGATACCCTCGAACTCCCAGATTTAGAAAAGCGGTTTCTCAAATCCCGGTGGCTCGATCAGTTATTGTGGCTAGAAGGTAAAGCCGCGCAAGCGAAAAAATGGTCAACTCGCCTCCGGCTGATGGCCATTGTTGGTGGGGTTTTGATTCCTGCCTTAGTAAGTCTGAACTTCAATGACACCAAGTTCGGAAGAACTATTGGCTGGGTTACTTTTGGACTCAGCCAGATAGTTGCCATCAGCGTCGCAGTGGAGGAATATTTCCATTTTGGCGCTAAATACACTCAATACCGGGCAACAGCGGAGTACTTAAAAAGTGAGATGTGGCAATTCTTACAATTAAGCGGCTCTTACCAAGAGTACCCTACCCACGCGGAAGGCTATTCAACCTTCGCTTGGAGGGTGGAAAAGTCGATCCAACAAGACGTGGAAAAGCTTATGAAACTGATCGACGAAAGCGTCGAGGGAGAAAAAAAACTTCTTTCGTCTTTATCTCAAGGGAAGAGTCTGTTGCCAACTCTAAGTGCTCCGCCTAATAAGAGCAATAATGCTAAGGAGTCTTCCCCAGAAGCTCCGCTTGGCATCCAACAGGAACCCCAAAAACCAACCTCCGGTGAAGGAAAGACAAATGCAGGCCGCAGCTAGATTAACTGGTATCAGTTTTAGCCGTCTTCGGGCTTAAAATCCTCCTCTGCCGCGATCGTCATTCCCCATCTAAGATAAAAAAGACCAGCCAACCAACCACCAACCATGCTAGCGAGAACTTGGAGTGCATCAATAGTCGGCATCAATGCCGTCAAAGTGGGAGTCGAAGTGGATATCTCTGGCGGACTCCCGAAAATCGTCGTCGTCGGACTGCCAGACTCGGCCATCAATGAATCAAAAGAACGAGTCAAAGCTACTCTCAAAAACTGCGGTTATGGCTTCCCCCAGCGGAAAATCTTAGTCAACCTAACCCCCGCCGACCTCCGCAAAGAAGGCCCCAGTTTCGACCTCCCTATCGCCATCGGTATCTTAGCCGCTTCGGAACAAGTCAGCCGCGACCTCCTGGGAGACTATCTATTTTTAGGAGAACTCTCCCTGGATGGTAGTTTACGACCTGTTGTCGGTGTCTTGCCCGTCGCTGCCGCCGCCGCCAGTATGGGAATTAAGGGCGTGGTAGTACCGTCCGCCAACGCTAGGGAAGCGGCAGCGGTCAAAGGTTTAGCGGTTTACGGCTTCGAGAATATCTTTGAAGTAAGCGACTTCCTCAACAACAGCGTCAGCTACTCCCCAGTGGAAGTCGATATTAACGAGATTCTGGCAAATACCGAGTTTAGCGGTTTAGACCTCAAAGACGTCAAAGGACAAAACCACGCCCGCCGCGCTTTAGAAATAGCAGCCGCCGGCGGACATAATTTAATCTTCGTGGGGCCGCCGGGCAGCGGTAAAACTATGTTGGCGCGACGGTTGCCGGGAATTTTGCCGCCGTTGAGTTTCGAGGAGGCTTTGGAGGTGACGCAAATTCATTCGGTGGCGGGGTTGTTGAAAGATAGGGGGAGTTTGGTAAGCGATCGCCCTTTTCGTTCTCCCCACCACTCCGCATCGGGTCCGTCTCTGGTGGGAGGGGGGAGTTTTCCGCGACCGGGGGAAATTTCTTTAGCCCATCGCGGGGTTTTGTTTCTCGACGAACTGACGGAATTTAATCGCAACGTTTTAGAATATCTGCGGCAACCCCTGGAGGATGGGGTGGTGACTATCTCGCGAACTCGCCTCACGGTGGAATTTCCCGCCCAATTTACTTTAGTTGCCAGTACCAACCCTTGCCCTTGCGGTTATTACGGAGACTCGATCCAACCTTGCACTTGTTCGCCGCGCCAGCGAGAGCAATATTGGAACAGGTTATCGGGTCCGTTGATGGATCGGATCGATTTGCAGGTGGTAGTCAGTCGCTTGAAACCAGAGGAGATTACTCGCCAGCAGACGGGGGAAGCGACGGAGATGGTGAGGGAGAGGGTTAAGACGGCAAGCGATCGCGCCCGCCACCGCTTCAAAGACGAACCGGGTATGGCCTGCAACGCCCAGATGCAAAGCCGGCATTTTCGCCGGTGGTGCGAGTTAGACGATGCTAGTCTCAATTTATTGGAGGGGGCGATTAGGAAATTGGGCTTATCTGCTAGGGCAAGCGATCGGATTTTGAAAGTTGCCAGAACTATTGCCGACTTGGCGGGCGATGAGGAGTTAAAACCGGCCCATGTTGCCGAAGCGATCCAATATCGTATAATAGATCGGATGTAGCGGTTAAACCGGTTCGTAGAGCGAGAAACCTAGTTTCTCAAACAATACCAACGCCGGTGCATTAGGTGGCGCCTAAAGCCCTCCGCGCAGCTTCGCGTAAAGCTGTCGGGGCTTTTACGCGAGGGCGAAACGAACGCTCCTAATGTGAGGTTCCACGGAGGTCCGTATAATCTACAAGATGCACCGACGAAGGTATTGTCAAAGAAACCGGGGTTTCTGGGGGAGGAGTTAACCGCTGCCTCTTCCAAATGTCCCATTCCCCATTACGAAATTAATTTGAGGTGCAAAATGGCAAGCCAACAAAAGACAAATAACTCCTTCACAAAACCCCATACCTTGACTTTCTCCGACGAAGGATGGGAAAGAGTTCAAAATGTTGCTAACGGTTTAGATACTTCCCTGTCGGAACTATTAGACAAAATCGGCAGCGGAGAATTAGCAGTTCTAGAAGCAGAAGAAATCGCAGACCTCTTAGATACCATGGATAGTCTGAAAGGATTATTGTCAGTCAAATAAGATTGTTAGTCGTCAGTAGTTAGTCGTTAGTGGTTAGTGGTTAGTCCTCCAACTAACCACTAACCACTGACAACTGACAACGATCGTTAATTTTTTAGTATTTTAACAAATACGATCTGCTCTCTTTTAGTCTGTGGTTTCCCTACTTTTTCTGCTATTTAACGCCGCAAATAGAACGATTATTAAACTAGAAATCCCTACTACTGGCACTACTGGAAGAAAGCCAAAAGTTAAACTAGGAGGAATAATTTTTAACCAAAAACCAACTACCATCAATTCCCCGACGAGAATAGAAATAATACAACTCAAAGGAGAAATATTTTTACCGTATAAAGCGGCAATTACTGTGGGGAAAAGGACTGCTAAACCGGTAAATGCTTGAGTGGCGATCGCGGCTATAGTATCCGGCGGGTTGGCGGCGATCGCCAATCCAATTACGGCTAAAATAACTATGAAAACCCTCCCTACAATTGTTTGTTCCTTTAGAGAAGCATCTCGGCGAAAATAAGCAGTATAAATATCCCTAGTAATCATCGAGCTCAAGGCTAAAAGTTGGGAATCTAAAGTTGACATAAATGCCGCCATAGCTCCGACCATAACTAAAGCAGCAATACCAGTAGAAGTATATTCCGCTAACATCATCGGAAAAATGACATCGGCAGCTTTTCCTGTTAATTCTGGAAAGGCAATATTTCCCCACATTCCTATTAATACGGGAGCGGAAAACATGACTGCAGTTATTAGGGGATAAAGAATGGCCGAAATTTTCAGAGCATTGGCTGTTTTAGGAGTATAAAACCGCACGAACATTTGGGGAAACATGGGCACGCTAAGACCCCAAAGCAGCATAAAACTAAACCATTTGTGGGGAGTGAAAAAGTTATTCGCTCCTTGTCTCGATAATAGGGCGGGTTTCAATTCGTAAACAGCGCGGTTAGCTTCCCAAATGCCGCCGAGATTATAAGCGATCGCCCCTAAAGCCACTAACACTAAAACCAACATTAATACTCCCTGCAAAAGATCGGTTAAAGCGACGCTTTTCATCCCTCCTAAAAACACATAACATACGATAATAAAAGTTAAAAAAGCAGCCCCCGTAAAATAGGGAATTTGTCCCCCGGTCAAACCTTCGAGAATATAGCCGCCGCCGATGGGTTGTAGAGTTAAATAAGGTATGGTGAAAATCACCATCACTGCCAAAAATAGCAACTTCAGCGGTTGGCTTGGCAGGCGATTTTCGATTAATTCCGACGGAGTTATTAACCGATGTTCTTTACCTAAAAGCCAAACTTTATAACCGATAAAATAGAATGTTATGGAGACAAAAGCGGTACCTAAAGAAATCATGGCATAATAGCTGATGCCGATGCGATAACCCGCCCCAGAAAAACCGAGAAAGGTAAAAGCGCTGAAGTTGGTAGCAATAAGAGTGAAAAATAGAACTATTGGACCGAGGTTTCTATCGGCGACAAAATAATCTTCGGGGGTATTTGGTTTATTTTTATAGCCAATGATTCCTACGGCTAAGGTGCATAATAAATAGGCAGCGATAACGAGATAGGGGATAATTTCTTCTGCACTCATTGTTGATTTTCCTCTCTATTTTCTGTTACCCAAAAGGTTTTAGAAAAAACGAGCATAGCACAAGAGAGGAGAATTTGCAAGCCGAAAAAATAGAACGTCCAGGAGGGCAAATGAAAAAGGAAAAAGCTGGTTGGTTTTTCCCAAGACCAAAAGTCGAGGGAGAGGAGAAAAATGATGGTAAAGGAAAAACACCAAAAATAAGCTGAGTTAAGTATTTTCATGTTAGATCGATTAAGAATTGAGTTTGCCGTAGGACAGGCATCTTGCCTGTCCTGGGGAAAAAGAAAGAGACAGGCATCTTGCCTGTCCTACGGCGGAAAAAGAGCGACAGGCAAGATGCCTGTCCTACGGAAAAAGAAAGAGACAGGCATCTTGCCTGTCCTACGGAAAAAGAAAGAGACAGGCAAGATGCCTGTCCTACGGCGGAAAAAGAGAGACAGGCATCTTGCCTGTCCTACGGAAAAAGAAAGAGACAGGCAAGATGCCTGTCCTGGGGAAAAAGAAAGAGACAGGCAAGATGCCTGTCCTACGGCGGAAAAAGAGCGACAGGCAAGATGCCTGTCCTACGGAGACCAGGCTTAATCTTCTCGGCGGTTGCCTCCTATTAACTCGCTATCGACAAATGTCTTAACCGTATAATCTACCGAAAGAGTTTTCGTCTCTCCTGGGGCAACCTCCACTTGCCAGCGATAACCGCCCTTTATCGGCGAGTTCCTTTCCTCCTGTTCGTAATTCTCCCACTCCGGCGAAACCCGGCGGACTGCCACATCCACCTTCTCCCCCTCCTGGGGAACCGGCAATCTTTCGCGGACTTCAATGGGGGCGGGACGCGGCATCCGGTTGGCAATATCGATCTTTATCTGGTGCTGCAATTCGTTAAACGCTACTAACGTCTCCCCAGAACGAACTTCGCTAAAAGTAGTATTGCGAGCGACTTTAATGGCCTGTTCGACTCCTAACCCTAATTCCATCTTGCCTCTTGGGGGCACGGTTTCGATATTAGTAGATAAGATGTATTCGCCATCGACGTAAACATCCACCGCCCCGGCCAATAACGGCGCTTCTAAAGGGTTGAGCAATTGAGCGATGCGGAAAACGTTGGTATCGATGCGGGGAAGGACGATATAGCGGACCTCAACATCGGTACTGTTGCGCAACAGTGCCACTGAATGAAATTCACCGTCGCTGGGAACGTCGATCCGTCCGGTGCCGATGTAGGCGTAGTCGAAGGAACCTGCTTCCTGTCGGACGTTGGTGCCGCCTGGGGGCAGGGGCAGGTTGACGCAGTTGGCAGCAGTAGCTTGAGCCTCTCCCACTGCGGACATCACCTCGAATTTCACCTCCACCCGCCGCCGTCGGAGGATTTGTAGGTAGATTTCTTCTTGGGAGGCAACAGTTAATTTGCCCCGTTTCTGCTCGTTGTCGGGAGAGCCGGCCCGCATCAGTCCGTAGGCGAGGAGGTCGAGGGCTGCTTCTTCCGGCTTTGCCATCATCGCTCCAAGCTGAACTTCTGGCGTCGGTCGCTTCTTCCTGGCTCTTCTTACTTCTTGTCCATCGCCTGCTCCTCGCCCTCTGAGCGATCGCGGCGGCAGTGGCGGCGCTCCTGGTGGTGGGGGTGCAGGCGGCCTGGGGGGAGTTTTCATCTCTAGCGCAGCAGCGGCAGGTGCTAAAAAATCCTCCAGTTCTTCTTCCAACTCCAATCCCAGATCGAGGTTGTCTTCCTCTTCCTCTGTTTCCAACAACGCCTCTAGGTCGGAATAGCCCCGCAGAATGGGTGACAACCGTGGCACTTCCACTTCTGTCAACTCCTCGATCGCCTCCTGGAACTTCACCCCCGCCCGCGCTTGTTGCTTCTGGCGATCGAAGTCTTCAAACAAAACCTCGGCACCTACTGGAGGCAACCTCCAACCGGGTTGGCGCGGCTGCGGTCGAGCTCGCCCCAGTCGCAACTCCGGCAACTCCGGCAACTCGCACCAGTTCGTCGGTCGGGCCGTTGAGAGTTCCAACCGCACCCCCGACCAATCTTCCCCGGTGCGCTGAGAAATCAAGGCGCGGACGGCTATATCGGCGCTATTGTTCTTGCTATCCAAGCGACAGACATAAGTAGGAGTCCAGCGCGCCCCTGGTACGAAATATTCCAGAACTAACCGTTGCCCTGCGGTTTCCCCAGAACCGGAGTAGCTCAAAGTGACGATGGCAGTTTTCTTCAATTCATGTTTTTTGACTTCGTTGGCGCTAGAAGCTTTAGCCTGTTGCTGCTCTAGTTCCCGCCAGCGTTCTACTGCCTCCTGGAACTTCTTTTCTGTTTCGCGCTTTTCTTTGATGCGACTGCCGATCTGTTCGTCCTTAAAATTAGCGATCGCCAGTCTCATACCCAGAGGCGATGGTGTCGGTGGTTTTCCCGCTTCTGCTTTCGGGCGATCGGCTACCCTTAAAGCATCGAGGGCCATCTTCTCGTATTCTATGATATCCATGGTATCTTGCAACCTTTCCACCTCAGCCTTAGCCCCCCGGAGTTCCTCCTCTAGGGGAGGTTTGGTCGTTTCCTGGCGTTCCGGCACCGACAACCCGATGCGGATATCGGTAGCGATCGCCCCATTACTGCCATTATCCCCCTCAGCTTCCACCCGCACCCGCACGCTACCATCGTCGAGAGCCAGTGGCAGTCCGTTTATTTCCACTTTTTCCGGCAATTTGCCATCTGTTACTGCCAGTTCGGCAACCCGAGTCACCGTAGCACCGGCAGCGTAGAGTTTTACTTTATCGATTTTAGAGTTCATGGGAGACAATTAACAATTAACAATTAACAATTAACAATTATAGCAATCCTAAATGGATTGCTATAAGATTTTGAGCCAGAAACCCGGTTTCTTAGATATCGCCAACAATCTAGGATTGCTATATCAATTATCAATTATGAATTATCAAACCGTCAACTTTGCCAATACCGTCGCCACCTTCGCGCCGATATTCTCCACTGCTTCTTGTTGCTTGGGTTCCTTTAAACTGCCATCGTCGTTAAAAGCCTCAAAAGCTTTAGGAATAGCCTTTTGGTCGGGAAGTACCAGCACGCCGATATTGCCCAAAATGGCGCGGACGTGAACCAGACCGCGCAAACCTCCCAACGCTCCTGGAGAGGCGCTCATTATCGCCGCCACTCGATCGCGGAAACAAGCTAACATCGGTTCCCCTTCCTCCGGGCGGGAGGCCCAGTCGATCGCATTTTTCAGCAGCGGCGTAATCGAGCTATTGTATTCGGGGCAGGCAATTAACAAGCCTTGGTGAGCTTTCATCAAATCTTTAAATTTGCGTACATTTGCAGGAATTCCTTCTTTCGCTTCCAGGTCTTCATCAAATAACGGCATCGGCAGATCGCGCAAGTCTAAAAAGGTCGCTTCTGCTCCTGCTTTTCTCGCTCCTTCTGCTGCAACTCGCACCAGTTGTTTGTTATAAGAACCTTCCCGGGCGCTTCCCGCAAAAGCTAGGATTTTAGCCATTTTTTCTTCCTCCAAGGTAATTTTTTCTACCCACCCAAATTTTTTCCTTCCGATTGTAACACGAGTTTCACCTCTGGGGCGGAAAATCGGAAAGCTGGCTAATATCTTTGAGAATAATTTCCGGTTTATCCCTGTACATCTGGACTTTACCGCTTATATAAACGTAACCTCGCCCCAGACCGAAATAACGATTTTTTAATAACCTGAGTAAAGGTCTCATGGTATTGCTTTTAGCGTCAGGAATCCATAATTTTATCAAACGCTCTTTAGCACCATCTAAAATTAAAGCGCCGTTATCCAACCATTTAGTAATTCCCCCTTGTAAGTCGTAAAAAAGAGTTACAAATTCCCCCTTTTCGGCCGCTGCTAATATCTGCGGATAATCCAAGCGCACCGCTAACGCTCCTGCAGCAATGCCATCAATGCGATAGCGATCTACAATACCGGCGCGCAACCCCCACCAAGGAACCAGTAGTTGATAGTTTCGACTGGAACTTTTGATATTAGTAGCGGGGTTCCAAATTACGAGATTATTAGCTTGAGCTAAAGCTTCTGCTGCCAGCATTTCCCCGTGATAAATGCGAGAATAACCGTACTTATAAAAGTAGGGACTCCATCCTTCTTTTATTAATTTAAGGTTATAATTTTCTCCGTCTTTATGAACGTAACAAATTAATCGGCCTTGGTGGTCGCGATATTTTTCCACACAAACTTCTACTGGTTCGTCGCCGTCGAATTCTATATCGACTGTTGTTAGGTTATCGTTAGGTAAAGCAAAGTATTCTTTTGCCATTAGCGTTGCTGCTTTACCGGCATCGGTAACTGGTTTGGAACCTTCGGCGTAACTTTCTTCTGTATCGACATAATCCAGTCGCAAAGATACTCGCTTATGGTTAAGCAATACTTTAATAGTATCGCCATCTACTACTTTTGTAACTTGCAGATTTTCTATTCTAGTTCCCATTTTTTATAGATAGGTAATAGGTAATAGCTAATGGGTAATTGACGATTTAGCCACGGATTTTGTCTTAAACTACGGTCCGGGGCGATCGCTTGGGCAATTAGCCATTAGCCATTAGCAATTAGCAATTGGCAATGTAACTTTTTATTACAAAAACCGATTTAAAGCGTAAAAAAAGCGCTTTTTGTCCTGAGAGATTAATAGAGGGTTTCAAAAAAGTTGGCTTCGGGCCTCTTACCTTCTAGCGTCCCTTAAAAATGGCTCTTAATAACGCCAATTAGTAGAGGGGCACTCAACTTTTGACATACGAGGGGAGCTTGGGATGAATTTTAGGGTAATCTTTTTATTAACGTTCGTTTTAGTTGTAGTTATTATGGGTGCAGAAAGGGCTAAAGATCGGAAGTTTGAGGCAAGTTTAATAATATCAGAGATGTCGCAACAACATAATCAAAGTTTGCCAGAAGAGGACGATTTGCCCGACTCAACCTGATTGTCCGCGCCCAATTATAAAAATAGAACCGCTTAAAAAATAAACTATCCCCGTAGAGATTGGGTGAAAATCTCTGCGGGGACAATAATGATTCCGGGAGCATCTCAATGCAAGATATTGCCCCCGAATTAGACGCTTTCCCTGTAGAACAGGCATCTTGCCTGTTATCCGGTTAGTTGTTAGTTGTTAGTTGGACGACTAACAACTAACAACTGACCGCTAACATAGGTGCATTGATTTTGTGGTTTTTTACTTCGATGAGATGCTCCCGGAATGAGTTATTACTTAATCCACTCGGTGTGGAAGAATTCGCCGCGAGGCTTATCGAGACGTTCGTAGGTATGAGCGCCGAAATAATCCCGTTGAGCTTGGGTGAGGTTTTGGGGGAGACGAGCGCGCCGATAACTGTCAAAATAATCTAGGGAAGCGCTAAAAGCCGGGACGGGAATGCCTAACTTATTAGAAGTCATTAAAACTTCGCGCCACGCATCCTGGCGATCGAGAATGCTCTGCTTGAATTCCGGTGCCAGTAAGAGGTTGGGCAGGCTGGGATTTTGGTTAAAAGCATCCTTAATTTTATTCAAGAAGCCGGCGCGAATAATACAGCCACCCTTCCAGATACGAGCAATCTCGCTCAAATTGAGATTGTAATTGTACTCCTTAGATGCCGCACTCAACAGCGCCATGCCTTGAGCGTAAGAGCAAATTTTAGAACAATACAAAGCATCGCCGATTTTGTTAATAAAATCCTTGGTATCGCCGTCGAATTTTGCTGTGGGGCCTGTCAGTTGCTCGGAAGCAGCGACGCGTTCTTCTTTATAACCGGAGATGATGCGCCCGTTAACTGCTGCGGTAATAGTGGGAATGCAAACTCCTAATTCTAAAGCACCAACCACGGTCCAACGACCGGTTCCCTTCTGGCCGGCGGAGTCCATAATCTTATCGACGAGATAGCCGTCACTTTCCGAGTCTTTCTTTTTAAAGATGTCGGCGGTAATCTCGATTAAGAAGGAATTGAGCTCGTCGGTGGTATTCCATTCTGCAAAAATTTCGTGGATTTGCTGGTTGTTAAGTCCCAGAGTATTTTTGAGAAGGTCGTAAGCTTCGGCGATAAGCTGCATATCGCCGTATTCGATGCCGTTGTGGACTGTCTTAACGTAATGACCGGCACCACCGGGGCCGATGTAGGTCACGCAAGGGCCATCATCTACTTGGGCCGCTACTTTGGTTAAGATGGGCTCTAATTCTTTATAAGAATTGCTGGTGCCTCCGGGCATCATGCTGGGGCCATACAATGCTCCTTCTTCGCCACCGCTGACTCCCATGCCCACAAAGCCGAGTCCGGTCGCTTCTAGGTCTTGGGTGCGGCGTTCGGTATCCTGGAAGAGAGAGTTGCCGCCATCGATGATGGTGTCGTCTTTGTCCAGGAGGGGCTTTAGCTGTTCGATTACAGCATCCACTGGCTTGCCTGCCTTGACCATTACTAGGATTCTGCGGGGCCGCTCTAGGGATTGGACAAATTCTTCGAGAGAGTAAGCTGCTTTTACGTTTTTGCCTCCGGCCCGCTTTTGCATAAAGTCGTCGGTTTTGGAGCTAGTACGGTTATATACTGACACGGGAAAGCCTTTGCTCTCTACGTTTAGAGCTAGGTTTTCGCCCATAACGGCGAGGCCGATAACGCCAAATTGTTGTCCCATAAATTTACCTATTGTCCTTTTTGTCTAATTCGTTAATTCTGTCTATTTAGATTACAGGTCAATTTTTTGCCTCCTGTGCTTCATAAGGTTTTTTTTAAGATTTTGAGTATATTTGACTACAAATGTCCCCGATAAAAATGGACGCATTGGGGCTTATAATTTTGTTTGGGGACATTTTGGGCTGTTGGAGTTCTAGTCCGCGAGGTTGAGTCCAAGTGGCGATCGCGACTTTGCAGCTAGCAGCGACCTCCAGCCCCCAAAAGAGCTTATAAACCAAAAGTAGAAATAAAGTTATGGATGAATTAAAATATCTGGCAACCTGGGTTAAGGAGCAACACGCCCAAGAATATATTTTAACCTGGCTGTTAAACCAGCCGGGGTTATGGTGGTCCGATGGCGAGGCCTATCAAGCGGCGACCCAAAAATCGGGCAAGCTTCTACGAGAGTATGTGAAGAAGAACCAAAAGGGAGATTTATTCCAGGGTATAGCAGATAAAATTGTCGATGATGAGAGTTGGGAACAGGTGGCATTGTCTCTGGGGAGAATTATCGCTCTCTATCAAGACGAGTTAGTGAGATTGCAAGATTACACTCGGCGAGGGGAGACGGTTAAAAAAAGAGCGAATAACCCGACCCCGCCTGGAAGAACTCGGGATTCTTTTGAGATACAACAAGCTCTCCCAGATCCTTATGCAGATGCTATTACTGGCAAAAGCTGATTTATCGTTTGTAGGATGCATCGCGTTCGTAGTAATCGCTTTAGCGATTCTTATGGATAAATCGCTAAAGCGATTACTACGAACTTTTGCTTTACCCACAATTTTAGCACCGCGACTTTTTTTTGCCAACCGACTTTTTATGACAACGTTCTAACTGAATTTGTTACCGTTGGGAGCATATCCCCGTCGCATTCCCCCGATGCACCTACTTTCAAAAGAGCGATCGCCTTTTATCAAAGAAAGAGCGATCGCTCTTTTTATTTACTCGGAACTATTGGATAAAGGAGGCAGTAAAAAGGCACTAACTAAGGCAACAGTTCCCCCTATTAAACCGCCAATTAACCATAAATAAAAGTTACGTCCTTTTTGTTTGGCAACTAAAGCACCAATGCTGCCGTTAAGACAATGAACGAACATCAAAATACCGAACAGTTGCCAATCTATTTCCATCATATTCCTCCTATTCCGGTCTCCGGTTAGCTTTAATATTCTACCTTAGAACAGGCGTCTCGCCTGTTCTACATGGATCGAAATTGCCAAATTAGGGAAAAAGCTGTAAAATCGGTTTTTGTAGTTAACCACCTCTAAAAACCATGCCAGAAAGCCAAACGCAGACTTGCCCGGTGTGTAAAGCTCAAATCGTCGGCAAGGATAAGGTCATATTTTCCGTTGGAGCTCCCGGCACTCGCAGCAAGTTATGGGCTCGGGTTTGTCAATACACCAATAACCGCGCTTGTATCAATCAAGATACCGATGCGATGGGGGACGTAAAACAAACGGACTATTATAAACCAGACCCACCAGAAAAAAAATAGTTTGTAACGATAAAAAAATCTCGTTCGTAGCGATCGCTTTAGCGATTTTTAAAGCCTTCTGCAACCGCTAAAGCGATAAAAAAAGCCTTAAGTAGGTAGGCAAAAATATTTAGACAAAGATTGGCCCGTAGAACAGGCGTCTCGCCTGTTCCAGATGTCTAATTAATTTTGGTTAGGGACTAGCAATTTAATAACATACCGATGTTGGGTTGCGTTCCACTCCACCCAACCTACAAGGGACTGGTACTTTATTTTTTTGCTACTCCCTTATGTACTTATTTACATAAGCCAAAAGCCTGCTGCGAACGAGCCAACAAAAACAATAAAAAACATAAAAAATGACAGTTGTATCGGGAAATTGGCATAGCGATTTTATTAACACAAATGGTATTAATCTCCACTACGTTAGCGAAGGGGAAGGGCCGTTGATGTTAATGTTACATGGTTTTCCAGAATTTTGGTACTCTTGGCGGCATCAAATCCCCGAATTTGCCAAAGATTATAAAGTAGTGGCTCTGGATTTAAGAGGATATAACGACAGCGATAAACCCCAACAAACATCGGCTTATACCATGTCGGAATTGCTTAAAGATGTGGAAGGAGTAATTAAAGGATTGGGTTGCGAAAGTTGCGTGTTAGTAGGACACGATTGGGGAGGAGCGATCGCCTGGCATTTTGCCAGTGCCTATCCTGACATGGTAGAAAAATTAATCGCGTTAAATATCCCCCATCCAGCAAAGTTTGCCCAAGGTTTGAAGACCCCAGAACAACTTTTAAAAAGTTGGTATATCTTTTTCTTCCAACTCCCCATAGTACCAGAGTTGTTTTTCCAATTCAATAATTATGAAGCGATCGCCTCCGCATTGCGCGATTCTGCCGTAAATAAATCCGCTTTTACCGATGCCGACTTAGAGGCTTATAAAGATGCTTTCGCCAAACGGGGCGCTTTAACTGCTGCGATTAATTATTACCGCAATATTTTGACGAAAATATTCGAGAAAACAAACTGGGAAAAATTGCAAGTTCCCACTTTCACAATTTGGGGAGAAAACGATCGTTTTTTAGGTCAAGAATTAACTTACGGCACCGAAGACTATGTGGAAGATTTCCAGATTTGCTATATTCCCAATTGCGGTCACTGGGTCCAACAGGAAAAACCAGATTTAGTTAACCAATATATGCGGGAATTTTTGAGCAGAGATTCTGTAGAATAACTCGATCTAACTCATTAACAAAAAACTAAAAGCATGACTCAAGCAACAAACAAGCAAAAATCTCATCCCACTATCGGCAGTCGCGCCTTAGTAATAGGCGGCAGCATGGCAGGTTTGCTAGCAGCGCGGGTACTGACAGAACATTTCGATCGCGTAAGCATCGTAGAGAGCGACCTGCTTCCCGAAGACCCAGAAACCCGCCCCGGAGTGCCCCAAGGAAATCACGTCCACGTTCTGCTAACCCAAGGGAAGCAAATTTTCGAGGGACTGTTTCCCGGTTTGGAAGCAGAATTAGCCGCCGCAGGGGCGCCGCTGATGGACTGGGGCGCAGAATGTCCTTGGTTCGGTTGGTGGGGCTGGTATCCCCGTTTTGCTTCTAACCTAAATACTCGTCTGTGCAGTCGGCAACTGTTAGAAAGCTTAATTCGCTCCCGCCTGCAACGGGATGGAAAAGTGCAATTTTTAGAGCGCACTAAAGTAACGGACTTGCTAGCTGACAGCAGTGGCTCCCGAGTCACGGGAATCAAAGCCAGATCGGCCTCCGGGGAGGAACGGATAGAGGCAGATTTCGTAGTGGATGCCAGCGGGCGCAATAGCGCTTTGCCTAATTGGTTGGCAAGTTTGGGCTACGAAAAGCCCGCCGAAAGCGTGGTTAACTCTTTTTTAGGTTATGGCAGTCGTTGGTATGAAATTCCCGAAGGCTTCCAAGCAGATTGGAAAGTGGTGGTGTTATGGCCTCGCCCTCCTTACAGCAAACGCGGTGGGGTTATCTATTCTGTGGAGGGCAACCGTTGGGTACTTACTCTAACGGGCGTCGCTAAAGACTATCCACCAACGGATGAGGCTGCGTTTTTAGAGTTTGCTCGCAGTTTGCGCCATCCAATTCTTTACGATCCGATCAAAAACGCTCGACCCCTCTCCCCCGTTTATGCTTATCGGCGCACGGAAAATTGCTGGCGGCATTATGAGAAGTTGTCGAAACTGCCAGAAGGCTTAGTAGCACTGGGAGATGCCGTTTGTAGTTTTAACCCGGTTTACGGTCAGGGGATGACAGCGGCAGCTTTGGGAGCGATCGCTCTGGGGGACTCTCTGCGCCAGCAGCATCCTAGCATGGAAGGTTTTCCTCAGTTCTTTTATCGGCGTCTTGCTCGGGTAAATTCCGCTCCTTGGTTGATGGCAACGGGGGAAGACTTGCGCTGGGAGGGAACCGAAGGGGCAAAACCAGACTTTATCGCGCGGTTGATGCACCGATATCTCGATTCGGTCTTGCTTTTAGGAACCGAAAGACCTCAAGTATGGGAGCATTTCTTGAAAGTCATCCACATGGTAGAACCTCCCACATCTCTATTCCGACCCGGTATTTTGACCCAGGTATTGCGGCAGGCGACGGTCAGAAGCAAACCTTCGGAACCCGCTTGCCTGGAGCAAAGCGTTCCTGAGTTTAACGGTTAATTGTCCGCACTCGGCTGCGAGCGATCGCTTTAGGGATTTCAAAGGAGTTACATCTCTATCGCTAAAGCGATTACTACGAACATTTCTATCGCTAAAGCGATTACTACGAACATTTCTATCGCTAAAGCGATTACTACGAACATTTCTATCGCTAAAGCGATCGCTACAAACATCTGTATGGCTTAACAATTTACCATTAACTACCCTTGCGGAAAAACTGTTTTAAAATCTCTCCTGGTTCCCTATCCCAGGTGTCGATATGTTCGTAAATTAACCCGCTTTCGTTAGTTTTATAAGTAGAATAACCGTTAAAAAATATCCGCGCTTTCCAGGGAACCCGGAGAGTGCCGCGCACCGTCCAAGTTGCTAAAATAGTATCTGGTGCTGTCTGTTTTACTTCGTGCAAATCGAAATACAATTCGCTAAAAAATAGTTGCCCGTGAAAGCGCAGGGTCCAGAAGATAATTCGGTAATTAAATTTGCCTTTGAATTTGTTAACTGGATCTTTAAAAAAGATATTTTTGCTGTAGATATCGTAGGAAATGTCTTTTTCAAATAGGGTGGGCAAATCTATGTTTAAGGTTTCGATGATTTGGGCGGCTTCCATTGTTTGTTAGCTCCGATAGATTGAGGTTGACTGAAATTAGAGGTTAAGGTTATGAAAAATGATATAGCAATCCGTTAGTCCCAAAGTGACATATTAGAAACCCGGTTTCTCAAAGAAACCGGGTTTCTGGACCCCGGTCAAAGCCGTACAATTCTATCTATTAAATCGTTACTTATTTTAATAGCTAGCTCTTCATCAGTTTTAGCTAAATTGATAACTTCCGATGCTTCGCGATCGCTTACCACTCCCAATTGACTTTGATTCGGACATAAACTCTCGTTTAAGTCCCCAGGCTCAAATTTATCTAAATTATTTCCATAACTTCTTTTATTAGTTTTAATGATTTCTTGCCCGGTATCGCTTAGTAAATAAACAAATAGTTTGTCAATAACCATTTCTCCAAATATATTAGGATAAAACAAATGGAAGCAAGTAAAATTAATAGCATTTGTCAGATTTCTGATTGCCTTCAACCGCCCCCTGTTAAAAACGCCAAACAAAATAGGTGCCGGTTTTCTGCTTTCAATTTTGTACCAAGGGCTTCTGTTTTTAGTAAGATGCCTCTGGTGATACCCTAATTTTTCTCCTCGTTGGATGTAATTAATAACTCCTAGATCGTCCCCATCTTTGACATCCAAGCAATAAACAGCTTTATCTGCGAGAGCTAGGGTTTCAAAATCATCCTCTGTAAAGATGGCTTTTCTTATCTGTTTGCTTTTAGTAATACATTTGCAGTAGTTTTTCTCCTCTAGCTTAAATTCTTCAATAGTAGATTTTGACAGGGCAAAAAAATCATTTGCTCCCGTGGCTATGCCTCTTTTAAAACTACCATATAAAGAGAAAGTAGCCCAACCAACAGGAAGCGATCGCCCTGAAAATAAAGACATAATAATGGGAGTCCATTTCTTCTGGTATGGTAAATCGGAGGGATCGATCTTAAACTGATAGAAATTACTAAAATCTGAAATGCTCTCTATTTCTTCATTAGCCTGAATCTGGGTAATTTTTATCGATTCCGTGCGGCGGTCGTTTTTACAAAGTAGGACGCAGACAGTTGTAGTTGCTTCTGGGAAAATCTCTTTTTCGTTAGAAAAAACGACGATTTGTTTGAGCAAACCATTGTCCAGGAGACTTTTTTTAATTTCTTTTCCGTAGCCAGTATTAAAAAACTCAAAAGGCATAATAAATGCCAATCTGCCATCGACGTTAAGTTGCTGGAGAGATTTGACCAGAAATACAGAAGCAATGTTAGAATAACCTACAAGGTTTTTGCCTATTTGTTGCTCTATTTTTGGCAAAACTTCATGCCTAGCTAAAAATTTTTGAAACCTAAGATAAGGAGGATTGGCAATAATCGCATCGTAAGAGTTTAAGTCCGACTCCAAGTAATCTTGATTAATGACTTTTATATTTTTGTTGTCTTGCTTAAAGCTTAGGTAACTAAAAATCAGTTTGTCTATTTCGTAACCCGTGAATTGAAACTGTTTATGGGAATTTATTTGCTTTATTTCATCATAAAAAATACCCAAACCAAAGCCAGGGTCTAAGATAGATAATGGTTCATCTTTTATAACCCATTTAACCATCAGGCGTGCCACTGAAGCAGGGGTAAAAAATTGACCGTAATCTTTTCTATGACTTATGGGAGTGTTTAATCTGTATTCAATTTCCCGCATTGATAATATCTCTTACAAAAACATCTCTATCTAAATAGCCTTTGCCACCTTCAAAAGTGACATAAAAGAGCAAACGACCTCTTTCTAATTCTTTCATCGCCGATTTATGTTTGGGCATATCGATTTTGCCTAAAATCTCTCTAGCAACTTTAATATTTATTTTTATAGCAATCCGTGCAGGGGTTACGATCGCTTTGGACCCAGAAACCCGGTTTCTCAAACAATACCTTCGCCAAAATAAAAAATACTATTAGTAGGTTGGGTGGAGCGGCAGCGCAACCCAACAAAATCGTGTTCGTTTCGCTACGCTACACCCAACCTACAAAAGAATGGCGACGTTTAATGTCAAAGAAACCGGGTTTCTTAAATATAGCAAATGATTTAGCATTGCTATATTGTAGTTTTCCTTTTATTTTTGACATTTCTTTCAATTGAGAAATTATTTCCCTCATTTTCATCGATCGAATTCCATCGGGATGGTGCTTGGTATAGTTTGACCCACGAGTTACGATTCTAGCTCTAGACTCTTTTAGTATTTAAAATATACACATTAAACATAAGCAAAATAAATATCTGTAGTTCTTGATAAATATCTATTAAATCGCTAAAGCGATTACTACGAACTTGCAGTCCGATCGCTACGAACTTGCGGCTAAATCTAAAATCTACAATCTAAAATCTAAGGTAAAACTCTCAAGCATCTCTATAGTAATTAAAATGATGGTTGGAGGCAAAGGGCGGGGAGGAGGGAGCAATAAACTTTGGCCCTCAAACCCAGATCCCACCAGATCGAGGCCCCACTGAAAAATTGCTGGGGGAAGGGGTGCTAGATAATAGCTGACTAGAGGTTCGTAAACTATGGCTCAATTGAAGTTGTACTTAAAAGAGAGGGATCGGGAGAAAACAGTTACGGTAAATAAAGATGAATTTATAATCGGTCGATCGCCAGAATGCGATTTACTATTGCCCTACAGTGGCATTTCTCGCCAGCATTGCCGCTTATTAAGTACAGATGAAGGCAACTGGACAATTGAAGATATGGGCAGTAAAAATGGAACCGTATTAAACAATAATGTCATAGCTAAACGACAAATAATAAAGCAAGGCGATGTTCTCAAGCTAGACCATATTATCCTTAATATTGTTTTCATTCCATCCCCTTCCCCTTCCCTTCCAGAAGAAATACCTCTCAACGAAGAACTGACATTAATTGGTAACGCCGAAGAATTTCAAAAACAATGGATAGAAGGGGATATCGAGCAAGAAAATATCAGCAATTACCGCACTGCTATAGACAGATTAAAAGATTTAGTAGAAATAGCTAAACATCTCAGTAGCGCCGAGTCCATAGAAGAAATTTTTGCTAGAGTCAAAGAAATAGTTTTGCGAGAATTAACCATGCTAGATCGGCTAGCATTATTAGTCGATATCGAAGGTAACGGCAAATTAGAATTAATTGATGCCACCCTAAGAAACCCTTCCACAGAAACAGATTCTCCTTCTAATTCCAGTTGGATTAGCGCTAGTATTTGTCGGAAAGTATTTGACGAAAAAGTAGCAATTAAAACAGCCGACGCTCAAACTGATGCTCGCTTTCAGGGGGAAATGACTATTATTAATAAAGGTATTCGTAGCGCTTTAGCAGTTCCTTTATTAGATAAAGATAGAGTGTGTGGCGTGCTTTATGGCGATGCCCTTATTTCTCACAGAAACTGGCAGGAAGGAGGGGATGAAGACCTTAGCTTTTTTTCTGCTATGGGCAACTTGGTGGCTTCTAGCGTGCAAAGATGGTTGTTATCGCGGAAATTGACGGGGGAGGAAATCATACGCCAAAAGCTAGAACGCTATCATTCTCCTGGGGTGGTACAGCAGTTATTAAAGGTTGGGTTGTCTGATGGTCGTTTAACTCCTGTGGAGAAGGATATTAGTATTTTATTTGCCGATATTGTTGGTTTTACCGAGCTTTCCGAACGCTTAAGTCCGTCGAAAATTGCTGAGTTGTTAAATAATTTCTTTGAGGAAATGTTGCACGAAGTTTTTGAGGTGGGCGGGACTTTAGATAAGTTTATTGGCGATTGTATTATGGCGTTTTTTGGAGCTCCAGAACCTCAAGCGGATCATGCGGATAGGGCGGTGGTGGCAGCTAAGAGAATGTTGAGTCGTTTGAATGCGATAAACGATAACAATCAATTAGGAGAAAATTTACAATTGCGCATTTCTATTAATAGCGGTAAGGCGGTAGTAGGAGATGTGGGCAGTTCCCAAAGAGTCGATTATACGGTATTAGGACCTACTATTAATTTGGCGGCGCGGATGGAGCCTCTTTGTCCTCCGGGAAATTGCGTGATAAGCGAGAATACTTATGCTTCGTTGCGATCGCCTTCTGGTTGGGAATTGATGGGAGAACACCGTCTTAAAGGGATCGATCGCCCGGTTCGTATTTATAAAATTGAGTAATTAAAAGGTTGGAACGTAGAACAGGCATCCTGCCTGTTATCCGCTTAATTGTTTGAACGTTAGAACGTAGAACAGGCATCCTGCCTGTTAATCGGAAAAATGTTAAATGTTAATTATTAATTGTCATGTCTAGATCGCAATTAAGCGTAAAAGTTAAGGGAAAAGGATTTCCGATTCTGTGCCTGCACGGCCACCCCGGTTCTGGCCAGTGCATGTCAGTTTTTAGCGATCGCCTAGAGTCTCGCTTCCAAATTATTGCTCCAGACTTGCGGGGATACGGCGAAAGTCCAACCGAGGGTAACTTTGAAATGAGCCAACACCTGCTAGACCTCGAAAGGCTTTTAGACCGATATGCCATTAACAACTGCTTAATCTTAGGTTGGTCTTTGGGAGGGATTCTCGCCATGGAGTTGGCCATTAGATTTCCCGAGCGCGTGGCGGGGCTGATCTTAATAGGGACGGCGGCAAGACCCAGAGGCAGCCATCCACCCATCACCTGGCAGGATAATCTCTACACCGGTCTGGCAGGAATCCTTAATTGGTGGTTTCCTAGCTGGCAGTGGAATATAGATACTTTTGGCAAGCGATCGCTCTTTAGATACCTAATTCAACAACACACCGACACGGCCTATCGTTATTTAGCAAAGGAAGCCGTACCGGCTTATTTACAGACTTCCAAAGCAGCCACTAGAGCCTTAAACCTAGCCCTGCGAGGAGGTTACAATCGACTGCCAGACCTACCCGAGATTCAATGTCCCTGCTTAGTGCTGGCCGGGGCTGAGGACCGTCACATCACCTCAGAGTCGAGTCGAGAAACCGCTCTTCACCTCAAAGATGCAACCTGGCACTGCTACCCCAACACAGCTCATCTATTTCCTTGGGAGATTCCCGATCTAGTATTAGCAGACATCGATCGCTGGATAGCCTCACGCCCCTCCGCTTTTCTAGCTTAGGTGAGGAACTCGCTAGGAGGAGTTAAGGCTCCGCTTGCCACAAGTTCAGTTTTTTTTCCCAAGTCTTCGTCCTCCACTGTCAGTTCCCTAGGTTTGCACTTTAGTATCTGGAATTTAATACCTTGAGCGCCTTCGCCTTCTAAATCTTCGATATAACCGTCTTTTTGAGCTTCTGCTTCCTTTTCGCTTAGAAAAGGTCCAAAATAGTAGGTGCAGCGAGGATTCGCTGTTAGGATTTCCACCCACCAGGCAAATCCTAAATAATTGAGCAAGTTAGTTAAAATTTCTTTCATGAGTTTTGTTTATTCGTCATTAGTTAATTTCAGAAGCATTTTACTTAAGAATAAGGCCAGATAGGCAGGGCCGAACTCCAATTTAAAGCAAATGGCCTTTTTTTAGTCATTATTTGACTTTTGGCTGCATTCAGAAGTTTCCTTCTTCAATTGCATTCTTTTTATCAATCTTACATTTAGTTTCTAGGCGCCAACTATTAGGCCAGCGCTGACTGTAAATTTCATAGAGAGCCATGCCAGTGGCTACGGAGACATTCAAACTAGGGGTTTTTCCTGACAGGGGTATGGAAATTAAAATATCGCAGTTGCGCTGTACCAACAGGCTCAAACCTTCACCTTCGCTCCCTACTACTAAAACGATGGGCCGATCGCCGAATTCGACTCTATTAACAAACTCACCTTCTGCGGCTACAGTGCCGTAGATCCAGAAGCCCGCTTTTTTTAATTCTTCTAAGGCTCGATTGAGATTTACGACTCTGGCAACGGGAAAATTTTCTAAAGCCCCGGCGGCGACTTTGATTGCTGTGGAGGTTATACCCGCTGCCCTTCGCTGTGGAATTACTAATCCTTCCACTCCCAATGCTTCTGCTGTTCTAATAATCGCCCCTAAGTTATGGGGATCGGCGATCCCCTCTGCTACGAGTATGACCGGGCGATCGTTCTTAGATAATGCCTGTGCTATCAGTTCGTCGAGTTCTTTATATTTGTACGGAGAGACTTGAGCGACGATCCCCTGGTGATTGCTTCTGGGGGCGATTTGGTCTAGCCGCTGCTGGTTTACTTCGTCGATGAGGGTGCCTTTCGCTTTAGCTTCGTTTAGTAGGGCGTGGAATTGGGGGTTGTATCTCAGTTGCGGTAGGAGCCAGATGCGGTTGAAAGAGCGATCGCCCTTGAGCGCTGCTTCTACTGAATGACGACCGTAGATCCTGTCTTCGTCTTCGCTATTACTATTACTATTACTATTAGTCCTTGGAAAATCTCTGTATTGGGGTTTCCTTTTGAAGTTTTTTGTTTTTTGATGTTTCTTTTTGGGAATCGGTCTCGAATTTGGCTCGGGCATAGTTTAAAAGTTTTAATTAATTAATGAAAAGATAGGGCTGCATCCCAATAATGAAGCGTACCAAAAAGCTTGCTTCGTAGTAATCGCTTTAGCGATTAGTCGATATGAATCGCTAAAGCGATTACTACGAACGCTGTTTTATTCTGCCAAATTCAAACGCTCCAATAGCTCGGTTAAGCGGCTAAAATCTGTCAAATATAAATATCCAATTAAAGTTTCTAAGCTACTTGCTTGTTGGTATATTTGTGGAGCCAGTCGTTTGGGTTTTCCGAAGGCTGCATTGCGTCCGCGCCTCAATATTTCTAACTCTTCGTCGGTCAGGTAAGGCTCTAAAGTTTTTAAATGCCTGGCTTGACTTTCTGCTCTTACTTCCCCCACTACAAGCTGGTGGTAAGCTCGCGATCGCTTAGGAGGCGTCAAGTAAAAACTACGGACGTACAGCTCGTAAACTGCATCTCCTACATAAGCCCAAGATGCAGGGGATATTCTCTTAATTTCCTCTGGCGATACCATGACAGGCTTAAGCTGTTTCCAACTTTTTAAATCTGCCATTTTTAACCTTATTTGTCGCTCTAATATTTATTAGCATTTTTTTCTCTTAAAATACTTATATAGCAGTTTTATTTTATATCTGTCCAAAAGTCCGACGCTTTTTGGTAATGGGTAATAGGTAATGGCTAATAGACTTTTTCTGCCAACTAACAACTCACTGCTTACTGCTGACAAAAAGCAATAAGTTCTTAGTTTTCTTCAAAATTGAAACGTACCCGGTTTCAGCTTCTCCCGTCTAGCTTTTTAGCTGCACGACGGGAGATTGCTTCTACCCGATGGAACGATGAATTTAATGCAGCGCGGCAGAAATTAATAAGCATAAGAAATGAGTCTTTGCCCTTTCTGCCTCGCTCGTAGCTGCATTGTTGTAATAGCCTGAGTGGTACTCACGAATTTTTAATATTTTCCATCGCAACATCCACCGACTGCTGCAAGGACAAAAACTTCTCTAAACGAACCAATTTGACGGTTTGAGTCACTCGGGGATTTGAAACTATTTGTAGAGTTCCTTCTGCGGTTTGGGCTTTCTTGACCAATTGCACCAAAGCACCCAATCCAGAGCTATCTACAAAGTCTATCTGAGATAAGTCTAAAATCAAGTTTTTGGGCCCGGTATCGACGCAGTTACTCAGAACCTTCCTAAAGGTAGCTTCGGAAAATGCGTCTAACAACCCAGTCAGACGGAATAATTGATAGTTTTCCCCGATTTCGCGAGTTCCTCTCAGGCTAACGGTTAAGTTTAATTTTTTAGACTCAGGAATGACGCCCTCCTCTTCTTAGTTCTGCGAGTTTAAATTAATGTTCTATTCTACTCTTTTCTGTTTTTTTTGTCTAGTCCTGCCATGGTGCTGACAAAACGCTCGAACAAATAATCCGCATCGTGAGGGCCAGGACTAGCCTCTGGGTGGTACTGTACGGAAAAGAAAGGTAAAGACTTATGTCGCAAACCTGCTACCGTTCGGTCGTTGAGGTTGAGGTGAGTAATTTCTACTTCTGAGGCTAAAGAATCGGGATCTATAGCAAAGCCGTGGTTTTGGCTGGTAATCTCTACCTGTTGTTGCAACCCTGCCGGTTGATTTAAACCGCGATGGCCAAATTTTAATTTAAAGGTCTCGGCCCCTAAAGAAAGACCCATGATTTGATGGCCCATACAAATACCAAATACGGGTTTAGAAGACTGGAGCAATTGCTTAGTAGTCTCGATACCTTCGGTAACTGCAGAAGGATCTCCAGGACCGTTAGAGAGGAAAATTCCGTCGGGCTCGTATTTGAGGATTTCCTCTGGGGGAGTATTGGCGGGGACTACTATTACTCGGCAACCGTAACTTGCCAAACGCCGCAGAATATTGCGTTTGACACCAAAATCTATGGCCACTACCGTGAATTTTTCTTTCTTTTCTCCAACGGAAGGGTTAAACTCCCAAGCGGCATCGGTAGGTTCGGACCACTCGTAAGTTTCTTTGGTCGTTACTTGTCGTACTAGATTCAATCCTGCCATGCTCGGAGCTTTCTGCACTCGGTCTAATAATTCTACTGGGTCGAGAATTTCTGTCGAAATTGCTCCGTTAATAGCTCCCTGACTGCGGATTTTCCGGGTAAGGGCGCGGGTGTCTATTCCGTAAATTCCAGGAATATTGTGTTCTTTGAGATAATCTGGCAAGGACTGGGTAGAGCGCCAGTTGCTAGGACGCCAGCAGATGTTGCGAGCGATCGCCCCCATGACTTGGGGTTTTGAGGATTCTTCATCCTCGGCATTGACGCCGGTATTGCCTAATTCTGGATAGGTGAAGGTAACTATCTGACCGCAATAACTCGGATCCGTCAAGACTTCTTGATAGCCGGTCATGCCAGTATTAAAAACTACTTCCCCCATTAAAGTTCCCGACCCACCAAAGGAGAAGCCTTCGTAAGAAGTGCCATCGGCTAGAACCAGCAAAGCCCGAGGGGCATTATTTGTCATTTTCATACCTCATCAATAACTATTATTAGCGAACTAATCTAACTGTTAAGTTAAACTTTAAATACTACAGCAAACAAAAAAAATTAAACAAAAGAATAAAAAATTATGAGTAATTTCACCTTTTTATTTATCCAGAGCCGATCGCCCCGGAAAAAAAAAGCCTTGTCTGTCTCCCGGGCTATGGCAGCCGCCCTTATCTCTATTAGCGCTTTGGGGGCGATCGTAACAACCAGAGCGATCGCCCAAGAACAGCCAGACTGCTTCATGCGAGACAAATCTGGCAATTTGATGAATTTAACCAGATCTGTTTGTGGTTTACTTCCCGAAGAATTTGCCCCCTTACCAGACGGTGCGGAGGCTGCTGCTGGAGCATATATCATCCCGATTAAAGGTCGTCGCTCCAACCTTCCTATCGTAGATGTTACCTTTAACGGCGCTAAAACCTACGAAATGATTTTAGATACTGGAGCTAGCGGCACTTTAATTACTCAAGAAATGGCAGAGGGTCTCAACGTTATAACCGCCCAAACTGGCATTACCCAGGTTGCGGACGGCAGAGAAGTGGAAATAGGCTTTGGTTTAGTTGGTTCTATTTCTGCCGGTGGTTTAACAGTCAGCCAGATACAAGTGGGCATAGCTCCTTCAGGGCTACCTATCGGACTTTTAGGGCAAGACTTTTTTGGGGCTTACGACATGACCATCAAGGAAAATGTCGTCGAATTAAGGGCGCGGGGCAGCTAAGTTAATAATTAATAATTAATAGACTTCGTGGCAGTTGTAGGCAACAGGCACTATTGCTACAGGCAACAGGGAAGAGTTTTTAAGGAAAAAGGAACGAAAAACGATTTTCTTTTTACAATTGCCACTATCGTCTATTAATTAATAATTAATAACAATACCTTCGCCAAAATCAACAATACCATTCGTAGGTTGGGTGTAGCTTCGCAGGGCCCAACAAAATCGTTGGATTTTGCTCCCGTTAATGTTGGGTTGCGCTATCGCTCCACCCAACCTACAAGATGCTACAAAAAAAATGGCGAAGGTATTGTAATAATTAACATTTTCTGGGTTAATCAGCTAGGAACTTAACTAATTCTTCGAGTTTCTCCCAAGCGGCGCCGCTTTGGATAATTTCCCTAGCCCGAGACACTCCCTCCGCAGTAGCCCCCATCGGTACTACCGAGGCAACCTGGAGGGCTAAAGAGCTATTTAAAGCGATCGCGTCCTCTTGGGCGGGAGTTCCTTTTCCTTGCAGAACTTCCCGCAAGATCCGAACGTTATCCTCCACTTCTCCACCTCGCAACGCACTTAACGGTGCATTTGTCAAGCCTAATTCCCTGGGATTTACGGTCTCCACGCGCACTCCATCGGCAGACAAGATCGCTAGATCCGACAGATCGCCCAAACCCGCTTCATCCAGCTTTTCTCGTCCGTGGAGAACTATGGCCGATTTCATCCCTAATATGCCCAGGGCCTCTGCTACCACTTCCAGCAAAGCGGGGTCGTAAACTCCCATTATTTGAGCTTGGGGGCGTAAGGGATTGACCAGAGGGCCTAAAAGATTAAAAACTGTCCGTACTTTTAAGGTCTTTCGCAGGGGGACTACTGCTTTCATGGCAGGATGCCAGCCGGGGGCAAACAGAAAGGTAATTCCCACTGCGGATAAAGCGGCTGTTATTTTTTCTGGGGGGGCTTTGAGGTTTACTCCTACTGCTTCTAAGACATCGGCCGAGCCTACTTTACTAGAAGCAGAGCGATTTCCGTGTTTCGCTACTGGCACTCCTGCGGCAGCCGCTACGAAGGCTACTGCCGTCGAAATATTAAAGGTGGACGCTCCATCGCCGCCGGTGCCGCAGGTATCGAGGAGGGGGTAGGAGGTATTGGCAATTTCAGGCTGGGGCTGGGAGATTGATTGGGATTGCAATACTTTGGCCATGCCCGCTAGTTCTTCAGCAGAGACGCTTTTGGCTTGGAGGGCGGCTAGGATCGCTCCCGATAGGACTGGCGGTATCTGTTCGTTTAGCCATCCTGACATCAATTCCGAGGCTCCGTCAAAGGAGAGAGATTGGCCGTCGAGTAGTTGTTGTAACAACGGAGGCCATTTGTCGGCTATGGGAGCCGTCGCTACTGCCGCCGATGTGTCTTTGGAGATAGACTCGCTCATGGATGTTAGTTATTTTTTAGATGTAATCTAGATTTAGATTTTGTTTGTAAATCTAGGCTATTAGAGTAGGCTAATTTAGTCAAATTAGTCAAAATTGATACATTTTATACAGTAACGATCTTTCTGCTTGTGGCAGATTAGAAGGTTGACTCCTAAAAAAGGAGCGATCGCTAGTTCGATGTCGATCGCTCGAACATAGCTATTTTTTTCAAGTTACTAGGAACTGCTCTGCCCCCCTAATTCCGACAATAACGATCGATTATTTGCCTTGTTTTTCTTTTTTAAACTCTCCGTTTGGTTCTTAAAAGTCAATTACCAAATATACCAAATCCAGTATCTGAATAGACATAAAATCTAAGTCAAGGTGCTGTTATAAACGGTGTCTCGAATATTTGTAAAAATCTTGAGATCGGCTCGTTTAAGTCTTATTCAAGACTTTTATTATTATTTATTCGCCGTTGTTTGGAATAAGAGGTAAAAATAAAAGTATGAGACGATCCATTTATATTCCCTCATCTGCAGCAGTCAGGACATCTACACCCATAACAAAAAGTGGCAAACAAACAAGGAACAAATAAGATATTAAACCCGCAGACGGTCGAGGAGGCACTCGAAGAAATGGAAGCCAAATACCAAAGTATGTTTGACAATGCCATATCTGGCATTTTCCAGACAACGCCAGAGGGGCAATACATCAGCGCCAACCCCGCCCTCGCTCGTCTGTACGGATATGACTCGCCAGAAGAGATGATGGGCAACCTACAGGACATCGAGCATCAATTATATGTAGCTCCCAGACGACGAAAAGAGTTTGCTACGGTTCTGCGAGAACGGGATTCGGTATCGGAATTTGAGTCCCAAATTTATCGCCGAGACGGTAAGATAATTTGGATATCAGAAAATGCTAGGGCAGTGCGCGATCGGGAAGGAAAACTGCTCTATTACGAGGGATTTGTAGAAGATATTACCAAACGCAAACAAGCTGAAAATGCCCTAAAAGAAAGCGAACAACGCTTGCGATTGTTAATTGAAGGGGTACGAGATTATGCCTTATTCATGTTGGATGAAAAGGGAAAAGTAGCGAGCTGGAATACGGGTTCCCAAAAGCTTTATGGCTATGAAACTAATGAGATAATAGACCGCCATTTCTCATGTTTTTATACCCCAGAAGACCTCAAAGTTGAACTCCATTGTCGGGGAATAAAAAAAGCTAAAGCCACAGGTCGATTCGAGCAAGAAATTGTCCAGGTGCGTGGGGACGGAACGAAGTTTTGGGCTCATACGATCGCTACAGCTTTATACGATGAAATAGGTCAATTTCAGGGTTTCTCCATGGTTACGAAAGACATCAGCGAACGCAAACAGTCGGAAGCGGTGCAAGCTGGATTAATTGCGTCTTTGCAAGAATCGGAGAAAAAATACCGCAGTTTATACGAATCGACGAGCGATGCAGTTATGCTATTGGACGAAGAAGCTTTTTTAGATTGCAACCGCGCGACTCTAGAACTTTTTGCTTGTACCAGCAAAGCAGATTTTTGTGGCAAAAGACCGGATGAATTGAGCCCTGCATTGCAGCCGAGTGGAGAATTTTCTCTTAAGAAAGCAAAACATTATATTGCTATGGCTTTGTCCGAGGGTAGCTGTAGGTTTGACTGGCGGCACAAACGTTTGGATGGTTCGGAATTTCCTGCTGAAGTATTATTGACTTCTATGGAGTTTGGAGATAGATTGCGATTGCAAGCTGTAGTTCGGGATATTACCGATCGAGTGGTGGCCCAAGAAGCTTTGGAACGGGCAAATTCGCAGTTAGAAATGCGAGTGGAAGAGAGGACGGTTCAACTTAAGGAAGCGATCGATCGCTTGCGAGAGGAAATAGTCGAACGCAAGCGGACGGAAGAAAAGTTGCGCACTTCCCAAGAAAAGTTTTCTAAGGCTTTTCGTTCCAGTCCGGACCCGATGACGATTACTACTTTTAAAGAAGGAAAGTTTATCGAGGTTAACGACAGTTTCTTGTCGGTAACGGGGTATCAATTGGAAGAGGTGATAAATCGCACGGCTACAGAAAAGCAGATTTGGGTAAACCCGGAAAATAGTTCCCAGATAAGGGAGAGTTTGCAGAAATCTGGGATAGTTAGAAACCAGGAATACGAGTTTAGGATTAAGTCTGGGGAGGTTCGGGTCTGGTTGGTGTCGGCGGAAGTTATTAATCTGGGGGGGGAGTTATGTTTGCTGTCGGTGATGACTGATATTACCGAACGCAAGAAGGCGGGGGAAGCCCTGCGGGAAAGTCAAAGGACTCTATCTACTTTAATGGGTAATTTGCCGGGGATGGCCTATCGCTTTCGTAACGATGTCGAGCGCTCTTTGGAATTTGTCAGCGAGGGGTGTTACAAGCTGACGGGGTATCGACCGGATGAGTTTCTCGGCCCGCAGCATCTTTCGATGTCGGAACTGACTTATCCAGACGATCGCCATCGCTTCTGGATAGTGCTACAGTCGGCCCTGCGCGATCGGCTTCCTTATCACTTAATTTACCGAATTGTGACTAAAAATGGAGAAGTTAAGTGGGTTTGGGAACAAGGCATGGGCATCTTTTCTTCTTCGGGAGAGTTGGTGGCCTTGGAGGGGTTAATAACGGATATTACTAAGCGCAAGCGGGCGGAGGATGGGTTGATGCGATCGCAGGTTCTGTTGAGACAACAAAAAAAACAGTTGGAGGAAGCACTAGAACAACTGCAAGAAACTCAAGCTACTCTAATTCATGCGGAGAAGATGTCCTCTCTGGGGCAAATGGTGGCCGGTATCGCTCACGAAATTAAAAATCCGGTGAGTTGCGTTTCGGGGAATATGCTTCATTTAGGTAATTACACGGCAGACTTAATTAATCTGCTGCAGCTTTATAAGCAACATTTCCCCAACCCGCCAGAGGAGATTTTAGAGGAAATGGAGGAATTAGACTTAGAATTTTTGATAGAGGATTTGCCGAAGGTGGTGTCGTCAACCCAGATGGGGGCGGAGCGGATTCGGGAAATCGTGCGATCGCTGCGTAATTTCTCTCGTACTGATGAATACCATAGCAGTCGGGTGGATATCCACGAAGGCATCGAAGGAACTTTGGTAATTCTGCAAAGCCAACTCAAACCAAGCGGTACGAAGTCTGGTATTAAGGTTTATAAGGAATATGGTTCGCTACCTCTGGTGGAATGTTATGCGGGGAAGATGAGTCAAGTTTTTATGAATCTCATCGGTAATGCTATTGATGCTTTGCGAGAGTGGGAGGAGAAGAGCGAGGCGGCGGTCATACCGACGATTTCCATCGAGACGGAGACTGTTTTTGATGCCTGCGATCGACCGGAAACGATTATTATTAGAATTCGCGATAACGGTCCGGGGATGACTGAGGAGGTCCGCCAGAAGTTATTTGAGAAGTTTTTTACTACTAAACCTGTGGGCAAGGGTACTGGTTTGGGGCTTTCTATTAGCTACCAAATTGTGGTGGAGAAACACCGAGGCAAATTAGATTGTATTTCTGCTCCCGGGAAGGGTGCCGAGTTTGTAATAGAGCTTCCAGTAGAGTTGCAGAGCTAATCCCTTTGTAGAACGGGCCGGAATGCCTGTTCTCCTTCTACCTTCTTTTTTTTGTGTTGAAAAAAAAATCAAGCGTATAGGCAAGTTCCCCCGGACAAGTTTTATTGTAATTTAAAAAAAACCACTTGTCAAGGGGTTTTCTCAAGTTTTTTTTTGCCTTACAATTTGTTGGGTAGGGACAACAGCATTCGGGGGATAAGGGTTTTTCTTGTAGGTAGAAGCGGAACCCAACGATTACATAAAATGATTTTTTATTTCCCCGTAGAACAGGCGTCTCGCCTGTTCCGTATGTAATTAATGTTGCACGACTACTTACATCAAGTCACAATAAATGACCATAATAAAAACAAAAGCGTAAAAAAGGCAAAGCCAATAAAATAAATGGTTTTACGCCTAAAACCCAATTGTTAATTGTTAATTGTTAATTGTTAATTGATATTACCCCGCCTTTAAATTTCTGCTTTATTGCGCAAACCTCTCTGGAGAACTTGAAACTATAATAGTTCCTAACTTCTAAACTGGAGCCAACACCATGAGCGACCCTTTCAATAACGACTCTCTCCATAGCGGCACTTCCGACGATTATACCGGGGGACATTCCTCCGACTTGGGGTATAACCAACACGATAACCTAAAT
>JAXHVR010000029.1:0-9370 GCA_034189005.1 Cyanobacteriota bacterium | reverse complement strand
AACTGGAGCCAACACCATGAGCGACCCTTTCAATAACGACTCTCTCCATAGCGGCACTTCCGACGATTATACCGGGGGACATTCCTCCGACTTGGGGTATAACCAACACGATAACCTAAATTCTAACCATCAATGGCAGGATTTATCGCAGCAAAACCAAGACTACCAGGGCGGGTGGGGGTTGCCGGAGGATAATTTTTACCACCATTCTCACCACTCGGAAATATCGAGTTTAGCAGATTTACCAGAAAGCGAACCCCTTCCTACTTTCGACTCCCATCATTCTCTGGGGGATAATGACGTAAATTCTTACTACCATCAACCCAACGGCGAGTATTCTCTCTCCAGCGACAACTATGACGAACTTCCCCAACTAGATCGCCATACAGCTTTTGCCAGTCATAGGCTAAATTACTCGGATGACTCGGTTTACACGACCATAAATAATCATGGCATGATTTACAAACACACCGATTGCTACCATTCGGACTGGGTCGGAACTATTGACGGGCGAAAGGTTTATAATACAAACCATCATTATTTAGGATATGCCGGTACCGACGGCAACATTTACGACAACCACAGCCATCGGGTCGGTTGGGTGGATCGATGCGGTCATGTCTTCAATACCAGCGGGGTTGAAGTTTACGAAACTACCAAAGGCGTCGTCGGCGGCACTGCTTATATGTTGCTGGTGTATTTGGGCGGGGTGAATTAGGATATGTAATACCAATTTAACACACGTTTTGATTTGGACCTTAATTCTTAAGCCCCCCTTGTTAAGGGGGGTTGGGGGGATCGAAGTCTTTTTGATTTGGACCTTAATTCTTAAGCCCCCCTTGTTAAGGGGGGTTGGGGGGATCGAAGTCTTTCATATCTTTAACAAATTGGTATAAAAAACCGGAGATTTAAGAAACCCGGTTTTTGGCAAAAACCGGGTTTCTCGGCTGCGAAACAATAACTAATTTTGGAGATTCAATTATGGTTTTAAACGTACTTGCTTCGGCGGCCGCTGCCGTGTTGGCCCCAGTGGCTTACGCTTGCAACGGTCTTGTTAATTCTTTTAATGCTGCCAGCAGCCGCAAACTGCAAAAAAGTTTAGACGGCGAACGACTGGCAACTCAAAAAAACTTAGAAAAACAACGCCAAGAAACTCAATTAAAAATTGCCTACGCGCAAACAGCGAGTCAATGGAAATTACAAGAAAATAGCCAAAATTTTCAAGCGAGAATGGAGGCAGACCGCCAAAAATTCCAAGCAAAAATAGTCGAAGATCGATGTCAAGAAAACCGCAAGCTTCAAGAATTCATAAAAGCCGTCGATGTTGCCATTGCTAAAAGCAACCAAGAATTTCAAGCCTGGTTGTTTCACCAGCAAAAAGACTTACAAAAAGAACTCGCAGAATACAACCGCCAAACCCAATTAGAAATAGCAACTTATCAGCGAGAAACCGTCCGCCAAACCGAAGAATATCGCAAAATCCTCGAAAACTGGCCCCTGAAATTAGTCTCCGCTCAAATCATAGGTTCCCATGAAGGAGAAAGTACCGTTCCCTTGCGCGTAATTATCGCGCCCCCAGAAATAGATTATGACAGATTCGGAAATGCAACTCAAGGTTTTCCCAAAATGGAAAAACGCCTCTCCCAAGGATTGCGAAATTTCCTCGAAAAAAACTATTCAACAGACAGCAACCTCCGACCGACGGAACTCTTAGACCGGGCTTGGGATAGCAACAGATTTGGCGGCGGGGCGAGCATTAAGGCATTATTTGGAATGTTGAAATCGGAGCCTACTTTGGTTTTAGAATCGGAAGTGGATGGAGATTTAATCAACCTCCGACTGGCTTATTGGAGCGGCGGGCAGCAGATTTATTTATATAAGACAGTTATCTGCGATTTGCCCTATCGAGAAATCTTGGATTGGTCGGGGAAAACTCGCGCTTTGGAGTGGGAAACTAAGGTTAAAAAGAAACTCTTGGCTTTGGGGAAAAGCGAAGCAGAAATAAACCAAAAGTACGGCGGAGATAACGCTATCAATCTAGGAATATTGAAAGAGCAAGAAATCTTGCAGCAAGCTGGCATCCAAGTGGAGCAACATTTCAAAACTAACCAAGAAGACTTGGCAAAACTATGTCAGTTTTTAACCGCTTACCACAATCTCTTAACCGGATTTTTTGCCGACGTTCACTATCTAATTCATTACAACTTACAACCCCAACTGCCCCAACTACTCCCAGAAGTAATTGGAGAGTTTATCGAATACGATGTCGGCCTTTCGATGTTGCAATGGGCGACGGACAATTTCATCGATACTTTTAAAGCTTTGGAAACCGACAGGTCTGCCTTAATTCCCGATTTAAGCATAGACTTAGCTGCCAGTTTGGCAAGTTTGCCCGATAAATCTTTCGGGCAAAAAGTGTTAGATTATTCTGTAGTTTCTTGGTTAAAGGCCCGTTCTCTTTCTCTGGGAACTCCTCAAGAGAATTTAGCAACTTTAGAATCGGTTTTAGCACCGGAAGATGCGGCTTATGTGGAGAAGTTAAATCGCTCTTTGGCGGGTTTGGAAAATAACCGCCAGTTCGAGGTAATTGACTGCTGCTACCAGCGAGGACTTCGTAACAGCAAAGATGGCAAATATGCGGAAGGAATTGTTGCTTTTACTCAGGCAATTTCTCTCAACCCAGAGTTTGTGGATGCCTATTACAATCGGGGACTTGCCTACAGTAAAACGGAACGGTATCCAGAAGCAATAACCGACTATTCCAGAGTAATAGAGTTGCAACCCATCCATGCCCAAGCTTTCAATAACCGGGGCAATGCTTATTATAAATTGGGGGAGTACGAACGGGCAATTAATGATTTTGACCGCGCGGTTAGTTTGGGTTTGGAAGCTGCGGCGAAAAATCGCGATCTTGCCAGGGACGTTTGGGATGAAGTTAAGCGGAAACAGCGGGAAGAAGCGGAACGCCTGCGGCGAGAAGAGGAACGAAAACTACAAGAAGAACGAGAAAAAGGTAAAGAATTTACTTTTGAAATTGTCACCGTTAATAGCAGCGGCAAAATCGCAAACCGCCGCCAAGGTTCGGCCAGGCAAAAAGTGGAAAGTTTGGCAAATAACCTAACTTTAGAAATGGTCTATATTCCTGGGGGAACCTTTACGATGGGTTCCCCAGAAAGCGAGGAAAAGCGACAGAGTAATGAAAGTCCCCAACACCAAGTCAGCGTTCCACCTTTCTACCTCGGCAAATATCCAGTCACCCAGGCCCAGTATCAGGCCGTTATGGGAAACAATCCTTCACATTTCAAAGGCGAAAAACGTCCGGTGGAAAGTGTAAGCTGGCACGATGCCGTAGAATTTTGTCAGAAACTCTCCCAGAAGACGGGCAAAACCTATCGCTTGCCTTCCGAGGCCGAGTGGGAGTATGCTTGTCGGGCAGGAACTACGACGCCGTTTCATTTTGGGGAGACTTTGACCGCTGAGTTGGCAAATTACGACGCTAGCTCCACTTATGCCTCCGGCCCCAGTGGAGTCTATCGTCAACAAACAACGGATGTCGGCAGTTTCCCTCCCAACGCCTTTGGCCTTTACGATATGCATGGCAACGTTCGGGAATGGTGTCAGGACGTTTGGCATGGAGATTACAACGGGGCCCCTACCGATGGAAGTGCCTGGGAGTCTGGCGGAGATAGCTCTAACCGGCTGCTGCGCGGTGGTTCTTGGGACAACAATCCCAAGAATTGCCGCTGCGCCCTTCGTCACTGGATCGATGCGGGCAGCATCTTCCACTACAGGGGTTTCCGTGTGGTTCTCTTGCCAGGTTTGTAGTTTCGTTTCTGCGGGCGGTGAGGACTCTTCTTTCCCCTCTGTCCTCTTCCCCTCTTCCCCTTTTTCCTTCCGATCCCCCTTACGGGGCTCGATTTTTTTTTAGTTTGTAGTAATCGCTTTAGCGATTGATATAGATAAATCGCTAAAGCGATTACTACGAACTTTTGAGGTATGCTAGAGAAGTATCCAGTTTTCTCTCGCCAGGGAGAAGGCAGGAGAAGGGGCTGACAATTATTATAATAACTGGAGGAAGTGGGGTGGAGTTTATTCTCAGCCAACACGCACGGGAGGAAATAGCCAAACGCAAAATTCCAATTTTAGTTTTAGAAACAATCTTACAAAACCCAGAGCAAATTATAGAAGAAGACGGATTAAAAGTTTACCAAGGAACCTTCATTGCTAACAACGATAAAACTTATCTACTTAGGGCTTACGTCAACGATTTAGTTGAACCGAATAAAATAGTAACCGTTTACTTTACCAGCAAATTAGCAAAATACAGGAGAGGAAATAATGGAAGCTAAATACGATATCGAAGTGGATGTATTAAGGATTAATTGGAGTCAAGCAGAAATTGAAGAAAGCGATGCGGCGAGTCCGGGGGTTATTGTAGATTACGATGCCGAAGGTAAGGCCATTGGTATTGAAATCCTTAATGCTTCTGAAAAAATCGATAACTTTAATCCAACCTCCAGCGAAACGATACCTCTAATAATTAATAATTAATAATTAATAATTGAAGAAAATATCTGGAATGTTTGTTCTGCCTTGCATTCCCCTTCTTAATTTCTTTATTTTACCCATAGTTGTTTATTCCGACTCGATCTAACAATTAACAATTGAAAGAACTCTCTATTATCCAGAAAACCTACGATTTAATTAAGTGGTACGTTCCTATTATTAATAAACGCAATACCTTCGCCCTACATCCGATCGCAATGCTAATTCCCCCGCCAGAAACCGGGTTTTTGCCAAAAACCCGGTTTCTTACATCTCCATGCCTTACATCTGTTGGGTGGCTCTCCGTGGAACCCAACTTACGAATGGTATTAATGGGCCATTGTACCCTATCGGCGCGCACCTTTTCCATTATTCGTATCCTAACACGAATTTGTCAAATCGTGGGAGTTTTGGGAAATTTTTTGAGGGTTGTTGGGGCGCGATCGCCGGGATGACCTCCAGAATGATTTGCGCGATCGAAGAAACCCGGTTTCTCAAAGAAACCGGGTTTCTGGGACCGGAATTTTTCGCCAATAACAGGCAAGATGCCTGTTCTACGGGGCAAGATACCTGTTATGGGGAATTACGAACCTAACATTTGCAATTTGTACAGACTGGCATAAGTGCCGTCTTGGCGCAATAATTCATCGTGACTGCCAGATTCTACTATTTCTCCGCGCTTCAATACTAAAATGCGATCGACGTTTTTAATAGTAGAAAGTCGGTGCGCGATTATTATCGCGGTTCGCCCTGCCAGGAGTCGGTCTAATGCTTCTTGAATTAAAGCTTCGGTGCCGACATCCAAGCTGGCAGTTGCCTCGTCTAGTACCAAAATTTTCGGGTTGCGAATGGCGACTCTGGCAAATGCTAATAACTGCTTTTGCCCCCCAGAAAGATTGGTGCCCCGTTCTCGCAATTGAGTGTCGTAACCTTCTGGCAACTGTTCGATAAACTTAGCAACGTTTGTTCTTTCTGCCGCATTGCGGATTTCGTTAATAGAATAACTTTCCCCCAGAGAAATATTAGTTTTCACATCTCCAGAAAAAAGAAAACTGTCTTGCAGAATCACGCCGATATGTCGTCTTAACTCTGCTTGGGGCAAGTCGCGAACCTCGATGCCGTCAACAATAATTTTACCTTGATTAATTTCGTAAAGGCGACACAAAAGACGAATTAAAGAAGTTTTTCCCGCGCCAGTGGGGCCTACTAGGGCTACTTTTTCCCCTGGTTTGATGGTGAAGTTGAGGTTTTTAATAACGTATTCGTCCGGTTTGTAAGCAAAGGAGACGTTATC
Organism: Cyanobacteriota bacterium; assembly: GCA_034189005.1. Lineage (GTDB taxonomy): Bacteria > Cyanobacteriota > Cyanobacteriia > Cyanobacteriales > Microcoleaceae > CALKCV01. The sequence goes on along the minus strand of JAXHVR010000029.1, from coordinate 3,531 downwards.
GAAGATAATTTCGCCGAGGTGCGATTCGGGAAGGTTTGAAAATGAATCCGTCGATCGCCTATTTTTTCCTTCTGGGTCGCGTATTTCTATGGGTTGATTGAGGATGTCGCTAACCCTTTCAACTGCGGTTAATCCCGCTTGAACTGCGGTGAATTTGTCGGCAAATTGTCGCAAGGGCTCGAAAAATAGTTGTGCGTATAAAATGAAGGAGGAAAGAGTTCCAAAGGTAAGTTGGTCTCCGATGACGAAGTTACCGCCTATTAACAATACTGCCGCGATCGCTATTAAAGATATCCATTCTAAAGTTGCGGATACTGCCGAGTCGTAAAAAATTGTTTTATCTATGGATTTAACATATCTACGGTTCGTCACCCCGAACATTTTCGAGTTCAATTCTTCTCGCAAAAATAGCTGTACTACATTAATACCTACCAAATTTTCCTGCAATTGACCGTTAAGGTTGGAAAGCTCTTCTCTTGCTTTATAATTCGCTTTGCGGTATTGTTGTTGATAGTAAATAATAACTCCTGCAATGGGTATCATCGTCAATAGCAACATCAACCCTAATTGCCATTGCAAAAATAACATGGTAGCTGCAATTACTACTAGGGAAAATAGATCGCTGACGATGCCTATAGCCCCAGTGGAAAATACTTCTCCCAATGCTTCGACATCGCTGGTAAGGCGAGTAATTAATTTACCTACCGGACTCCGGTCGAAGAATCTTACTGCTAGGGAAAGTACGTGGTCGAAGATATCGTTTCTGATGTCGGCGGTCATCTTTTGCCCCATCTTTTGTACCAGGTAGCCTTGCACTGCTTGGACTGCGAAACCCAGGGTAATAGTCAGGAATAATAAAAAGGCCAGAAGTCTCAAACCGGCCGCTCTTGACATTCCCTCGATAAAGTGGTAAACTTCTTCTCCCTTAATCAAGGAAATAGCTTGTCCGATGAGCAAGGGTTGAACTGACCTCGATACTGCCACTGGTACTAATAACAGGATGCATAAGCCTATGAGTCCTTTATAGTTACTGGCGTAAGAAGCCAAACGTCGAATTAACCCCCAGTCGGTTTCCCGGGGTCTGGTATTTGTGTTGCTTTGGAGCGATCGGCTTGTCATTTTAAGTAATGGTAATAATGGTGGTTTTAACAAATCAATATTTGTTTAATGTAGCATATTAATGGGAATTGTTAGTTGTTAGTTGTTAGTTGTTAGTTGTTAGTTGTTAGTTTTAAATTCCTGAATTATCCATTCTCGACCCTCGATTAGATTCTTTAAAAAAATGTCTAAAATAGAAACAGAAAGATTATTGCTGCGGCCGTTTGTTATAGCGGATGTCGATGAGATTCATGCTATTTATTCCCGGGATGAAGTAATGAAATATGTTGGACAAGTTAGAACTAGAGAAGAGGTGGAAAAGTACATCGAAAAGATGTTAAAAAGTTGGGAAGAAAATCAGTTTGGAATGTGGGCGATCGCCTGGAAAAATGAAGCGAAAATCCTGGGCGACGGTGGCTTGTGTTTCTTAGATAATACGTCTGAGGTAGAAGTTGGCTATGTCTTGGATAAACCTTATTGGAATTTAGGAGTAGCTACTGAAGTCGCAAAAGCTAGTTTGAGATATGGATTTGAAGTCCTAAATTTAGAAAGAATCGTTGCTGTCGCCAATCCCAAAAACTTCCCTTCCCGCAGGGTAATGGAGAAAGTGGGGATGACATACGAGAAAGATGCTTTTTATTACAACAGCGACGTGGTATATTATTCTATCTCAAAATATGACTGCAGTTGGGATGGCTCTTTGTTTGTTTTGCGCGAATAAACCAAGAGAGAAAAAATAGCACGACGGCAAACATTTATCGAGATAAATTATGAGCAAAATTACTCTAGTTATTGGCAACAAAAATTATTCTTCCTGGTCTTTGCGGGCCTGGTTAACCCTAAAACAGGCGGGGGTGGACTTTTCTGAAATAACCATTTTCCTAGACACTCCTACCACTCATCAAGATATTCGGCGCTACTCTCCCACCGGAGAGATACCAGTGTTATTGGATGGCGATCTGACCGTTTGGGACTCTTTGGCCATTTGCGAATATGCCGCAGATAAATTTGCTAAGTGGTTATGGCCAGAAGATATGGAGGCCCGGGCGATCGCTCGTTCTATTAGCGCGGAGATGCACTCTGGGTTCCCCCAGTTGCGGCAAAATATGCCTATGGACTGCCACAGTCGATATCCTGGGGAGGGAAGGAAACCGGAGGTTGAGGCAGAAATAGACCGAATTCAAACTATTTGGCACCAATGCCGGAAAAAATATGGGGCGAATGGGGATTTTTTATTCGGACATTTCACTATTGTCGATGCAATTTTTGCCCCAGTTGTCTCTCGTTTTATTACTTATGGCGTTAAGTTAGATTCGGTAGCTCAAAATTATGTGAATTCCATTGTGGTTTTACCAGCCATGCAAGAATGGCTTGCTGCTGCGGCAGAAGAAGGGGATAGCCTTACGAGTTTGATATTTTAATTGTTAATGGTTAATTGTTAATTGTTAGTTGTTAATGGTTAGTTGTTAATGGTAAAAATAAAAAATTGTTTCGGATAACAGGCAGGATGCCTGTTCTACGTTCCAAGGAAAAATATGCGCGTTTTATTAGTGGATGACGAAGGAGAATTAACTGCCCCTCTGAGTTTGGCTTTGACTCGGGAGGGTTATAGGGTTGATGTGGCTGATGATGGGGTTAGGGGCAGCGAAATGGCTTTTGAAAGTAATTACGATTTGTTGATTTTAGATTGGATGTTGCCGGAAAAAAGCGGTTTAGAAATTTGTCGGGAGTTGCGATCGCGTCAGGATAATACTCCCGTTTTATTTCTTACTGCTAAAGATACTATCGACGATCGCGTTTTAGGCTTAGATTCTGGGGCAGACGATTATTTAGTAAAGCCTTTTGAATTGCGGGAATTATTAGCAAGAGTTCGGGCTTTATTGCGCCGCCCTCCTACTTTAGAATTAGATGTTGCTAATAATATTCTTCAGGTGGGAGATTTAAAATTAGATGTGGAAAATCAAGCGGCTTATCGCGGTGGAGATACTATTAATTTATCGCAGAAAGAATGTAGGTTATTAGAATACTTAATGCGCCATCCAGGGCAACTCTTAACCCACCAACAAATTTATGAATATTTATGGTCCGAAGGAGATCGACCCAGCAGCAATGTCTTAGTCGCGCAAGTTCGATTGTTGCGCAGAAAAATCGAACGGGCGGGAGAGTCGCCCTTAATTCATACCGTTTACCGCAAAGGTTATCGATTAATTAACAATTAACAATTATAGCGATTATTGAATCCATGAGGTACACCCCGACGGCTACCCCGTTGGTCCCCCTGTGGATCCCCCTCCCGTCCCCCTTGATAAGGGGGAGGCCAGAGGAAGAAGGTTTTCATGTACGGGGGACTTTGACTTGCTCTTGCTCCCCCCTTTTTAAGGGGGGCTGGGGGGGATCGCTCGATGTACTTCACCGAGCGCGATAATGGCTATA
>JAXHVR010000028.1:0-60932 GCA_034189005.1 Cyanobacteriota bacterium | reverse complement strand
CCTAAATCCCCCTTGAAAAGGGGGACTTTGATTTGCTCTGGCTCCCCCCTTCTCAAGGGGGGCTGGGGGGGATCGAAAATGTACTTCACCGATTCGATAATTGCTATAAAATGATTTTTTATTTCCCCGTAGAACAGGCGTCTCGCCTGCGAGGGTCTGTCCAATTAATTTTGCACGGGTACTTAAGAGTTAAATTTGGGTTATTCCAATAGCCCTCTTGTCTTCTAGGCAAATATTTGTCAATATAAAAAAAGCATAGACACAACCTGATTTACGGTTAACGTCGGAAGCGAGGTTTTAGTAGTTTTCCTACTATCCTCGCCCAAAAAAAATCTTTTTGGAATCTGAATGCCAAACCATCGGGGAGTTAGTCCATCTAGGAGTTAATTTATCGGGTTCATCTACTATTAAATAAATGGAGTTAAGCCATCAGGGGGCATCTCCATCTGCAGTTCTGTAAACCGCTGTTTAGTGCATAGACGGCGGTTTTTTTTGCGTTTGGGGAATATTGCAAAATTCGGGGGCTAGGGGGGTCAGAAACCCGGTTTCTCAAACAATACCTTCGCCAAAATAAAAAATACCATTTGTAGGTTGGGTGTAGCGGAGCGAAACCCAACAAAATCGTTGGATTGTGCTACGAAGATGTTGGGTTGCGCTATCGCTCCACCCAACCTACAAGAAAATGGCGAAGGTATTGTCAAAGAAACCGGGTTTCTCAAATATCGCATGAGATTTAGATGTTGGGTTCAACGGAGGTTCCACCCAACCTACAAAAAAAAATATAGCAAGCCGTAGATCGTTCGTGATATTTTAGAAACCCGGTTTCTTCAAGAAACCGGGTTTCTGGCCCCCAAATTTTTCATAATCCATTTAGGATTGCTATAGCTGTTTAGTGCATAAACGGTGGTTTTTTTTGTTTGTTTTTAGGTTAATGGGTCAGATAACAATTAACAATTAACAATTAACAATTAACAATTATAGCGATTATTGAATCGGTGAAGTACACCCCGATCGATCCCCCTAAATCCCCCTTGAAAAGGGGGACTTTGAAATGGCTCCCCCCTTCTCAAGGGGGGCTGGGGGGGATCGAAAACGTACTTCACCAATTCAATAATTGCTATAACAATTAACAATTAACAATTAACAATTAACAATTAACAATTAACAATTATTTGACGCCTAGATATTTATGTAACTGGACTGATAGTCGATATTGAGGAAACTTTTTAAGTAATTCCAAGACTAATTGTAAAGAGCGATCGCCTCCATAACATTCTGGCTGAAGAAAAACAGGAATGCCATTTTCAGGAGGTAAATATTTAGCATAATACTCCAGTTCTAAACCGGTTTCTATTACCAATTTAATCTCGTTAGCCCTCGCCCACATTTTAGGCAATACGGGATATTGGGGGCTGAGATGTTCTTTGGGGCTAAGAGTTACCCAAACTTTAGGGGAAATCTCCTGCCAAAAACTACCCGAAGTCTCGATAGAAATTTCTCTACCAGTAGCTTCTATTCTATTTATTAAATCTGGCAGTTTGCCGTGGATAAAAGGTTCGCCTCCAGAAATAACAATTCTGGGCGATCGCAACTCTTTTATTAACTCATCAAAACTGGTTTGAACCCGGGGCAAATCTCTTCCCCCATCTGCATAACCAGTATCGCAATAATGGCAGCCTACCGGACAACCAGCTAACCGAATAAAATCAACAGGCGTACCAGTCCAAAATCCTTCTCCTTGAATAGTTTCTTGGAAAGTTTCGTGGACTGAAATTATCGTGTTTTCCATATATTCCTCGGCTTGCTTGTAGTAATCGCTTTAGCGATTCATAGATATCAATCGCTAAAGCGATTACTACGAACTTCCGCGTTCTACCAACTAACAACTAACAACTAACAACTAACAAGATTTATTTCATAAAGATGCACCTCTTAACTTTAAAATGGCTGCCTGTTTTTCCGTGGGTATTATCACTGCTAAAGCCTTGGGAATGACTTTAAAAAGGGCGGGGGTATAAGCAGTAACTTCTCCATCCGTATTAATAGGATAAGCTTTGCTGGTAAAAACTTCCATTTCCGAACCAGACAGAGTACGAATGCCAAAAGTTTTTTCATACCTTCCCAGATGTAAAGCAGGCAATAAAGCGATAAGCTGCCAGCAATGTTTTATTTCTAAACTGTAGAGATCCAATCGCTGGTCGTCAATACTCGCGTCGTGGGCGATGGTCATGCCACCCCCATAATGTCGCCCGTTGCCTACAGCTATTTGCAGGGTTTTAACTCTTTTGGAAACGCCTTCAAAACGAATTTCCGCGCTAAAAATTTTGCTTTTTAAAAGAGTTCCTACCGCTGTAATAGCATAAGCAAAAACTCCCCAACGATGCTTGACTTCTTTTGTTAGCTTGCGGGTAATATCTACGCTTAGTCCAATACTGGCGACATTGAAAAAATATTTGCCATTTACCCATCCCAAATCGATGTAATGTTTTTTACCAGTAGCGATCGCCCGACAAGCAGCTTCCAAATTAACAGGAATTTCCAGAGTCTTTGCCAAATCGTTAGCAGTTCCCAATGGCAAAATCCCCAAAGGCAAACCCGTTTCCACTAAAGCCTCTATGGCTAAATTTAACGTACCATCTCCCCCCGCAACAATTACAAAATCTACCAGGTCTTGATATTTGTAGATAAACTTTCCCACATCTAGGGGAGACTCGGTCTCTTGGTAGAGGATTTCTAACCCTAATTCCTGTAAATATTTTAACGCATTTGGCAGATTTTTGTGAACTAATCTGGCGTGAGGGTTTGCTAGCAGCAAACTCTTTTTTAATTGTTTTTTGGTCTTATTTAAGACTATATTTTCTTCCATCTGTTTTTAAAAGTTAATCCATATCTAAGCTATTTTAACTTAAACTCATCAAATTTGACAACCTCTGAATTGGGCTTGCGGGTATCAAAATAATAACTGCTGACAGTTCCACTCCCCGTTTCCAAAATACTAAAAGCGGTAATATCGTTGCTGGCAATATAAGGCAAAGGTTTCCCATTTTTACCTATTAAAGGAGCCACTGTAGGAACCACCGGTTCTAAACCATTGGGATCTCCCAATGCAGCATATTCTTCCCGATAATTTTCGGGAACTTGGCGCGGCTTATCCTCCAAATAAGCACCATAGCTATTGCCCACATTTGAAGTTTCTAAAAAGTGCATTCCACTAGGACTAATAAATCGATTCCACAGATGAGAATGTCCGTAAAATACTAACTGCACTTCTGCTGCTTCTAATAATGGCAAAACATCCCTAATAATATAATCGTTTTCTCTGGGATATTCGTAGCGAATTGCCGTAATATTTCCCCCTTCATCTCTTTCTATAATTTGCACCGGTTCCGTATAAGCTGGGACGGCATTTTCTCCTAAAGAATGGGGTGGATGGTGAAACATGACTATTTTATATTTTGCCCTTTTAAATTCCGGGCTATCCAGTTGAGATACCAACCAATTATATTGAGGGCTTCCCTTAGCAATTGGTTCAAAAAGATGCTGTCCGTAACCCCATTCTGCCGGGTTATTAAAATCTATTTCTTTTTCCCGGTATTTTCCTCTAGCATTGCGACCGAGACCGGGCGATCGCCAAATATTAGTAACATATAAAACTACCAAACGAACATCGCCAAAAGTTACGGCATAATATTTTTCCCCGCCATCATTATTCTCGGGCAAGCTAAAAATTTCCTCGTAGGTATCCGTATTAAAAGAATTATCTTTTAACCATTTTTCTCGCAATGCTGGATTATTATTTTGGTTGATTTCAGCTTTCTTTTGCTCGTATATTTTTTCCGCTGCATTGCGGGGGCGGGGCTGACCGAACTCGGCGTTGAGGCCGTTATTCGTGTCAAAAATTCCCATAACTTCATGGTTGCCGATCGCCGGAAACAAAGGCGCGTTTTGAATTAATTTCCCGCCCCGATAAACAGTAGCAGTATCGTCTTTTTTAAGTTCGTAATTACCGCGACCTTGGAGAAGAGGAAAAAAGGCATTACCGCGATTATCGTCGAACCATTCCGAGGCGCGGTCTGGAATATTAATTAAATCTCCCGCAACAAAAACTGCATCAATTTTATCTACAGTTTCCTCAACCTTCTGAAGATTTGGGGCGGTCATTGGTTTTAATTGATGGTCCGAAGTCAGCAAAATTTTTAGGGGGGTTCCCGGTGTCGGTTTCGCTGCCAAACGAAAGACATCGCTGCGAATTATTTTCCCATTTTCTCTCTCGCTGGTTACTCGATAAGGCAGGGAAATATTAGGAGTTAAACCGGTCACTTCAGCCTCGTGTCGCCAAATATCTCGCCGAAGAGTTTTTCGATAAATTTGACCTTTTTCTATTTGTTCTCCCACCCGGGAATTTGCATCTTCGCGAGTCCTCGAAAGTTGAGTCGTATTTGCCTCGACGCTTTGCCGCAAACTATCGCCGAAAAACACTCGATGGCGACTGCCGGGAAACTCGGTAAACCAGACAACTCGCACGGAGTTTTCTGTAGGCAGTTGCAGAAAAGGGTCTGTTAATAGTTGGCCTTGAGATTGGGTCGAAAAATTCATAATTAAAATTAAAAATACTGTAATAAGGGTTAAGATACCGAAGAACCAAGGGTTACGGTAAGAAGGCCTGGGGCTTTCAAAGGTATCTGGAGGAGGGGTCAGCATTTCTTAAAATAGATGGTAATTTTTAATCTTAAGTTAAATTTTAAAGGCCAAAGGTTATGTTCTAAGTAGGTAAGCAAAAATATTTACATAAAATTATTCTTGATTTCCCCGTAGAACAGGCGTCTCGCCTGTTCCAGATGTCCAATTAATTTTGCACGGGTACTTAGCTAAGATGCTAGGATGAACGCTGAAAATTTAGTCCCGGCCGTCTGGCAGGACTGAGGTGGACCCAGGGACAAGATGGACATTACCAGTTTAGTTTCGTAGCGATCGCGTTGACTAGGAGAGTTTGTAGTAATCGCTTTAGCGATTAAAATCCCTAAAGCGATCGCTACAAAGCAACGTTATTATTATCAATAATCAATATGTTAATAGTTCAAAAATATGGTGGAACCTCCGTGGGCTCCGCAGAAAGAATAAAAGCAGTGGCAGAACGTGTTGCCAAAACGGCACGCGATCGCTCAGTAGTAGTAGTAGTCTCCGCCATGGGCAAAACCACAGATGGTTTAGTCAAACTGGCATCGGACATTTCCAGCAACCCCAGTCGCCGGGAAATGGATATGCTGCTATCCACCGGCGAGCAAGTTTCCATCGCCCTGATGTCCATGGCCCTGCAAGAACTGGGTCAACCGGCTATTTCCATGACCGGAGCCCAGGTGGGCATAGTCACGGAAGCGGAACACTCCCGGGCCCGCATTTTACACATCAAAACCGATCGCATCGAACGACAGCTAAAAGAGGGTAAAGTAGTAGTAGTAGCAGGTTTCCAAGGCATCAGTCGCAGCGAAGAACTAGAAATTACCACCCTGGGGCGGGGCGGATCGGATACTTCTGCCGTGGCGTTGGCGGCAGCGTTGCAGGCGGAACGTTGCGAAATCTATACAGACGTTCCAGGAATCTTAACTACCGATCCGCGCTTAGTACCAGAAGCGCAGTTGATGCCGGAAATTACCTGCGATGAAATGCTGGAGTTGGCGAGTTTGGGAGCAAAAGTGCTGCATCCCCGGGCGGTGGAAATTGCCCGCAACTACGGAGTGCCGCTGTTGGTACTATCCAGTTGGACCGACGATCCGGGAACGCGAGTGGTTTCTTCGACTCCCCAGCGACGGGCGTTGCAAGATTTGGAACTGGCAAAGTCCGTGGATGCGGTGGAATATAATACCGACCAAGGGGCGGTGTCGATGTTACGAGTGCCCGATCGCCCTGGTGTAGCTGCAAGTTTGTTTGGGGGCATCGCGGAACAAAACATCGATGTCGATTTAATTATCCAGTCAATTCACGAGGGCAATACTAACGATATTGCTTTTACGGTCAGCAAAGACGTTCTCAAAAAAGCAACGGCAGTGGCAGAAGCAATTTTGCCTGCCCTGGGGAAGAATAACGATCCGGTTTTGGGAGAACCGGAGGTCCAGGCGGAAGATAAAGCTATTGCGAAAGTTAGTATTGTGGGGGCGGGTATTATCGGGCGCCCGCGAGTGGCGGCGAAGATGTTCGCGACTTTGGCCGATGCGGGGATTAATATTGTGATGATTTCGACTTCTGAAGTTAAGGTCAGTTGCGTTATTGCTGCGGAAGACTGCGATAAGGCGGTGGCTGTTTTGTGCGAAGCTTTTGAGGTGCAAGTTTCGCCTTTGCCGGAGGAGAAGTTGGAGTCTTTAGCGGATGAGTCGATACCAGCAGTGCGAGGAGTTGCTTTGGATCGCAAGCAGGCGGGTTTGGCGGTGCGTCAAATTCCCGATCGCCCCGGAATGGCGGCGAAGATATTTGGTTTGTTGGCCGAGCAAAATATTAGCGTGGATACTATAGTTCAGTCCCAGCGGTCTCGCCGAATTAATGGGGTTTTGACTCGGGATCTGGTGTTTAGCGTTGCCTCGGGCGATGGGGAGTTGGCGCGAGAAACTTTGCTAGAAAATGCCGCCGAGTGCGGTTGGCAAGATGTGGAGTTGAAGAAGGCGATCGCCAAGGTTAGCGTTGTGGGTGCGGGGATGGTCGCCCATCCGGGGGTTGCGGCGAAGATGTTTAAAGTATTGGCGGACGCGCAGATTAATATTTTAACCATCGCAACTTCCGAGATTAAAATTAGTTGCGTGGTGGATGAGGAGAATGGGGTGAAAGCTTTACAAGCGGTTCATGCTGCTTTCGGTTTGTCCGGCAGCGAAAAATTTCAGATGCCAGCTTAATAATTAACATAAGATGACACCATCCAGGCAAAAAGAAACCTTTTCCCAAACAGCCCCGAGGCAAAAGATTAATTTATTAATTCTGCTTTTACCCGCCACATTCTGGCTGGTAATTTTTTTCGTAGTTCCTCTTTTAATCGTGCTTTTATATAGCTTTTTAGAAAGAGGAACTTATGGAGGCATAGTCTGGGAATTTTCCCTGAGTAATTATCAAAGATTAGCCAAGGGGATTTATTGGGGAGTATTGGGGCGATCGCTCTGGTTAGCCTTTACCACCACCATAATTTGTCTGATAATAGGCTATCCCCTAGCATTTTTCATCGCGACTCGCGAAAAACCCTGGCGGAATGTTTTATTATTATTAATCATCATCCCTTTCTGGAGCAATTTTTTAGTAAGAACCTACGCTTGGATAGTTTTATTAAGTACGGAAGGAGTCTTCAACGTCGCCCTCCAAAGCTTTCAAATAATAGGCGAACCGATGGAGCTTTTATTTACTCCTTTTGCGGTAACAATTGGTTTAGTTTACGGCTATTTACCGTTTATGGTTTTGCCTTTATACGCCACTATAGAAAAATTAGATTTTTCTTTAATCGAAGCCGCCCACGATTTAGGGGCGAACGACTGGCGGACTTTTAGGAAGGTAATCCTGCCTTTAACTATGCGGGGAATAGTGGCTGGTTCGTTATTAGTATTTATTCCGACGGTAGGGGCTTTTATTACTCCCGATATTCTCGGCGGCGCGAAAACTTTAACTATCGGTAATTTAATTCAAAATCAATTTATCCGCAGTCGGAATTGGCCTTTTGGTTCTGCTTTGTCTATGTTATTAATGGTAGTGGTATTAGTGCCGGTTTCGATTTATTTTAAATTAGGCGATCGGGAGTAGAATTAATAATTAATAATTAATAATTAATAATTAAATAAACTTCGCAGGCTAGCTTGTAGTAATCGCTTTAGCGATTTATCAATATTAATCGCTAAAGCGATTACTACGAACTTTTTTAAACCATGAGAAACCTAGATTTGATAATTAGAAAAATAAGTAGAATAGGGCTGTGGGTAAATGCCGTATTGGGATTTGCTTTTCTCTATTTACCAATATTAATCCTTATAATTTACTCCTTCAATGCCTCCAAATTTAATGCCGTTTGGCGGGGGTTTACTTTAGAATGGTACCGTCAATTATTGCTAGGGGCTGTAGATAGTACGGTCAGCGATGCGATGATTTGGGATGCTTTAAAAAACAGCCTGATTGTAGCGGGAATTTCTACCGTATTAGCTAGTATTTTAGGCACGGCGATCGCTCTTGCTTTAGAACGCTATTCTTTTCCCGGACGCAATCTATTAGAAACCCTTTTGTTTTTGCCCATAATCATTCCAGAAATTACAATGGGAGTTTCCTTATTAGTGTTCTTTAGTCTGATATTTCAGTTAATAGAAAACTTAACCGGTATTCGGGTAGTATTAGGCTTTCCTACCATCATCATCGGTCACGTTGCCTTTAGCATTTCTTTCGTAGTAATCACAGTAAGAGCGAGGATAGCCCAACTGGACCCGGCCTTAGAAGAAGCGGCTTTGGACTTAGGGGCCAACGAATGGCGGACTTTTCGACGAATTACCCTGCCGTTAATTTGGCCAGGGATTTTCAGCGCTGCCCTCTTAGCTTTTACCTTGTCTTTAGACGATTTCGCCATAACCTTCTTTACGGCGGGAGTAGGTACTACCACCCTGCCGCTTTTCGTCTATGGTATGATAAAATTTGCCGTGACGCCAGCTATTAATGCTATCTCAACTTTAATGTTATTAGCATCTCTGTTGTTGGTTTTATCTTCCCTAAGCATCGGCAATTGGGGGGAGCGAAAAAATGTTTCGTAGCGATCGCTTTAGCGCGATTTATAGCGTTTTTCTGTATTATGAGGTACAAAAAAAAATCGATCCCCCTAAATCCCCCTTAATAAGGGGGACTTTGAAACTGGCTCCCCCCTTATTAAGGGGGGCTGGGGGGGATCGGCGTACCTCATTAAGTAGAGAATAGCTATAAAAATCTTAGTTAAAAATCGCTAAAGCGATTACTACGAACTAGCTTTATTTATTAACAATGAAACGATTTTTAACTTTTCTAATCCTCTTTCTCATAGCAGCTATTTTGCCCGTTAGTTGTAGCGCCAACGACATAAATATAGAAGGTCGAAATGTATTGAGCGTCTATAACTGGTCAACTTATATCGCTCCAGAAATTCTGACAGAATTCGAGGAAAAATACAACGCTCTAATCAAATACGACACTTACGAAAGTAGCGAAGAATTATATGCTAAAGTCAGACCGGGAAATCCTGGCTACGATGTAGCATTTCCCTCGGATTACATGGTAGAGATTATGGCTGCGGAGGGATTGCTAGAAACTTTAAATAGAGAAAATATTCCTAATATTAAAAACGTCAATGCAAAATTTATAGACCCCCCCTTCGACCCCGGGAATCAATACAGTTTTCCCTACCAGTGGGGGACTATGGGAATAGGTTACAATTTCCAAAATACTAAGGAAAAAATTGATAGTTGGTTTGCTTTGTTTGAGCCGAAATATAGAGGTAAAGTAGCTTTGTTGGACGATATGCGAGGGAGTTTCGCGATCGCCCTAATCTCTCTCGGTTACGACCCCAATACAAACAACCCCGAAGAAATAGCTAAAGCGCGGGATTTTTTGATAAACAATAAAGAGGCGATCGCTGTATTTGCCCCAGATACAGGTCAGCAATTATTAGACCGAGGACAGGTAGATTTAACCTCGGAATGGAGTGGAGATATTTTTAAAGTAATGGAAGAAAATCCTAACCTGGATTATGCCATTCCGAAGGAAGGCAGTATTATCTTTACTGATAACATGGTCGTTCTTAAAGGGGCTGCTAATAAAGAGTTAGCCGAGAAATTTATTAATTTCCTGATGGAACCGGAAATAGCGGCGCAAAATTCCAATTTCATTAAGTACGGTACTCCCAACCAAGCGGCGATCGAACAGGGTTTAATTAATAAGGAAGATTTGAACAATCCCGCTATTTATCCACCCCCAGAAGTGCTGGATAAACTTTATTATCTCGAAGATGTCGGAGAAGCAACTCTTATCTACGATGAGGCTTGGACCGAAGTTAAAGTAGCTGCTGGTAATTAAGTAAAATTGGGGAATCGCTAAAGCGATTACTACGAACTGTTTGTAGTAATCGCTTTAGCGATTAGTTATTAATATTTTTTTATGCATAAAAAATGGAACCTAATGCGGTTGAATTAATCGGAATTTATAAAAGCTTTAAAAGCGATCGCCAGCAAGAAGTATTTGCCATCGATAACCTGAACCTGCAAATTAAAACATCGGAGTTTTTTTCCATCCTGGGCCCCTCCGGTTGCGGTAAAACTACCACCTTAAGAGCGATCGCCGGTTTCGAGATGCCCACTGCTGGAGAAATCTATATTTACGGCGAACCGATGGGCAATAAACCGCCATTTCACCGCCCGGTTAATACAGTTTTTCAAAACTACGCTTTATTCCCCCATTTAACCGTAGCCGAAAACGTAGCTTTTGGCTTAGAAATGGAGAACTTAAAACGAAGAGAAATAAAAAGTCGCGTCGCCGAAGTTCTAGACTTAGTAAAACTAACCGATTTGGGAAAACGAAATCCCCGACAACTATCCGGCGGACAACAACAAAGAGTAGCTTTAGCCAGGGCCTTAGTCAAACAACCAAAAGTATTATTATTTGACGAACCGTTGGGGGCTTTAGATTTAAAACTGCGCAAAGAAATACAATTAGAATTAAAGCGAATGCAGCAGCAATTAGGCATTACCTTTATCTACGTTACCCACGATCGCGAAGAAGCATTAACCATGTCCGATCGCATTGCAGTAATGTCCCGAGGGCAGTTGCAGCAGGTGGGCTCTCCGGTAGAAATCTACGAACGACCGGCCTCTCGTTTTGTGGCGGAGTTTATCGGCGAAAGTAATTTTTTAATAGGGCGAGTGGTGGAACCAGAAGGAGAGGGAATAGTAGTATTAGTTGACGAAAAGTTACGAATATTAGTCTCTGGGGGGGAGGAGATGGCGGCGGGTAGAGTAGTGACTCTGGTAGTGCGGCCGGAAAAAATTGGTATTTATCCCCAAAATTACGACGGCAAAGGTTCTTTTTTGGGAGTAGTAAAGGAGGTTATTTATATTGGCACCGATACTCGCTATCTGGTTCGCATCAGCGAACAAAGTTTAATAGGAGTTCGCTGCCAAAATCTCAATTTCGCCGACTCGGGCAAATTTGCCGTAGGGGATGCCGTGAAGCTGAGGATATCTCCAGACAGCGTTAGGGTTATTGGTTCGTAGCCAAAATCTGTAGGGGCAAAGCTTATGGGAATAAATATCCATCCCTCCACCGGAAAGATTAAAATCCAAATGCTTTGCCCCAGAGAACGCAATAATCTCCTGGATGTATGCTCCAGACGGTAAAAAATGCCTTCTCGATCGCGAAGCGTTGCCGATGCAACATCGCTCAGAGCGATCGAAAATCTCCATAACGCCAATTTTCTTGTTGGGGCAAAGCATTTGGATTTTAATCTTTGTGCAGTCCTATTTATGTTTGGTTAATACAAATTTTTTTGAGGTAAATCTTCCCAATTACATCCAGGAGATTATTGCGTTCTCTGGGGCAAAGCATTTGGATTTTAATCCTTCTGCTGAAGAGATGGATATTTATTCCCAAATGCTTTGCCCCTACAAGATTTTTGGCATTGCAAAATAGGGGATGTCGTCAGATGGCAAGAGCGACGCAGCCGTTATGCAAATAATGAAGCAGCAACCTTATCGAGTGCTTTAGCATCTCGACAGACTTAGAATAGCACAAAGTTTTTCGATGTAGTCTTGCCAAGTAGTGACGCAATCGAGTATTTTCTCCTTCCACTCGCGTCATGTGTGTCTTGCTCACAATATAACCTTTGTTGTTGATAAACTTTAAATAAACTTTATATTTATCGCTTACCCACAAATAACATTGCCACCAATAAATTATCTGCCATAGCATCTCAAAAGTTTTAGCACTTCGGTCTCCTATAACCCAAGCTAAAATGCCTTTTTAAAAATGATTAACAGCGGTCCAAATCCATACCTTATCTTTTTTTGAGCCTACAAAAGTTGGCAATTCATCAACTTCGCCCACCTCTGGTACAGTTTCTAATTCGGGAACATCACTTAACTTCTTTCCTTGTTCCTCGACCCAATTGGCTACGGTAACATGACTAACTTTAGTGACTCTTTCAATTGCTCTAAATCCCATGCCATTCAGATACATCTCTAAACATTTTCGTTTAGTTTCATCTGGGTACTTGTGACGAAGAGAATATACATCAACAAACTGACGTTTACAGTTTTTACAAAGATGATTCTGCTTGCCTCGACGTTTGCCATTTTTACGAAAATTACTTGAACCACAGTGCGGACATTTCATCGATCGCCTCCAAAATTTTCCTTAATTATTATGCCACAACATCCCGTATTTAGCAACGCCGGTAATTAAACTCCGAGCCAAAAGTCGCAAGTAAATAATTAATAATTAATAATTAATAATTAATAATTGTCGGACGTTCATCGTCTGATTTTGCACCACTACTTAAGTAATTAATAATTAATAATTAATAATTAATAATTGTCGGACGTTTTGTCATGATGGCGATACAGCGTTAATACAGGTGTCGTCCGCAGGGGAATTTTTGTTTAAATTATTTTGCACGACTACTTATTTCCTTCTGGAGGTAGGGAGGCGATCGCTCTTAAAATATCGGCAGGAGTTTTCTGTTGAGAATTAAACTTACTTTTAACCAGAGTAATTTCGACTCTGGTTCCCTCTGGCAAGTCGATGGGCTGCATTAATCGCAGCGTCCCTCGTTCGTAAACTGCTTCTAGTGTCATGGTTATTTGCTGTTTTAATTAGAAATAACTGTTTCCAAAAACTTCTGTCCTTGATTTTCCCCCTCCTCCATCAACATTTCTATGAATGGAGGAGAGCGATCGAGCTTGGATACATAATCCAAACTGTCCGATATCTCCTTACTCATCGTAATAAAACGAACTTGAATCGGCTTTAATTCGTTTTCCAAGACAAAATCCGAATTAAAAGCTCCTTTTTCCATCCACTTGTTGATAGTTTCGATAAAACGGAGCTCCTGGAAGAGCGACAGGTTGCCGGATAATTCGTTGCGGCGATCGAGGATATCTTGAGAGGTTGTTGGTTCGGTTTCTCGCTCTTTGGGATTGACTAAAATTACCCAAATTTCTTCCGGTCGCTCTTCCGGTTCGACAAGTTCTCGCTCTTTTGCCAGAAAGTAGCCGATGGGCGGGTTTTCCGAAAACAAACCATCCCAATACAGACCGTCTCCTATTTGTACTGCGGTGAAGACGTTGGGAATGGCGGCGGATGCTTTGACAGATTCGATGTTGATTTCTCCTTTTTTAGAATCGAAGGTTTTAAATTCTCCAGAGAGAACGTTAACCGCCCCCAGAAGCAAGCGAGGGCTCTCTGGTTGTATTAGAGATGGGATTCGCAGAAAGGGTATATGATTGTTGAGTAGCTCCTGGAAGTCTAAGTATTCTTTTCGGGGACTGACGGACATTAAGCCCTTGAGGGTTCCTTGCATGGAATAGGGGTTGGGGGAGAAGGCCGGCAAAACGGCGGAGTCCTGGAGTCGCAGGAGTTGCAGGGTAAAGTTGTTGAGGGATCTTTCCCAGGCGGTGACTGCGGTATTTGCTCTCCAGAAGTTCGTTAGCCTTTGGTAAACGGGACGAGTGGTTCTGCCTTGGGCTGCTTCTAATAATCCTATCCAAGATAAAGTCGCGCATAAGGCACCGCCGGAAGTGCCGCTCAAGCCTACCAGATCGTATTTTTCTTGTACCTTTTTTTCTAGCAGTTTTTTGAGAACGCCGGCGGTAAAGGCCGTGTGAGAGCCTCCACCTTGACAGGCGATCGCTAGTTTAGTTTTTGCAGTCATATTGTTAATTGTTAGTTGTTAGTTGTTAGTTGTTAGTTGTTAGTTGTTGGTAGAACAGGCATCCTGCCTGTTATCCGCTTAATTTTTACAGCAACCCGTGCGGGATTTTTGCCAAACATAGAACTGTAGGGGCAACAGCATTCGGGCGGCAAGTTTTTTAACAACCCATAGATTTAGATTTCCGAATGCTTTGCCCTGCCCTCGCGTTTAATTTTATGGCTTTTTATCGTAAATAGGTAGGCAAAAATATTTCTTATTCCCCCGTAGAACAGGCGTCTCGCCTGTTCAATATATCTAATTAATTTTGCACGGATACTTAATGCCCGAATCGATCGCATAAGGCGAACTGGTTGCTATAGCATCTCGTAGGTTGGGTGGAGCGATAGCGCAACCCAACATCTTCGTACCACAATCCAACGATTTTGTTGGGTTTCGCTACGCTACACCCAACCTACAAAAAAATTGGCGAAGGTATTGATTTTAGAAACCAGGTTTCTTGAACAATACCTTCGCCAAAATCAAAAATACCATTAGTAGGTTGGGTGGAGCGCCCCGCGCAACCCAACAAGATCGTTGGGTTTCGCTACGCTACACCCAACCTACAAGAAAATGGCGAAGGTATTGTTGAAGAAACCTGGTTTCTGGACCCCGAATTTTTAATAACCCCCGCACTTAAAAAGGGGAACTTTAAGTCTAAAATTATTAATTATTAATTATTAATTATTAATTGAAGCAGAGGGTTCCATAGATTGCAAAATGCCCGCTTCTAACGTCCAGCATCGATCGGCTATAGGCAATAAGTCCCCGGCATCGTGAGTCACCACAAATAAAGTCCAATGATTTTTTAGTTTGGCCAATAAATTCACCAACTGCTGGCGCATGGACCAATCTAACCCCGCCGTCGGTTCGTCCAACAATAACAAATGGGGCTGACGAATTAGCTGTACTGCCAGGGCCAGACGTCTTTGCTGGCCACCGCTCAAGGAATGCGGTGACGTTTCTAGGGGCAGATCTTCCAGTCCCACTTCCGTCAAAGCGCCATCAATTCGGGAGGCTGTCAATTCTGGGTGGCCCAGTCGCAATTCTTCTAAAATTGTGCCGCCACAGAAATGTCGTTCGGGAAATTGAAATACCAACCCTCCTAGTTGTTGCAAGTGTTCGGAAGTTAATCGCTGCTCTCGCCAGAGAATCTCTCCACGGGACTTTTGTGCCAAACCCGCTAAGATTTCTAATAAGGTCGTCTTGCCAGAACCGCTGCGGCCGACTATTAATCCCATCTCCTGCGGGGCCAATTCTAAATTAATGTCTTTTAGTATTGGTGTTGGGGTAGCTGTTGGATGGTAGAAGAGGTTTTTGAGGTAAAGCATCTGTTTTAGAAATTGGGTTTAGATTTTTAATTAACATTTTTCCCGAAAAGGGGTTTGTCGGTTGGCGAAGCTTGTGTTAACATTTGCAGTTGGATTCGTCAGGAGAGGAAAATCGTAAATCTTTTCCTTATGGCTTTGAGGCTAGCAGAAAAAAGTAAAGAACCTAAATACCTCGGTAATATTAACAAACTATTACCATTACTCGGATAACTGATAATAGATACTTATGAAAAAAACTCTATCTCTGTTGTACGATCGCTTGTCAATTCTCAAGAGGCTATCCGTCATAGCCAGCGCTACAGCGATCGGACTGAGTTTGTCGGTTTCTCCCGCTACTGGAGACCCATTTCGTCCCAATAATCCCACTGCTATTGGGGATAAAACGGAAGCGGCTTTTAGAGCCATGTTTGAAGAGGGCAATTATAAGGAGGCTAAAAGTTATCTCCAGCAAGCAGAATCTCAAGAAAAAAACGAACCTCTTGCTTATGCGATGATGGCTTCTTTATCTTATTTGGATGAAGATTGGGATTCTTTAAAGGTTTATGCTTCTAGAACTAGGGAAGTAGCTGAAGAATTAATGGCAACTAACGCAGTTCGGGGAAATCTTTATGCGGGAACTGGTCATTTTTTAGAAGGGGCTCATATTATTACTACAGAGGGTGTATTGGCAGGTACTCCTAAGGCTCTTAATAAGTTGAAGGTAGTTTTACAGCACTTCGACGAAGCTGCCAAACAAAACCCAAACGACCCAGAGCTAAATTTGCTCAAAGGATATATGGATTTATTGCTGGCAGTGAATTTGCCTTTCGCTAATCCAGAGGATGCTATAGAAAAGTTAGAACGACAGGCAAGTCCGAGCCATCTGGCGAATCGGGGAATAGCTATTGCTTATAGAGATTTGAAGGAGTACGATAAGGCTCTGGAATATGTGAATAAAGTTTTGGCAGAAACTCCTAATAATCCAGAAGTTTATTATCTCAAAGCTCAAATTTTAGTCTCTCAAGCAAGGGAGAATAATAACGATTTATCTCTGCGGGAGGAAGCGGATAAAAACTTTGAAATGACTTTGGCTAAGTCGGGGTTGATGCCGCGCCGCATGGTAGCTCAAATCTTCTTCGAACAGTGCAAAAATCTCAATAATATTGATAGTGGCGATCGCTCTTGCGACCCCATGCGCGATTCGATCCGCGACGGGGTTGGAACTTGGGGACCGAGTAGCGTACCTCAACTCTAATATTTAGTTAGTTGTTAGTTGTTAGTTGACAACTAACAATTAACAATTAACAACTAACAATTAACAATTATGAAAGTAAGTTTTCGCGAGTTCAATGCTTTCGATATTTGGATTTGGTTAAAGTTCCAAACTGTTCCTTCCAACGGAGAAAAACAGTATATAGAAGAGGTTTTTGATTCCTGGTTTTTTCTAGGAAAGTTGGGAGCCTTTAATGCGGAAAATTTCCAAGTTCAGGAGACGGGCGTAGATATTAGTTATATGGATTACGATCTGGAGAGAGCCGATAATACCATGATGGCTTTGATGCACAATATTGGAAATATTGAGTATGAGGATTTGTGGGCTCGCTGTTGGTTCGATTTGGGAACGAGCGATGCTTTTGCTTTGGATGTTTTGATTAATGCTTTTCAACAATTAAGTAAAGAAATTGTGGCGATAGACCGATTAATTATCGGCGGCGAAAATGAGGATTGGCCGATAGAAAAAAAGATAAAAAAAGCAGATACCTTTTACGAAGAATAAACCATTCCCAATTCCTAATTCCTAATTCCCAAAATGTCCCCAGAGCAATATGTTAAAGAAGGCGATCGCCTCAAAAAAACGGGCAACTTCGATGGTGCGGTTGCCAGCTATGAAAAAGCTTTAAGCACGCAACCGGAAGATGCGATAGTTTTAGATAAAATAGCGGAAATTTATTACATAAAAGGCAAACTACCGGAGGCGATCGCCCTGTGCCACCAAGCGGTGCGAAATCAACCTTATTTTGCCCGCGCCTACAAGACTCTGGGCAATGCCCTGCAAGCACAAAACAAGCTCCAGGAAGCAACCCGAGCTTATTCGGTGGCAATACAGATAGATGCCAACTTTGTCGAGGCCCTGGTGAACCTCGGCAGTATGTTTTACAAACAGGGTTTAATAGATGACGCGATGGTAACGTACAGAAAGGCGATCGCTCTCAAACCGGACCTGGCCCCCGCTTACTGGAATTTAAGCAAGTTATTACAGCAACAAGGCAGACTTGAGGAGGCTTACGCATTCGAGCAAAAGGCGATCGAGCTTCAACCGGAGTTAAAAAATATGGCTAGCAAAACGCCCCAAGATAGTCCGTTTCCCAAGTGGGATGCTGAGTAATTAACAATTAACGTAGAATAAAGCCGGAGGGAGGCATCGACTATGAGTTCGGAAGGCCGGAAAGAGGAACAAACACATCCTCAATATAAACGCGATCGCTCTATTGTAGAGAAGCTATTAAGCGAGGAAAAAGAAACAGATCGCGGTTTGGCAGAATTAGCGCGGTTGAAAATTCGCTATCGAGGCTTTCCTGGGGCGAGAGATATTCAGGACGATTTAGAGAAAATGATGGATAAATGGGATTTGACCGAGGAAAGTCTCTATCAAAAAACCCGCAAAATTAATGCCAAAGGCAAAATCTTCAGAGAAAAAAGCAACGAACAAGACGACTGGATGTAGTGCCAGTTCGTAGTGCCAGTTCGTAGTAATCGCTTTAGCGATTTATGAACAGGTTGTGAAAAGTTCGGGGTCCAGAAACCCGGTTTCTTTGAGAAACCGGGTTTCTAAGATCGATACCCTCACCATTTTCTTGTAGGTTGGGTGGAGCGATAGCGCAACCCAACATATTCGTAGCGAAACCCCACGAAGATGTTGGGTTTCGCTACGCTACACCCAACCTACATAAAGCTACGAACTCTCTGGAATCGCTAAAGCGATCGCTACGAACTCTCTCTTAGAGAATATCATCGATCTCCAAAGGATTATCAGGCATTTGAGCGTTGGCATCTTCGAGCTTTTCGCGAGAAGACATCACGCAGACGGCAGCCCGATCGCTACCCGCCTCAAACGCATCCAAAACAACCTGCTTAACCTCCGATACCGTCGCTTTCATCGCTCGTTTGTAACGTTCGTCGCGCACCTCGGGACTTTGTCCGGTGAGATAGCGACTCAGAGACAAACCCGTAACCAGTTCCGGTCGCAACACTGGAGAATCGTTTTGAGTCGTAGCAATAATCGCCCGCTCGATATCCTCCTGACTCCAGTCGGCATTTTTAACGTAATCCACCAAACCGGCAAACACGTTTAAAGTCCGAACCACATGGGGGTCGCGGTAGGAATATAAAGTAATAGTTTCTCCCAAGGAACTGTAGGAACAGCCGGCCCCGTAAGCATTACCCTTCAAGCGCACTTCGCTAAATAAATAACCCAAAGCCAATAAATGCGTCCCCAGTTTTAGCAGCGGGGAAGTAGGTTGGGAAAAATGAGGGGCGGGTAAAGTTTTCACGCAATAAGCCACTTGCACCGGACCGGCCAAACCTTGCCGCAGGTTAGAAATAGGACTAAAGCCGATTTGCCCTTCTGCTATAGGTGGCAACTGTTGTTTGCCGCCGCCCCACTTGGAGATAGCGTCTCGTACCAGAGTATAAGCGCGATCGCTCCCCGTGAAGCTAGCTGCCAAAGGTTGAGACGCGACAAAATCGCGAATGGCTTCAATTTTCGCCATCAAATCGCCGCCCAACTCGTCGAAATTATTAGATAGCTTCTCGGCAAGCTCTAGCTGGGGCAAACCATTCATCTTTTCGTTCAAATACGCCAACGGCGTTACCGCAGACCCCGCCCGCAGCATGGCGGTGTGGATGCCGTCATAGACTAATTCCGAGCTATACCCCGCGCGAGATTGAAGCACTACGTCGCGCAAGCGGGCAGTATCTCGCGGATCTACTTCACAGAGCAGGTCTCGCAACAAAGCCAGAGTCGGTTCGATATAGCCGTCTAGAGTTTTGAGGACGACGCGAAATCCGTAAACCGGTCGTTTGGGGTCTCGGGCGTGGCTTTGTACCAGGCATTGGAAATTCAAACCGCCGGTGTTGGCAGTAACCCGACGGGCGATTTTTTCGTAATTCATCCCCGCCGCACCGAGTTTTTGCAGGGCATCGATATAAGCGGGAACGTACAGCCACAATTCCGGGGGCAATCCCTGGAGGTTGAAATCTAGATGTAAGTAGTTGACTCCGTTAGCAAATACTTGGTTGCGCAGGAAGATAGCGCCCCCAGGAAGCTCTTCGATAACTGTCGGGATATGCTCCGGTTTTGGCGGTAGGTCCGTGACTTTGAGTTGTGGGAGTTTGGCGATCGCCTCCTTCGTGTTGGGAGTTCCCGCGTCGGCGTCTAGTTCGGCCGCTTCCTCCGCAATGCGCTGCAATTCGGCCTCGGTTAGCTGCGTTCGCAACTCTTTCATTTTAGCGGCCAAGGCTTCGTCGCTAATTGCTTGCCAGTTGCGATCGGGTCTGAATACGGCCATCAGTCGATGGGGATTGTTTAAGAGTTTCTCGCGGATTAAGCCATTGAAGTAGTTCGGGTCGTCGGCGTAACGCTGCTTGCATTCCGCCAGGCGATCGCTCATGCTCAAAAATGTTAGGGGGTCGCCATCGTAAATCCAAGTTTGCATCACCCGGAAGAGCATTCGCAGCGGATACATCCGAGCGACTTCTTGGTGTTGGTAGCCGGCTTGTTGGAAGGCTGCTTCTATTATCTCCTGGTCTATCTCCGTGGAGGCTATTCCTTCTAGAGTATCCAAGACTAATTTTTCCAAGGCTTCGGCGCGATCGCTTTCGCTGCCCTGCACTCCCACTGCAAAAACGGCCTCGCAACCAACGGAGTCCATGCCGGAATGGGGCAATAAGTCTTGACCCAGTTTAGAATCGACGATGGCTTTTTTCAACGGTGCCCCTTCGTTCCCCAAGAGGATGCGGTTGAGAAGGTCGAGGTCGGTCCATTCTGCCGCATCCGTAGCGTCGCCGACGAGCCACTTCATTAATAAATAGGTCTTTTCGGTGTCTGGTTCCGAAGCGCCGATGGGGTAGGTGTCTTGGAACGACTGGGGTTTCTCCCATCGCGGCTGGCGGGGGACGGGAAACTCGACGTTGCGGCGCTCGAAGACGTCTAGCTTCGGCGCGAGAAAGCTGAGATATTCTTCCGTGGGGATGTTGCCGTAGAAGACAAAGCGAGCCTTACTGGGATGGTAGCGATCGGCGTGAAATTCCCGGAAGGCTTCGTAGGTTAATTCGGGAATATATTTAGGATCGCCGCCGGATTCCAGACCGTAGATAGTATCGGGAAATAGTTTTTGGTTGATAGTGCTTTCTAAACGCCGATCGGGATCGGATAGTGCCCCGATCATTTCGTTATACACTACTCCGCTTATTTTTAACTCCCCAGTGGGGTTGTCCGACTCTGCCGGTGCGAGGTGGTGTCCTTCCCGTTTGAAGGTATTTTCGGTTAGCAGGGGATGGAAGACTGCATCGAAATAGACCTCTGCTAGATTGAAAAGGTCTTGTTTGACCTTGCTGGATACTGGATAATAAGTGCAGTCCGGTCCGGTCATGGCATTGATGAAGGTTGCCGGACTCATTTTCAGCATCTCGAAGAAGGGTTCCCGCACCGGATATTTTTGCGAACCGGCTAAAACCGAGTGTTCGAGGATGTGAGGCAGGCCGGTATTGTCCGGTGGGGCGGTGGGAAAGCTGACGGAAAATAGATTTTCAGCGTCGTCTGAGTGTAGGTGGAGGATTTTTGCTCCCGTGCCCAGATGCTCTAATTGGTAGGCTACTATTTGGAGGTGTTTGAGAGGGGTAACAGCTTTGACTAGAAAGCCGTGGATTTTTTGTCCGACTTCTGGAAGTTGTTTGGTTTGTACTGGCATAGAGCTTTTCTTGTTTTTTTGCACTTTTTCTATTATAGTAGCGTAGTTGCCTGAAAGTTGAGTAGCGATCGCCGAACGAGGAGCGATCGTACTAATACTCATACTTCTACTCATACTCGCCAATTCCCCATTCCCTATTACCCACGATCGTGTCTAACTCTAATAGCTTCAAAGGTTTCTGGAAAAGAATTTCAACGACCCCCCAATTAATTTATTTAGTTTGGCAAGCGACCCCCGGATTGTTATTGCTGTCCGTGGGTATCACCCTAATTAGAGCCTTGCTGCCGGCAGCACAGCTTATAATAAACAAACAAGTTTTAGACTCGATAATCGTCAGTATCGGAGAAACAAACGTCGATTGGAGGTTTATTGTAACTTTAGTAGGTATTAGATTTACTTTAGATATTTTATACGAAATTTTAAGTCAACTCAACGTTTCCGTAAGTCACATTATTAACGATCGCTTCACCCTCCACGCCAACCACGTCCTCCTCTCGCAAGCAATAAAACTAGATTTAGCCCACTACGAGTCCCCGGAATTCCACGACGCCCTAGATCGCGCGGCAAACAGCGGCAGTACCTATCCAGTCAGAGCCCTTAGCATTGTTACCACCATTTTAGGGCAAGCTTGCACCCTTGCCAGTTTGATAGTTTTACTCGTTAGATTTAATCCGGCGATCGTGCTGCTTTTATTATTAACAAATATACCCGCCTTCTGGTTGGGAGTGAAGTTTTCCGGCAGGCGTTTTTGGATGTTGCGCAAGCAAACCCAAAGCGGCAGACTGGCAGAATATTTGCAGCGGGTACTTACTCACAACGAATTTGTCAAAGAAATTCGCCTGTTTAATTTAGGGGAATATCTCCTGGGGCAGTGGCAGGAAATTCGCCGAGAATTTAACCGCCAGTCGGCAAATTTAGTCCTCAAATATGCCACCGCGCGGGGTGGGGCGGGAATATTGTCTAATATGGGATTTTATGGAGCGTATATTTGGGCGATCGCTCAAACAGTTCGAGGCATAATTACCGTTGGCGATTTTACCATGTATGCCGGCGCGTTTCAACAGTGTCAGAATTTAATACCCAGCCTCCTAGAAAGGATCGCCGCCCTCTACGAGGCAAATCTTTACGTCGGTCAATATTTCGAGTTTCTAAGCTTCCAAGCGCAAATAGTAAATTCACCCTCCACAAAACCCTTTCCCAAACCAATTAGTCAAGGTTTAATTTTGCGCGATGTCAGCTTTACTTATCCAGGGGCATCAACTCCCACTTTGCAAAATTTAAACCTGAAAGTAGAACCGGGAGAAACTATAGCAATAGTCGGAATTAACGGCGCGGGAAAAACAACTTTAGTCAAATTATTAACGCGGTTGTACGATGTCAGCGAAGGGGAAATTACCATTGACGGTATTAATTTGCGAGAATTAGACCTCGCCGAAATGCGCCGAAATATTGGGGTTATTTTCCAAGATTTTTCCAGGTATAATTTGAGCGTTAGAGATAATATTGGATTTGGGGATTTGAGGGAGAGAGAAAATATGCCGCGCATCGAAAAAGCGGCTTTAGATTCGGGGGCAAATGCTGTGGTATTAAAATTAGAAAAACAGTATGAAGCTATTTTAGGGAAAATGTTTTCCGACGGGGTAGAATTATCTGGAGGTCAGTGGCAGAAAATAGGAATTGCGCGGGCTTTTATGAGTTCGGCACAAATTCTGATTTTAGACGAACCGACGGCCGCTTTAGATGCTTTAGCAGAATACGAATTATTTCAGAAATTCCGCGATTTAACTAAGGATAAAACAACATTTTTTATCAGCCATCGTTTTTCGACAGTGATGCTAGCGGATCGAATAGTGGTATTAGATAAAAGTCGAATTGTGGAGGTAGGTTCTCATTTGGAGTTAGTGGGGAATGACGGTCTTTATGCCGAGATGTTTCGCGCCTCGATGGCGAATTTTAATCCAGATTTGTTGGAGAAGTGACAATTTATGTCCGAAACTGAATTATTAACTGAAATTGCGATAATGCTATTTCAAAAAGAACGTTTTACTCTAGGACAAGCAAGCCGTTTTGCCCGCATGAGTCATTTTTTTGTAGGTTGGGTGGAACGTAGTGGAACCCAACATCTTCGTAGCTAAAACCAAGGATTTTGTTGGGTTTCGCTTCGCTACACCCAACCTACGAATCTACGAATGGTATTTTTTTATTTTGGCAAAGGTATTTTTGAAAAAACCCGGTTTCTGGTCCCAAATACGATCGTAAACTTCTGTACCGATCGCCCCTCTCTAACAACCATCTCACTCAAAAAGCGGGTAATTGCAATAGCCCACTTGTCAATTTAAAAACCTGTCTGCCATCATATTAATAGAGCGAAAAATCTTGATGGTATCTCTAGGTTTAAAGCGACTTGTAGAGACGGGCGTCTCGCCTGTCAACTAAGGGCGTCTCGCCTGTCAACTACTTGTATCTCGCCTGTTAACCTAGCCACCTGAAAGCTCGTCAATTGGGAGAAGAGCCATCAAGTGCATTTACCGTTTACGCTGGTTGCGTTGCGACTAGCCTCACATTTATCTGGTTGTACTGCCTGTTTTCCATGTTCTTATGTAGGTTTACCATTAGAACATGGATTTTTCTTTGGGGCGGAATTGGGAATGAGTTTCAATCGAATCAACGCGCTACTAACAATTAAGTAGGTAAGTAGGTCGGCAAAAATATTTACATAAAATGATTTTTTATGTCCCCGTAGAACAGGCGTCTCGCCTGTTTCGTATGTCCAATTAATTTTGCACGACTACTTATCTAAATCTGAAGGAGTATTATAATTGCGCAACATTTTAGCTTCTTTTTCGCCAACAGATAAAGGTCGTACTGGAATAGTAGGAAGCCAGTTTTGGAAAGAGCGATGTTGCATCCGCAACGCTTCGCGATCGCCTTCTTTGCAATATTTATCTAATTCCGATAAAACCTCCTGGCGATAAAAACCGCACAACGGTTCCCAACTTTGAGACTTTTTCGGTACTACAGCTAAAATATCGGGAGAAACCTCTTCTAATTGAGAAATCCAACTTTTAATAATATCCGAATTTAGTTCGGGTAAATCGCAACCTAGAAGCAAAACCCAAGAACTAGAAATTTGAGGCAAGGCCCTGGCAAATCCTACCATCGGTCCTTGCCCCGGGGTTGACTCAATTAACCACTGACAATCTGCTGGCAAAATATCTCGATAGCGTTCCGGCCAAGGAGTAATAATATGCACCTTTTCCGTACAGTCGGCGGCTACTTGATAAACACGTTTTAACATGGGGGTACCTTGCCAATCAATTAAGGCTTTATCTCGACCCATGCGCGAGCTTTTTCCACCTGCTAAAATTAGAGCTACTAGGTTTTTTTTGCCATTATCAATATTACTCATTAGCATTTTTCAAACTTTAATAAAATAAAAAAAAATAGGCTGCATCCTGAGATGGAACCCGTTAATTTTTTATTCTATGCGCAACGTATCGCAAGGAACTTGCCGAGAAACAGTTTCTTTCCCTGCGTAGCTTGTCGAAATTTCTAAATAAGCTTTAGGCATCGCTGTGAATAAAATTCGTTCTTTGGGGAAAATTATTCGTTCGAAGGGCTTTGATTCCCAATGGGTAAGCCGAAGGTTTTGCAAAGTATCAGTATTATTTGCGTAGTAACACAGCATCATCTTCTGGTAATTTTTCTCAATATTTTGAGGTTCGGTTTCAAACATTGTTGGCTCCCGATCTATGTTAATAAATTTTACAAAAAGTGAAAGTTATTCCGAAATAAGTAGAACACTATAAACCAAAAAGGGGGCAGTTTTTTGCAGCTTTTTAATTATGATGGAAATTGATAATTGCTCAAAACCTGACGGAAGTTAACGACATTGCCAATAACGGCGATCGCTGGTGCTTCAAAGCCGGTTTCTTCGACTTGTTTTACCGCTGTTTCTAAAGTAGCAATTAACTCTTCTTGGTCCGGACGAGTTCCCCAACGAATTAAAGCGATCGGCGTTTGCAAGCTTAGTCCGGCTGCAGTAAGTTGCCTAACTATATTGGGTAAGTTGTGAACTCCCATATAAACAACGATGGTTTCCGAACCTCTGGCGATCGCCTGCCAGTTTACCTCCGGTCTATACTTGCCCACCGACTCGTGACCGGTTACAAAAGTTACCGAAGAACTATAACTCCGGTGAGTGACCGGGATGCCGGCATAGGCAGGGGCAGCAATGCCCGAGGTAATGCCAGGAACTACTTCCACTGGGACTCCGGCCTTAACTAAATCCTCCATCTCTTCGCCACCCCTGCCGAATACGAAGGGGTCTCCCCCCTTGAGCCTGACTACCACTGCATGAATTTGAGCTTTCTCGATTAACAGTTTGGTTGTTTGCCCCTGCGCCAGAGAATGACGTCCCCTACGTTTTCCGGCATGAATTTGTTCGGCATGGGGGCTAATTATGTTGACAATTTCCGGGCTGACGAGGGCATCGTAAACCACCACATCGGCACATTCTAATAGGGTTTTTGCTTTAACGGTAAGCAGTGCTGGATCTCCGGGCCCTGCCCCGACTAAATAGACTTTACCGACAGATTTAGATTGATTCATATTGAGGAACGAGAAAATAGCAAACCGGAGTTTGTTAATTTACTAACTTATTGGATTTGAAAGAGCTTTGCAGTATTTTTATATACCAAATTTTTTTTAATTATGTCAATAACAGATTAAAAATATGCAATTATTACATAATAACGCAAATTCAGTCATTAAGGGGAGTTTTGGACGTCGAGAAGCTAAAAGGGAGCACGTCACTTTTGAAGCGAACCAAAAACTTGCTGCTTTTTGTAGAACAGGCGTCTCGCCTGTTATCCGTTCAGTTGTTAGTTGGCAGAAAAAATTTATTTACAAAACTGACGTGCTCCCAGCTAAAATAGAAAAAAACCGCAAACTATGACAAGATCGATACCAGCAAAAAAAGATTTAGTGCTAATAGGCGGGGGGCACAGTCACGCGATCGCCCTCAAACAATTTTCTATGAAACCGATAGCAGGAGTAAGATTAACTTTAATAACAGATGTTTATCATACTCCTTATTCGGGAATGCTGCCTGGATATGTTGCTGGTTTATATAATTTCGATGAATGTCATATCGACCTGCGACACCTAACCCAATTTGTGGGAGCGCGAATGTTTGCAGATAAGGCGATCGCCCTCGACTTGGAAAAAAACTTAGTCATCTGCGCCAACCGTCCCCCCGTTCCCTTCGACCTGCTTTCCATCGACATCGGCAGCACCCCCGCTACCCTTACCGTCCCCGGTGCGGCAGAACATACCATTCCCGTAAAACCAATTTCCCAATTCCTCGCCTACTGGGACGAAGTAACCGCAGAAGTGGAAAGGTCTCCAGAGCGAAAAATGAGAATAGGAATAGTCGGCGGTGGGGCAGGGGGAGTCGAGTTAGCGCTTTCCGTCCGAGCTCGCCTGCACCGCATCTACCAGCAAAACCAACAACCAACCCATAACCTAGAATTACATCTATTTCATCGCGGCGCGAAACTATTACCTGAACGCAACCCCTGGTTCGGCGAAAAACTAGAGCAAATTCTCCGCCGGCAAGGAGTCCAGTTACATTTAGAAGAAAGCGTCGCCAGCGTCGAACGTAGAACAGGCATCTTGCCTGTTTCTAACATCTTGCCTGTTTCTAACATCTCGCCCGCTTCCGACCTCGAACGTAGAACAGGCATCTTGCCTGTTTCTAACATCTTGCCTGTTTCTAACATCTCGCCCGCTTCCGACCTCGAACGTAGAACAGGCATCTTGCCTGTTTCTAACATCTCGCCTGTTTCTAACATCTCGTCCGCTTCCCTGGTAAGTTGCGACTCCGGGTTGGTGGTAGAATGCGATCGCGTCTTTTGGGTCACTCAAGCATCGGCCGCGCCTTGGTTAAAAAAATCGGGACTGGCCGCAGACGAGAGAGGGTTTATCCGAGTAAACGACGCCTTGCAGTCCGTATCTCATTCCCAAGTATTCGCTGCCGGGGATGTGGCGACCATGGCAAACCACCCGCGCCCCAAAGCGGGAGTCTTCGCCGTGCGCGCGGGGCAACCGTTATTTGAAAACTTGCAGCGATCGCTCTTGGGAAAACCCCTAAAACCCTTCGCGCCCCAGAAACAATTTTTGATTCTGGTAGGAACCGGTGAGGAAGAAGCGATCGCCTCTCGCGGTTGGTTGGGTTTAGGCCCCAATTCCTTACTCTGGCGCTGGAAAGATAAAATAGACCGGGAATTTATGGAACGCTTCGCCAATTTAGAACCGATGTCGGAACCAAAGTCGGTCCCAGAAGCAGAAGCGTCAATGCGCTGCGCCGGTTGCGGGGCGAAAGTTGGGGGCAGCATTCTAGAGCGAGTGCTAAAGCGCATCCAAGCAGAAAACTTGATGCCGAAGCGCGAAGACATTCTCATCGGACTGGACGGGGCGGAAGATGCCGCCGCCGTTAGGGTTCCTGCGGGACGAGCTATGGTACAGACCATCGATTATTTCCGCGCTTTGCTCGACGATCCCTTTTTATTGGGGAAAATTGCCGCCAACCATTGTTTGAGCGACTTGTTTGCTATGGGGGCAACTCCGCAAAGCGCAATGGCGATCGCCACTATCCCCCACGCCGCACCGGCAAAAGTCGAAGACGATCTCTATCAACTATTATCTGGGGCCGTCCAAGTCTTAGAGAAAGCGGGAGCAGTCCTCATCGGCGGACATACCAGCGAAGGCAGCGAGCTCGCCTTCGGCTTGACCTGCAACGGTTTGGCCTTTCCCGAGAAACTGCTGCGCAAAGGCGGGATGGAACCGGGAGACGTGCTAATTTTAACTAAAGCTTTGGGCACGGGCACTTTGTTTGCCGCCGATATGCGCCTGGAGGCAAAGGGGCGCTGGATCGAAGGAGCGATAAAATCGATGTTAGTTTCCAACCAGAGGGCGCAGGCGCTGTTGGTGGAAGGCGGTGCCACTGCTTGTACGGATGTTACTGGGTTTGGGTTGTTGGGCCATTTGCTGGAAATGACCGGCCCTGGGGGCGTGGCGGTGGAGTTGGAGTTGGAGGCGATACCGGTCTTGCCGGGGGCAGCGGAAACTTTGGCGCGAGGGATTTTTAGTTCTTTGCATCCAGAGAACTTCGTGCAGTCGAGGTTTGTTGAAAATGGGGAGGTTGCGGCGCGGCATCCTCTTTATCCTATATTGTTCGACCCGCAGACTTCTGGAGGGTTGCTGGCATCGGTACCTAGCGATCGCTCTTCTGCTTGTTTGGATGCTTTGCGGCGAGAGTATCCAGAGAGTCGAATTATTGGAAGGGTTGTGGCTCGGGGGAGGCAGTCGGTTATTATTAAATCTCGTTCGTAGTAATCGCTTTAGCGATTCATAAATATGAATCCCTAAATCTCGTTCGTAGTAATCGCAAAGCGCGATTTATAAATATGAATCGCTAAAGCGATTACTACAAACAAAGGAAGGGATAATCTACTTCTGCAACTTCTTACTCAACAACTGATTAGTCAGCTTCGGATCTGCCCGACCTTGAGTTTTCTTCATCACTTGACCGACGAAGAAACCCCTTAACTTCGTCTTACCATTATGATATTGTTCTAACTCCCCTGGATGGGCGGCTAAAATTTCATCCAGAATAGCTTCCAAAGCACCGGCATCGGCAATGACAACCATGCCTTTTTCTTCCACTAATTTTTTCGGCGAACCACCTTTAGCGAAAAGTTCCGGCAGAATCTCCTTAGCAATTTTCCCGCTAATAGTGCCCTCCTCAATTAGAGATATCAACTCCGCTAAATTCTCTGGTTTCAAAGGCAACTCGTCAATGGCGAGTTTTTCGTTCTTCAGATAAGCGGTAATATCCCCCATCAACCAATTAGCCGCCTGCTTGGCATTGCCTCCAGCAGCGAGAGTCGCCTCAAAATATTCTGCCACCTTGCTATCGTCCGTCAATACCCTGGCATCGTAAGGAGAAAGACCGATTTCTGTTTCGTAGCGATGCCGTTTTTGGGCCGGCAACTCCGGCAGTTGGGACTTCCAAGCGGCTAAGTTTTCCTCAGAAACTAGAATTGGCGGGAGGTCTGGTTCCGGGAAATAGCGATAATCGCTGGAACCTTCCTTGCTGCGCATGCTAATAGTGCGCTGAGACCCTTCCTCCCAAAGGCGGGTTTCTTGGAAAATGCGCTCTCCCGTTTCCAGCGCTTCGGTTTGGCGTTGAATTTCATAATCGATCGCCCGGTGGATGGCGCTGAAGGAATTCATATTTTTAATCTCGACCTTAGTGCCGAATTTTTCTTCTCCCACCGGGCGGATAGAAATATTAACGTCGCAACGCAGAGAACCTTCCTGCATGTTGCCGTCGCTGACTCCGAGATAGCGAACGATGCGGCGCAACTCTTCTGCGTACTCCGCAGCTTCTTGGCCCGAACGCAGGTCCGGTTCCGAGACAATTTCGATCAGGGCGATGCCGGCGCGGTTGTAGTCAACCATAGAATAAGTAGAACCAGAGAGGCGATCGCTCCCGCCGTGGACCAATTTACCCGCATCTTCCTCCATGTGGAGGCGAGTAATGCCGATTTTTTTGCGAGTGGCGCTGCCGTCCTCGCCGACTAATTCGATTTCCAAGCAACCATGTTCGGCGATGGGGAGGTCGAATTGAGAGATTTGGAAATTTTTCGGCAGATCGGGATAGAAATACTGTTTGCGATCGAACTTGCTGTAGGGCGCAATTTCGCAATTAAGAGCCAAACCAGCTTTTACTGCATATTCCAATACCTTCTGGTTGAGTACCGGCAACACCCCCGGCATTCCCATACAAATAGGATCGATATTAACGTTGGGTCCGCTCCCAAATTCCGTGGAGGAACTGGAGAAGATTTTGGTTTTGGTGCTTAACTGGCAGTGAACTTCCAGGCCGATGACGGCTTCGTATTGGGTTTTAACTGCAACTGCTGCGGTCATTTTCAATAAGATTTAGAAACATCTGGTTTTATTTTAGTTTATTTTTGAGTTTTTGTAATTAAGAAACCCGGTTTTTAATAAAAACCGCGCCTTTTGGGCTAGTGGGTAGGCGGGAATTTTGAACTGGCGAAACTGGGTTTTGCCTCCCCTGGTTTCTCGGCTGCTAAGATTGTTCGTGCCAGCTTTGCTTTGCCCTGTCAAATATTTCATCTACTGTTTGTTTGGAGTAAAGCATTTGGGAAATTTCTACATAATCGTTAGAGTCTTGGTGTAGCAAACTTAGAAATCTCAAAGCATCAACAGAGCCCAGAGACTCATATAAAGCCTTTATTCCTCTAATTCTGATTTCTGTATCGTCCATCATCGGCTTTTTTTTCATCAATTTACCTCCCTTCTAATGTAGTCCACTGGATTCATAATCGCTATTTCTATATCTAACTTTTGCGCTTGTTTTCTTAAATTATCGTCGCAGGTTAAGAAAAAATCTGCTTTAACAGCAACAGCACAAGCAAGATGGATAGCATCTTTTGATGAAAAATTGGCGTGCAGCCTGAAAAGATTTTGCCAGTAGAGCAATTTCCTCTTCTGGTTCTAATCTTACTTGACAAAGATTTCTCATCTCTAAGATAACATATTTTCGATTGGGAAACGGACAAAGATTTGTTTCATCTTGATGCATAAAAGACCAAACCAGTCTTACTTCTCTAGCTTCTGCCGCGATAAATAGATCCTGACAGGCTAAGGCTTCAAGCAAAATTCTGGTTTGCCGCGGATCGTCAAACTTCCTTTGGAAGCAGTTGTAGTCAAGATAAATTAAATCCATATTACTCAAAAGGTCATCCTTTCATTATTTTCACATATTCGATCGCTTTGTAGGTTGAAATAGGAGGCTGTTTGCACTTATAGCGATCGCTTTTTGGCTCTGAGGGATGGCCTACTGAGTATGAGAAATAGAATTTAGGTCCGCCAGACGACCCCGGATGGTATTGGGTAGTGGACGATCGCCTGCGGTGCCCGCCCATAGATGAGGATGGTACCGCAGGCTAAACAGGGGATGGCCATCGATGCTGAGAAGCTATAATCAATGAAAGCGATCGCTGACGGGTGGGACATCTGACTTCTCTGCTAAAAACGGTCTGACTGGTGCTAAACTCTGGGTAGAATAAATTATCCAAAATTGCTCTAAACCGGACAATTTTTGCAAATTAAAGGAGAAATAATGGCAGACATAACTAAAGAAGAAATGCGCGACAGGTTGGGGAATATAGACCAAATTCGCGACATCATTTTAGGCTCTCAATTAAGGGATTTTGAAACCCGCTTCGACAAGCTTGAATCTGACTTATCAATGCTCCAGGAAGAAATCGAAGACCGCACGGACCAAGTAAGAACGGTTCTTTCTACAGAACTGCGGGCGGCGGTAGATACTTTGGAAAAAAAGTTCAAAACTCTTAATACAAACACCATAGAAGAAACGACAGATGTTCGGCAGCAAGTAGATCGAATAAATCGCAAATTTTCGACGAGCTTTGAAGCCCTCGACGAAGCATTGGATAAGCAAACAAATTCAATTCGCGACGAACTCTCTCAAACGCGAGATAGGCTGCAAGAAGATGTCCGCAGTCTCAAAACTCAGGTATTTGAAGAACTGGCAAGGCGCTTTTCTGTCCTGCGAGATGAAAAAATTGCTCGCGACGATATGGCAGAAATTTTGTTTGAATTAGGCATGAGGTTGAAGGGAACTGAATTTGTGCCCGAACTCAAAGAAGTAGCAGAAAGCAATATAGAACCGGAAATTCTTTTACCACAACGTCGTCAATAGAGGATAAAAGCAGATGGCTTTACCGAAGGAAAATCCAGCTAAGAAAAACCTGCAACAACAAAATTCTGTTTCAAAATCGGCTGAAGAAAATGGAGATTCTCAGCTAGAAGCTTTGTTGATTCTTATGGCAGAGCTAAATATTATTAATTCAGGGTCTAAAAACGAGCAAAAATCTACTGCATTTGAAAAAGAGTCAGAGGATTTAGTAGCTGGAATCGGGAGCTTCGACCTTTCGGAAAAATCGCCATCTGTGCCAGGAGAACTCGAAGAGTCTCCACTCTTTGAGTCCTCTCCTGAAAAAGAGCTAAAAGTGGGTAAAAAAAATGTAGGAAAAAGAAAGAGAACGGTAACAAATAATCCAGAGAAAATAGACTCGCCGGAGGTGAGTAAAGATGAATTAAAAAGGAGCGATCGGGTCCAAAACCCCCAAAAAGTCAAACCCTCCAAAACCCCAAAAACAGAAAAAACTTCTACCAATAAGCTCTGGCTTCTCGATCCTAAAGATGCTGTAGTAGATATTCTCAGTGGGGGGGAAACTAGAGTCAGACATTCCAACCATAAAGAAAAATTACAACAACAACGAGTTGCCAAACAAACCGCTAAAGAAGAAGCAGAGGCGGACAGAGCTTTAGGAGAAAAGTTCAACGATCTAATCGACTCCCAAAAATCAGAGGGGAAAAATAAACAGGGTAAAAGTCAAGGTGCTGCTGCTAATGAAAACGGCAAAAGCGCTAATAAACAATACCAAAAATTAGAGCGAGAAACTGCCGAGAAAAATCCCTCGTTCGAGAAAGAGAAGTGGGAGTATAGAGCGAACAATGATTCTAAAAATGACTTGGTTCCAGAAAGCCAGAAGCTAAATAAAGGCTATGGAGAAGAATTGAAAAATGGAGAATATAAATTTAAGAGCGCCTCTGCAAAAGAAGAAACTGCAGAAGCCGAGGCCATATCGGGGTTCTTCGATATTTTATTAGAAACTGAAGCAACAGAAGAAAAAGCGAAAGAAGAAAGCGATCGATATCTTGAAAAATCGCCGCCAAATAAACAAAGAGATGTCGAGAATGTAGTAGAAAACCAACCCGCGACCTCGCCAAAAAGAGATGAGATTGTAATAGATAAAATCCCGGTTGCTGAAACTGAAAAAATAACAGCTAAAAAATATTTAGCTCCCTCCAAAGTTGAAAGTAACAAACTTGCTAGGATACCCAAAGCAGCGCCAACTCAAGAAATACCAGTAGAAAAATCTTCGGATGCTTCTTTAAATACGACACCAGAAGAAGACGCTTTTCTGTCTTTGCAAAATCTTCTTGTGGGTCCAGAAATCAACAATTTTAAAGAGCTAAATTCGGAATTGGAGGATAAATTAAAAAATATCCAACACACAATATCCGATCCCCAAGAATTGACTAATTTAATGCTGCCCTTAATTTCAGATCTATTGAGCTTGAAAATAGCCCAAGCCAAACAAGAGGTAGCCTGGGCGATCGCTCCAATTTTAGACGAAGCAATAGAGAGGAAAACTGTAGAAGATCCGCAAGGAATCGTAAGGGCAATGGCCCCCTTAATGGTGCCTGCCATTACCGCCCAAATAAGCAAATCTCCCAAAGAATTTGCTAAAGCCATAGCACCAGAAATAGCAGCAGCAGTAGAAGAACAAATTAGACTGGGGCGCGATACAATGGCAGATGCTTTAGCTCCGATAATTGACAGAATGATTCAGAAGAAAACCCAAGATGATAGACAGTCAATTATCGATGCCATTGCTCCTTTATTACCCGGGGCAATATCAGAACAAATTAAAAATTCGCCCCAAGAAGTTGCCAGAGCTATAGGGCCGGAAATAGGACAGGCTATTAGAGAACAAATTAAAATAGATAGAAACGCAATTGCCGAAGCGATCGCTCCAGAGATGGGTAGAGCGATTAAAGAACAAATTACATTAGAAAGAGACTCGATGGTAGATGCTCTTTATCCGGTAATAGGCAGTACCATTGCTCGATACATGGCAGAAGCAATTCAAGAAATTAACGAGAAGATAACTAAAGCAGTAAGCATGGACGGATTTAGCCGCAAAATCCGCGCTAAAGTTCAAGGTGTTTCCGAAGCAGAATTAATCCTCTCAGAAGTAATGCACTTTACCGTGCAAGCTGTCTTTTTAATTCATAAAGGTTCAGGCTTAATAATTTGCGAAGCGCAACATCCAGGCAGGGAAAGATTGGAGTCGGAAATGGTGGCGGGAATGCTGACAGCTATCCGCAGTTTTGTTAACGATTGTATCCTTCAATCTGGGGAGGTTTCCGAACTAAACGAGATTGAATATGGGGCCTCGAAAATAATGATTGAAGTGGCGGGATACTGCTATTTGGCAGTAGTGGTTAAAGGAGAACCCACCAAAAAATTTATTAAGAAAATGCGGAATACAGTCAGCACTCTTATAATTAAACACGGTAAAGCAATTGAGGAATTTGAGGGCGATCCTGAAAGCGTTCCAGAGGAGATTAAGCCACTTTTAGAGCAGTTAATGGAAGTAATTAATAACCCGCAAAAAGCAGCTAAATTTCCCGTGGCCTTAATATTTTTGATGGCGCTATTTCTGGGCGGTATTTTCCTACCTTTGGGCTATTATCGACACCGCTTGCAGGAAGAACAGCGCATAGCAGCAGAAGTCGCCGCCGAAAATGCCAGGATAGAGCAAACAGTGGCCGGAGCGTGGGCCTCCAGTCCTAGTTTGGCCCTTTATAGCTTGAATGCGGATGTAGAAGAAGGAGCGATCGCTCTGAGTGGAAGGTTGCCCAACCAGCGCTTGCGGGATAAAGCTGAAGAAATAGCAAAAGAAGCGGCCCCAAACCTAGAGTTAGATAATAAAATAGTGGCAGTAGAAGTCCCACCAGAGCCCGAAGAGGTAATGTCAGCAGTCGAACGGGTGACGGGGGCCTTAAATCAAATTAAGGGTGTGTCAGTGGTTACTGAATACGCAGAAGAGAAGGTCAAAGTCGAAGGAACGGTAACTGACATGGCCCAATCTAAAATAATAGTCGGAGAGTTAGAGCAAATACCCGGGGTGAAGTCGGTCGTCAGTACGATTAAATTAAGTCCTCTGACTCTGGAAAATCGCATCTACTTTGATGTCAATTCTGCGAAATTGAAGTCGGCTTATCAAGAGACTATTGTCGAGATCCAGCAATTTATGAGCCAATATCCTCAGAAACACCTAAAAATACAAGGTTATAGCGATCGCCTGGGGAGCCAAAAGAAAAACGAAGCACTGGCCACTAAACGGGCGGAAGCGGTGCGAGATGCTCTGGTGGAAGAAGGTGTCGATCCTCGGCGGCTAGAAGTAATTGGTAACTCCACTCCTCCGCCGGATGTGGAATCTAATCAACCGCTACTATTATCTAGGTGCGTACTTTTTGAACCGTTTGAACCGGGTGCCAAATAGGAAGTTATGACAACAATATCTAAGAAAATTTGTTTGGTAGGCGATTTTGGGGTTGGCAAAACCAGTCTAATTCGTCGATTTGTCGATCGCCAGTTTAGCGATAAATATCTTTCAACAGTGGGAGTGAAAATTTCGCGGAAAAAAATTGACTTGTCTGAAGAAAAAAGCGTCCAGCTTTTAATTTGGGATTTAGAAGGTCATACTAAGTTTAAAGCGATCGCTCCTAGTTATTTACAAGGAGCCAGCGGCGCGATTATTGTTGCCGACGTCACTCGTCAAGAAACCATAGATAATATGCTCGAAAGACTGGAACTGTTTTTATCTGTAAATCCTAAAGGGATAGCTATTTTTGCCTTAAACAAAGCAGACTTGATAGATCCAGAAAAGGTAGCTAAACTATTAGAAAATCTCAAAGAAAACCTACCAGATAGAGTAATAGCAGCCTATTCAACTTCAGCGAAAACAGGCGAAAATGTTGACGAAATGTTTCACTTAATCTCAGAAAAAACGATCGAGTCAACAGCAGCAAAGGGATAAATGTTTCCAGTCTAGTAATGCCATAATTGTAGTTAAATACCCGCGATAGATAATAAAAATCGCGGGAATTTTTGCATGATGACTGCCCCGGTCGCAACTATTAGCAATTAGCGAAACAAATGAATAAACTTTTTAAAAAACTATTAGCTCCGCGCCAGATAGAATATGTAACCTTAGATAAAGATTTTCTTATTATCGAAAATTCTTGGGGAGCGGCGAATTTTGCTGAAACTCCAGAAGAGGTAAAAGTAGGTCGAGATATTCGATCGAGCTTTCCCGAATTTATCGGCTTAGAAGATATTTTTACGAGGATTTTAGAACAAGATAGAGAAGCTTTTGACTTAAAAGGAATCAATCGAGAAGTATCTGGTAATAAGCTAAAGTATATAGATATTTGTATTGTAGGCTATCCTGACGAAGAAGATGATAATTTTCAACAGGGTTTTGTTGTTTTCTTAGAAGATGCAACCGAAAGAATGATATTAAGACAAGAATTGGTGCAGTCGAGAAACGATGCTTATTTTTTATTAGAAGAATTAACCGCCACCAAATCTTATCTAGAACAAGTTATAGAATCCACGGCAGATGCTCTATTTGTTACCTCAAATTCGGGGGTTATCAAAACAGTTAATGGTGCCGGCGAAGAGCTATTTGGCTATAGCAAAGAAGAATTAATAGATCGCCCCCTATCCCAAATATTAGCCCGAAACGAGGCAGACGCCGGAGGAAAAAGATTGCAGCAAAGCTCTCCGATGGCCCGAGCGTCCCATTCCCCCTCCCCAACCATAGAAGTAACCTGTCGGACCAAAAACGGTAAAGAAATTCCCGTGGGGTTTTCTCGTTCTCCCATAAATACGGAGTTCAAAGAGCTACAAGACGACGTTGTTTATATAGGCAGAGATTTAAGCGAAGCCAAACGGGTGCAAGGGGAAATGGCCGTAACGAACGCAACCCTGGCCCAAAAAGTAGAGGCTCGAACCGCAGAACTGCAAAACACGGTCCAACAGCTAGCTGGAGAAATGGCCCAAAGGCGACGGACCGAAGAAGCCCTCCAGAACATAGTAGCCGGGACTGCCTCGGTGACGGGTAAAGATTTCTTCCCCGCCCTAGTTCGCCATCTAGCAGCTTCCCTGAGAGTTCGCTACGCTATAGTTTCGGAATTCAAGGGAGAAGATCGCCTGCAAACTCTAGCATTCTGGCACGACGATCGCCCGGGAGAAAACTTCGATTACGCCCTAGCAGATGCCCCCTGCGAGATAGTCAAGACAGAGGGCAAACCTTGTTACTACCGGGATAAATTGCAGGAACAATTCCCAAAAGACGAAGCTTTAGTGAGAATGGAGGCAGTCTCCTATCTGGGAGTGCCTCTATTAGATGCATCCGAAAAAGTCATCGGCCTGGTGTGCGTGTTAGATGACAAGCCGATACTAGAAGGGCAAAAGTTCCAATCAATTATGACGGTTTTCGCCGCTAGGGCGGCGGCGGAACTCCAGCGCAAGCGCGCGGGGGAAGCCCTACAGCAAGCTAACGAAGAGTTAGAGGCGCGGGTGGAAGAGAGGACGCGGGAACTGGTCGCCACAAACAGAGAGCTAGCGGCGCAAATAGCCGATCGCCTAGAAGCAGAGTTAGCCTTGGAACGGAGCGAGACCAGGGCCACCAGACATCAAACCGGCTTGCTGCTGCTGGCTCGCACTCAAGCTATCTATACCGGGCAGGTGGATGCAGCTTTTCGGGAGATTACCAAGATAGCGGCCCGCATCCTGACGGTAGAGCGAGTAAGCCTCTGGTTATATAACGAGGACCGTTCCCAGTTGCACTGCGCTAACCTGTACGAATTGACCCAAGGCAGACATTCCCAAGGATCGATCCTTCATGTTAGAGACTATCCGGATTATTTCCGCGCTCTAGAAGAGGAGCGCTCCATCGTTGCAGGGGACGCCCATACTCATCCCGGCACCAGGGAATTTTCAGGGTCTTATCTGACAGCTTTGGGAATTACTTCCATGTTAGACGTGCCGATCCACTCAGACGGACGGACGGTGGGAGTAATTTGTCACGAACATATCGGCATCGAACGCTCCTGGTCCCTCGACGAGCAAAACTTTGCTGGCTATCTGGCTTATATGGCTTCTTTGGCTCTAAGCACGAGCGATCGCCTCCGGGCTCAGTTAGCGTTGCGCCATAGCGAGGAACGCCTGCGGACTATTATCAGCACTACCACCGACGGCATCCTAGTTTTGGATGCGGGAGGCAAAATACTTTTCCTCAACTCCGCCGCGCAGTCTATGTTTGGTTACTCGGAAGAAGAAATGCAGGGAGTGATGTTTGGGAATCCCACTATTGGCACTTCAGAGCTGCACCTCCTGCATTTCGATAAAGACAGCGCGACCGTCGAAATGCGATCGGTAGAAATTACCTGGGAGGGAGCCCCTGCTTATCTGGCTTCTCTGCGAGATATAACGGAAAGGAAGGAAGCGGAAGAAAAGTTGAAGCTTTACCGCGAGATTATTGCTAATTCTAACGATGCGATTTCTATTATCGACGATCGAGGGCGTTACCTGGAACAAAACCAAGCCCATGCCAACTTGTTGGGGTACTCCGATGGAGAGTTAAAAGGAAAGACTCCCGCCTTGCACCTGGGGGAAGAAGCTTTCTCAGGAATATTTGACGAACTGGCAATGCGGGGGAGGTTAAGGAAAGAAATTATTAGTCGCAATAAAACCGGAATAGCCTTAGACCTCGATTTAGCAGCCTTTGCCGTGCGATCGCCAGAAGGCGAGATAAGTTGTTATGTGAAAATAGAGCGGGATATCAGCGATCGCAAGCGAGTAGAACAGGCTTTGCGCTTGACTCAGTTTTCTGTGGATAACGCTGCCGATGCCGTCTTCTGGGTCGATTCTGCGGCATGCTTCTTTTACGTCAACCGAGCAGCCAGTCAGGCTTTGGGATACAACCGCTCCGAACTTTTGCAACTATCGCTCTACGATATCGATGTCAAATTACAGCCTGCTAATTGGCCTGAATTTTGGCAGGAATTAAAATCGCGAACTTCTCTGATGTTTGAAAGCAAGCATAGAAGGGGCGATGGCAGCATTTTCCCCGTGGAAATAACCCTCAACTATCTGGAATTTGACGGGCGAGAATATGCTTGTGCCTTCGCCCGAGATATAAGCGATCGCCTCAACGCACAAAAAGCCTTACAAAAATCGGAAGCCAGACTCGCAGGCATTCTCGAACTGGCAAAAGATGCCGTTATTTCTATTAACGAAACGGGGCGCATTACCCTCTTTAACCAAGGTGCGAGCAATATCTTTGGTTATACGGCAGCGGAGGCGATAGATCGACCCCTAGACATTTTAATTCCGGAAAAAAATCGTCAAATTCACCGGGGACATATTGAAACTTTTAAAATATCGTCTAAAAGCAATCGAAAAATGGGAGGAAACCGAGAAATTACCGCTTTAAGAAAAGATGGAACCATCTTTCCTGCGGAAGCTTCTATCTCGAAACTAAATTTAGATGGGGAAATTATTTTAACAGTAATTCTTAGAGATATTACAGAAAGAAAACAAGCGGAAGCAGCAATAAAAAAGAGCCAGCAGCGGTTGCAGGGGATTTTAGATTACGCTCCGGCTATGATTTTTATTAAAGATTTAGAAGGAAGA
The DNA here is from genome assembly GCA_034189005.1 of Cyanobacteriota bacterium. Classification (GTDB taxonomy): domain Bacteria; phylum Cyanobacteriota; class Cyanobacteriia; order Cyanobacteriales; family Microcoleaceae; genus CALKCV01. The sequence goes on along the minus strand of JAXHVR010000028.1, from coordinate 21,260 downwards.
TATATAGAAATCAACCGCCAACTTCAAGAGTTATTTAAAGTAGCTCCCAAACAGTTACAAGGAAAAACAGATTTAGAACTGGTCCCGGATATTTTGCCGCTGGAATTGGCTCGGATGTGGCTGGAAGAAGAGCGAGAGATTATCTCTACTAAGTTAGCTCATGAGTCGGAATGTATTATCCCTCTCCCAGATGGCATTCACCATTATTTAATGACTAAATTTCCGCTGTACGATGCCGGAGGAGAACCTTATGCTCTTTGCGGCTTATGGACGGATATTACAGAAAGAGTGCGAGCAGAAACAGAACGCGATCGCTTCTTCAGCCTCTCGGTGGATATGCTCTGTATTGCAGGATTTGACGGTTATTTCAAGCGTCTAAACCCCGCTTGGGAGAATACCTTTGGTTACAGCACTTCGTCCATGTTGGCTAAACCATCCATAGAATTGGTTCATCCAGAAGACCGAGAAGCAACCGTTGCCCAAATGGAAAAAACGGTTGCAGGTGCCCTGACTATTAACTTTGAAAACCGCTATCGCTGTCGGGATGGCTCTTATAAATGGTTGAGCTGGACTGCAGCACCCTTCAGCCAAGAGGGTTTAATCTACGCAGTAGCCCACGATATCACCAGCCGGAAAGAATACGAAGCCGCGATCGAACAAGAACGCCGACAGTTGCAACAGATTATTAACAACGCTCCAGTTGCCATGGCTCTGTTCGATACAGAAATGCGCTATCTCGCTCACAGCCAAAAATGGCTGACGGATTACAATTTGGAAGGGGAACTTCTCATAGGACGCAATCATTATCGAGTCTGCCCCGACATACCCGAACCATGGAAAGCTGCTTATGCAAAAGGGATGAATGGGGAAATTGTATCTGCCGATGAGGATTTATGGGAGCGAGAAGATGGCAGCAAGCTATATCTGCGTTGGGCTATCCATCCTTGGTATGCGATGTCGGAGGAAGTCGGCGGCATCGTTATTGTCAGCCATTTAATTAACGAGTTGGTAGAAGCTAGGGAGGCTGCCTTGGAAGCGGCGCGGATGAAGTCGGAATTTTTGGCTACCATGAGCCACGAGATCCGCACTCCGATGAATGGAGTTATCGGCATGACGGATCTTTTGAAGAGAACCAGTTTGACGCCAGAGCAGCAGGAGTTTGCGGACACTATCCAGGTGAGCGGTCAAAATCTGCTGTTGATAATTAACGATATCCTCGATTTCTCCAAGCTAGAAGCTGGGCAAATGCGCTTGGAAACTAAGGATTTCGATGTAAGCGATTGTACGGAGGAGGTAGTCGAACTGCTGGTGGCGGGGGCTGAGGCTAAGGGGTTGGAAATATTTAGCTTGGTGGAACCTAATTTGCCCTTTGCTTTAAAGGGAGATGCTTCTCGCTTGCGTCAAGTGTTGATGAATTTGGCGGGTAATGCGATTAAGTTTACCGAAAGAGGAGAAGTAGTATTAAAAGTATCTTCGGTCCATGACCTATCACCCGACCGCGATGGCGACTGCCCGGTTAAGCTTCGCTTTGAAGTCCGGGATACGGGAATAGGTATCGCGCCGGAAGACCGGAAAAAGTTGTTTAAGTCTTTCTCTCAGGTGGATGCTTCTACTACTCGCAAATACGGCGGCACTGGTTTGGGGTTGGCTATTTGCAAGCAATTGGTTGAGTTGATGGGAGGTGAAATAGGGGTGGAAAGTACCCCAGGGGAGGGCTCGACATTTTGGTTTACTGCCTCGTTTGAAAGGCAATTCGGGGCTGTTACGAGGGATTCTTGGCCCGAACTTTTAAATAGGCGGTTGTTAATAGCCGATAGTAGTTCTAGTTTTCGGGAGGTTTTGCGCTCTTACGCTCTGGCATCGGGAATGGATGCGGATGAGATGGAGCCGGGGGCGAATTTGGTCCCGGTTGTTCTCGGAGCGATTAATCGGGGGCGGCCCTACGATGTGGCGATCGTTGCTCCAGATGCTCCAGGGGTTAATCTGGATGCTCTTGAGGCTTTGTTGAAGTCTAGTTCTGCAATGGCCAGTTGTAAGTGGGTTGTTGTCACTTCGCGCGATCGCCGCGATCTTGCCGTGCAATTGCAGGAGCGGGGCTTTGCCGGTTATCTGCTTAAGCCTCTTAAGAGACGGCGTTTTCTGGAGTGCTTGAGGGGAGTTCTTGGTTCGAGGAGCGATGGGGGAGGAAGTGTCTTAGAGAGAAAGGAGGCTCCAGGAAAGTCTGAGGATGGGGTTGGTACAATTGCTAAGATTTTGTTAGTAGAGGATACTCCCATCAATCAAAAGGTGGCTTTAAGTTTGCTGAAGGTGGCGGGATACACGGATTGCGATTGTGTTTCTAACGGTCGCGAGGCGCTCCAACGTCTGGCGGAAACTGATTACGATCTGGTATTGATGGATTGTCAGATGCCCGTTTTAGACGGCTACGAGGCCACTAGATTGCTGCGGAAATTAGAAGGGAGCGAACGCCATACGGTGGTAATTGCTATGACTGCTAATGCGATGAAGGGCGATCGAGAAAAGTGTCTTGCCGCTGGTATGGACGATTATATGAGCAAGCCCATCGATCTGGAAGTCTTGAAGGATGTTTTAAATTATTGGACGGACTATAAGGAAACCATACCAGCAGAGAGAGAGCGGTTGCATCCGCAAAGCTTCGCTAACGCAACACCAAACCCGGAAGCAACGGATCCGACTGAGGAACTAGCAGTAGATCTCAATCGCTTGCACGAACTCTCTCGGGGGGATACGGAGTTTGAGTTGGAAATGCTAGAGACTTTTCTTGAAGATGCTCCTAGTTATATAGAAGACGCTAAAAAAGCTTTAGCCAGTAACGATTATGCCGCCATCCACGCTCGGGCCCATCAGCTAAAGGGTGCTAGCTCTATGGTTGGCATTCGCAAAATGCCGGAGGTGGCGGCTAGACTGGACGCTCTGGCTAAGGAAAATCGTACTGAGGGGGCGCAGGAGTTGTTAGCTGAGTTGGAACGTCTTATGGAAGTGCTTAGAGAATTTATTGAAAATTGGGATTATTAGGGCTGCATCTCTATTTGCAATTAAGAAGCCCGGTTTTTCCCGAAAACCTACCTACGCTAAAATGGCGAGCAAAGCAAAAGTTCGTAGTAATCGCTTTAGCGATTCTAAGATATCAATCGCTAAAGCGATTACTACAAGCTAGCCTACGGAGTTTACCCACTATTTTAGCTGCGTGGCGCTACTACAATAGACTATTCCCTATTCCCACCTGTAGCTTATCTAACAAAGCTTCTGGCTGTAGGGGCGGGCTGAACCAATAACCTTGGATAATAGAACATTTATTTTGTCGGAGCATTTCTAATTCCGCCTCAGTTTCTACTCCTTCGGCGATCGCCTTTAAGTTCAAACTTTCTGCCATTCTTAAGATGGCAGAAATTAAGGCCGCGCCTTTCGAGTCGGGAGTGAGGTTGCGCACGAAACAGCGATCTATTTTTAAGATGTCGAAAGGAAATTGTTGTAGGTAGCTTAAAGACGAGTAACCGGTGCCGAAGTCGTCTAGAGAAAGGCTAATGCCTATGGCTTTGAGTTTTTTGAGAGTAGCGATCGCCACCGTCGGATTCTGTACTACTGCACTTTCCGTAAGCTCTAACTCCAGCAGGCTCGGATCTAAGCCTACAGTCTCTAAGATATTAATGATTCTAAGGCTCAGACCTGGTTGATTGAACTGCCGCCCGGACAAATTTACTGCTACCGGTATATGGAGCCCTGCTTTTTTCCAGATATCTGCTTGCTTGCAGGCTGCACGAAGTACCCATTCGTCCAGAGGCAAAATTAAGCCAGTCTCTTCTGCTAGGGGAATAAATTCTGCCGGAGATATCAACCCTCGTTCTGGATGCTCCCACCGCACCAGGGCTTCGACTCCGATAACTTTCCCAGTTTGTATATTTATTTTTGGCTGATAATGTAACCTAAGCTGACTATCATCTATAGCATTGCGCAAGCCCGTCTCTAACATGAGGCGATCGTAGGATTTCTCCTGAATCGTTTTGGCGTAGATTTGAGAAGAATTGCCTCCTTTGCGTTTGGCTCGGTACATTGCCGCTTTCGCATTTTTTAGCAGGTTGTCGATATCCGACCCCTCATCTGGATACAGGGCGACTCCCATGCTGCAAGTTATAAATACGTTATGTTCTACTAGGGTGAAAGAGCCTTCGAGAGTTTCCACAATCCCCCGTGCCACGGCAACAGCAGCTTGGAGGCTGGAAACTGGGGGGAGAATTAGAGCCAGTAGTTCCGTATTTAGTCGCGCCACCGTACCCTCTCCGTTAGCATAAGGCATGAGGCGATCGACCACAGCTTGTAGTAATAAGTCACAATAGTCCGTTCCCAAACTGTAGTTTAATTGCTCGAACTGGTCCAAGCTTAGGACAGCGACGGGGACTAATTGAGTAGATGGATTAAAAGAGGTTAAAAGTTGTTGAAAGCGATCGCGCAATACCAGTTGATTGGGGATATTGGTGGAACTATCAAAATAAACTAAATTACTGAACTTGGAAAGAGCTTCCTCCACTGCCTTAGTTTTTTGTATTTCTATTGTTTCGTATTTGTTTAACTGAGTGGCGATCGCGCTTAATAGTTCGTCTCTAGTGAATGGTTTGGTCAGAAAGTCATTAGCCCCGAGTTGCATAACTTGTCGTAAAGTCGCTCGCTCGTCTTTTGCTGTTAGGCAAATGAAGGGTATCATCGCCGTGGTCGAGTCTTCTTGTAGCGTTGATAAAACCCCGTAACCATCGAGCTCTGGCATCATAATGTCGCAAAGTATGAGATTGGGGGCTTCCCCACGGGCCAACTCCACTCCCTTCTTGCCATTTTCTGCTGCAATTGCTTCATACCCCGCTTTAGAAAGTAGTTTCAGCACTAGCTTGCGAATAGATTGGTCATCTTCTATAACAAGGATCTTTTTCATCGGTACATTTATAAGTATTCTTTTTAGGTATGACAATAAGAATTACTTTGACTCCTACTGCCAGGATTAACGCGAGGGATTTTAGGCCATTAGGCTAGGAACACACGGATTTTCTGGCCATCTTTCAGTTCTAATTTTGGACAACAGGAACATAATTTAAGATTATCTTAGCATCGATCGCCCTTATCAAGCTAGATTAAATCGAAAAAAGTCAGGAAAATTTCTAAGTCTGAATTGACTTGAAAAAATTCTTCATCTTAGAGGCGATCGAATTAATATTTTGGTGCTAACTATCAAGTTACAACAAAAATAATCTAGTATTTCTTGGCTACTTTTGTCGCCCAGAAAATGCCGTTCAATAGTCGCTGACAGTACAGGACTAACAACGGTAAACTGCTATCAAGCAGCCTTAAAGAGCATGGTTAAACTAAAGTATGCTTCATTATAACCATGGTTTATAATCCCGTCAATTTGTACGTTAATTTAATAGTAAAAATGCACCCAATAATTTAAAAGCAATTAGAGTATAGCTAGGAAGTTTGAAATAGTTTTTGAAGATAATTGCTATAAATTAATCGATTGTTTTTAAAGCAGTAGGGGAAGGCGGATTCGACGATCCTCTAACTGGGTACGGCAGTAGAAATGCTTTTTTTAGGCCCAAAGAATTGGGCCGTTGTAACTTAGGGCATGAGAGTATTTTAATCCAAAAGGCTGAAACTAGGGAATTTGAGATTGGATGGGATGAATGCGAGGCCTCTAGCCCGCGAATATTCGCTCAATATGTTAGAGTTAGTGCAGCTAGAGAGTTGCTCGTGGCTAGAGCTTAGGGCGCTCGTAGTTGTAGGCTATGACCAGCAATTAATACCGGCAATGGCAGTATTTAGGGCCTAATACTAGCGGAGGCGATCGCTGCTGTGGATGCAATTTTTTATATTTCCCCCTGACAGACAAAGGCGAAAAGACCGATCGGGGAATGAAATTTTATTGAAGTAGCGATCGCTCTAATTAACTATTTATAAAAAAGGAAGATTGCAAGTGAAATCGATTATCAAGAAACTACTAGCACCTCGCCAAATCGAGTATTTAGTAATCGATAAAGACTGGATAGTATTAGAGATATCGGTCGGCCTGAAGAGGTTAGCAGATAATCCCGAAGAAGCAATTCTAGGTAAAGACGTTCGTAAGAGCTTTCCCGAGCTAATAGGGCTAGAAAATATTTTCACAGAAGTATTAGAAGAACGGCAGGAAAATTTCCAACTTAAAGGAATTGCCCGATCCCGGAGTCAAAATTCTCCTCTGTATATCGACCTCTATCTTATTGCCGAAAAAGACGAAAAAGCTACAGAAAATAACTTAATGCTGTTGGTAGAAGATGCCACGGAAAAGATGGTTACTCAGCAAGCATTAATCCAGGCAGCTAACGAATCAAATCTCTTATTAAGTGCCCTCGCTGCTTCCAAAGATTATATAGACAAAATCCTTACTTCAATGACCGATGTTTTGTTAGTTACTAACAAAAACGGTTCGATCAAAACTGTTAATCCAGCAGCGGAAAATTTGTTCGGTTATAAAGAAGAAGAATTAATCGATCGGTCCATCTCCAAGGTCATACCAGAAGAACATTTATTGCACCAAGTCCGCGAGCAAAAATCCCTAGATAAAGCCCAAAAACCCGAAGATTTGGAAGTAATTTGTCAGGCAAAAAACGACCAAGAAGTAATTTTAGAATTTTCTTGTTCTCCCATTCAAAGCGATGTTAAGGGCTTAATAGATTTTGTTTATATCGGTCGGGATATTACAATTCGCAAGCGACAAGAAGAAGAACTCAACCTAGCTTTACAAAAAGAAAAAGAATTAACAGAATTAAGAAATCGCTTCTTCTCAATGGTAGCTCACGAATTTGGCAATCCCTTGAATGCAATCTTATTTTCCTGTCAGTTACTGCAAGAATACAAGGAAGACATAACTGAGCAAGAAAAAGATCAATATGTAGCTTACATTCGAGAGTCGGCAAAACAGACCATCGAGCTATTAAATGATGTCCGGTTTATTGGTAAGGCTGAATCGAGCGGACTTGCTTATAAACCAGAAGCGATCGATTTAATAAGTTTCTGCTCTCATTTAGTAGAAGGAATGAAAATAACTACCAGTGGCAAGCACGAAATCAAACTAAATATTACTAATAATAGTGCCGCCGCGATCGGTGAAGAAAACCCCCCGGTAGAACCTAATAATTTGCATCTCATAGATAAAAAATTATTGCGGCATATTTTGACTAATTTGCTCTCTAATGCAATCAAATATTCTCCCAAGGGTGGCAGGGTACATTTCGACCTAATTGTGGAGGAAGAAGAGGCAACGTTTAAGATTAAAGATGAAGGTATTGGCATTCCTCCTGCAAACCTAGAAAAGCTGTTTCAATCATTTTATAGAGCCCAAAATGTAGGAGAAATTCCCGGTTCTGGACTGGGGTTAGCTATTGTAAAACAATGCGTGGATTTGCAAGGCGGTACTATTGAAGTCACGAGCGAATTAGGAAGCGGAACTGCTTTTATCGTTACTATTCCTTTAAAGCAACAAGAGTTATAAAAATAACCTAAAATGTAGGATGTTCAAAAAGAAAAGCACTGGGGTAGCATTTACTAAGCTAATTAATAAAAATGAACGGAGTCTTTAAAAAAATATTGGCTTTAAAAAACATGGATTACCTCGTAGCAGATCGCGACTTGGTTATCGTTGAAAAATCAGAACAAATAAGACGATTTGCCGATAATCCAGATGATATAGTGGAGGGTAAAGAAATCGGCCTTGCCTTTCCAGAATTAATCGGAACTGAAGAGATTTTAAATGCTATAATAGCAGGAGAGCAAAGTAATTTCGAGCTAAAAGGTATTTCCAGAAACGATGCCGACGGTTCGATTTTCTATTTTAATATTTATTTCATTGGCATTCAGGAAGAAGTCAAGGATAAAAATCGCTTATTTGTGTTTTTGGAAGATGTGACAGTAAGTCTCAATTTAGAGCAAGAATTAGTTCAAGCAGCCAACGAAAAAAGCTTATTATTGAGCGCTTTGTCGTCTTCCAAAAAATCTCTAGATAAAATTCTAAGTTCAATGGTAGATGCTTTATTAGTAACTACAGAGTCCGGGGTTATAAAAACAGTTAATAACGCGGCTATAGATTTATTTGGATATAGCGAAGAAGAATTAATCGGAAATTCAATTGCTTTAATTATTGAAGACAAAAATTTTCTAGCTCAATTTATAGAGCAAAAATTTTTACAAGAAATAGGGTTAGAAGAAGGAGAAATATTTCAAGATTTGGAAGTGGTGTGTAAGAAGAAAAACCAAGAAAAAATTTTTATAGAATTTTCTTGTTCGGTAATAAATACAGACCTAAAAGACGTACATAATTTTATCTATATAGGCAGAGATATTACCGAACGGATAGAAGATGCCAAACGTCTGAGCATTCAGTATGCAGCGGCTCGCGTTTTGTCCAATTCTTCTACAACATTGGAGGCAATCCCCAAAATACTCCTGGCAATTTGTGAAAGCTTGCGGTGGACTTTAGGAGAATTGTGGATGCCCAATTTAGCCAAAAACGATCTCCCTTCTGGAGTGTCAAAATTGCCGGAAAATTCTGAGCGTTTTTACCCCAATTCCAATGGCGAAACTCCCTCGGAGAATTGTCGATTGAGATGCATCCAAAGGTGGTGCAGGCCATCGGTTGTGATGCCAGAGTTTGACGAAATTACTAATAAAATTAGCTTCGCTCCTGGGGAGGGGTTGCCGGGCTCGATTTGGGCAACTGGTTCGCCACGGTGGATCGCCGATATTGCCCGAGATCCTAGCTTCGTGCGAAAGGCTGAGGTTAAATCGGCGGGATTGCACGCTGCTTTTGGCTTTTCTATTAGGGACGGCAGCGAAATTTTGGGGGTTATGACTTTTTATAATCGCGAGGTGCAGCAACCAGATAGGGAAATGTTACAAATGATGGCTGCTATTGGCAGTCAAATCGGGCAATTTATCAAACGCAAAGAGGCTGAAGAAGAATTAGCTGTAGAACGGGAACAAACGGAACTATTATTACTAAATATTTTGCCTAAACCTATAGGAAAACGCCTCAAAAAAGGCGAACATACTATTGCTGAATATTTTACGAACGTTACCGTTTTATTTGCAGATATCGTCGGTTTTACTCAACTTGCTTCCCATCTTTCTCCTATAGAGCTTGTAGATTTACTCAATAAAATTTTCTCCGATTTCGATCGCTTAACTGAAAAATATGGCTTAGAAAAAATTAAGACTATTGGGGATGCTTATATGGTGGTGGGGGGCTTGCCAGTGCCGAGTTCTAATCATGCTGAGGCCATCGCTCAGATGGCCTTGGATATGCAAGCTGCTTTAAGGATTTTTAATCGAGAAAATAATAAAACATTTAGCATCCGCATCGGCATTCATAGCGGACCAGTCGTCGCAGGAGTCATAGGTCTGAAAAAGTTTATTTACGATTTATGGGGCGATACGGTTAATATTGCTTCGAGGATGGAATCGCACGGTTTGGCAGGTAAAATTCACCTGAGCGATGCTACTTATCAATTACTTAAAGATCGCTTTTGCTTCGAGCAGCGGGACCAAATTCAAGTCAAAGGTAAAGGAGAAATGACTACTTATTTCCTTTTAGATAGAAAAATCCCTCGCTCGAAGGCCAGCTACATCGACGAGGGCAATTTACACCAAAATATTCGTTTGGCAACTCAACAGATGGTAGAGTTGATTAACGATAAACTCAGAGAAGATTAATTGGCGTTTAATTTTTTGGCCCAATCGCAAAGGGCCAAGGACTGTCCAGTTAATTGACCGATCCAAACCGTCTACTAATTTTTTTATTGCTAAAAATGCAGTTCCTTTTATCCCTAATCGCTACTTTGGTTGCTTTCTCCATCGCTTTGGTCAGTTCAGACGTGGCCGGGCCCAGAAATGGCAGGACTCTCCGAGCCCTCGCTCTCTTAATCGGCTCTTTGGCAGCCATTGCCTCCATTTATCAGTTTGCCAGCAGGTTTTTAATTGCTATCCCTGCGGGTAATGTTGGCGTTGTCGAATTATTCGGTCATGTTGAGGAGGAGCCGCTTACTCCGGGTTTACACGCAGTAAATCCGTTCGCGGAGGTAGTAACGTTTTCTACTCGCATGAAAGATATTAAAGAAAGTGTTAGCGTCACTTCTAAGGAAGGCTTAATTTTCACGATGGATGTAAGTTTGCAATACAAACTAAACCCGTACAAGGCAGGGAGCGTTTACGAAAATATTGGCACTGAGGAAGAACAAATCCTCATTTCCCGATTTCGCTCTGCCATCCGCCAAATTATCAACAATTACGAGTCTCAGGCTATTTATAGTCGGAAACAACAGGAAATTACCCAGCGACTTTATCAAGAAATGAGCCAGGAGTTGTATCCGTTGGGTTTTGTGACGGAGGAAGTTCTCTTAAAAGATATAGTTTTACCGAAAAACCTGCAAGCGGCGATCGAGCAAAAGCTTAAGGCCGAGCAAGAAAGCGAACTTATGGAGTTCGAGCTCGAAAAGGCACGCCAAGAGGGGGAACGTAACAAAATCGAATTGCAAGGCATCGCTGATATTCAAAAGCTGCTTTCGAGAGATATGGCTGAGAAGGTTTTAGAGCTCAGAAGTATGGAAACCAGACAGAAATTACCCGCATCCCAAAATACTAACTTGATTATTATTGGTGCGGATGAAGACAAGTTGCCGTTGTTTTTGCAGCAAGGACTGGTTGAAGAAACAGAAAAGCCCGAGGAAAGAGATATTACGAATCGCGACTAATTCGTTATCTTTTAGGAAGTTTTTCGGGTGCATCCCAATTTTGCAAATACACAAAGGACGTTCTAACGTTCCCAAAAGCATCTCGCTGTGATTTGTTTCATTCCCCCGATGCACCCAGTTTTTCTGACTTACTTCCTGCTAAACGCGGTGTTTTTCTTAATAACAATTGCGGGGATTAATTATGGCTTTAACAGCTTCAACCATGCTGGAATTAGGAACTCCAGCGCCGGATTTTCAACTACCAGATGTTGTTTCTGGGGAGACTATTTCTCTATCTACTTTTGCGGGTAAAAAAGCACTATTTATTATGTTTATTTGCCAGCATTGTCCTTTCGTGAAACACGTTGAAAGGGAACTTGCTAATATTGGCAAAGATTACGTTCCTTTAGATGTAGGAACGATCGCAATTAGTGCCAATAATGCGGAGACTCACCCGGGAGATGCCCCGGATAAACTTAAAGAAATGGCATTGGAATTAGGCTTTGATTTTCCTTACTGTTACGACGAAACTCAGGAGGTAGCTAAAGCTTATACTGCTGCTTGCACTCCAGACTTTTTCGTATTCGATCGCGAACTAAAACTTGCATATCGGGGTCAATTGGATGACAGTCGTCCCAGTAACGATAAGCCGGTAACGGGTAGCGATATACGAGCTGCTTTAGACGCGGTATTAGCGGGCAATTCTCTTAACGGGGAACAAAAGCCGAGCGTCGGTTGTAACATTAAGTGGAAACCGGGGAACGAACCTTCTTATTATGGTTAGGGAGTAGCAAAAAAATAAAGTACCAGTAAGAGTGTAGGTTGGGTGGAGTGAAACGCAACCCAACATCGGTATGTTATTAAATTGCTAGTCCCTAAGCTGGGTCTAAATCTAGAATAAAAATCCCAGGGAAGAGGGAAGAAGCAGTGCTGAAAAGCCTTCTTCCCTCTTTTTGATTTTATGCTGAGGAAGAAAACCCCTTCCATACTCGCCACAGGTAAAAAATGCGCTTTGAAAGTAGCTTAATTTGTAGGTTGGGTGGAACGCAGTGGAACCCAACATAGAAAGTTGGGTTCTGTCGTATTATTTTTTAGAAATGGTATTAATTACCGATCGCCTCCTTAAGAGCGTTTTGAGTCATAGCAGCGATCGCCTTATCCGTCGCCTTGGGCAGATGATAATATTTACCCCCCGCCGTCTTCGCCAACTCCTTCGCAAATCCAGTGGAGACAAACTTATTCTCAGTGTCGATAACCAACAACTGAATCCCCAAACCGCGAATCTTCGCCGCAATCTCCAATAATTCCTTCTTAATATCCGGCTTCTCCCCCTCCTCCATGGGTTCCCCCAGAGAACGAGCGAGGGGAATATTCCCCCGTCCGTCGGTAATCGCCACGATCGCCACCTGACCCACATCTCCAGACTGCTTCGCATTAACTCCCACCCGCACGGCCTGAGTCAAACCGTGAGCCAAAGGCGAACCGCCGCCGCAAGGCATACGCTCCAAACGCCTGCGGGCGGAAGTAATAGAGCGAGTTGGCGGCAACAATACGTCCGCCTGTTCCCCGCGAAAGGGAATCAACGCTACCTGGTCCCGACTCTGATAAGCCTCGGTCAACAACTGCATCACCGCGCCCTTAGCGGACTGCATCCGGTTGAGGGCCATAGAACCGGAGGCATCCACCAGAAATACTACCAAAGCCCCGGCCTTTCTCGCCAAACGCTTGCCGCGAATATCTCCTTGTTCGACAATAACTCGCTTGTTCGGCTGGCGCAACCGCCGCGACTTCTGATAAGGTGCCGCCGCCCGCAAAGTAGCATCCACCGCAATGCGCCTCACCCGACCTTTCGGCAAGATGGGTTTGACGTAACGACCGCGATCGTCGGAAAAAATCGTACTCCGACTGCCAGACTTACCCTGACGGTTCACCTGTTGGGCAAAATTCATCACCGTCGGGTCGAGAATCACTCCCTCGGGGTCGAACATGAACTCCTCTGGAATGCTTGCCTCTTCTTCTTCTGGGGGTTCTTGCTCTTCTTGCTCTTCCTCTTCGTCCGGTTCCTGTTCCTCCTCGTCCCTTGGTGGGGGGGGCGGCGGCGGTGGAGGCGGTTGCTGTTCTTCCGGCGGAGTCGGTACCGCCGTCGCCCGGGGCACGATCGCCAACTGTACCCCCTGCCGCAAATCTTCCGCAGTGACGGTAGTCCGCCCTTCCAAGGCAGCGGCCGCTTTGGCTACTCGCACGGCGAACAATTCCGCCCGGTGTCCTTGCACTACGCCGCGAACCGCTTCTTCTACTAAATAGGCAATTTGGTCTGGGGTAATGGTGACATCTTTCAACCATTCCCGCGCCAGCAAAATTTGGGTTTTGAGATTATCGATGTCTTCCTCGTATTGGGAGAGGAAGTCTTGGGGAGATTTGGAATAAGCTAAGGCTTGTTCCACTGCTAATACTCGGTCTTCTATGTCTAGGACCATATCTGCCGAGAGAGCGATCGCGATTCTATCGAGCAGGTGTTCTCGCAACGGTCCTTCTTCTGGGTTATAAGTCGCGATAAATAGAGGCTTGCAGGGATGTTGAAAACTAATCCCCTCTCTTTCGATTAAATTCCGTCCGTCCGTCAAGACGCTTAAGAGTAAATTGGCGATATTGTCATCCAGCAGATTGATCTCGTCAACATATAAGACACCTCGATGGGCGGCGGCCAAAAGTCCCGGTTGGAAAACTGTTTCCCCTCGCTTGACCGACTGTTCCACATCCACCGAGCCCAGGAGTCGGTCTTCCGTCACTCCCAAGGGAATTTGAATAAAAGGAGTTGGCACGACTTCGGTGGGGAGTTCTTCATCTGCTGGCATCTCTTCCCGGGAGGCTAAAAGCAAGTCGTCCCACTCTAGGGGTTTGCTGGGGTCGCAGTTACTAATAGAATCTTTAACTATTTCTATGGGGGGCAGCAGAGAATGGAGGGCTCTGGCCATGACCGATTTGGCAGTGCCGCGACGACCGGCGATGGCGACTCCTCCTAATTGAGGATCGACTGCTGTTAGGAGCATGGCTAATTTTATCGCTTCTTGTCCCACTACGGCGCTTAGGGGGAAAGCGGTGCTAGTGGTTATGGTGGCTGCTGACATGGTTTATGGGTTTTTTGGCTTTGTTTCTGGGGTCAATCATACCGCTAAATAACAATTAATAATTAATAATTAATAATTAATAATTGGGGAATTAACACAATTTGCGTTTAAAGTCAACTCGCTGTTACCCTACTCCTTATGGCGGCAGGGGGAGTATTAAGAAACCGGTTTTTGGCAAAAACCGCGCCTTCTGGGCCCGCCGATAAGCTGCCTGTTACCAAAAAGCAACAGAGGGGAAGGAAACTCCACAAAATTGACGAATTGGGGTACATTAATAACATTCCAAACAAGGAGTAATTTCGATGATTAATATAGCAATCCGTAGATCGTTTAAGATATCTAAGAAACCCGGTTTCTTCAACAATACCTTGGCCAAAAATAAAATATCTTATCGGCATGGGGATTTAAGAAACCGGGTTTTTGGCAAAAACCCGGTTTCTGGCGGGCGAATTATCATTGTTCCGCAAAAAAAAATGGCGAAGGTATTTTTTTGTAGTAGCGCAACACAGCTAAAATGGTGGGCAGACACGCTTCCGCACAGACGCACAGACGTGGGGACACTGGAATGCGTCTCCCCTAGCGATCGCGGGGATGTTTTTGACGGGGAAGAGGTAATAAGAGAGTTGCGCGAAGAAATTAGACAAGCACAAAATAACTAGATGTAATGACTGACGAACAACTCGATAATATTCGACAAATTGCGGCTAAATATGGCAATTTTCAGTGCGTACCTTGTTCTGAGGAAATTCAAGAATATTTGAAAGGGGAGCAAATAGGGGGTAAGTTAATAAAAATTAGTACCAAAATCGATAAACTGCCGTTTTCTATTATTACTAATCCCAGAGGAAGCGATCGCCCTATTGCTACTAACGGTTTTCACCAAGGGATAGTTATTGCGGTTGAAACAGAATCGAAAGTGGTTAATTTGGTTTTTGATAACATTTACCCCGAGGGAATACCTCTCGAAGATTGGTTAAATAGTTTCGGCGGGCCTCTGGTTGAAGATTTCGGGGGCGATTTTATTGTAACAGAAATAGATTTTAGTTAATCGATAGGAGGAAAAAATGGAGCCCGTTTACGATATATTGCAAAAAGTGAAAAATAAACCAAATGTTTATTTAGGCAGTCCGTCTATTATGTGCTTGCAAGCTTTTTTGTCGGGCTATAACGTAGCTCAATACCAGTTAGGAGAGTCTCTAAATACTCCTGACTGTTTTGATGGCTTTCAAGAATGGATTCAAGAAAAGTTGAAGATTAATTCTTCTCAATCTTGGGCGAAGATTATTCTCTTTTATTCTGCGGATGAGAGGGATGCTTTGGAGCGGTTTTTTGAGTTATTTGATGAGTTTGTTAAACGCAATTCTTCTACTGCCACAGAGGAGGTTAAAGAAAAATCTGTTGTAGGTAAATAGTTGTTGTTGGCGCTCTTCCAACACAAAATCAATGCTTTTTATTAAAGCCTATAGCAAGCCGTAGATCGTTCGTGATATTGAAGACAAACCCGGTTTCTTTGAGAAACCGGGTTTCTTGCCCCCTAATTTTTTATAATCCCCGCACGGATTGCTATATCTCCCGAATGCTGTTGCCCCTACAGATTTATTCGTCAATAAGCGGGTTATAGCAAAGAGCAACAACCAAATCTAATAATCGAGCGACAAATAATTTGGAATCAAATCGTAGGAGGTATCCATGACTGAAGAGAAAAAGCTATCCGAATTACATCAAAAAATAGATCGCGGTGTCAAAAAAGCAATTGCAGAAGCAATAGAAAAACATCGAAAACTAGGTCAGTCTATTAGTATTTGGCAAGATGGCAAAGTTGTCACCATATCGGCGGAACAAATTCCCCCTTTAAATCCAGAGTCGGAGTACAATTCTCAGTAGCAAATTCCTCGAATATCGCTCCCATTTGCGCGGAGTAGGCGCGACTGTCTAGGAATTTGGGTGCGCGATCGCCTCATGCTTTCCCCTATTTCTCGCGCCTTTTCCTCTCTTAACCGGCGATCGCGCACCCTAGCAACGCTCAACTGGATGTAACTTTCTTCCCCCCAGCAATTAAATCGAACATTCCTAACTCCCGCAACATCGCCGCCCCTTGGCGCGATCGCAAATTTCTCCCCTCCATCGCTACCGTCGCTACCCCCACTTCCAACGGATCCGCTAGAGAATTTGCCCCGCTAAAGGGATAGGAGTCTAAATACACGTCCGCTAATTTTAATACTTCTTTCACTTGCGCGCGACCCGGCAAACTGTTTAAAACAATTAACCTCCGACGTTCGACCCCGTATTTCTCGAACCTGGCATACATATTATTAAGAAAAGCAGTTTTGCTGCCATTATCCGACCAACCGCCACCAAACGGATATAACACCAAGGCCCCATTGGGTACCGCCGCAATAATTTTTGCCCAACTCTCCCTCACCTCCGGGATAACTTTCGACATATTCGCCCCAGAAGCAAATACCGTCGCTTCTTCTGGGATGCCTAACCGTTGCCTGGAGAATTCCATTCGACTCTCTTGGGGCAGCAATTCGTAATTGAAACAAAAACCGGTCCCCTCTATCTTTACCAACTCCTCGCAATAATGCGATCGCGACTCGGAACCTTCCGTCAAAGTTCCCGAAATATAATAATCCATATTCCGCATCCCCGTAGTCGCGGGGGAAGCGAAATAAGTTGCCTGCACTCTCGCGAGTCGATGCAACGATAATAAAATAATCTCTTGCGCCGCGTTGGTAACTATGGAACCAACAAATAAAATATCTAAATTATCCCCCCGAATTAACTCTACTCCTTCTGACAATTTATCCGGTAATTTCACCAATTTATCCCCTCGACAGCGATCGCCTATCTTCCTCCAAAGATTTCCGCGAAAACTTACTCGGCAAATGAGCCGCTTTATCTAAATCTTCCAGCAGTTCAAAATAACTCGAAGACGAAGAGTTATCCAGCAGTTTAATTAAAGGACGATCGAACGGTAAAGTTTTAATCGATTCCCGCCGGTAGATAGAATTAAAAATTTGTTTAATATTTTGGGGGAGGGAAAGTTTGAATTTAGACCTCAATAAATTAACAAATATCTCTGGGTATTCCCAGAGAGTATTGATATTAATTAACAAGCAGCGATCGCCATATCTTCGATAAAAATCCAGCAAATGCCTGTTATAAAAGCGCCAAACTCGCAAACAAAAATCTGGATTTTCCCGAAAAAAGGGAACGTTCAACCGCAAAATGGAGTCGGCAACATCCCAAGGATAGCGATAGATTAAAACGTAACCGGCATCCGGCAGAATTCCCCGCCAAAAATCTAATAGCAAAGTCGTCCTGGGTTCTTTCCAACCCCAGATTAGAGATTCATTTTCCTTAGCAATTATTAACTGTTTTGCCGGTTCGAGATAAAGAGGAAATTGCCGTCTATCTAAAAACTCGCTTTCCGTCCAGCCCCGATCGGGAAAACCTATTTCCTCCTGGCAACAGCAACTCGATAATAGCCTTCTTTGGAAACTTAAAAAATCCACATCTTCAAAATAACCTTGAGGATTGGCATAACTGCTTTTAAGAAGATTATTTCCCAGGCTAACTCCCAGAGATTGCAGGAAAGCAGCAGTTAAAAAAGTGCCGGAACGGTGCATTCCGGTAATAATTAAAGTTTGTGACATAGTAGTTGTTAGTTGTTAGTTGTGGTAGCGCGAAAATCAAGTTCGTAGTAATCGCTTTAGCGATTTATCAATATGAATCGCTAAAGCGATTACTACGAACTGTCATTACATCTTTACCACTATCAAAAATTCCCATATTTGCTCAAAGCCAATTGCCCCACCAACAACCCATCAGTTGCCAATCTTCCTTATCTTCCTTATTTACCTTATCCTCCTTAAAACCACTATAAAAGGGTAAAAAAGCGGATTAATTATCAAAACCGATACAGTTTTTACGGGCAGGAACCCTCAAATAAATAGATTAATTTTTGTAAAAATATCCCCAAATTGAGATAAGATAGACTATAACAGAAATAGAAAGTTTAGCTAGCAGAAAACAGGAGAAAAAATAATAATGGCATTCATAATAGGAACTCCCAATAATGACAGCCTAACAGGCACAAACCAAGACGATTTCATCTCCGGCTTCCAAGGCAACGATACCCTCAGGGGGGGCAATAGAAACGACATCCTCGACGGCGGCGGCGGGGAAGACCGCCTCTTCGGCGAAGCGGGGAACGATCGCCTCTTTGGCGACATCGGCAACGACACCCTCAACGGCGGCCCCAACAACGACCTCCTCGACGGCGGCGGCGGCGAAGATCGCCTCCTTGGTGGCGACGGCAGCGATACCCTCGATGCTGGGGGGGGAGGCATCGACACCCTCCAAGGAGGTCTCGGCGACGACTGCCTAAAAGCCCAAAGCAGCGATCGCCTCTTTGGGGAAGCGGGAGACGATACCTTAATAATAACGGAAGGTTCCAACAACATCCTCGACGGCGGCGCCAACAACGACTACCTATTAGCCAGTTTCTCCTACGGTTTCACCGGCAACCTTTTTCGCGGGGGAGAAGGAGACGACACCTATAACGTTAGACTCGGCGAAAACTCCGGCAACACCACTTTCGGCATGGTAATAGACGATGCCGAGGGTAGCGATCGCCTCATTCTCCAAAACCCCGCCGGTCCCAACCCAGCAATCTTTTTAAACGGCTTGCAACCAGGGGAAATGGGCGCTGCCCGCGATAAGCGCGACCTCGGCATCGACCTCAACCGAGACGGACGACTCCGGCCTGGGGACGACCTCGTAATTTTAGACTTCTTCAACGCCGCCGCCGACGGTCCCGGTTCCGGTTTTGTGGAAACTATCGGGGAACTTTCCGGCAACGAAATCGTCAGCGCCCTCTCTGGGGAAGACACAACCCCGGGCAACTTCAATATAATAGAAGGCACCAACGGTCCCGACGACCTCGACGGAACCGACGGCAGGGACAGTATTGTAGGCAAAGGCGGCAGCGACAACCTCTCCAACAACGGCGGGGGCGGCGACATCCTCCGAGGGGGCGCGGGTAACGACTCCCTCAGAGACTCCAGCGCCGACAACGATCTCCTAGACGGCGGCCCCAACGACGACATCCTCATCGCCGGCGGGGGAGACGACAGCCTCCTCGGCGGCGACGGCAACGACACCCTCAACGCCCAACGAGGTGCCGATACTCTCTCTGGGGGCAACGGCAGCGACTTTCTCTTCGCCAACGGCAGCGACAGTCTGGCGGGAGACTCGGGTAACGATACTCTCATTGCCGACGGTTCCAACAATACCGTGGATGGGGGCGCGGGCAGGGACAACCTCTCGGGTACTTTTTTCGCTGACTTTACTGGCAACCTCTTCCGGGGCGGTGGCGGTGGCGACATTTACAGCATCAGCTTGGGTCTCAACCAAATCTCCCAACTGGGCTTAACTATAGAAGATACGGCGGGTAACGATACTATTATTCTCAAAAACCTCGGCGGTGCCGACTTATCCCTCTCCCCGGACGGTTTGGAAAAAGGGAAAATTGGTTTGGCGCGAACCAGCAGCAATTTAGCTATCGACCTCAACCAAGACGGACAGTACCAGTCTAGCAGCGATCTAACTATTGTCAATTTCTTTAACGGTTCGGCTTCTGGTTCCGGTTTTATCGAAACCGTGGGAACCCTTTCAGGGAATGAAATTCGATCGAAGGTGCCAAATCTTGACGGCACTTCTCCCGGTGGCGTTAATATGGTCCGGGGCAGCGACGGTGCGGACGTTCTGGCCGGCAGCCAGGGGAAAGATAGCATTGTCGCTTTGGGCGGCAACGACAGCATCGGCGGTGGCGGCGATGGTGACGATACTATTAAGGGCGGCGCGGGGAACGATACCATCGCCGATGCCGGCCCCGGGGACGATTTATTGGAAGGGGGCGGCGGTAACGACAGTATAGAAGGGGGCGAGGGTGACGATCGCCTCTCGGGTCAAAACGGTAACGATGCCCTCTTCGGCGGCGGTGGCGCTAATAAACTCTTCGGCGGTCGCGGCGACGATAGTCTCTGGGGCAATAATAACGATCGCTTGGTGGGGGGCAGCGGTCGGGATACTCTCATAACTACTGGTTCTAATAATAACCTCCAAGCGGGCGGGGGTAACGATTTTCTGGTGGTTAATTCTGTTGAGAGTTTTACCGGGAACGTCCTTAACGGCGATCGCGGCAACGATACTTATACTGTTAGTTTGGGTTTTGGTTCCCAGTTTGGGGTGGAAATCCTCGATCGCGGCGGTCGGGATGCTTTGGTGTTGAACGACCTCTTCGGCGCTAACCCGGCCTTGTCTCTGGGGGGTTTGGCGGCGGGGACTATCGGGGCAGTGCGAGAAAACCGCAATTTAGCCATCGACCTCAACCAAGACGGAACGATCGCCCAAGCGGACGATTTAATAGTCTCTAATTTCTTCAATGCCAGCGGTACCGGTCGCGGTTCCGGTTTTATCGAAAGGGTCGCGGGGGTTTCTGGTAACAGCATTTTGCAAAACATCGTCCCGAGTAATGTTATTACCGGCAACGGGCGGGCCAACCGCTTGTCTGGGACTTCTGCTGACGAACGCTTCGAGGCCCGAGGGGGTAACGATCGCGTTAATGCGGGGGACGGGGACGATACTTTGCTCGGCGCTGGGGGACGAGATTTGCTCAGAGGTCAGGGGGGTAACGACTCTATCGATGGGGGCGCGGGTAACGATCGCCTCTGGGGGGGCAATAATGCGGATACTTTAACCGGGATGGCGGGTAACGATAATCTCGATGGCGGTGCCGGATGGGATGTGGCCATCGGGGGACCGGGTAGCGATCGCTTTACTTTCAAAACTAACCGACGCTTCCGCCAAAGCGACTTGGGAGTTGACGCGATCGTTGATTTTAACGGCGACGAGGATAGTATTGTTTTGGACCGTACCACTTTCCGCAATCTGGATATTATTGACCGCAACCGTTTGGCACCGGGGGATTTTGCTGTGGTTAATAGCGACAATGCAGCGGCCCTCAGCGATGCCTCTATTGTTTATAACCAGTCTAACGGCGGTTTGTTCTATAATAGCGACGGCAACGATGTCGGTTTTGGGGTGGGCGATCGCTTTGCTACCCTCCAAGGTCAACCTAACATCGATTCCACAGACTTCATTTTGGTTAAGTAAGTTTGGGGCGATCGCTTTAAAGTTCGTAGTAATCGCTTTAGCGATTTAGATAGACGAATCGCTAAAGCGATCGCTTTAAAGTTCGTAGTAATCGCTTTAGCGATTTAGATAGACGAATCGCTAAAGCGATCTGCCAAAAGTTCGTAGTAATCGCTTTAGCGATTTAGATAGACGAATCGCTAAAGCG
>JAXHVR010000027.1:51096-62840 GCA_034189005.1 Cyanobacteriota bacterium | reverse complement strand
AACTTTATCGCTAAAGCGATTACTACGAACTTTATCGCTAAAGCGATTACTACGAACTTTATCGCTAAAGCGATTACTACGAACTTTATCGCTAAAGCGATTACTACGAACTTTATCGCTACCAATTAAGAAACCCGGTTTTTAATAAAAACCGGGTTTCTGGGATAGGATTAATATCCTCGTTGCTAAGATTCGCTCCACCTCAACGGTCAAATTAATCCTCTTCTTCTTCATCCTCATTAGGAGAAAAGATGAAGCTGTTAGAACGTTCGGTCAAGACTGATTTACCAAGAGACAGGGCCTTTTTTGCCTCTAACCTGGCTTTGCCCTTCCAGGTTGCTTTCCTCATGTTTTTCTTGGATTTGGAAGTTTTCTTCTTTGGGACTGCCATGACTTAAAAAAATAGATTGTAATTTGTACGAGCAAACGATTATTCTATCCTATTTCCGCCCCTTCTCCATACCTAAAGTTAGCTATTACTCGCATTCATACTCAAAATCCTACTCGCACAATTCGTGAAATTCAAAAACAACAACCCCAGTCTGGGGGTCGTTATCAACGCTGACATAACCAGCTTGCAGCATTTCCTTAAAAGTAGCTTCCACCTCGGCAAAACTCGCACCAGTGGCCAAGACACCTTGAGTAACAGATAATTTCCCCCCCTTATCCGCAGCAGCTTTCAACAAACAAATCATAAGCTCCTCGCGAGTTTTCGCAACGGCAGTCAAGGCGATCGCTCCATTTGTCGGAGTCAAAGGCACCCCATTCCCAGAAACCCCCAATTTGGCCCTAATTTCCGCTTCCCGTTCGTCGGCCATGTTGGGAATTAAAAACAAATCCACAAACTGGCCGATTCCCAAAAGGCCCCCGGTGAAGAACCATAAAGTACCTGTAAAAATCTTGCCATTATAGAAGCGATGAAGTCCGCTGACTCCTACAAGACCCGCTACCCAAAGAACATAGCTCATTCCTACTCTATTCATTTTTTTCCGTAAATATTTAATTTTTTTTAAGTACCCGTGCAAAATTAATTAGACATCTGGAACAGGCGAGACGCCTACAGGGAAATCCTTGTTTAAATATTCTTGCCTACCTACTTAATTGTTTGGCCTATACTTACTATTTTGCCTTTTATGCCGAAATTAGACCCGGCGGCTTTCCGATCTGTCCCAGGAACGGGCCTTTAAACAAATTTTCTTTGCAATTCTTAACGTAAGTAGCTCCCTTTACTCTCCCGGATGTTGATAGACTGAATGCTATCCAACAAAAAGTCCATACCCCATAGTTCGTCTCGCAACTTGTTCGTTTTGTAACTTGTTCGTTTTCTAACAGCGCGAGAGACAAAAGGGGCTAAGGGCCAAGCCAGGGGTCCAAAATCTCCTGTTGGCAAATAATCATAAAAAAAAGACCGAAAAATAAATATGGTAAATACCCTCGAAAAACCAGGTTTTGATGAAATCCGGCCCGGCGTAAAAGTCCCGGCAAAGGAAACCATTCTCACCCCCCGTTTCTATACTACTGACTTTGACGAGATGACCAAAATGGACATCTCTGTAAACGAAGACGAATTGATGGCAATTCTCGAAGAATTCCGCACGGACTACAACCGCCACCATTTCGTGCGAGACGAGCAATTCGATCGCTCCTGGGACAACATCGATGGGGAAACTCGCCGCTTGTTCGTTGAATTTCTAGAACGTTCCTGCACCGCCGAATTTTCCGGCTTCCTGCTCTACAAAGAATTAGGCCGTCGTTTAAAAGGTAAAAGCCCCCTGTTGGCCGAGTGCTTTAATTTAATGGCTCGGGACGAAGCGCGCCACGCCGGCTTTTTAAACAAGGCCATGTCAGATTTTAACCTGTCCCTAGATTTGGGTTTCCTGACCAAAAGCCGCAAATACACTTTCTTTAAACCCAAGTTCATTTTCTACGCCACTTACCTTTCAGAAAAAATTGGTTACTGGCGTTACATCACTATTTATCGCCATCTGGAAGCACACCCAGAAGACAGGGTCTATCCGATTTTTAACTTCTTTGAAAACTGGTGTCAGGATGAAAACCGTCACGGCGATTTCTTCGATGCAATAATGAAGTCCCAGCCAAGTATTTTGAACGACTGGAAGGCGAAGTTGTGGTGTCGTTTCTTCTTGTTGTCCGTGTTCGTGACCATGTATTTAAACGATATCCAACGCTCCGGTTTTTATGCTTGTCTCGGTTTGGACGCTCGCGAGTTCGACAAGCATGTGATCGAAAAAACCAACGAAACGGCGGCCCGGGTATTTCCAGTGATGTTGGATGTAGATAATCCCGAGTTTTACGATCGCCTCGAAACTTGCATCCAAAATAACGAGAAGCTGACGGCCATTGTTAATTCTGACAAACCCAAAGCGCTGCAGTTACTTCAGAAGTTACCTCTGTATCTTGCCAACGGTTGGCAATTCGTGAAGCTTTATTTCATGAAGCCAATTGAAGCACCTTCGGCAGAAAGTGTCGTTCGTTAATTAAGTATTTTTACCTCTATCTAGGGGTTTATTTGAGATTTTTAGAAACCGGGTTTCTCGCGGGAAGCCCGGTTTTTTTGTGTCAACCCTCTAAAGGTAGAAAAAACTTATTAAACTTTTGGTTTATTTCTAATACTAACGAGGGGGAAAGATAGTCCATTCCAAGGGGGAAAAAGCCCAGGGATGGTAAAGGTGAGAGTTTGGCGATCGCTTCTAACTTTTGGCAGATGAAAATAGCCGAGCAAAATTCTAAAGTGGTATTTAGTGACTAAAAGTTCTCAAGCGAGAAGTTTAGTTAATGAGAGCGGAGGATATTAAAGAGCGATCGGGAATTATCGCCAACGATTGTTCGACATAATTCCCGATTTTTTTATTGATTTTTTCTCTCACCATTACTTACTGTCTCCATTGGTTAGGAATGTTGCTAGGGTTGTTTTTCACTAAAGGTTATAGCGAATGTTTTTTCACAAAAAAGAACTCATCCAAAAAGACGTACACATCAAACAGCCAAACCCCCGTTTTGCTGAATTATTATTAGAACAATTTGGCGGTGCCACCGGGGAACTTTCCGCAGCATTGCAATACTGGGTGCAATCTTTCCACGTTGAAGATGCAGGTATCAAAGATATGCTCCAAGACATTGCGGTAGAAGAGTTTAGCCATTTAGAAATGATTGGCAAACTGATCGAAGAACATACTAAAAATGGCGGCGAAAAAGAGCAAGACGAAGCATATAAAAGCACTTTATTTGCAGTCAGAGGCAAAGGACCGCATTTTTTAGACTCCCAAGGACAAGCTTGGACCGCTGCTTATCTCAACGAAGGCGGCCATGTAGTACGAGATTTGCGCGCTAATATTGCTGCCGAAGCAGGGGCCCGTCAAACTTACGAATCTTTGATCCAAATGGCACCAGATTCCGCTACAAAAGAAACTCTAGTGCATTTGTTAACTCGCGAAATCTCTCATACTAAAATGTTTATGAAAGCCCTAGAGTCCGTGGGCAAATTAACCGATCCTTTCTTCGGCGACATCGAGCCCGATAATACCGTAGATATTTACTACAATTTATCTACTAACGGCAAAAAAGACGAGCGCGGACCTTGGAATTCCGACGATAACTTCCGCTACATCGCAGATCCGATGAAGCAAAACGCTTAGTTTCTAATTAACAATTAACAATTAGCAGATGCAGTAAGTGTTTCTGCGAGTGCGGGCGAGATGCCCGCACTTTTTTATTGGTAAAATTGCCCAATTTCAAAAACAAAGTTCGGGATATGATACCTTCTTTATCATAACTTTATAAACTGTCTCAGACTTTGCCCGAACTGGGATAACGGGGAGAGTAAGATTAAAAATAAAGGGGTGGAGGTTGACATAGAAGGGCAATCTCTAGTAAGATTATTTGAGCGAGCCCAGTTAGCAATAGGAGTAATTGTTAATTGTTAAGTGTTAATTGTTAATTGTGAAAGAGGGTGCGTCTAGCAGTTAAAAATTTTTAAGGAGTATTAAAAATGCCTGCTACCCTCACTGTAAGTAATATCGACGACAGCGGTGCCGGTTCTTTAAGAGAGGCGATCGCCACCGCAAACCCGGGAGATGTAATTAAATTCGATGCCAGTTTGGCAAATAAAACTATTACCCTTACTTCCGGTCAATTAGAAATAGACAAAAACCTAACCATTGATGGCAAAGACGCGCGGAATTTAAGCATCAGCGGCGATAATAAATATCGGATATTTGAGGTAAAAAGAGACGATCTATTTAATCCGACAAGCTTTACTTTAAGACATTTAACCGTTGCTAACGGCAGAACTTTTGGGACGGGAGAAGACGGCGCTGGTGGAGCAATAAAAACCGCAAGTTCCACGACATTATTAGTAGAAAACAGCCAGTTTAAAAATAACGTTGCTAGTGGCGCTGGCGGAGGGGCAATTTTTGCCGGTTTTCAGGGAAATACTACTGTAATTAATAGTAAATTCGACAATAACGACGGCACTCTTGGTAATGAGGAACGGGGTGGAGGGGCGTTCGCGCTAGCGTTGCGGAGCAAATCGCTACTAAAAGCGCCGGCAGTTTGACCGTTGAAAATAGCGAGTTTACTAACAACAAAGGCATCAACGGCGGTGCGATAAATCACCTATTAGGAGAACTGAGGGTAACTAATTCCAAATTCATCAATAACGAAGCTACCGCCCAAAGTTCAAAGTCGGGAATTTATGGTCTTGGCGGTGCGATTTTAACCGACGGTGCTAATGCCTCCGGGCCTGGTTTTGGACCGGGAAATATTGGCGGCAAAATTATCATTCGCCAGAGTCATTTTGAAGGAAATACCGCTCTCGATGGCGGCGGCGTTAATTTATATGCTTATCCAGCAGACAAGGTAATTGTTGAAGATAGTTCCTTTGTTTCCAATACTGCGATAAAAACTCCCGCAGGCGGCGGCAATGGCGGCGGTATTCGCCACGATAATAGCGATTTTACCCTCAGCAATACCAGCTTTTCTCAAAATATTGCCGACAGTCAAGGGGGAGGTTTATGGGTCGATAAAAAATCTCCCACCACTATTACTAACAGCACCTTTTCGGAGAATAAAGCAGGGGATGATGCTGCTAAAAATGGTTTGGGCGGCGGGATTACTATTTATTCCCCGACCACAATAACCAACTCTACCTTTGCTGATAATTACGCCACCGGTCAAAGCGGGGCAATTTTTACTGGAGATCAAGAAGATATTACGATCGCTAATTCAATTTTTGACAAGAACGCCATCGGCGAATCTTTTAAAACCCTTCAAACAGCCAATCGTCAATTTATTGATGGAGGCAATAATCTCCAATCTTTGCCAGTACAAGAGGTGAATAATTTAGAGGAGATAAAGATTACCGAAGGAGCGAAAATAGCGGAGCCTAAATTAGGCGATTTAGAAAAAATTGATGGCGCTTTAGTTCGTCCTTTATTAACAGGAAGTCCTGCCATCGACGGGGGGAAAAACGAAGGGGCACCTGCTACAGATGCCAGGGGGAAAAAACGCCCGGTGGATGGGGATGGAAATGGTAGCGAAATAGTCGATATTGGCGCTTATGAATTTACGGTTCAAATAACAGATAAAAAGCTGACTGGTACTTCAAAAAATGACAGGTTGAAAGGGGGTGTCGGCGGAGATACTTTAATAGGCGGTGGCGGAAACGATTTGCTCCGCAACGCTAGCGCGAACGCCTCCTGGGGCAGGCAGGGGCAGATAACCTCAGAGGCGGTGCCGGCAGAGACACTCTTATCGGCGGCGATGGTGGCGATCGCCTCCACGGGGGCAACGGTGCCGACATTCTCACCTGCGGCAAAGATGCCGACATTCTTATCGGTGGCGGTGGTAGCGATCGCCTCCACGGCGGCAAAGGCAGCGATCGCCTCCACGGCGGCAAAGGTGCCGACATTCTTATCGGCGGCAATGGTGGCGATCGCCTCCACGGGGGCAAAGGTGCCGACATTCTCACCGGGGGCAAAGGTGCCGACATTCTTATCGGTGGCGATGGTGGCGATCGCTTTGTCTTTAATACTAATAAAAGGTTCCGCCGAGGAGACCTTGGCAGAGATCGGATAGTCGATTTCGACTCTGCCGAAAACGACGATATTTTGCTCGATAAAAGCACTTTTCAAGCTTTTAAAAGTCAACCTGGTAACGGCTTTAATATTGTGGCTGAATTTGAGGTAGTGGGGAGCGATATTGCAGCGACAAAATCTGATGCTTTTATTGTCTATAACGAGAACAACGGCAAATTGTTTTATAATCCTAACGGCAGCAATAATGGTTTTGGCAGCGGGGGGGTATTTGCCAGTTTAAATAATACTCCCGAATTAGAAAATAGCGATTTTATTATTCGGGCGTAGTTCGTAGTAATCGCTTTAGCGATTTATATAGATAAATCGCTAAAGCGATTACTACAAACAAAATTGCTGGGATATCTACTAATAACAATTAAGACAAAAAACAAAACTAAGGATAAAATATGGCAATCATAACGGTCAATAATACCAACGATAGCGGTGCTGGTTCTTTAAGAGAGGCGATCGCCAACGCCAATTCGGGAGATACAATTACTTTCGATTCCAGTTTGGCAAACCAAACAATTACTCTAACATCCGGTCAATTAGACATCGATAAAAACCTGACAATTGATGGTAAAAACGCTCGCGGTTTAACTATTAGCGGTAACAACGCTTCCCGGGTAATAGATTTGCAGTGGACTCCAGACTTTCAACCTACCACTTTAACCGTTAAAAACCTGAGCGTTGCCGACGGACAAACTACTGCGGCAGATAAAGAAGGTGCCGGTGCGGGAATCAGAACGGAACAACAAACTACATTAGTTGTAGAAAATAGCAGCTTTGTTAATAATAAAGCAGGCGGTTTGGGGGGCGGCGCAATTTACAGCGGCTATCGCAGTAATGCCACTATAACTAACAGTAAATTCGACAGCAACGATGCCAGTGGAGCCCTTCGGGATGCAGGAGGTCAATTAAGCGAACACGCCGGCGGGGCAATCTTAATTTGGAGCGAAAGCAACTTAACCGTAAAAGGCACCGAATTTACTAACAATAAAGGGGTTAATGGCGGGGCAATTAATAACCTTTTAAGCGGTTTAACAATCGAAAATTCGACCTTTATTAATAACGATTCTACCGCAGGTTCCAGCAGCAATAAAGGTTACGGCGGCGCGATTTATACCGACGGCGCGAGCGATCGAGATGGCTTTACTTCCGGCACGATTAAAATTAGTAAAAGTACCTTTGAAGGCAACAAAGGTGCGGGTCAAGGTGGAGGATTATTTCTGTACGTCTATCCCCCAGATAAAATCGAAATTGACAAAACCAAAATTATCGACAACGAACTAATTTCTAACTCCTCTGGAGACTCCCTCGGCGGCGGTCTTCGTGCGGGTAATTCTTCCGAACTAACAATTACGAATACCACCTTTGCTAATAATAAAGCAGTCAGTCAAGGGGGCGGTATGTGGGTAGGAGAAAATACTCCAGTTAACCTTACCAACAGCACCTTTTCTGGCAACCGCGCTGAGGGTGGAAATGTTTCTTTGGGAGGGGCGATGACTCTCTACACTCCTACTACTATTGTTAACTCAACTTTTGCCGATAATTATGCAGGTTTTCAAGGAGGAGTATTTTGGGGAGATGCTTCGAGTACGGTTACAAATTCGATATTTTCTAATAACGATGCCGGCAATCCTTGGAATCTTAAAGACCAAACTGGTTCGCAGTTAAACGATGGCGGAGGCAACGTTCAATTTCCCTCAAAAAATCCTAACGACCCCACGGATTTAAACATTACTGCTAATATTACGATCGCCGACCCCAAATTGGGCGATTTGGAAGAGATTAATGGGGTCTTAGTTCGTCCTTTATTAACAGGAAGTCCTGCCATCGATGCCGGCGTTGGGGCCGGGGCACCGGGCACGGACCAAAGGGGTCAAAATCGCCCGGTTGATGGGGATGGAAATGGGAGCGAAATTGTGGATAGCGGTGCTTATGAATTTGCCGTCGCCTCGCCGCCGACAACAGAAGAACCCAAATTAACCGGTACTGCGGGTAGCGATCGCCTCAAAGGTGGCCCATCCAACGATACGATGAATGGCGCTGGTGGCAGCGATACTTTAATCGGCGGTGGCGGGAGCGATCGCCTAATTGGCAACCAAGGCAACGACGTACTCAACGGCGGCAAAGGTCGCGACACCATGAATGGTGGGGCGGGCAAGGATACCTTTGTGGTAGATAACGTTAAAGATGTTGTCACCGAAAGCGCCAAAGGTGGCAAGGATACGGTCAAATCTTCTGTTAACTATGGTTTGCCAGGTCAGGTGGAAAATCTGACCCTCACCGGCAAAAGGGCCATTAACGGCACGGGCAATAACCTCAATAACCGCATTGTCGGCAACAATGCCAAAAATCGCCTCAACGGTAAGGCAGGCAATGATGTTTTAATCGGTCGCGGCGGTAGCGATGTTTTAATCGGTGGTGGCGGGGGCGATCGCCTCGCGGGAAATAACGGACGAGACAACCTCGATGGCGGTGTCGGAAACGATACTTTAACTGGTGGTGACGGGAGCGATCGCTTTATCTTTAACACGGGTAAAAGCTATCGTCGAAGTTCTCCAGGGCGAGATGTTATCCGGGATTTTAAGAATAAGGATAACGACAAAATTATTCTCGATAAAACTACCTTTGGGGCCTTGGATAGTAAAGCCGGTTCTGGGTTTAGCGTTATAGCCGAATTTGATGTAGTGGGAAGGGATGCAGCGGTGGCGAGTCAAGATGCGTTTATAGTCTATAACGAGAATAACGGGAAATTGTTCTATAACGCCAACGGCAGCAAAAATGGTTTCGGTGCGGGAGGAGTATTTGCCGTTCTCGATAACAGTCCCCAGTTGCAGGCTGACGATTTTATAATACGGGCATAGCGGGGAAAACGGGCCCCGTAGAACAGGCATCTCGCCTGTTGCCCGTAGAACAGGCGTCTCGCCTGTTGCCCGTAGAACAGGCGTCTCGCCTGTTGCCCGTAGAACAGGCGTCTCGCCTGTTTTTGTACCATCTGGCGAAGGTTTTTCCAAATATCCAGAAACCCGGTTTTTTGAAAAAACCGGGTTTCTTCTTTCTCGATCCACCGAACAGGCGAGACGCCTGTTCTACGCTTCACAGGCGAGACGCCTGTTCTACGCTTTTGCCGTTGCCGTTGCTGTTGGCGCTAACGACAGTTGCCTCCGGTTCTTCGCCTCCTCCAAATAACCCCTTCAACCAGTGCTGGAAGTTATCCACATAAGTAAACCACACCGGAATCACGATTAAAGTTAAGAGAGTGGAAGTGGAAAAACCGCCGATAACAGCGATCGCCATCGGACTCCTCGTCTCCGCCCCGGCACCGATCTCTAAAGCGATGGGCAACATTCCCGCCATGGTCGAGAGGGTAGTCATCAAAATCGGACGCAAGCGGGAGATGCCGGCCTCCCTCACCGCGCGAAACTGAGACATCCCCAGTCTTTCGTTTGCCAGAGAGGAGTCAACTAACAAAATTGCGTTTTTCGTCACCAACCCCATCAACAAGACGATGCCGATAAGGGCAAACAAACCCAACTCCTTCTGAGTAATCATCAGGGCCAGCAAGGCCCCGCCAACAGACAGGGGCAGGGCCATCAAGATGACTAAAGGATAGAGGAAACTGTTATACAGCAGCACCAAAATCCCGTAAATGCCCATCACCGCTAAAGCTAAAGCGCTCAAAAACCGGGTAAAAATGTCGATCATTATCTCCGCATCCCCCTCGGACTGTTGGGCGACTCCGGCGGGCAAAGGGTTCATGGCAGGTAATTCTTCTACTTTAGCAAGGGCATCCCCCAGAGAAATACCTTGTAGGTTTGCTTCCAGGGAAACCTGCCTTTGGCGATCGTAGCGATCGATTTGAGAAGGACCGCTGCCGATGGTAATATTAGCTACGGCGGACAGGGGGACTAAACTGCCGTTAGCGCTGGGGATGCGGAGATTTTTGATGACTTTGAGGTCGTTTCTGAACTCTTCCGCTAACTGGACGCGGATGGGAATTTGTCGGTCCGAGAGATCGAATTTAGCCAAATTCGCCTCGTTGTCGCCGAGAGTCGCCAGAGAGGCAGTGCTGGCGATCGCTCTTACCGAAACTCCCAAATCCCCTGCCCTTTCTGGATTTGGTTTGATCAAAAGCTCCGGTTTGACCAAGCTGGCGCTGGAGGTGACTTCCACCAAACCTGGTATTTGCCGCATTTGCCGTTCTAAAGCATCTGCGGCCTCTTTGAGAGCGGGAGCATTTTCGCTCTTGAGGACGATGGATAAATCCTTCGAGTTGCCTCCGCCTCCAGTGCTGCGGAAAGCGATGCGGGCACCGGGGATTTCTTCAAACTGCTCGCGCATTTGCGCCTCGAATTCTTTCTGGGAGGCCGAACGTTCGGCTTTTGGCTTCAGTTTCGCATATAGGGTGGTTGAGTTGACGCTGCCATCGGTGCCTCCTTCGCCGATGACTGCGGTCAAAGTCTCTACGGCTGGATTTTGTTGCATCATGGCCATGGCTCTTTGGGTGGTGCGATCGCTGTCTTCTATGGTCGAACCTGGGGGCAAATCGATTAATACCGTACTGATGCCCGTATCCCCACCGGCAAATAATCCTTTGGGAATTAACGGCACCAGTTGCAAGCTGGCAAAGAATAAAGCTAGCGCGATCGCTAAAGTCGTGATTTTGTGCCGCAGGGCCCAGGTTAAGATATTCCAATAAACTCCTTTTCGTTGGGGTTTTTCCTCGGTTGCGCGACCGTTGCCGTTTTGGCCGTTGTCTGACAGGCGAGACGCCTGTCCTACGTTGCGCTTCTTCTTCAACAACCGCGCTGCCAGCATGGGCGTCATGGTACTGGCAACTAAGGTCGAAAACATAGTGGCCGTCGCCACGGTAACGCCGAAGGGCTGGAAAAATTGACCGGGAATGCCGCCCATGAATGCCACTGGTAAAAATACTGCGACAATAGTTGCTGTAGTCGCTATTATTGCCAGGCCGATTTCCGCTGCGGCATCGAAGGCCGCCCGGAAGGGGTTTTTTGCCATATCCAGATGTTGGTCGATGTTCTCGATCATGCAGATGGCGTCATCGACTAAGTTACCCATTGCTAAAGACAGAGCTAATAAACTCATGCCGTTGAGGGTGTAGTCGCACATCTTCATTACCAGAAAGGTCGGGATGATGGATAATGGCAGGGCGATCGCCGTGATTAATGTCGGCCGCCAGTCCCGCAAAAAGGCAAATACTACTATAACTGTCAGCAGGGAACCGATGACTAGGGCATCGATGGATGCTTGGTAGGATTCCCGAATTTCGTCGGCCCTGGTGAAGATTAGTTCTATTTTGATGTCTGGGGGCAGGGTGGTTCGCAGTTTCTCTACTTGTTTCCTGACTCCTTCTTCTACTGTTACCAGAGTGCTGCCGGTACTGCGGAGGATTTTAAAGCCGACAATGGGTTGGCCGATTTCCGTCGGTACCCCGCTCGTTGGGGGGCGGGGGGAGCCTGCGGAAGTTCCCACATCTCCGGCTGCGGCAAAGCGGGTTTGTTGCCTGGTTTGGGCGGGGCCGTCGATGACTTTGGCGATGCTGGTTAGGGGCAGGGAAGCGCCGGAGGGTAGCTGGATGGGATAGTTTCTTAGGGTTTCGACGGTGGGGGCGCTGCCCAG
>JAXHVR010000027.1:45817-50996 GCA_034189005.1 Cyanobacteriota bacterium | reverse complement strand
GTTGCCTGGTTTGGGCGGGGCCGTCGATGACTTTGGCGATGCTGGTTAGGGGCAGGGAAGCGCCGGAGGGTAGCTGGATGGGATAGTTTCTTAGGGTTTCGACGGTGGGGGCGCTGCCCAGGGTGCGGATGTTTTTCTCGGTGCCTCCTTGTTGCGATCGCCCTCCAGGAAGGTCGATATTGAGGGCTTTGATTTGGTCGTTGACTTGGGTGGCTGTTATTCCTAAGCTTTCTAGTCTGTCTGGGTTGAGTTCTATTCTAATTTCGCGATCTACTCCCCCTACTCGATCTACTTCGGCGACTCCCTTGACGTTGAGGATGGCCCGGCTGATGTCTTTGTCAACCATTTCGCTGAGTTCTTCTACGGAACGTCGATCGGATTTGACTGCGTACATCATTACCGCCCCACCTGCGAATTCCAACCGCCGAACTATCGGATCGTTGACGTCGGGGGGCAGGTCTTGTCGTATTTCGGCGATGGCGTTGCGGACGTCGTTGGTGGCGCGGTCGGTATCGCTTCCTAAAACGAAGGCGATCGTCGTGGTGGAGACTCCATCTCGTACTGTGGATGTGAGTTGGTCGATATTGCCTAAGCCGGCTACTGCATCTTCTACTTTCTTTGTTACTTGGGTTTCTAGTTCCCTCGGTCCGGCCCCCGGTTGGGTGACGTTGACTATGACGGCGGGGATGTCGATGTTGGGCGTGAGGTCTATCCCTAGTTGGAAAAATGACATTAATCCAGTCAGGACTAATACTAGGAACATTACCAGGGTCGGTACTGGTTTCTTAATTGACCAAGATGATAGGTTTAAGGACATGGCTATTAACAATTAACAATTAACAATTAAAATTTTCCCAATTGACAATAGACCTCTTGCAAAAATAAAAAGAAAATCGTTTTTCGTTCCTTTTTCCTTAAAAACTCTTCCCTGTTGCCTGTTGCCTGTTGCCTGTTGCCTACTTCTGCAAGAAGTCTAATTAATTACTTACTACTTTTACGATATCGCCGTCTTTGAGATACCCCGCACCGTCAACTATGACGCGATCGCCTATTTTTAAACCGCTCAATACTTCTACGGTGGCTTGAGCTAAATCGCTACTTTCGCTGGTAATTTCTCCTACTTCTATCGGTACGGCTTTTGCTGTTTGTTCCGCGCTCAAAACGTAGGCGACGGATTGACCGTCGGCTTGAGGCACTACTGCTTTTGCTGGAATTTTTAACCCTTGAGCGGTGCCAGTAGTAATGCTAGCCCGGAGGAACATTCCGGGACGGAGAAAATCGCTTTGGGGCAGGTCTATTTTTACCGTTGCTTGGCGAGTTGTTGGGTCTATTAAAGGCGCTATTTCTCTTACTATTCCTTCTACTTTTATCCTCGCGTCGGCATCGGAAGTTATCTGGACTTGTTCGCCTATTTCTATTTGGGGCAATTGAGTTTCTGGGACTTCTAAATGCAGTTCTAAACGGTTATTTTTTATTAGGGAAAAAAGTTGTTTGCTGCTAGAAGTTACATCCCCAATTTTGGCAAATCTTTCTGCTATTAAACCGCTTGCTGGGGCCCGGACTATGGTTTGGTCGAGTTCGGTTGTTTCGCGATCGAGCTTGGCTTCTCGGTTGCGGACGTTGGCCTGGGCGCTGCTAATATTCGATCGCGCGCTGTCGATATCGGCCTGGGCGCTGCTGACGTTGGCCCGGGCGCTTTCTACTCTGGCTTCGGCGGCGCGAAGTTCGGCGGCGGAAGTGTCTATATTGGCTGTGGCGCTTTCTACTCTTGCTCTGGCGCTGCTGACGTTGGCATCGGCGATTTCGACTTTTGCCTCGGCGCTGCGGATCCTGGCATCGGCGATTTCGACTTTCGCCTCGGCGCTGCTGATGTTGGCGTCGGCTATTTCTACTTTAGCTTGGGCGCTTTTGATGTTTGCTTCTGCTACTCGCACTCCCTCGGTTGCGGTTTTGACTGCGGTGCTGCGGGTATCTACTTCTTGGGCGCTTATCGCTCCTTCGGCGAGGAGGGTTTGATACCGTTCAAATTCTCTGGTGGCTTGTGCCAGGTTGGCTTTGGCTTCTGCTAATTGGGCTTCGGCTTGGGCCACGGAGGCTAGGGCATCGTTGCGACCTGCCTGGGCTTGCTTTAAGGATGCCAGTGCATCGTCGCGACCGACTCGTTCTTGTTTTAATGCTGCCAGGGCGTCGTCGCGGCCGGCCTGGGTTTGTTTTAAACCGGCGATCGCTTCGTCTCGGGCTGCCCTGACTTGACTGACGGAAGATTTAGCGCGATCGCGGTCTGCCTCCGCTTGAAGGAGGGCCGCTCTTGCTTGTTCTAAACTTGCTCGGGATCTTTTATACCCCGCTTGTCTTTGTTCTACTTCTGCATTAGCCGATTCTATATCTGCTTCTGCCTGGTCTATTTCCGATCGCGACACTGCATCGTCTAATATTGCTAGCACTTCTCCGAGGCTCACTCTGTCTCCTTCCTCGACTAATACTTGCTTTATTTGCAGTCCAGCAGCCTGGGGCAGCAGGGGGAGCAACTCGTCGGCTACCACGCTGCCTGTGGCATCCATGGTTCGTTCTACCCTGGCCAATTCTACCGGGGCCAGGGTCACTGTTAAAGCTGCCTTCGACTCTGCTACTGTCGCATTGCCAGCTACTTCGGCAGCCCCATCGGTTCCGCCCTCTGGCTGAGAAAGGAACTTGTTGGCCCCGAAGGCGAGGGCCAGTCCTATGACCGTGCCTAATATCAGGCCCCGCGCTCCCGAGAGGGGGCCGGAAGTTTTTTCCCGGGGGCGTTCGCTCGGTATTTCCTCGCGCCTCAACTCCTCTATAGTCTTAAAATCGATTGTTTGTGTCTCTTTGTCAGAGAAGTTTTCCGGCTTTTCTAACTCTTCTTGTGGTATGATTTCCCTTGCCATTTTTTCTCTCCCGCCCCTTTATCGGCATCTTTAACAATTGTAACGAAAAATGAAAGTTTTGTTAACTTTTTTTAAGTCTTACTTTAGGAGGAAATCCGGGAAGAATAGCTCGCATCTGCTCGAAGCCATGAGCTAATATAAAAAAATGTCTGCCAAGCAGGTAAACAAAAACGAAACTTCTGACTTCGATGGAGTAAGAAATACATTAGACCTGCCTCACTTTTATTACCAATTACCGATTACCGATTACCAAATATGTTTAACGCAACCGAACTTCTAATTAATGCGTTTGTAGAGAAACTAAGGGAAGGATACTCTCGAACTTACGGCGGCTACAAACCAGACTATCAAGATATTATTGCTTGGGCGGGTAATATGGCGTTAGAGAATATTGCCAACAGCGACGCCCTCTATCATAACGTCGAACACACAGTTTTAGTTACCCTAGTAGGGCAGGAAATCCTCCGGGGCAAACATATTCGCGAGGGGGGGGTCTCCTGCGAAGACTGGCTGCATTTTATTATTTCTCTAGTTTGTCACGATATCGGCTACGTCAAAGGGGTTTGCCGTGGAGATATAAAGGCAAAAGAACAATATGCTACGGGTCTAAATGGGGAAACGATCGAGCTACCTTTTGGCTGTACCGATGCCAGTCTGACTCCTTACCACGTCGATCGCGCGAAGCTGTTTATAGACGAACGCTTTGGTCGGCACTGGCTAATAGACTCAGAAATCATCAAGCGCAATATCGAATTAACCCGCTTCCCAGTACCGAAAGAGTCCGATCGCCTAGACACGACTGATTTCCCGGGTTTGGTGCGAGCGGCGGATCTTATAGGTCAATTGAGCGATCGGCGGTATCTCAAGAAAGTCAGCAATTTATTTTTCGAGTTTGAGGAAACTGGTTTTAATAAAAAAGTCGGTTACACCAGTCCGGCAGATCTGCGCGATAACTATCCTAAGTTTTACTGGAACGGCGTTCATCCTTATGTTGAAGATGCCCTGCGCTATTTATCTCTGACCCAAAAAGGCAAGCAGGTAGTTGCTAATCTCTATTCTAATGTCTTTGTGGTAGAACATAGTAACTTGGTAGGGGCAGCAATGGCTCCTGTTTAGGAAATTGCCGCTCGTTGGTTTTCCCCATCCCCCATTACCCATTACCGTTTTCCCAAATTATGAAAGTTAATATGTTTTCACCCCTGCAAGAGTTTCTCATAACTTCTTTGCTCTTGCTGGTGGTTGGTTCGGTGGCTCTCAATGCTATTAGCTATGTTGGCGAAATAGTCAGTATTTTGATAACTTCAGCCCTGGTAGCGTTTTTACTCAACTATCCAGTAGCTAAACTGCAAAAATTTTTACCCCGTGGAATAGCGGCGGCATTGGTTTATTTGGGGGCTGCTTTAATAGTAGCTTTCATTGGTCTGACGATCGTACCGCCAGTTTTGAACCAAGGGCGGCAACTGGCAGTAAATTTTCCGGACATTTTGGAGTCGGGAGGGCAACAGCTAGCAGAGTTCCAAATGTGGAGCGAGGCTAATAATTTGCCTTTTGATGTAGGAATATTGCAGCAGCAGCTATCGGCGAAAGCTCAAGAACAAGCTCAGGCGATCGCTTCTACCAGTCTGGGTTTGCTAGTAGGCACGGTCAACTGGCTGTTAGATTTAATTCTGATTTTGGTAATCGCTTTCTATATGCTCCTGGACGGGGAAAGGGTTTGGGACAGTTTCACGAGTATTGTTTCCCCAAAGGTTCAATACGTCTTAACGGAATCTTTGGAACGGAACCTCCAAGGCTTTATCTCGGGTCAGTTGCTGTTGGGTTTGTTCATGGCAAGCATTCTCGCCCCGGCTTTTTGGATTTTGAGGGTTCCTTTTTTCTTATTGTTTGCGGTATTTATCGGCGCTATGGAGGTAATTCCTTTTATCGGCGCTACTTTGGGTATCGGCACTGTTACTATTATTGTGGCCTTTCAGAATTGGTGGTTGGCATTGCGCCTCTTGGCGGTGGCGATCGCCGTCCAGCAAGTTAAGGATAACGTGCTAACGCCCCGCATTATGGGGAATCTAACTGGTCTGAGTCCGGTTATTATTTTTACGGCTTTGCTATTGGGGGCGAGAATAGGGGGACTTTTGGGAGTTATCCTGGCTATCCCCCTCACTGGGGTTTTTAAAACTATCGCGGAAGTTTTGCTAAACCCAGAACTTCCGCCCCAGACTGGCTCTTTCTTTAATAATCCTATTGATGATTAAGGTTTGACAATGAGGTAGGGC
>JAXHVR010000027.1:41399-45717 GCA_034189005.1 Cyanobacteriota bacterium | reverse complement strand
CCCCCTCACTGGGGTTTTTAAAACTATCGCGGAAGTTTTGCTAAACCCAGAACTTCCGCCCCAGACTGGCTCTTTCTTTAATAATCCTATTGATGATTAAGGTTTGACAATGAGGTAGGGCGGTTCGTAGCGATCGCTTTAGCGATTTATCTATATGAATCGCTAAAGCGATTACTACGAACTAGCTACAGCGATGGTTGGGAGCAACGCTTAAGCTATTGATATTTATTAAATCGCTAAAGCGATTACTACAAACTAGCTACAGCGATGGTTCGTAGTAATCGCTTTAGCGATTTATCTATATGAATCGCTAAAGCGATTACTACGAACTAGCTACAGCCGAATATTTGTTTGCGCCTCACGACTTCAAGAACTGAAATAAGATTGCTCCTGCAACTAACAACTAACAACTAACAACTAACAACTAACAACTAACAACCTATGAAATGGTGGCAGAATCTTAAAAAAAATCCCCTCGCGCGATTTGGAGCGTTATTGCTATTATGCTTTTATCTCATTGCCATTGCAGCAGATTTCGTCGCGCCTTACGACCCCTACGCTTCGCAAGATAAAGGCTCTCTGTTACCGCCGAGTCAGATTTACTGGCAGACTTCTGGGGGCGAGTCTATAGGGCCTCACGTTTATCCCCGGACTCAAGGTCCGGTGGATTTAGAGACTGGCCTGCGCCAAATAATTATAGACAGAGACAAACCAGCGCCAGTACGGTTGTTCGTTAAGGGCGATCGCTATAAAATCTTCGGTCTGGTTCCCTGGGATCGGCATTTATTTGGGGCGATCGGGGAGGCGAAAATTAATATTTTGGGCACGGACGAACAGGCCCGAGACCAATTCAGTCGTTTGGTTCATGGCGGTAGAATTAGTCTTTTTATCGGTTTAGTCGGTATTGCTATCTATTTCCCGCTGGGAATGACGGTCGGCGGAATAGCGGGTTATTTTGGCGGCTGGGTGGATGGGGTTTTAATGCGTTTCGTGGAGGTGCTGATGACTATACCGGGGATTTATTTGTTGGTGGCGCTGGCGGCGGTTTTGCCGGTGGGTTTGACTAGCGCCCAGAGGTTTATGTTAATCGTGGCCATTACTTCGTTTATTAGTTGGGCGGGGTTGGCGAGGGTGATTCGCGGGCAGGTGCTATCGATTAAGGAACAGGAGTTCGTCCAAGCGGCTAGGGCTATGGGGGCTAATCCTTTTTATATTATTGTCCGTCACGTTTTGCCCCAAACTGCTACTTATGTCATCGTTTCGGCGACTTTGGCTATTCCGGGTTTTATTGTGGCGGAGTCGGTTTTGAGTTTGATCGGTTTGGGCATCCAGCAGCCGGATGCCTCTTGGGGCAATATGCTTTCTTCTGCTACTAATGCGACGATTTTAATGTTGCATTCTTGGTTGGTTTGGCCGCCTGCTATGTCGATCGTTTTAACGGTGTTGGCTTTTAATTTACTCGGAGATGGTTTGAGGGATGCTCTGGACCCTCGCAGTTTGCGCCGTTAGGTTTGTTTGGAGCGCCCTTGCGGCCCCACTGGGGCAGTTGGGTATGGTTCCCGAGGAGTTGAGTTAAGTAGGTGCATGGGGCGTTCGCCTCAAAGCGATCGCGCTAGCGTTGCGGAGCAAATCGCTCCTTTTTATTGGCCATCAATTTTTTCCCTGGAAAAAAAAGCATATTTGTCAAAAATAGTGTTATCGTGTAAGGGTGGGAAAAGGTGGGCGTCTATAGGGTCGTTTGGAGATGGCCCTGGGTTGTTAAGCGTTACCTTTTTGTAGTACGATCTAATAATGTGGAGAGCGAAGAAACTGATATGACTAATCTATCCGTTCAATCCGATCCGCCGCTTTCAGCAAGGCAAACTTTGCCTACCATGTACGATTTACCAAGCGAAAACCCGGAGGAACCTGGTTTGCCAGACGACTTTCATTATTTGCAAGCGGCGCTTTTGCGCTTAACTTTTATGCCGGGCAACTGGTATCCCGATCTAGTATTTAGCGGCTGCGATCTTAATCTCTACTATAATGTCAACCACCCGAGTTGGTATAAACGGCCTGATTGGTTTGGTGTTGTGGGGGTGCCTCCTCTATATCAAGGGCGAGATTTGCGCTTGAGTTATGTAGTTTGGCAGGAAGAAGTGCCTCCTCTGGTGGTAGTAGAGTTGCTGTCTCCGGGTACGGAAGATGACGATCTAGGCCAGAAAGTGCGGTCTGGGGGAAAACCTAATACTAAATGGGAGGTTTACGAGCGGGTTTTGCGAGTGCCTTATTATGTAGTTTTCAGTCGCTATACCAATAAAATGCAGGCTTTTTGTTTGGCGGGCGATCGCTATGAACCGACAAAGTTGACTGACGGACGTTTGTCGATACCTAGTATCGAATTGAGTCTGGGTTTGTGGCAGGGGAGTTACAGTAATATAGACCGCCTCTGGTTGCGCTGGATGACTCTTGATGGCAATTTGATTTTGACTCCAGAGGAGGAGGCAGCGGCGGCAAAACAAGAAAACGATCGCCTCAAGGCCCGCCTGCGGGAGTTGGGTATCGATCCCGACGAATAGTTGGCAATTGTGTAGGGGCAAAGCTTATGGGAGAGAACCTTTTGGAGAAATCGTAAATCTTCATTTCCATAAGCTTTAAAGCGATCGCTTTTTGGATTTATCCTAAATCTTAAGGTTCCAAAGGGCGATCGCTGCTGACGATACCGACGAACCAACCAACTTAATTATTAATTGCAAAGACGTTTCTCCTCTTCGCTGACATTGGGGTTGTTGGTCAAATAATCGCCCACCCAGTCGCAGGCTTGTATTAGGAGAGGGTCGAGGTCTAGATTCCACAGGCGCGCGGTCTTGTCATTACTTGCTGTAGCAATGAGGTTGCCCTCGGGGCTAAAGGTGACGCGATAGACCGAATCTTGATGCCCTTTGAGCGTAGCAACTGCGGTGCCATCTAGTTTCCACAGGCGCGCGGTGTTGTCCCAACTTGTTGTAGCAATGAGGTTGCCCTCGGGGCTGAAGGTGACGTGGCTGACCGGTTCAGTATGCCCTTTGAGCGTAGCAACCTTCGTGCCATCTGGTTTCCACAGGCGCGCGGTCTTGTCCCTACTTGCTGTAGCAATGAGGTTGCCGTCGGGGCTGAAGGTGACGTGCCAGACCGAGGCTTGATGCCCTCCCAAAGTAGCAACTGCGGTGCCATCTGGTTTCCACAGGCGCGCGGTCTTGTCATTACTTGCTGTAGCAATGAGGTTGCCGTCGGGGCTGAAGGTGACGTGGCCGAGCCAATCTTGATGCCCTTTTAGGGTAGCAACCTTCGTGCCATCTAATTTCCACAGGCGCGCGGTGTTGTCACCACTTGCTGTAGCAATGAGATTGCCGTCGGGGCTGAAGGTGACGTGGCTGACCCAATCTTGATGCCCTCCCAAAGTAGCAACCTTCGTGCCATCTAATTTCCACAGGCGCACGGTCTTGTCACCACTGGCAGAAGCTATGAGGTTGCCGTCGGGGCTGAAGGTGACGTGGCTGACCCAATCTTGATGCCCTCCCAAAGTAGCAACTGCGGTGCCATCTGGTTTCCACAGGCGCACGGTCTTGTCCCTACTAGCTGTAGCAATGAGATTGCCGTCGGGGCTGAAGGTGACGTGGCCGAGCCAATCTTGATGCCCTCCCAAAGTAGCAACTGCGGTGCCATCTAATTTCCACAGGCGCGCGGTTTCGTCACCACTTGCTGTGGCAATGAGATTGCCGTCGGGGCTGAAGGTGACGCGATAGACCAATTCAGTATGCTCTTTTAGCGTAGCAACCTTCGTGCCATCTAGTTTCCACAGGCGCACGGTTTCGTCATCACTTGCTGTGGCAATGAGGTTGCCGTCGGGGCTGAAGGTGACGTGGCGGACCGAATCTTGATGCCCTTTTAGGGTAGCAACTGCGGTGCCGTCTGGTTTCCAGAGGCGCACGGTTTCGTCATAACTAGCTGTAGCAATGAGGTTGCCGTCGGGGCTGAAGGTGACGTGGCGGACCGAGGCTTGATGCCCTTTTAGGGTAGCAACCTTCGTGCCGTCTGGTTTCCAGAGGCGCGCGGTTTCGTCATCACTTGCTGTAGCAATGAGGTTGCCGTCGGGGCTGAAGGTGACGTGGTTGACCGAGGCTTGATGCCCTCCCAAAGTAGCAACTGCGGTGCCATCTGGTTTCCACAGGCGCGCGGTTTCGTCATCACTTGCTGTAGCAATGAGGTTGCCGTCGGGGCTGAAGGTGACGTGGTTGACCGAGGCTTGATGCTCTTTGAGCGTAGCAACCTTCGTGCCATCTAATTTCCACAGGCGCAC
>JAXHVR010000027.1:0-41299 GCA_034189005.1 Cyanobacteriota bacterium | reverse complement strand
GGTTTCGTCATCACTTGCTGTAGCAATGAGATTGCCGTCAGGACTGAAGGTGACCTGCCAGACCGGTTCAGTATGCCCTTTGAGCGTAGCAACCTTCGTGCCATCTGGTTTCCACAGGCGCGCGGTTTCGTCATCACTTGCTGTAGCAATGAGATTGCCGTCAGGACTGAAGGTGACCTGCCAGACCGGTTCAGTATGCCCTTTGAGCGTAGCAACCTTCGTGCCATCTGGTTTCCACAGGCGCACGGTTTCGTCATCACTTGCTGTAGCAATGAGATTGCTGTCGGGGCTGAAGGTGACGTGGCTGACCGGGGCTTGATGCCCTTTTAGGGTAGCAACCTTCGTGCCATCTGGTTTCCACAGGCGCACGGTGTTGTCAGAACTTGCTGTGGCAATGAGGTTGCCGTCGGGGCTGAAGGTGACGTGGCTGACCCAAAGTTGATGCCCTTTTAGCCTATTGCTTTCCTTCCATGACTCAAAATCAAAAGTCTGTTGCAGCAACACCGTACCCCGCACCCGGTTTTCAAAACTAACCCAGTCTTGCCCTAACTCTTTCCCCAAAGCAATAACATCCAACTGCTGCTCTAAACTGGTACGCGGCAAAGATTCTAAAGTTGCCATCCTAGCACTAATCTCAGCATTCCTCTCCCCAACAACAGCCCGCCGCCACTGCCAAACTGCCCCCGCAGCCAACAGCGACACCGCTACCAAACCGCCAACCAACCCCGAAATTGTCCGCTGGCGCTGCTGCCTGCGCGCCATCTCCTCCCGCTTCTCCAAACGCATCGCCTCCTCAACAAACTCCCGAGTCAGGGGCGAGAGTTCCTCCGCGTACTTAAGATACAACTCCTCGGCCTGTCTGAGGGCCGCCCCCCTCGGCAAAAAATCAGGCGATCGCCCCTGTCGTTCCCACTTCTTCCCCTCTCCTTCCGCTTGCCGTTGCTGTTGCAAGCGGGTTCTGTTCTCCTCCAACCACCAGCGCAAAGTTGACCAGTGGCGGATGAGGATTTCGTGAGCGATTTCTACAGAAACTTCTAATTCCTCCAAATCTCCCTTACCAAGAGTAGTTTTAGATTTGGGCGTTTCTACCGAGACTTGCGATCCCCCCAAACCCCCCTTAACAAGGGGG
Source organism: Cyanobacteriota bacterium (assembly GCA_034189005.1). Lineage (GTDB taxonomy): Bacteria > Cyanobacteriota > Cyanobacteriia > Cyanobacteriales > Microcoleaceae > CALKCV01. The sequence goes on along the minus strand of JAXHVR010000027.1, from coordinate 40,170 downwards.
GCTTTAGAACCCACAACCTCCGGCACTCCGCTCCCCCCCTTACCAAGAGTAACTTTAGAACCCACAACCTCCGGCACTCCGCTCCCCCCCTTCTCAAGGGGGGCTTGGGGGGATCCTGCCTCCGGCGAACCAGACTCTCCATCTCCGCTCCCCCCCGCTCCTCGGGGGGCTTGGGGGGATTCTCCACCAACAATAACCAACCGTTCCTCGCTCAACCTTCGCAACACCCACATCATCGCCCCCTTATCGTACTTATCCACCAACAACTCAGAGCGCAAAACCCGGCGCCGAGTATCCTCGCGCCCCTCCCCCAGACGCACCAGAGAGAGAAAAATCCACCGGGCGCACTCCCTCTCCTCCTCGCCAAACTGCCCCAAAACCTCATCCGCCCTCTTCTCCAAAACCCCCTTCAAACCGCCAACCCGCTCGTGGTATAGCTGCAAAGTCAGAGTCGGCCCCTGGCGGCACTCCCACAACTGCTGCAAGGCAAACTGCAACAACGGCAGAGCCAAACCAGCATCCCGCACCTCTGCCAACAGGGTCTCCACCAAACCCTCCTCCAAGCTCAACCCTACCTTGCGGGCGGGTTCCACAATAGCCCGCCGATACTCCTCCTCCTCCAAACTGGGGCGCACTAACAAAAATGACTCCTGCACCCGGGCAGCCAACTCCCGAACCTCCAGACAAGCAGAAATGAAATCATCCCGCAAAGTAATAACCACCTTCAACCGATGGGGCATCCGTGCCAAAGCCCCCAACAGCAAAGTTAAAAACTCCCGGCGTTCCAACTCCCCCGCCAAAGCAAACAACTCCTCGAATTGATCTACTACCAAAACCACCGTTGGTTCCTCCCGCTGCTGCAACTCCCAAACAAAATTATCCACCCCCAAATGCAGCAAGCCTTCCAGCCGCTTCGCCTCCCCCGGGGAACTAGCCAAAGCCCGCGCCAAGGAGCATAAGGGTTCCCTCCCCGGACGCAGGCAAAGGGTCCAGCATTTCCCGGGCAGTTGAGTCCCCGCCTCCAGCAACGGCAAGGCCCCCGCCTGGACTACGGAAGATTTACCGCTGCCGGAGGCACCCACCACTGCGAGAAAGGACTCCCCTTGCAGTCTGGTAACAATCTCTCGGGCGAGAGTTTCTCGACCGTGAAAATAGAAAGCATCCTTCTTCCTAAAAGCCAGCAAACCCCGATAGGGCGGGATGCCGCTGTCGAAAGTTACCCCGGTTTTCCCTTCTGGTAACAGCAACTCGATGATGCCCCCAGACAGCCAAGGGGTAAAGGGAATTCGATCCCCCCCGGCCCCCCTTGAAAAGGGGGGAGGAAGAGTTTTATCCGTGGAAAAGGGGGGAGGAAGAGTTTTATCGGTGGGAAAGGGGGGAGGAAGAGTTTTATCCGTGGAAAAGGGGGGAGCTTTTATTTCTCGCTGCAAAGAGGCGATCGCCTCCGCTACCGTAAACCCCGCCTTAGCATCTGCCAACACTCGCCCCAGGGCAGCCGCAAACTCTCCAGAATTTTCGCTCTTGGGAGCAACCGCCAGGAGACAGAGAGAAGGTATCTCCGCCCCGCGCAAATCTTCCACCCATTCATCCAGGTCCGTTTGGCAAGCATCGGGGCAGTCGAGGGCGATCGCCACCCGCCCCATCTTACTATTGCGCAATAGTTTTCTCAAAGCAGTCTGACTCAAACGCGCCCCATCCCCGAAAAGCAGATAAGACTCGCCCTCTGGGGAAGTTTCCATAGCCGCGCGGAAGTAGAGGAAAGCCGTAGAACAGGCACTCGCAAAATCTTGCCTGCTCCTTTCCTCCCAACGCAAACAACGCTTGATGGCCCCCAAGGCATCCCCCCAAGAGCGATGTTGCATCCGCAACGCTTCGCGAACGCCTCCCGAAAAATAATCCATTTCAAAACCCCCGCGACTGCTTAAAATTCCCGCCAAATTAACAACCTCTTCGCAGTCAGAGACCGCATTAACAATCAGTCCCAAACGGTCATTTTTCCCAAAATTATTACCTCCTGCAACCCCAGGAATGAAACCCAAAATAAACTCCCCCGCCCCCTCAACTATCCGTCTGGGAACTTGCGGTTCGTAGGGTTCTCTTTCTAGTTCGTTGCGACTGCGTTTTTGCTGGTTTATTAACTTAATTTGGTAATTATTTTTGTCGATATAAGCAATTAGTTCGCGATAAACGTATTGATAAAGAGCATCCGCAGTTATAACCCCTTTTTTGTCCGCCGCCTCCCCCAGAAAAGCGCGTATTAAATAATAAGTAAACAAGCCGTGCTGGAGTTGTGGCAATTCGAGCGATCGCTGATTTTTATCGCAAGACAAAAGGGCGTAAAATCCCTGGCTTTTACTGGCTCTTTGTTGCAGAAGATTAATTAGTTCTGGAGTAGGATTAACCGGCAAACTTTCATTTTTTACCGCGCCCTTTCGTTGGGCAACCAAATCTTGAAAATTCACCCCCCCACTATGGCAAGCATCGAGAAAAAGCAACTGATATTTAGCCCCGCTAGCCGCCAATTTTGCCAACAATTCTCGAACCGGCAAACCGGTATTAATTAAATCCTCGGTATTAGTATCCTCCAAGCACAAAAAAGGCTGTTTTGTATCTGGTTCGAGGATGCCATGCCCGGAGAAATAAATAAGAACCGTATCGAGTTCTCCCGCAGCAGCAACCAAATCGTCTAATCCCCGACGAACGTTATTTAAAATAAGTTTATTTGGAGAGGAGTCGTCGTAAAAGACAATTTGTTTTTGCGGAAAAAGTTTAGTAGCAGTGGCGATCGCCTCCCCTAATTGGCGGCTATCTTTGGCGCAAAAATTGAGGTTATGCAGCCCTTCGTCTTGGTAGCGATCGACGCCAATTAATAAGACAAGAAGTTTTGCCTCTCCAGTAGTTAAATTGTTAGTAGAATTATTAATAGACTTAGGCATAGTTCGTAGTAATCGCTTTAGCGATTAAGCTATTTATTAGCAGGCGAAAAAATAAATTAGTTAGCATTTAGCTTATCGCGACCCCAGAAACCGGGTGGGAGCATCTCATATTTGTAAAAGAACCAAAAAATTAATTCTTTTTGTCAGTTGTTAGTTGTTAGTTGTTAGTTGGGCGACTAACCACTAACAACTAGCCACTAACAGAAAGCGTCTAATTCTTGGCTTTCTTCAAAATTGAGATGCTCCCAACCGGGTTTTTGGCAAAAACCCGGTTTCTTAATTCTATTTTGTGCAATGCAGCGATCGCTATGCCATTCCAAAAATAGAATTATTCCTCCACTAATAACCTGACTGTTTCAACCGACAACTGCATCATTTGTGCAATTTGTTCGACAGTAAACTCAGATTTCAGCAATTGGTTTACTGCATTTTTGAGAGATTGTTCTGCTTGTAAGCGAGCATACTTTTCTTGAATGCGTCCTTGTTTTTCTTCAATCCGCCCCTCCCTTTCCTCTTCATGGGTTAACAAAAAATCCCCTGTTTGTGTATTTTGAAACCGCAACTCTCCAGAAATCAAACACAAATCCAAATCCAAAACATCGCTATGCAGCCGCATATTATCATAAGATTTTACCTCCAGGGGCTTTATCGCTTCGTAATTACCATTTACCAACCGCAACCCTTGGACTATAGGACTCAAATAATCTCCCGAAGGATCGTACTGGAAATATTCTTTTATTCCCAATTTCCGATAAAGTTCTGGTTTAGTAACTTGGTCTTTTTTTTCCGTACTTTTGGAAGTAATTTCCAACACAAAATCTGGAGTAATTCCATCCTCATCCCAAACCTTATAATTATCCCGCTGACCCTTGCGAACTCCAAAAACTACATAAACATCAGGAGAAACAACAGAAGCAGGTTTTCCTCGTTCGTAATAGATAAAAGAATTCCCAGAAACATAGACATCAGAACGATTTTGAAAGTAAATTTCCAAAACTTTAACGCAGTAAATTAAGTAAGACCGCGTGATGTCGCTTTCCGCCATTGGTTCTCCGTCGCTGCTAGGATATATGATTTTATCTCGTTCGATTTGAGGTGTAATTGTCATGGTTAAGTTAATCCTCAAAAAACAACTGGGATAATTATAGCATGGGGCGAACTAATAAATTAGTTAGCATTTAGCTTCTCGCGAATCTATAAACACGATTTTTTGAAAAAACCCGGTTTCTTAATTCTATTTTGCGCAATGCAGCGATCGCTATGCCATTCCCTAAATAGAATTATTCCTCCACTAATAACCTAACTTTTTCAACCGACAATTGCATCATTTGTGCAATTTGTTCGACAGTAAACTCAGATTTAAGCAATTGGTTGACCGCATTTTTTAGAGATTGTTCTGCTTTAATGCGTTCTTGTTCTGCTTGGATGCGTTCTTGTTCTGCTTGTAAGCGAGCATATTTTTCTTCAATACGCCCCTCCCTTTCCTCCTCATGGGTTAACAAAAAATCCCCTGTTTGTGTATTTTGAAACCGCAACTCTCCAGAAATCAAACACAAATCCAAATCCAAAACATCGCTATGCAGCCGCATATTATCATAAGATTTTACTTCCAGGGGCTTTATCGCTTCGTAATTACCATTTACCAACCGCAACCCTTGGACTATAGGACTCAAATAATCTCCCGAAGGATCGTACTGGAAATATTCTTTTATTCCCAATTCCCGATAAAGTTCTGGTTTAGTAACTTGGTCTTTTTTTTCCGTACTTTTGGAAGTAATTTCCAAGACAAAATCTGGAGTAATTCCATCCTCATCCCAAACCTTATAATTATCCCGCTGACCCTTGCGAACTCCAAAAACTACATAAACATCAGGGGAAACAACAGAAGCAGGTTTTCCTCGTTCGTAATAGATAAAAGAATTCCCAGAAACATAGACATCAGAACGATTTTGAAAGTAAATTTCCAAAACTTTAACGCAGTAAATTAAGTAAGACCGCGTGATGTCGCTTTCCGCCATTGGTTCTCCGTCGCTGCTAGGATATATGATTTTATCTCGTTCGATTTGAGGTGTAATTGTCATGGTTAAGTTAATCCTCAAAAAACAACTGGGATAATTATAGCACGGGGCGAACTAATAAATTAGTTAGCATTTAGGTTCTCGCGAACCCAGAAACCGGGTTTCTTCAAAAACCCGGTTTCTTAATTATATTTAAAACCGCAAAACTTCCCGTTGAAAACCTTCAGGATAAGGCACCGTTTCCCAAATCAAACCCTCGCCTTCTTCTAATACTATATCATTATAAATTTCCTCCCGGGGAAACTCCGCTACTACCTCGTTTTTATCAAAGTCTTCTCCCGTTTCTGTCAGCAACCTTAACTTAAAACCTCCGGGAATTAACCCCCCTGGGGCTAAGTTTTTCAACTCAAAGCGCCAGGCAATTTCTCCAGACTCCAGACCTCGGGGCGTTACTCGCAATTCGTAATATTGACCGGCGATAAAAAGTTCCCGCGACAAATAACCGTTTGCCGAAGTTTCTTCCTTAATTCCCTTCGCTAAAACAGTACCACTCTGCCAGTTTCTCAACTCCCAACCGACTTGTTTTGCCGCTTCGGAAATGCCGTCTTTAAACCAATCAAAAATCGGTCTTTCTGGTAAAGGCGATCGCGAAGCGTTGCGGATGCCTTCTCGCCTCTGGAACAACAACCGCCGCAAATGAGGATTTTCCATCAAGGCCCCCCATTTAGCAAAAGGCACCTCCAGGCGGGGAGAATAAAGCTTATTTTTCTCTCCTAAAACTCCCAACAATTCCTCAACTTCCTCCCAAGACAAACTCAGTAGCGCAGCAACTTTTGGTTTCTCTGGAGGGGAGATTTGCTGTTTGACCCAGACGGCGTTAAAACTCAGGGTTAAATCTTTTCTCTCCAGAGAATAAGAGCGATCGAATTGGTCAAATTCTCCCCTATTTTTCAACTGTTGGTAAGTAGCAATTCCCCAGAGTCGCAACCAAGCGCCATCCGGGTTAACTTGCACTGCCAAATAATAATCCCCCGCCCAACTGGGAATATCGATCCATTCCTGGGGCACTCGCAATTCTGCCGCGTCTATTTGTTCCGTGGGAATAATAACAAAACGAACCTTATTAATATTAATTGCCGAACCGGGGACGGCATCCCAAATATAGGGCAATTCTTCCGAACTCGGCCAAACTTGGGGGGAATTTTCGGTTTCAGTTCTCAACCATTCAACCAGTGGATTTAAACTGAGTAAGTTGAGGTAAGCATTCCACCGGGCGGCATCGTTTGAATAATTTCGAGACTCCTCCCACGCCCGGTTAATTTCTTCTACAGAAAGATCCAACCAGATGTCTTTTGGGTGGATGTTTGCTAGTTGGTTTAAATCTAATTTCATTGTTGTTTTTTGCCGTTATTTAATAGGGTTTAATGCGGTGAAAAAAAGCTTGATAATGTTGGGTTGCGCTTCGCTGCACCCAACCTACACATTGTCAATTTGCCAGAATTAATCGGGGGATTTAGGGCGATCGCCTCAACCAATTATAGAGTTTAATGCGGTGGATTGAAAGCTTGATAATGTTGGGTTACGCTTCGCTGCACCCAACCTACACATTCTCAATTTGCCAGAATTAATCGGGGGATTTAGGGCGATCGCCTCAACCAACTGGCGACCAATTTATTAACCCGCCGATCGCTCGAACCAAGAGAAGCAACAGGAAAATCTAACAGAGTTTCCAACCAAGCCTTAAAGCTATTCTCCAAATCCGTCTCCGCCCGTTTTAAAGCTTTTTTAACTTCATAGTCGGATGTTTTAAATTGGCGGGCGATCGCCTTAGTCGCCGTCAATTTGCCCTTACCGTAACGCCTCGATAACCAATTAGCATCGTCTGGGTCTATTTTTAACATCAAACATTGCAAAATTTCGCTAAAAAACTGCCAAGAATAATCCCTCAACCACTCATCCAACATCTCCTCCATTTTCCCGCTTTCTTCCTCAGTTAAATCCTCTGCTCTTTTTTGCAGCTTCAACCACTGCAACAAGGCGAAAAATAAAGGCTGTTTCTGTTTATCTTTATACCGGGAAACAGTATGTTGTTTGATGCCGAAAACTTTACCGATATCCTTTTGATTTAACCGCAGCCCGTACCAAAGTTTGAGCATCAATTGAGACTCTGGGGGCAACTTTTCGTAAGCGGGGGCTAAAATAGGATTTAGCAATTGAAAAACTTCCCTATTTTTAGGCTCTATCTTCTCCTCGCTTTTTTGACAAATAGGACTGTCTGGGGCGCGCAGAGCATCGACGCAAGTTTTGAGCAAATTTTCCACTTCTTGGCGGTTAGCTGCCGGGGGCAAATTATGGCGATCGGACAATCGAGCGAAACGCTCAAAAATCCCCTTCCACTCCTTATCCGTTGGCGGCAATAACTTACCTTTAGGTTTTTTCGGAACGTAGATTTCTAGGAAAGTTTGCAAGGCCAAAAGACAGCGTTTTATGTCTAATCCTACCAAACCTCGATGTTGCAAACATTCTTTAATTTGTTTTTTGGAAAAATTCCTCAACAAACCCCAGTCGGAATATTTATCGACAACTCTCATCAAATTTTGTTCGATTAAATATTCTCTAATAGCAGCCTTAATCTTAACTTCTGCCCAGGCAGTAATCTTGCTACATTTAGGATGGCCGAGATTGTAACTGCGGAAAGCTTTCTCTGGAGAGGCTGCGATTTTTCTGGCAATAAGAAAAAACTCTCCCAACAATTCCTGCTTCTCAATTCCATGCCAATTAAAATCCTTCGCCAGATAGAAAGCAGTAGAATAACAAACTTCCTCCAAATAAGCAGAAAAATGAGATTTGGCGAGGAAATAAGCGAAGATTAAGAAGTAGAAGAAACCATCGGTCTGCTTGGATGGTTGGTTTGTGGCGATCGCTCGCATCCCATCGCCACAAACCAAACAACCGCGCAGCCAATATTTAGCCCAAAACTCCCCATCGCCTTGAGGATAATTCTTTGCCATCCACTCTATATGGTTGGTTAGTAAATTGTATGGCGATCGCCAACAACAAACCAACTGCTTGCCCCCCTGTTGAAAATCGAGAAAGGTAGAAAATTGTTCTACCAAGTTTTCGCGTTCCTCCATCAAATTTACGCCTCCTCCGCCCTCTGGATGAGTGGTTTTATCGAACTATCGTGCGAGTTGGTGAAAATTATGCATTAATTAAAATATAGCTACAGGGCATCGGCGGCGGAGTCGCCAAAAAAATAGGTTGCCAGTCAGAGACTAGCAACCATAAAACTCTAGCACCAGAGCGATCGCTAACTAATAGAGGATGTTTCAGTTTCCCACAGTTTGCGAAACAGAGTCGAATGTTGGTTCTGCAACTCTTCCGCTTCTAGGCGAGCCAGAGTAGTCGCCGCATCCGCAAGCTGCAGGGCCATATTGCTCCGTCTGAGTTGGTTAGTTTCTTTAGCGAGTTCTTGTCCGAGAAACTTTACCCTATAGCGGTAAGTTTCTATAGAATCGGGTTTGAGAATTTGGGGATGGTTCATGGTTATTCTTGAGCTAACAGCGTACGAATGTTTAGTAAAACCCGTTCGGGTTCTAAGTAATTGAAGGAATACCTTCTATGGAAGTCAAGGCATTCCCATTTTAGTTTCGAGTTACGATAGAAATCAGAGCCATTTATAAAGATGCAATTTTCAAACTGTTTGTAGGTTCTGCTATTGATGGATGGCCAAAAGCGATCGCTCTTCACCTTCCCCAATTATGCTATCATCAAACAAAGTCAAGGACAACAATTATTAACCATGACAACATCCGCGACGATCTCAAAAACTCAGGCCATCTTCTCCCTGGAAGAATGGATGGAACATCCCCCAGAAAGACGAGAGTGGGTTGACGGTAAATTATTGGAGAAAAACGGTATAACGGGAAAACACGGTCGCACTCAAGCAAGACTCGCTACTTATTGGATAAATTACAAATATTCCAGCAGCCAAGGTGGAGAAGTTTATATTTCCGCACCCTGTCGTACCGTCGGTCGAGGTCGCTGCCCCGACGTGGGATATCTAACACCAGAACTCGTCGCCCAATACGGCGATTTTAACGTACTGCCCCAAAGTTTTTCCCTCATTGCGGAAATTATCTCTCCCACCGATGCCGCTGAAGACGCATTTACGAAAGTCAACGAATACCTCGCATCCGGTTGCGAAGAAGTCTGGTTAATCTTACCAGAGAGCGAGTGGATGGCTGTCATTACCGGGGGAGCGCGATTATTATTTACCAAAGGAGAAACCGCCTGCACTCAGATTATCTTGCCCGGTTTCAGCGTAGCAGTTGACGATTTATTGAGTTGAATTAATGCCGCCCCACCGCGAACTAAGAAACCGGGTTTTTGGCAAAAACCCCGGTTTCTGGCCGACGACGAATATCCCCCAAAATCAAATCGTCCAACAATTATTAATTATTAATTATTAATTATTAATTAACTTCGCCTCCTGCCACTGGCGCACCGAGTTAATAACATAAATTTTCTCGCACCGTTTCAGGGTTTCCAGAGCGATCGCCTCTTCCCGCACCTTCCCCATCTCCAGCAAATAAGCCCGAAAAGTACCCGGCAACAACCCGCATTTCACTGGCGGAGTCAGCAACTCGCCCCCAAGGGAAACTACCAAATTGCCAATACAAGTTTCCGTCGCTTCCCCCCGCTGGTTCCACAAAACAACGTCGTCGCAATTCGGACAAGCGCTTTTCGCATCCTCGTAAACCTTGCGGTTGGTAGTCTTGCGATACAAAAATGGATTAGTCTCATCCACTGGCACGGGGGATAAACTCAATTTCAACGGTTCCGAAAACGCCCAAAACCGACTCGCCTCCAGCGCAACCCCCCCATCGGCCGCTACCTGCAACCGCACTTTATAGGGAACTGGTGCGAGAGACTTCCCGAAAGCCTCCAATTTATCTTTAACTTCCTCCATATCTACCGAATACCCGAAATAAACCGCCGACTCTCCCAACCGTTGCAAATGGTAGCTCAATAAAAAATACCCCTCGTCCGGTTTCCATAACATCGTCTCCAGCAGGGAAAATTCCGGGCGACTGACCGTCAAAACCCTCGCCTTTACCTGACATTCCACATACTCGCGATCGCTAACCGAGTCCCAGACGATACCGCCGCCAACTCCGTACTCCGCCCGATCGCTTTCTTTATCTATTAATACAGTACGAATAGCAACGTTAAACTGAGCCTCCCGCGCCGGCGAGATGAAACCGATGCAGCCGGTATAGATGCCGCGCGGGGTCTTTTCCAAATCGCGGATAATCTTCATAGAGCTTGCTTTTGGCGACCCGCTGATGGAAGCGCAGGGGAAAAGAGCGGTCATAATCTCGCAAAATGAAGCGCTGGTAGTCGCCGTCACCGTGGAGGTCATTTGCCAGAGAGTGGGATAGCGTTCCACATCGAACAAACTGGGGACGCTAACGCTACCGATACGGGCAACCCGCCCCATGTCGTTGCGGATCGTGTCTGCTATCATCACGTTTTCGGCCCTATTTTTCTCCGAACTTTGCAACCATTGGGCCATGGCCTCGTCTTCCGCTAGGGTGAGGCCGCGCCCTGCGGTTCCTTTCATGGGGCGGGAGGTTAAGCGATCGCCGTCGAGATGCCAAAATAGTTCCGGGGAGGCCGAACAGATGGCAAAGCGATCGCTCTGGAAATACGCCCCATAGTCTGCCTGCTGGGACTGCACTAATTTGAGAAACAGTTGCCAGGGGTCGCCGAGGAAGGGAGTTTGCAGCCGCATGGTATAGTTTACTTGGTAGGTTTCTCCTCTGGCGATGTGTTGTTTTATTGAAGCGATCGCTCTTTCGTACTCCTCCCTACTTACCGTTGGAGACCAGTCGAGAATATAATCCCCATCCGTTGCTGGGGCCGGCAATTGAATAACTTCCGGTTTTTGGTAAAGTCCGAACCAGAGCAAAGGCAGGGCGGATAGTTCGTGGGTTTGGAAGGCCGAGTCAAAAGCGTTTGAGGCTTCGTAACAGATGAAACCGGCCCCATAGAGATTTTGCTGGTGGATGCATTCTTCGACTTGTTGCAAGCAGGGGATTACTTCTTCGAGGCGACGGGCCTCGATAATTTGTTCCGGTTGTTGGAAACAAAGCCACTGCTGGAGTTGGGCATCGTGAATTATTAGGCGATCGCTCATTTAACAATTAACAATTAACAATTAACAATTAACAATTAACAATTATTGAATCGGTGAAGTACATTTACTATTCTCCCTTGTCTCCTGGGTCCATCGTTATTCCAAGCCGACTTTGTTAGATAAAGTATGCAATTGCACCGTATCCCCAGAAGGAATTAACTGCTGGCGGATAAAGTCTCCCACTCCGTTAGCTTCGTCGGCCATAATTACTCGCGCCCCGTGTCCCGACCGCAATACTTCGTCGCGATCGCGCTGTTCGTAAGCGACTATAATTAAAATATCTCCCTCCTCGCACAAACGGGCCGCCGCGCCGTTAGCGCAAATAACGCCGCTACCTGGTTTTCCCGGTAGTACATAAGTTGATAAGCGATTGCCATTAGTTACGTTCTGGACATTCACTTCCTCTAACGGCATGATGCCTACTTTGTCGATTAGATATTTGTCAATAGTAATGCTGCCTACATATTCAATATTTGCCTCCGTCACCCGCACTCGATGGAGTTTGGCGTGCATAAGTTTTATTTGGGACATTTCCTCTTTTCCTCTAAAATTAAAAATAGTCGGCGATCGCGGCTTTTTGGCCCGCGTTCGCCCCGTCTTGGTGGCCAGATATGGAAATAGATTTTAACATAGTTGGCCATTATTTGCCTGGTAATATGCTAATCCCTCGGAGCGATCGCTACGAAGAGCAAATTGCTCTTGGCGATCCGTTACATCCGTTGCCTACCAAACTCCATCACCCACCAAAAACCCATCCGTTAAATCCCGTACTTTGCCGTTGCTAACGAATGTTTTTTTACAAACTCTGATAACTTTCCCACGCTTTCCAGAAAATATAAACAGATAAAGACCCCAGCAAACTTCTAAAAGCAATACTGACAAATTTATCCGGCAACTTCGGCAAAAACCGGGTACTAAATTGCGCCCCCAACAAACCGCCAAACCCTAAAATAAAACCCTGCTCCCACAAAACATTACCGCGAAAGGCGTGCCCCGCAGTAGCAGAAATAGCCGTAATTACAATTACTCCTAAACTGGTTTGAATAGCCTTTTTAATAGTTTCATCTAACAACAAAATTTGCATCGGCACCATAATTGCACCGCCACCCACACCAAACACACCTGCTAATAAACCAGCAACGCTACCCGTGGCTATTCTACTGAACATTTTGCTTTTCTTATTAGTATTAATTTCGCTTTCATCAATGTTAATAGGCGTTTTTTCTGCATTATTAATTGCCTCTTCCTCAATCTTTTTTTTAGCTGTAACTCGCTTGCGAAATCCGACTAAATAAATATTTAAAAGCAACAGCGAGCCGAAAGCAACTAATAACCAATAGTCTGGAAATTTATCTGCAAAAAAAGCACCAAATTGAGCGGTAAGCAAAGCTGGCAGACCGATACCTAAAACTTGCTTAAAATTGAGATAACCCATGCGCCAATTTTGAATGCTGCCCGAAGAAGCAGTAATAACAATTGATAAAGCGCTGGTAGCGATCGCTTGAACCGGTTCGTAACCCAATCTTAATAACAAAGGCACTAAAACCGTACCCCCACCAATACCTAAAAAACCCGCCAGAATACCGGCAAAAAGTCCCGCAACCCCTAATATTAATAATTCAATAGATGTCATGTCGATTTTAGATTTTGTATTTTAACTGAAATTTAGTTTCCAGGCCTCGATGGTATGATATCAATTAACAATTAATAATTAACAATTAACAATTGGCTCTTTGAGCTAGAATCGTTGGTATGATTTGTTTTGCACTTTTCTATATCTGGATTTTTCTCTGGTTGTTTATTGTGACTTGGTATGACATATTTAAAGGTTAAAGTCAGAAATAAAAAAGAGCTTTATGAACAAAACCGAAGTTAAATCATCCTTACCTTTACCCCCAGGCAGCTTTGGTTTGCCCGTTGTCGGCGAAACCATAAGCTTTCTAACCGATAGAAAATTTTCCGAAAAGCGCGAAAAAAAATACGGTCCAGTTTTCAAAACTCATATTTTTGGTCGTCCCACCGTAGTTATGGTAGGACCAGAAGCGAATCAATTTCTCTTCGCCAACGAAAATAAATATTTTGCCGCCACCTGGCCGAAAAGCACTCGCGTCCTTCTGGGCCCCGCCTCCCTCTCAACCCAAACGGGAAGCTTCCACCAGCAACGCCGCAAATTAATGTCTCAAGCTTTCCAACCCAGGGCCTTGGCAGGTTATCTACCCGCCATGGAACGTATCACCGCTAGCTATCTGGAAAAATGGCAGGAGATGGAGACTCTAACTTGGTATCCCGAGTTGAGAGACTATACTTTTGACATCGCCTGCAAGTTGTTCGTGGGTAGCGACGGCGGTTCGGAAACTCCTCTGGTGGAACTATTTGAAAACTGGGTCGGAGGTTTGTTTAGTATCGCCCTACCCTTACCTGGAAGTAAATTTAAAAAAGCCTTGCGCTGCCGCCAGCAGTTGTTAGAAGAGATGGAAAAAATTATTTTGCGGCGGCAGCAAGAAGAAAACCCGGGGGAGGATGCTTTGGGGATCTTGTTGCAAGCGCGGGATGAGGATGGCAACTCTTTGCCTTTGGAAGAATTGAAAGATCAAATTTTATTGCTGTTGTTTGCAGGCCACGAGACTTTAACATCAGCGATCGCCTCTTTCTGTTTGTTAATAGCGCGGCATCCAGATATTGGCGATCGACTCCGCGAAGAACAACAAAAGTTTCCTGCCTCAGAACCTCTAACAATGGAACGCTTAAAAGAAATGACCTATTTAGATTCCGTTCTCAAAGAAGTTTTGCGAATTACCCCCCCAGTAGGCGGCGGGTTTCGCAAAGTAATAGAAGAGTGCGAGTTTAAAGGTTATTCAATTCCCAAAGGTTGGGGAACCCAATACAACATTGCTAAAACTCACCACGACGAGAATATTTATCCCAGCCACGAAAAGTTCGACCCCGATCGCTTTAGCGGCGAAGATGCCACGGACAAAAAACAACGGTTTAGCTATGTGCCTTTTGCTGGCGGTATGCGAGAATGTATCGGCAAAGAATTTGCCCGGTTGGAAATGAGAATTTTCGCCGCAATGTTATTGCGAGGTTATCAATGGGAGTTACTACCAGAACAAGACTTAAGCTTAATAACCGTACCAACTCCCCATCCCCGAGATGGTTTAAAAGTTAAGTTTGTTAGTTGTTAGTTGTTAGTTGTTAGTTGTTAGTTGTTAATTGTTAGTTGTTAATTGTTAATTGTTAATTGTTAAAGGAGGACTTGGACTGCTCCAAATCCTCCTTTTCTTTATTCTATAGCAAGCCGTAGATCGTTCGTGATATTTTAGAAACCCGGTTTCTTGAAGAAACCGGGTTTCTGGCCCCAAAATTTTCATAATCCATTTAGGATTGCTATAGGGCAACTGACGAACAACTTACCTGTAGAGATAAGATTGTCTCAGTCTCCTCATAATCTCTCCTTGCACCTCGCTCTTGACGCGATAGCCGCGCTGGCATTGTTCGAGCTTAATATTGTCAACAAAAAACTTCACCGTCAACTCGTTGCTGGTGCTGCCGCCACCACCCAAGTTAACGTTTGTCACCCAAATTTTCGGCTCTTGCCATAAAGTATTGGTATTTTTGAAGTTCTCCTCCAGCCACAGGATAAAATCCTGTAGGTAGTCATCTAGCTTAGTTTCATTGACACCGCCCTTGCCTGCCTTACTAATTTTTTGGAGTAAATTATTCATTCTCAACTTCATAAAGTCGAGACGCCGCTCCCATTCTTCCTCCAAAATATCCGCGTCTTCAAAACTCAGATCTGGGTCTTTCGACCAGTTTTGATACCAGGTTCTCAGCAGAGATATTAGGGTATTCTCATCCATAGAGGGTGATTCTTCCAGCCATACCGACTTTCGCCGAGTTTGGCGATCGCTCACCATATCTAACCCCGCTAGTTTCACTATATCGAGGTAATATCCTTGAATCTCCCTGGCTTCACCCGCATCTAACCCGCTCCTTTCCATCACCTGAATTTTTTTAGACAGATCTATCATTAAACTGGTAATTTTGTCTAAAACGCTGTTGAGTTGTAACTCAGTTTCCAGGCGCAGCTTTCCTGCTTCGCGTTTGGAGAGTACCCCTTCCTTCTCCTCCAATAATTGATCTCGGGCTCTGTAGAAGTCTTCTATTGCTACTAGCTTCTGACTAATATCCCCCAAAGTATCGGGGTGGCCCATAATCACTTCTTCGATAATCTTGATCGATTGAATCGGATCTATATCCCCCCGAAAAGGCACCCCAATCGTATAGTAATAATTAGGAGTCGGACGGCTCAAGTTGATCAAGTTTTGACTCTGTAAATTCCCATTGGGAACGAACAATTCGCAGTTAGTATCGATTAAATACAGCTTAGTTAATCGAATTCCAATGTTTTTAATTACAGCCAAGTCGCCGCCGCTTAATTGGATAACATCCCCGTATTGAAAAGGAGTATCTACCAGCAAGACTAAACTGCTGAAAAAGTTCTTTAAAATATCCTGCAAGGCAAAACTCAAACCAAAGCTGATGCCTGTAAATAACAGCGAAAGCCAGGTTAAGTCCACTCCCAAAGCTTGCAAGAATAAGAAAGCACCCAACAAATAAATGATAGCCGGTAGGGTATTTTCTAGCAGGGGAACCAAGACATCATCCCAGGTCGCCTCGCTTTTTTCCGCATACTTTTTCAGGTAGTAAGCTAAGACTTCTGTAAATAGTTGAGCTACCAAGTAACTCACTACTAAAATACTCAGCGCCGTTAATACTTTCTGAAGCAGTGGAAGCAGTACCCACCCTTCCAAATTTGCGAAAGCAATTTTCAGGCTAATTAATGCAAACAAAATTATAATCGGGCCCCGAGAAACGCTCAGACTCAAAATACCCACCTGGTTATCTAACCTGCGAAATAACCAGCCGAGTACAAAGAATAGCGCTACATAAAGCACGACACCCAAAACAGCAGCCACAACCAAGTTGCTAAGAAAAACATCCCATCCTTGAGTAACGGTTGGGTCTATTTGCGTCTCTATTGGCGGCTCTATTTGCGTCTCTATAGGCGGCTCTATTTGCAAAAAAAACTGCGGTAATTCTAACCTAGTAATCATGGTCTTTTTTCATTTCCAATGATAGGTTTTAAATTGACAAATGCTGCCAATTAAATAGTTAGCAAACCTGGTAACTACTGTTACCAAAATTTTGCTGTCTTGAAATTAGAGCGATCGCTCTAAAATTGAATTTTAATTTAGGAACTGGCCTTTAGTTTTTTCATCTGCCAATTCCCAGATTCTTGGCTTATTTTAGACAAGCTTTTAGCTTACTCTATCAAACTCATCCTAGCTCTGTCAAGAGCGGCAATCTTAATTCATAATAGTAAGTAAAATGTTTAGTTTTACTATGAGTCCAAAAAACAGACCGAGCGATCGCAACTACGCACCCGCGAAAGCAGACGTCCACAGATTGATGCGATACCATCGTAATGTAGTTTGCAACACCCAGACAGAATGGAGCCAGATTCTTTACTAACAGAAGTCATCCTCACCAATCCCCGACAAACCCTAGGCAAAGTCCATTTAGATTGGACGCCACAACCGGGCAACTATCTCGATTTAGAAGGCCAAACCTACGCCGTCTTAGAACGCCGCCACCGCTACCAACTCAAATCCGGCCGCTACAAACTCCACAAAATCTCCCTCTACGTCCAGTCTGCCCCACGGCCCACAGACAGAACCTTCATCGACGGACGCTGGGTACTCGGAGATGCCAGTTGCCAGTATAACGCCCGTTCCGAACTGGTCCGGTGCGCCGTTAATCCCCAAGGCCCCTGTCATAGCTGCCGTTTCTACGAACCAGTCGGAACCCTTAACGGGGAATAAGCAGTTCCCCTGTTGCCTTCCTACAAAATTGTAGGTCTGGCCGAAGCGAACCGAACCCAACAAGTGGATAGTTTTTACAAAACCAAATCCCTAGGCAGTTCCCCTGTTGCCTTTTTTGTACTCATCATCAGTACGAGGAATGGATTGGAGAACTTGACAGGCAATCCTACCCCAAGACTTCTGCCGGTGCTAAACGAGTCCCGTTAGCAAAATCCCAACCGGAAACCGCTTTTTTCCCAGGCAACTGCACCCGCCGCAACAACAACAAACCATCCCCAGTTTGCACCAAAGGGCCCAAACCCTTAACCACTTTCACGACTTCCCCCGGACCTCCGGAAATCTCGGAAACAGAAGACCAAACCTTCTGCAACTTCTCCAACTCGCGGGGCAGTTGCGACCAATATTCGGGACCAACCGGCACCGCAGCCATAACCTTCAACGACTCGCCCCGAAAGCTAGCAACGCAATTGGGGAAAAACGCCCTAACCTGGTTATGAATCTCCAAAGCGCTTCTCGACCAATCCAATTTATAGCGATCATTTTTAATTAATGGCGCGTAAGTTGCCCGTTCGTTATCCTGGGGTATCGGTTCCACCTCCTGCCGTTCCAACTTCAACAGAGTTTCCACCAACAAATCAGCCCCCAGGGAGGCTAACTTCCCTGCCAAGGACTCGGCATTATCCAAAAGTCCGACGGGAGTAACAGCTTTTAACAGCATCGGGCCCGTATCCATCCCTGCATCCATCAGCATAGTGGTAATTCCAGTTTCCTTCTCGCCGTTATACAGACTCCATTGAATCGGTGCCGCCCCGCGATATTCGGGCAAAATCGATCCGTGAACGTTGACGCAACCCAAACGGGGCAGATCCAATATTTCCTGGGAGAGGATTTGTCCGTAGGCAACGACGACAAAAACATCTGCCTCCGCCTGGCGGAGTTTCTCCAGAGTTTCTTTATCTTTTTTCACCCGGCGGGGTTGCCAAACTGGGATATTTCGCCCTACTGCCAGAGACTTTATGGGAGATGGAGTTAATTTATTGCCGCGCCCTCGGCGTTTATCTGGTTGAGTCACCGCTGCTAAAATTTCAAATTCTGAGTTACTAAGTAACTTCTCTAAGCAGGGCACGGCAAAATCAGGCGTGCCAAAAAAGATTATTTTCATAATGGTTAATTGTTAGTTGTTAGTTGTTAGTTGTTAGTTGTTAGTTGTTAGTTGTTAGTTGTTAATTAAAACGTAGAACGCCCAAGAATGCCTGTTAATTAAAACGTAGAACAGGCATCTTGCCTGTTATCCGCTAATCCTCGCAAGTCTGCCCTTGCCCTCCTTGTCTTTCCACTCTGACGAACGATCGCCCAATTTTCACCATAAGTACCCGCGCAAAATTAATTGGACATCTGGAACAGGCGAGACGCCTGTTCTACGGGGAAATCAAGAATAATTTCAGTAAATATTTTTGCCTACCTACTTAACTTGAGTAGGATAATAAGTTTACAGCTATTTTAGGAGCAGGTCAGTTTTGACTCGCAGACAATTTCAGCGCGACTGACAACTGACAACTGACAACCCTCCAAAAAGCAATAAATTTTTGGGAAAGCTTCAAAGTTGACATCCACCGCCCATGTATCTCAAACACATACATCTGAGACAATTTCGTAACTATAAGGATCAGAAGGTTGCTTTCAGCGCCCCGAAAACTATTTTAGTGGGGAATAACGCTCAAGGAAAGTCCAATCTCCTCGAAGGGGTGGAGTTGCTGTCAACTCTCAAGTCCCACCGGGTGTCGCGCGATCGCGATTTAATCCTCGATCCCAAACCCCTCGCCCGCATCGACGCTACCCTAGAACGAGAAACGGGCAAGGTGGAACTGGCTTTAACTCTGCGCAGTAAAGGCCGGCGCACTGTTGCTGTTAACGGGGAAACTCTCCGGCGACAGCTTGATTTTCTCAGCATTCTTAACGTGGTTCAGTTTTCTAGTCTGGACTTAGAGCTAGTCAGGGGCTCCCCAGAGGTACGACGGCACTGGCTCGACCGACTCTTAGTTCAGCTAGAGCCCGTCTATTCTCACTTTTTACAGCAATATAACCAAGTTTTGCGCCAGCGCAATGCTTTATTGAAGCGATTTAAGCCCCGAGGCAGGGGCCCCGATCTTCCTCCAGTTTCGATTCCGAAAGAAGAGTTGGCTCTCTGGGACTCTCAGTTGGCTACTGCCGGGGCTCGGGTGATTCGACGGCGGGAGAGGGTTTTGGAGAAGTTGGCTCCTTTGGCCAGGGCTTGGCATCAATCTATTAGCGGCAGTACGGAGGTTTTGGAGGTAGGCTATTTGGCTAACGTGGCCGCTAGTTCGGATTCTATCGCCCGGGATAGTCTCGAAGGGGTGCGAGATGCTTTTTTGCAGAAAATCCAGGATCGGGCGATCGCCGAGTTTTACCAAGGTACTACGGTTGTCGGTCCCCACCGGGACGATGTGGTTTTTACTATTAACGACACTCCCGCCCGCCAATATGGCTCCCAAGGCCAGCAGCGAACTTTGGTTTTAGCTCTGAAGCTGGCTGAGTTGCAGCTTATCGAACGGGTTGTTAGGGAACCGCCCCTGTTGCTTTTGGATGATGTTTTGGCGGAGTTGGACCTCAACCGCCAGAATCAACTCCTCGAAGCTATTAGCGATCGCTTCCAGACTTTGATTACTACTACTCATCTCGGTTCTTTTGAGGTTGGATGGCTCGACAATACTCAAATTCTTTCTGTCGAGTCGGGTCAGATTAATTCCTTTTTGGATTTTTGATTGGACGATGATTTTCTAGCGTAAAACTGTTTTTTTGACAAGGGCAGGTCCGCAGAAATTATCTACTTTTTAATTTTATCTTTATTCTTTCGAGAGAAGCTTGACAAAAAAACAATAGTGTAGTAATAAAGAGAGCGATCGAGAACAGCGAAGGGGCATTCCTGCCCGTTCCACCGTAGGACAGGCATCTTGCCTGTCTAATAAAGCAGCGAACGAGCATTCCTGCCCGTTCCACCGTAGGACAGGCATCTTGCCTGTCCGGCTAATAATGCAACGAACCGGCATCCTTCCGCGTTCTACACGAAAAGCCCAATTCAAGGTAAACTAAACATTAACTCAAATGTAAGATCGACTTTGAAACTCTAAAAAACCCTTATGAAACGATATATTTCTCGTTTGCTCGCCCTAGTTCTAACCTGCGCGATTTGCCTGATGGGCTGCGGTGGGGGCTCGATTCTGACTGGAAACTATCAGCAAGATGCCCTAACAACAGTCAACAGTTTAAGGACCGCAATTGAGTTACCAGATGACTCGCCAGAAAAAGCGGCAAGTCAAGCACAAAGCCGAGAAATAATTAACGAATTTGTTTCTCGCTATCGCCGCAATAAAGCCACCGAAAACCTGACATCATTTACCACGATGCGCACGGCTTTAAATAGTCTTGCCGGACATTACAGTTCCTATGGAAACCGCCCTTTACCGAAGAAATTAAAGGACCGGGTTGAAATAGAATTTAAACAAGTAGAAGCGGCATTGAAAAGAGGTGCTTAATCACTTTTTTTTTAAAAAGAAAGAAGGATGAATAAAATCATCCTTCTTTTTTTGTAGTGGGTCGCAAGTAGTGTTTTCGTATTATTAGCTTGCTTGTAGTAATCGCTTTAGCGATTTATATTAGAGTTATTTTCAAACCCTAAGAGCGATCGCTACGAAAGCTTTTTAATCGCTAAAGCGATCGCTACGAACAGCCACTACCGAGGGGCTAAATCTTACACTTCAATCCCAAACCGGCAGTTTGCTGGTTGTAAGCTTCCATGTCGATTTTAATGGATTCGACCTTCCAGATTTCGTTGCAATATTCCCGAATAGTGCGATCGGAGGAGAATTTGCCCATATTCACCGAGTTAATAATCGACATCCGAGTCCATTTATCCTCATCGCGATAGGCATCGCTCACCCGTTGCTGGCAATCTATGTACGACTGATAATCAGCCAAGAGCATATATTGGTCGCCCCAGAGCAACGAATCGATAATTGGCTTAAAGATATCCGGGTGGTCTGGAGAGAAATAACCAGAAGAGATGCGATCGATTACCTCTCGCAATTCCGGGTTAGAGTTGTAATACTCGGAAGGATCGTATCCCTTAGCTTTCAACTCTTTTACCTCCTCTACAGTCATACCGCACAAGAAGAAGTTCTCCGCCCCTACCACTTCGCGAATCTCCACATTAGCTCCATCCAAAGTGCCAATAGTTAGAGAGCCGTTGAGGGAGAATTTCATGTTACCGGTACCGGAAGCTTCCTTACCCGCAGTGGATATTTGCTCCGAGAGGTCTGCCGCAGGATAGATGCGCTCTCCCACAGATACGGAGAAATTAGGAACGAAAACCACTTTTAGGCGATCGCCCACATCAGGATCGTTATTCACCACCTCTGCCACCGAGTTAATCAACTTAATGATTAACTTAGCCATATAGTAACCCGGCGCGGCCTTGGCCCCAAAGATGAAAGTACGAGGCACGATATCGATCTTAGGGTCGCGCTTAATCCGGTTGTAAAGAGTAATGATATGCAGTACGTTAAGCAACTGACGCTTGTATTCGTGCAGTCGCTTGACCTGGATATCAAACATACTTTCGGGATTGACCTCTATTCCCGTGCGGTACTTGATATAAGCAGCTAAATCTTGTTTGTTCTCTTGCTTAATTTGATGCCAAGTCTTTTTAAACTCCGCATCGTCGGCATACTTTTCTAGCTGCTTAATTTCGTCGAGATGGGTAATCCAGTTCTGACCAATTTTCTCAGTAATCAACAGCGCCAATTTCGGATTGCTAATTAACAGCCAGCGACGGGGAGTAATACCGTTAGTCTTATTAAAGAACTTATCCGGCGACATTTCATAGAAATCGCGCAATACGTCTGCTTTCATCAATTGCGTGTGCAAAGCAGCCACCCCGTTGACAGCATGAGCCCCCAAGGTTGCTAAGTGAGCCATGCGAATTCGCTTCTCTGGGACTTCTTGGATGAGCGACATCCGTTCTATGCGCTTTTTCTGGCCGGGATAGCGCTCCTTCAATTGTTGAAGAAAACGGAAGTTGATTTCGTAGATGATTTCTAGATGTCGGGGTAGAAGCTTCCCGAAAAGGTCAACCGGCCATTTTTCTAAAGCTTCTGAGAGCAGGGTATGATTCGTATAGCCGAAGCTATTTTGAGTAATATGCCAAGCCTTATCCCACACCATCTCGTATTCATCTACCAGCAAGCGCATGAGTTCGGCGATACCGACAGAAGGGTGAGTGTCGTTAAGCTGGATGGCTGCTTTTTCGTGCAAGTTATCCAAGCTGGGGTTTCTCTGCAAGTGGGTGCGGATGATGTCTTGCAGGGAGCAGGTGACGAAAAAGTATTGCTGTTCTAGGCGCAGTTGTTTGCCTTGGAAGGTGTTGTCGTTGGGGTAGAGGACTTTCGAGATGTTCTCCGAGAGAGTTTTTTCCTCCACGGCGCGGTTGTAGTCTCCCGAGTCGAACACTTGGAGGTCGAATTCGTTGCTAGCGCGAGCCCGCCACAGGCGCAAGGTGTTGACCGTGTTGGTTTGATAGCCGGGGATTAGGGTATCGTAAGGAACTCCTAAGACCGCGCGATCGTGAATCCAGCGCACTCGATAACTGCCTTTGTCGTCGGTGTAGGCTTCGGTTCGGCCGCCGAGTTTTACTTCTACCTGATATTCCCGGCGGGGGATTTCCCAGGGATTCCCCAAGCGCAGCCATTTGTCGGGCTTTTCTACTTGATGACCTTTTTCGATGAACTGCTTGAAGATACCGAATTCGTAGCGAATTCCGTAGCCTACTGCAGGAACTTCTAAGGTTGCTAGGGAATCGAGGAAGCAGGCAGCCAGACGACCGAGACCGCCGTTGCCCAAGCCTGGTTCTGCTTCTTGTTCTAGGAGATCGTATAGATCCAGGCAGGCATCTTCTAGGGCTTCGCGGGCTACTTCCCAACAGCCGGCACTGACTAGGTTTTTGCCCAGTTGCCTTCCTAATAGGAATTCCGCTGATAGATAGTAAACTGTTTTGACGTTTTTATGGAAGTAAGTTTGGCTGGTTTTTAGCCACCGGTTTAACAAGCGATCGCGTATCGTGTAGGATAGCGCCATGTAGTAATCGTAGGAAGTGGCAAATTCTTCGGGTTTGCCTTGGATGTAATAGAGGTTATCGGCGATCGCTCGCTTGATGGTCTCCAGACTCGTACCGGTGCGATCGTCTTCTACCTGTACTTTCGCGTGTTCTGTATCGTAAACCGATTTTGTTTCGCGAGCGTCCTCGGTATCTTTGTAAACTCCTTGCATAGATTTAGACTTTCTTGTATTTTTACTAAACTACAATTATTTGACTTTACTGCTATTTACCTGTTGTTTACCTTTTACTGGTAAATGTTTTTTTAGGCAGGCAAAAACAGATATCCTCTCAACCTCATAGCAACCTAGCTTTTTTAGCACAGTAGTTTCTTTTCTGATGCCGTGCTAAAGCTTTATTTTAGTTTTTTGTCAGCTTGCCCTCGACATGGGACTTTTCCTGCTTAAAGTTTCCGACTTTTAGTCCGTCCCTCTACTGCCCGGAGTTCGTCTTGTCTGTTGGCTGCTGCTATGTTGCCTGGGAATGGTCCTTAATTTTTGCCTTAACATACCACAACATCATAACAATCTTGCCTGAGTTTATGGGGCTATCTCGTCAATCCTACATATTTTTTTTAGAATGGTTAAAAAAATAAAAAAAATCTAAATTTTCATCTTAATTGATTTTCGATCCGGTAGGATATATTGCTATTTTTCTCAAATTAAAAAATAACAGGCATTGGCCCTACTTACAGCGATCGGTGTAAGCCGTTGCCAGCAGCTAACTCTGTCTAAAATCTAAAATCCAAAAGCGATCGTTTAAGACTTGACAAAAATTCCATCTTCCCCATTGGAGCCGAAATGGGACAGTGGCCATAGTGTTTGTAGCGATCGCTACAAACAATTAAAATCGCTCTTCGCGATTACAACCTACAACTAACAACTAACAACTAACAACTAACAACTAACAACTAACAACTATCCCTTCTGAGAAATAGGAATTAAAATCTCAAAAATAGCTCCATTTCCGGGAGTAGAAACACAATTAAGTTCGCCTCGATGTTTATCTACTACGATGGAATAACTGGTACTCAATCCCAAACCCTTACCAGCGCCAACCTGTTTAGTAGTAAAAAACGGTTCAAAAATTCTAGGTAAGACCTTAACATCAATCCCCGGACCGTTATCCGATATTTTTATTTCAACTTGTTTTTTATCTGCCAATCCTGTATATATCTCAATAGAAGGCAAAGGCGAGACATTTTTCGTACTTTTTAAAACATCAATCGCATTGCTTAAAATATTAATAAAAACCTGATTTAATTGTCCGGGATAACATTCAATGTTCGGGATATCGCTGTAATTTTTAACCACTTCAATTCCCGACAAACGATACTGTAACATTGACAAAGTGCTTTCGATCCCCTCATGTATGTTAACCTCTTTCATTTCCGCTTCGTCTAGTCGCGAGAAATTACGCAAAGATACCACAATTTCGCTAATTCGCTTTGCACCTTTTTGCATGGAATCTAAGACTTTAGGTAAATCTTCCATCAAAAAATCTAATTCCATCTCCTCGGCAGCTTCTTTCATCTCGGGCTCCCTAGAATTTAGAGCGAGTTTTGCTAAATCCATCAAGTCTTCAACATAGTTACGAGCGTGGACTAAATTGCCTTGAATAAAAGTTACTGGGTTGTTGATTTCATGAGCCACTCCAGCTACCATTTTACCGAGAGAAGACATTTTTTCGGCTTGAATTAATTGAGATTGAGTGCTTTGTAAATCCCGCAAAGTTTGGCTGAGTTTTTGATTTGTTTTTATGAATTCTTGTTGAGAATCGTATAATCTAATACCCGCACGAACTCTGGCTAAAAGTTCGCTGGGCTCCACTGGTTTAGAAAGAAAGTCATCGGCACCGGCATCGAGCCCTTCCACTCTATCGGTAATTTCTCCTTTGGCAGTAAGCAAAATAAAAAATATAGAAGCGAACTGTTTATCTGACTTAAGTTTGCGGCAAACTTGTATACCGTCCATCTCCGGCATCATCCAATCGCAAATAATCAGCGCGGGACGTAATTCTTCCGCTACTTGAATTGCTTGTTTACCATTACTGGCTACTGCGATATCGTATCCTTCTGCCTGAAGTTGTTTTTTTAGCAACAAGCGAATGGTAGAATGATCGTCTGCAATTAAAATTTTTGAGGGAAATTTGGTTTTTTTCATAGGAGTTATTAAGTAGTTAAGCCGGCAGAATTAAAACAAAAGTTTATTCTGATGCTAGACCTGTTTTAGGAGTAATTCAGCAGTCCGATATCGATGTTTCAGTAATTATTAATTATTAATTATTAATTAATAATTACTTATAGGCTGGCAATATAGGTTTGGACTCGGGCAATAATCTGCTTTAGTTCTGATAGTAAAGAAGCTACTTCGTCAAGTTTATTTTGATGAGCTAGTTCCCCCAATCGAGAGGCTAGCTCTGGTATAAATAGCACGCAGGCACTCTCGGCACTGCCAGCGATCGCTCGCCCTTTCTGGAAGAGGATTTCTGAGTTTTTGGCAGAAAATGCAGCAGAAGCTTCTGCTAAATCGGATTTTGCATCCTCCACAAATGCTTCTAAAAGCTCCTTCTGGAATTCCCGATCGCCCCCGCAGATTTCATCGAGGCGCTCTAATTCCACTATCTCATCGCAGGAGGTAGGATACCAGAGATCTCCTGCTCCCTCTTGCTTATATTCTAATGCCCCTGGTTCCGCAATATAAATTTTAACCCGTTCAAAAATTAATTCTATTTCCCGCAATAACTCGGCGCTTCCTTCCAGGCGATTTTCCTTGGCATGTTTCTCCAAACGCTCTGCTAATTCTGGCATCAACAACACTCCCAGGGTAGCAGCACTGCCCTTGAGGCGATGAGCTTTTTGTACCAAAGTAGGTGCATCCCCGGAGGCGATCGCTTCAGTCGCTTCGGCTATATCGGTCATACCATCCTCCACAAAGGATTGGAGTATTTCTAGTTCCAACTCCACATCTCCACCGCAGCTAGCAGAAAGGCGATCGCTATCTATGGGCGAGTCGCTCCGTGAAGAACTAGAACAGACACCTGCACCCTTTATGTTGTTGTTATCTTCCTTGGTATCCGTAGAGTCTGGCGCACAAACGTAGGCTTTTACTTGTTGGAAAATTGACTCGATTTCTTCGAGTAATTCTGCAGCGCCAACGAGAGTATTATCCTCAGCCTGCTTTTCTAATCGTTCTGCCACCTCTGGCATTCGGCGCACTGCCAAATAACAAGAACTACCTTTAAGGCCGCGAGCTTTTTCGCTTACAGCGGCAGCATCCCCAGAAGCGATCGCCTCCTTAGCTGCTGCTATATCTCTTGCTGCATCCTCGACGAAAGCCTGCAATAATTCTTCTCTCAACTCCCCGTCCCCCCCGCAGAGTCTTAAGAGGCGATCGCTATCTAGTGGAGATTCTCCCCCTTCCACTGGCACTGCGGTAATCTTGTCCGTCTTTTCCGCATCTTCCCGCGCGACAAATTCTCCAGACCAACGAGCTAAGGCTGCCTCCAAGTCCTCCATACTCACCGGTTTAGAAAGATAATCGTCCATACCGGCTGCCAGACACTTTTCCCGATCGCCCTTCATCGCGTGAGCCGTCAAACCGATTATCGGGATGCGGCGCTCCGTTCCTTCCTTCTGGCGGATAGCGATCGTGGCCTGATAGCCGTCTAATACGGGCATCTGACAATCCATGAGCAGGATATTATACTCTGCATCCTGCAATTTGTCAAGTGCTTCTCGACCGTTATTAGCACAATCCGCTGGATAGTTCAATAGTTTGAGTTGATTTAGTACCACTTTTTGGTTAACAGGAGTATCTTCGACCAAAAGGATTTTAACATTTTTGAGTTTTTCTGGCTCCTCAGTCCATTCTTCCCGGGCTCGGGGTTCGCTCAAAGAACTATGGCCAAAAAACTTTTGACCCTTAACTACCGTCAACAGGCAGTCGTAGAGGCCAGAAGATTTGACTGGTTTGATTAAATAGCCGACAAAACCCAATTCCTCAACTCTACGGGCAATATGGCGGTCGTCCGCAGAAGTCATTAAAACCAACTTAATCCCGGCCAAAGAAGGTTCGCTGAGAATTAACTGCCCCAAAGTATCCCCAGAGAGGTTGGGCATTTGCAGATCTAGCAGAACTAGCGAGAAAGATCGTTCCTGCAAAATAGCTAACGTCCGCTCGGCCTCGGCAACTTCTTCAACCTCCATACCCCAAGAAGTTGCCCAGAGTCGGATCGCTTTTCGGTTAGTGGAGTTGTCATCAACTACTAAAACTTTTTTACCGCTAAGGAGAGTAGGAGATTGGGGCTTGCTAGCAGGCAGAATCTCCAACGTACTCGCAGTAACAGGCATCTTGCCTGTTACGCTAAAAGTCTTGCCTGTTACGCTAAAAGTCTTACCTGTTACGCTAAAAGGAACCTCAAACCAGAATGTAGAACCTCGTCCGGGGCTACTTTCAACGCCGATTTCTCCCCCCATCAGTTCCACCAATTGCTTGCAAATTGCCAAACCCAAACCCGTACCGCCATACTTGCGAGTGTGGGAGCCATCCACCTGAGAAAAGGAGCGGAACAGTTTTTGCCCTGCCTCTGGGGGAATGCCGATACCCGTATCTTTGACGGCAAAGCGTATTTTTACTCTGGTCTGTTCTTCCTCCCCCCGAATCTGCGGGGGCAGGGGGGGATCGAACTCTTTCTTGGGGGCCCCGGGGGGTTCCAACTGTTCTTCCCCCCGCGCACCAAACCCTCGCGGGGTTTCCAACTCTTCCTCCCCCCGAGCTTCGCGGGGCAGGGGGATATCCTCCGCAATGGTAGCGCTAATGACAACTTCACCAGTTTCAGTAAATTTGAAAGCGTTGCCGGCGAGGTTAATCAAAATTTGTCGGATGCGGCTGGAATCTGCAGTTAAAAAGCGCGGCACTTGCGGTTGTACCAGTAAGACCAATTCCAAACCTTTAGCCGAAGCAGGCAGAGCAAACAAATCCAATATCCCCTCCAGACAAGCGTGGAGGTCGAAATCGTGGAGGTCTAAGCGCATTTCTCCGGCTTCGAGCTTGGAGAAATCGAGAATATCGTTAATAATAGTTAGCAGGTTATCGCCGCTAGTCTCGATCGTTCGCACGAAATCTAGCTGTTTGGGATTGAGTTTTGTTTTTAGCAACAACTCCGTCATTCCCAACACGCCATTCATGGGAGTTCTAATTTCGTGACTCATATTAGCGAGGAATTGAGATTTCAGTCTAGCCGCTTCCAGGGCAGTTTCCCGCGCTTCTACTAATTCGTCGATGGCCAAAGTTACCATCACTATGCCGCCTACCGCCCCGGTTGGTTCGTACCAGGGATGGATCGCCCAGCGGAGATAAGTCTTGCTGCCGTCTTCTCTAAGCCAGCAATCTTCGGGATTGGAGATAATTTCTCCTTGCAATGCCCTTTGATGAATGTCTTTCCTAGATTGGGGAACGTCGGAAAAAACTTCGTAATGAGAGCGACTAATGAGGGATTGACCCTCCAAACCATAATCGACAACCCATTTATTGCTATGGGCGACGTAGCGCATTTCGCGGTCGAACATTGCCATGGCCACGGGAGCCCGTTCGATTATTTGTCGAAGTTGCTGGCGTTCTCGCTCCAGTTCGCTTTCGTAGCGCTTGCGTTCGGTAATATCCCGCTGAATAGTTGCTATGCAGAGGGGTTCTTGAGTTTTTGGGTCTTTTATAAGGAAGGTATTGACTTCTAAAGAGATAATTTCTCGCGTTTTCCAGTGGCGCTGGATCAGTTCCCCCCTCCATTGACCGGTTTTCATCACCGTGGGAATCACTTCTGTTTTAACCCGGTGCCATTGCGAAACGGGGAGGTAATCAGAAAGGTTGGTAGATGCAGTTTGAGAATCGTCGAGACCGATCGTTTCGCGACCGGCTCCATTGAGGTAGAGAATATCTCCTTGCAGAGAGATGGTGCTAATAACGTCGTTACTGTTTTCTACCAGTAAGGCAAGTTTTTGTTGTTCTGACTCTGCCTGGAGGCGAGCGATGGTATTGGCGACAATTTCTCCTACCAGTCTGAGCATGGTAACGGCTTCTTCCGTCCAAGTCCTTTCCTTGGTGGCGCTATCGAAACCGATAAACCCTATAAGACGATCGCTCGATTTCATGGGCACGTTCAGCAGAGATTGAATCGATTGAGCTTGCCATATTTCTTTTTCTGCTTTAGCTGCTTCTGGCATTTCAGCCACCCTGGGAAGATATACTACCTCGAAAGCTTTTAACTTTTCCATAACCCAGGGAACAGCATCGCAGGGAATGTCCTGCAAAGACGCTATCTGGGGCTCGATACCGTTTGCGCGCCACTCGTGAGTATTGCTCAGTAGGGAACCATCGTCGGAAAATTGAAACAAATAGCAGCGATCGACTCCTTCAAATTCTCCCATCCCTTGTAAGGCTAGCTCAATGGCGCTATCTAGTTGTGGCAAGCTGAGGTTGATGAATTGAGTTGAGATAGAGGCCAGCAGTCTTTCTAGCTGGGAGCGATACTCTAGCTGTTCGACGGCGCGATGCCGTTCTTTGATTTCCTCTAGGAGGCGATCGTTGGCGTCGCTGAGGGCTTGAGTTCTTTCTCCCACCAGGGATTCTAGATGCTGCCGATACATTTGTAGCTGTTCTTGGGCTAGTTTTAATTCGGTAATATCGGCGATCGCTCCCACATAGCCAGTAATTCTTTCATTTGTTCCTCCGATCGCTTCCGCCTGACCGAAGACCCATAACTCTTTGCCATCCGGTCTAACTAAGCGATATTCAGATTTAAAGGAAGCTCCTCTTTCTGCTGCGAGGGACCATCGTGCAAAAACCCGTTCTCGGTCTTCTGGATGAAGGCATCGCGTCCAACCGTCTCCTGCTGCCTCCTCTGGTGTCATTCCGGCAAACTGACACCAACGGTTGTTGACGTAAAGACATTTACCTTCCGCATCGGTCTCGAATATTCCTACTGGCGACACTTCTGCTAAGGTTTTAAAGCGATTTTCGCTCTGGCGCAGGGCCTTTTCTGCTTCGAGGAGATCGCTTATTTTTGTTGCCAGTTCTTGGTTGGCATGGGATAATTCTTTAGTGCGAGCTTTTACTTGTTCTTCTAAGGAATGGTTGATCCTGTTGATTTCGGCGAATTTTTGCTCCAGGGCGATCGCCATTTGCTGGAAGTTCTGCACTAAGTAGTCGGTCTCTCTGGTAACGCTGCGGGGCCAGGAAATAGTTTTTTGCTCGAACAACTTATCTGGTAAGTCAGTGGTTGCAACTCCCAACAGCGATAGAGACCTTACTAATTTCCTACTCGCTAATTTGGCCAATAACAGCGCTATCAGCGAAATTACCCAACTCAAAGAAAGAGCCTCGATGGTTCTTGCTTGCAACTGGTTGATGTACGCTCCTTGGGGCGCGTCTGCCATCATAATCCAAGGTATCTTAGGGCTGACGGGCATTGTTAGCCGAAACAAAGATTGTCCCCACCGTAGCATCTCCGGCATATTTTCAGCCGCCGGTAGCAAATGAACGATTTTACTATTAGCGGAGTAATGATGGACGATGAATTCATTTTGCACCCTTGCCATTTCTTCTGGTTCGTAAGTGGTGGCTAGAACTCGCTCTCGTTCGTCTGTTAAGCTTAATTCTACCCCGAAATTTTTGCCTGTCAATTGTAGCTCTTCAAAGAAAGTTGCTAACTGGATATCCCCTACGACAAAACTTCCAGCGTTCTCCCCCTGGGGAGCGACTTCCAGCCGCAAGGTATTAGTTCCCCGAATTAGTATTACAAACATCCGGTAAGGCTCCTTACCCGAAGGATAAAGGAATAGAGATTTATTAGTATCCTCCGATCGCCTTTTCCCATTCTCTGAAATTGACGGCGCGGCTGCCACTATCTCTCTATTCCTGCTAGTAACATACATTTGAGTGAATTCTGGTAATGCTTGTTGTAGTACTTCTAATTTTTGCTGCAGATCGAGGGATTCAATATCTCCAACTTCCATGGTTTTACTGGCGATTGTTTTTAAAGCTTCCAGATGTTTCTCCAGGTAATCTTCTATATCATTTCCTATGTGGGTGGAGAGACTTATTAAGTCTTCTTGACTCTGCTGTTCGATTTCTTTTAAATATTGTTTGGCATCGTTTATCGTTAAGAGCAAGGTTGGCACGATGGCGAAGAGAATTAATAAGTTAAAGAACATGTGTTCTAAAGATAGCTTATAGTTTTTCCGAGAAAGTTTCAACCATCGCATCAAGGGCAGGAAATAAGTTGCTAGTAGGGTGGCTATCGCAGCATTCAAGATGCCATTTATCGGCTGTTTCAAAAGGATTAGCAACAGGGGCGTTCGCTCTAACCCGAGAAATTGGCTATAAAACACCCATACTAAGGGCATTCCGATTAATAACCAATATACCCCGTCTAGCATCGCTAGGTTTCGATATTCTTTTTTGCCCCCAAAAACAGAAACAGAATAGCGGCTGCGCGTGAAACCTACTAGCAGTGCTTCTAGGGTGAAAATAATTACCGCGAAGGGATGACCCCAAAGTTCGATGGTATATAGACTGGCCAACAGCGCTACTAAAGTTCCCCAAGGGTAGCCATAGAGAAGGACTGCCAGCCAGACGGCAATACTACCAAAGATGAAATCTACGCCGAAAAACAAGGGCATTGAAAAATAATTTCCGGCATAAGCTGCCCCTGTCAGTAAAATAAGTCCTATTATCTCTTTTGTATTTAATCGAAGTCGCAATTTAGCCAACCATGGATAAATTTTATTCATTTTTTTAAGTAGGTAATAACAATTAATAATTAACAATTAACAATTAACAATTGAGATTAAGATCTGTTTTCAATTCATCTGCTGCCTGTTGTAATTCAAGGGCTAAAGCAGCAGCTTTTCCTAATTGGCGATCGCGGGCTAATTCCTCTAATTGAGTTGCTAAATCTGGTATTAATCGCACTCCTATATTAACAGCGCTCTCTTGAATTTGACGAGCTTTCATGGCTAGGGCTGCCGCATCCTGGGAAGCGATCGCCTGAGATACTTCTGCTAAGTCAGCCTCAGTATCTTCTAGGAATGCTTGCAGCAATTCCAGTTGAAATTCTGCATCCCCACCGCTGAGTTGAGAAAGGCGATCGCTATCTACCGGAGATTCTCCCCCGAACCGTAGGACAGGCATCTTGCCTGTCGCCATTTCTCCGGTGCCTGGGAGCGTTTCTCCAGTCCCTGTCGCCATTTCTCCCGTCCCTGTCGCCATTTCTCCCGTCCCTGTCGCCATTTCTCCCGTCCCTGTCGCCATTTCTCCCGTCCCCGTCGCCATTTCTCCAGTCCCCGTCACCATTTCTCCCGTCTCCGGCAAATCTCCATCAACAAAAGCTTTCACCCCTTCGAGAATTAACTCGATTTGCGCGATTAATTCCCCCGCCCCATCTAATAGCCCCTGCTTCGCCAACTCTTCTAATCGTTCTGCCACCTCTGGCATAACTCGCACCGCCATATAACTAGAACCACCTTTAATCCGGTGAGCTTTGTGGGCGATCGTAACTGCATCCCCCTCTGCTAGGGCAGTTTTAGCCTCAGCCAGGTCCGTTGCAGTATCTTCAACAAAAGAGAGAAGTATTTCCAATTGAAATTCCGCATCCCCACCGCAGAGTTGAGAAAGGCGATCGGCATCCAGCACAGCTACGGATTCTTCTTCTTCCCGTAGGACAGGCATCTTGCCTGTCTCAGACATTATGCCACGGACAGGCAATAGCCGCGTCCTACGGGGAGACCAACGTTCCAATACCGACGCCAAATCTTCCATCGCCACAGGTTTGCTGAGATAATCATCCATACCCGCTTCCAGACACTTTTCGCGATCGCCCTTCATAGCATAAGCCGTCAAACCGATAATAACTGTAGAACGGGCATCTTGCCTGTTCTCGAAGGGACTGCCTTCTCGTTCCCGAATAGCCCCAGTTGCCCCATAACCGTCCAATACAGGCATCTGACAATCCATTAACACGATATCGTAGTCGCACTCCTCCAATTTCTCAACAGCCTCCCGACCGTTATTAACGCAATCTGCCGGATAATTCAGCAGTCGCAACTGATTCAGCACCACCTTTTGATTGACTGCCGTATCCTCTACTAACAAAACTCTAACATTTTTCCTCTGGGGCGCTGCCGTCTCTAGTTTTCCAGCAGCCGATTTCTCAGCTTCCCCACCGCGAAGCGAACCATTTTTCCCTATTTGGGAAGGAAACACCTCGCCGTTCATAACCCGCCTCAAACAATCAAACAACTGAGAAGACTTGACCGGCTTGATTAAATAATCTTGACAGCCGATTTCCCTCACCCGACGGGCAATATCGCTATCGTCCACGGAAGTCATTATAATCAGAAGCGTTTCTGCCAAAGTCCGTTCTCTGCGAACCAGCCCCGCCAGAGTTTCCCCGCTCATCGAAGGCATTTGCAGATCCAGCAATGCCACGTCGTAAGGTTTGCCTCTAGCGGCAGCCACCCGCATGGCAGTTAGGGCCATCGCCCCGGACGCAGCCTCGTCAACCTCCATGCCCCAAACTGTTGCTTCCATCCGCACCACTTTGCGATTGGTAGGATTGTCATCTACTACCAACAGTCTCTTGCCAGCTAGAGTAATGGCAGATTCGCTCGGGCGGGGAAAATCCGTATCCCCTGCATCCGTATCTAAAGTCAAAAGAGCGGTAAACCAGAAGGTCGAACCTTCCCCCGCTAGGCTTTCGACCCCTATTTCGCCTCCCATAAGCCGTACCAATTCTTTGCAAATGGCCAAACCCAAACCCGTGCCGCCATATTCGCGGGTATGAGAAGCATCTACTTGAGAAAAGGAGCGAAATAGTTTTTCTTGAGCTTCTGGGGCAATGCCGATGCCCGTGTCTTTGACGCTAAAACGGACCTTAATTTGTTCGCTATCTTCTCTGGTTTCTCCCTCGGAATCTAAGTCGATGCCGATGACGACTTCCCCGGATGCCGTAAATTTGATAGCATTGCCGATTAGATTGAGCAAAATCTGCCGGAGTCTGGAAGCATCGCCATAGAGATTTCGCGGTACTCCCGGAGCGATCGCCCCTACGAGCTCTATACCTTTGGCGTTAGTTTGCAGGGCGAAGAGGTCTAGCAAGTCCTCCAAGACGGCGTTTAAATTAAACGGATAAGGATCCAGTCGCATTTCTCCCGCCTCCAGTTTGGAGAAATCGAGAATATCGTTAATAATCGTCAGCAGATTTTCCCCGCTGCTATGGAGAGTTTCCACGAAGTCGATCTGTTGGGCCGTCAGTTCCGTCCTCAACAGCAACTCCGTCATTCCCAACACCCCATTCATGGGAGTTCTAATTTCGTGGCTCATATTAGCGAGGAATTGCGATTTCAGTCGCGCCGCTTCTAGAGCAGCTTCCCGCGCTTCTACTAATTCGGTGATGAGGTCCACTGCCATGATGATACCGCCTACTTCACCGTTAGGCTTGTACCAAGGATGGATCGCCCACCGGGCATAAATTTTAGTACCATCTTCTCGCTCCCAGCAATCTTCCGAACAAGAGACAATTTCTCCTTGGAACCCTCGTTCGTAATTGTCTTTCCATTTTTGGGGAATATCTGGGAATATTTCGTAATGACAGCGCCCGACGAGGGTTCTACCTTCAAAACCGTAATCCTGGGACCATTTATTGCTGTGGGCGAGGTAGCGCATCTCGGTATCGAACATTGCCATCGCTACTGGCGCGTAAGTCACCACTTGCCGCAACTGCTGGCGTTCTCGTTCTAAGGCCGCTTGGTAGCGCTTGCGTTCCCCGATGTCTCGCTGCACCGTGGCAAAGTTTAGCGGTTCGTTGGTTTCTGGGTCGCGCACTAAGAAGAGATTGGTCTCCAATTCTATATTTTCCCCGGTTTGAAAATGGCGCAGGGTAGTTTCTCCCTTCCATAAGCCCTTTTCTATTGCCGTTGGCAGAATAACGTCGCGGTATAGTTCCCAGGCTTTTTCGTCCAGAAAGTCGGGTATTTTTTTACCTACCACCGCAGCTTGGCTTTCTAAACCTACGAGCCGACATCCCGCTTTGTTCAAAAATAAAGCATTGCCGTCCATATCGGTATAACCGACGAAATCGCTACTATTTTCTACGATTAAGGCTAGTTTTTGTTGTTCTTCTTCTGCCTGTTTGCGCTCGGTGATGTCGGCAAAATAACCTACTACTTCTATGGGGTTGCCGGCCTCGTCTTTCACGACCTTAGCCTCGTCTTGGAGCCAGCGCCATTCTCCGCAGTTGTGTCGCAGGCGGTATTGCAGGCGCACCTTTCCTTCTTTTAATAACCGATCGCTCCGTTGGAGGGCGCGATCGCTATCTTCTGGGTGAAGGAGATCGGCTAAAGTGCGGTCTCCTTCCAGGAAGTCCCTAGATTCATAACCAAGCACAGCCCTGAGATTATCGCTGATAAAGGTGAGCGATCGCTTGCCTGTTGCTTGAAAGCTGTAGATTACGGCAGGGGAGGATGTCAGCAGATATTGCAGCCTTTCCGTTGCCAGTTGCAATTCTAACTCCGCTTGCTTGCGGTCTGTGATATTAGTTGCAGTACCCACTATCCTGTAAATGCGAGGGTCGCGATCGCGCAACGGCTTATAGGTCGTCAGCCACCAACTTTTGGCTTTCCCCATATCGAGGTACTCTTCATATTCCCTCGGTTGCCCCGCCTCCACGCAATCAGAACATCTCCATCGGATTTCTTCCCCGTGGGGCGAGTCGCCAAATACTTCTTGGATGGTTTTTCCTTTGATTTCCGCAGTAGTTTTTCCCGTAAATTTCTCGGCGGCATCGTTATAGCCGACAAAACGAAATTCCCCCTCTGGAGTAACGTCGATGACAAATATGGCTTGCTCTACCCCGTCGTAGATAGTGCGTAAAAATTCTTCGCTCTTGGCGGTCTCTTCTTCTGCTTGTTTGCGTTCGGTAATATCGCGACTGATGCCTATTATCCCCAAAATTTCGCCCCCTGCATCCAGTACGGGAGTTTTTAGAGTATCAAATAGCCGCCGTTTGCCGTTAGGATAGGTTAGCCATTCCTCGTTTTGCCGCTGCTTGCCCTCTGCCATCATCTGGCAGTCTTTTTCTTGAAAAAATTCCGCTGCTTCCGCTGAAAATAGCTCCCCGTCCGTAAGACCTGCAATTTCGCTCTCCCGGCGATCTACGAGTGCGGCAAAGGCTTGGTTGCCAATTTGATAAACGCCGTTACGATCTTTGTAAAAGATTAAGTCGGGGATAGAGTCTATCAAACAGCGCAGGAGCGATCGCTCCTGCGCCAGGGCTGCTTCTACTTGCTTGCGACCTGTAATATTGCGCACCATAGCAATAGTTTGTCCCTCAGAAAAGGATCCTATTCGACACTCATAATCTTCTTCTCCTCCAGGCATCTCTAAGGAATATTCGATACTCGCCCAGGAATTTGTTCGTAACACATCCGCTCTTGCTCCCTCGAATTGCTCCGCTACTGTTGGTGGCAGAACTTCTTTCATCGCTTTGCCCATAAAGACCGAGGGGGGTACATATAATTCTGCATTTTTGTTGCCCGCTTTGTAATCCAAGATAGTACCATCCCTCGACAGCCTAAAGAATAGATCGGGGAAAGCATCAAAGATTGCTTGCATTTCGGCATTTTTTTGCCGCAACAGTTCTTCTGCATTGTAGCGATCGCTTAGATCCCGAGCGAACCCCAGTATCCCGAATATTTCCCCGTTTTCATCTTGCCGGGGTATTTTCTGCGTGTCCAAAATTCTTACCTTTCCGTCTGCTCCCGTGGCGACATCGTAGGGATTGTAAATTGTTTTACCGTCCTCCAACACCGCGCGATCGTCGTTGCGAAAACCCCGGATACCTTTCTCCTCGTTGCCGAATACTTCTTCTTCTGAAAAACCTAATTCTAGGTCATTTTTTCCCTGCATCTCTTCGGGAGTTCTCCCCATGGCCCCGGCGAAACTCTTATTTGCCAGTACCATGCGGAAGGAACTATCTTTAACGAAAATCCAATCCGGGCTGGCATCGACGATGCTGCGCAGCAGGCTTTGAGAGCGTTCAGTTTCTTGTTGCGATCGCTCTCGCCGTCTAATTTCCCGTTCCAGTTCCGCAGTTCGCTCTGCTACCAGTTGTTCTAATCGTTCTTTATATCGCTTTAGTTCTAACTCTGCTTCTACTCGATAGGTAATATCCCTAGCGACAAAAATTACTGTATCTGCGGACATGGGAGAAATAGCGGCTGCAAACCATACCGGGCGATCGCCGTCTATTTGCAGGCTATATTCGTAGTTGACCGGCTGTTGGCAACTGAGAGCTTCTCTAATGTTTGCCATCAGCCCGTCTGCTTGTTCTCGGGGAAATACTTCGTGGAGGGTTTTACCTACTAAATTTGCAGGAGGTTTGTATAACAAAGATGGATTGGTGGGAGCAATTTTTAGATATCGTCCCTGAGAGTCTATTGTAAGAACGATATCGGTTATGCCGGCAAACATGGCGCGGAGTTCGCTCTCGCGCTCTAGCAGGGTTCTATAGTTTTGTACGCGATCGCTGATATCCATCACCAGAGACGCTCCTCCGACGATATTTGCCCCGCTATCGACGATGGCCGTGTTGTACCACTCGCAAATAATGGGGCGATCGTCTTTGGTCAGGTTGTGGGTGGTACAGCGATCGCCTCCTCTTCCTTCGAGCCATTCAGCGAAGGTTTGGTTTAGTTGGTAGCGATCGCTTTTTTTCACCAGAAATTCTAGTTTCCGACCCCTAGCTTCCTCCTCGCTGTAACCAAATATTGTCTCTGCTGCCCGGTTCCACCCCTCAATTTCCAATTCTTCATTCCATTCTATTACTGCTAGTGGCGTTTGTTCTCTTAATAGCGATAATTTTTGAATCGTAAGAATTGCTCTTCCTTCTGTTTCTATCAATTGTTTTTCGAGACGCTTTTTTTCTATAGCATTTCTGATGGCTCTTACTAAGGGGCGATGGTTAATTTCTCCTTTGAGGAGGTAATCTTGTACGCCTATGTCTAAAGCTTTT
The DNA here is from genome assembly GCA_034189005.1 of Cyanobacteriota bacterium. GTDB lineage: Bacteria > Cyanobacteriota > Cyanobacteriia > Cyanobacteriales > Microcoleaceae > CALKCV01. The sequence goes on along the minus strand of JAXHVR010000027.1, from coordinate 1,894 downwards.
ACTGCCAGTTCTTCTTCTTCATCCTCGGCCAGCACCACAATAGCCGCGCAGTTAATCTCTTGACTTTTCAACCGATGTATGGTATGTAATTGACGAGCGATCGCCAGGAGATCTAACAAAATTAGATCGAATTGTTCCAGGCTTAAAATCTCGATCGCCCGCTCCAGAGACTCTGCATGGGTTAAGTTAACCTCCATCCCTGGAGCTGTTGATAATAAATTTCCTATTCTCGACGCTTCCTCAGCTTCGTCTTCTATTAATACGATCTTTATAGGCGATAGTTTTTTCATACTCTTCCATCTTTCAATCTCTTGACTTTATTGTAGATCGCCCCAATCCTTAATATTCCGAAAATATCTGGAAAATAAAAATCAAAAATCAAAAATCAAAAAACATTAAATTTGAGAATGAGTAACCCCACAACCCCACAATTAACCATTAACAATTAACTATCTAAAAACATTTCCAAGCAACACCACGGTAATCAAACGCAAACAATTCTGGGTGTAAAATCTCCGCCAAAATTTCTAAAGAATCAACCAGTCGCGGTCCCGGACGGTTAAAATAAGCATTACCATCCGTAATATAAACCCTACCATTTTTAACAGCCTGCAAACTTTTCCAATCAGGATTTTCAGCAAACTCCAAAGCATCTCGACGAGTTTTTTCCAGATCGAAACCGCAAGGCATAAAAATAATTACCTCTGGATTAGCATCAAGCAATTTTTCCCATTTCAACCAGGGCGAATGTTGCCCGTCAACCCCAAACAATGCCTCCCCACCAGCAAGATTAACTAATTCTGGAATCCAATTTCCAGCAGCCATCAAAGGTTCCGTCCACTCGATACAAGCAACAGTGGGACGAGATATTTCTCTTACCCCAGCGGTTTTTTCCTGGATCGCTCGAAGTCGGCTATTTAAGTTAGTTAAAAGAGGTTCGCTATCTACCTCAAAAACCGCAGCAACCCCCTCGATATCCCTCCAAACTTCCTCTAATTTGTTCGGCTGTAAGGAAATAACTTGAGGTTTGCTCCCAACTAATTGAGTCACAGCAGCTTCCACATCCGCCAGAGAACAAGCACAAACCTCGCATTGAGCTTGAGTGATAATATGGGTAGGTTGCAACTCCTCAAGAGTTTCTATCTCCACTCGATAGACGCTCAGAGCAGACTGCAAAACCTCCGCCACTCGTTCGTGGATTTGGCCACTAGAGCCGTCTGGTTCAAACTTAGGTTGGGTGCAAACGGGCAAAGAATGGACATTTTGCGGATAATCGCATTCGTGGGATCTGCCAACAATGGCATCCATCAGGCCCAAACTGGCCAATATTTCCGTGGCACTGGGAATTAAAGAAACGATTCTGTACTGAGAATTTGTCATTTTTGCCGAGCCTTTGAGTATATGAAAAGTGGAGCAGAGTAATGTAAATTAACTGCTGTATTTTAATCTATAATAGCGATCGTACTTCATAAGAATGAAAAATGCTCGAACCTTTTCTCTTTTTACCTTGAGAGAGATTGCTGCTCCCGCGATAACTATCTTGTGGTAAATTTGGCAGCAACAAAAGGTGCATAAAAAAGAAAAAAGAGCGATCGCCTCGGGAGCACGTCACCTTTGAGGCGAACCAAGAACTTATCGCTTTTAGGCAACAGGCAAAGAGTGCTACAGGCAACAGGGTAGCAGAGTTTTAAAGTATTTTTGCAAAGATGACGTGCTCCCGATCGCCTCTCTCCCCTAGAATAAAACCCGGAGAACCAAAAGCATTAGTTTTTTATTCAGGAAAAATAAAAAATAAAATTATCTCGATTTGCAATCCTTAACAGTTACCATTTTATGAATAGTACCGAAATTTTAGAAACTTATGCCGCCGGGCAAAGAAATTTAGATCGTGCCG
>JAXHVR010000269.1:0-1594 GCA_034189005.1 Cyanobacteriota bacterium | reverse complement strand
TTTTAAATCGCTAAAGCGATTACTACGAACTTTTAAATCGCTAAAGCGATTACTACGAACTTTTAAATCGCTGAAGCGATTACTACGAACTACCACTATTAATTTATGAAACCTTATCAAAAAATACCAATTGAAGAATGCGGCGAAGCTTTAGTAGAAATCCCTTTAAACATATTTCCTAGCGAGTCGCCCCATGCCTATCAAAAATTAGGCGCCCCCTATCATCTTTCTAAAGTAAATTCTCCTTACTTCCTCCGCGAACAAGTATTAGATAGTTTGTTTTTGGCTGTAGAAAAATTGCAAAAAGAACGTGTGGGTTGGCGCATTTCAATATTTGATGCTTATCGTCCGGTGGCCGTGCAACAATTTATGGTTGACTCTGCTTTTAGCGATGCTTTAAAAGCAGAAGGCTTGACCCCTGATAGTCCGTCTTTAACTGCAGAAAAAAGACAAGCTATATTAGAATTAGTTTATCAATTTTGGGCGCTTCCGAGTCTAGAACCAAGCACTCCTCCCCCGCACAGTACCGGTGCGGCAGTGGATGTTACTTTAGTCAATAAGGATGGCGAAATTGTTAATATGGGTTCTCCCATCGATGAGTTGTCGCCGAGGTCTTATCCAAATCATTTTGCCGATAGTAGCGACCCAGTGGAAAGAGAATATCATCAAAATCGGCAGTTATTAGCAAGGATAATGGTAGGGGCTGGTTTTAAACAGCATCTTAACGAATGGTGGCATTTTTCTCTCGGAGATCAGATGTGGGCGTGGCTGACAAATAAAGAGAATAGCGATAATAAAGTTGTGGCAAAATATGGAAGAGTAGAATAGTTTTGGGAGAATCTCTATTTGGGAATTAACAAAAGTGGATAAAATTAACCGAGTGGCAATTCTGGGGGGAACCCACGGCAACGAATTTACTGGGGCATATTTAGTTAAGAAATTTGAGAGGTTTCCGAATATTATTAAAAGACCTAGTTTTGAAACCATCGGCTTGTTAGGAAATCCAGAGGCATTTAAAGCTGTAAGAAGATATTTAGATAAAGATTTGAACCGATGCTTTACCCGAGGCAATCTGGAAAATAACCAAAGTTATTCTATCGAAGACAAACGAGCAAAGTTTATTAACAATAAATTAGGCAATAAAGGCAATCCTAGCGTAGATTTTCTTCTGGATTTACACAGCACCACTGCTAATATGGGGCTGACAATAATTTTGGTAAATAACAACTATTTTAATTTCAAAATAGCTGCATATTTGAGTTCTATATGGCCGGAAATAAAGGTTTATAGTGCAGTAGTGCCGGGGCGGGAAATGGGGTTTGTTAATTCTATTTGCGATCGAGGATTTGCTATTGAAGTCGGCCCGATCGCCCAAGGTATTCTCAGCGGTTCTTTGTTTGAGAAAACGGAAAAGTTAGCGGGTGAAGTTTTAGATTGTCTGGAAAAATTTAATCGAGGAGAAATAGGCGTTCGCTCTTTACCACTGACTATTTATCGACATTTAAAAACTGTAGATTTTCCTAAGAACGAACGTGGAGAATTAGATGGTACGATTCATCCTCAGTTGGAGGGGAGAGATTATCAACAATTGAGT
>JAXHVR010000268.1:0-1676 GCA_034189005.1 Cyanobacteriota bacterium | reverse complement strand
TGAATGGTCTAGTTGTATTCCGTCCCCTATTAATAACAATTTTATTAACAACGGGCATCTCCTTGGGGATCTTTTTGTTCGTGCGGCATTTCAAGCAAGTCAAAAAACTGGCTGAATATCAAATGTCGCTGTCGCGTTTGGTTCGACCTTAACAATTAACATTTTCCCAATTTATAAAATCTCATTTTATCTAATATCGAGTCGCTATAAACAACCCACGCTGAAAATGAAGAGAGGAAAAAGAGGAATGGGCGATCGGTGTGGGTGTCGCACTCCGATCGCCCAATTGTTAATTGGAAAAATGTTAATTATTAATCAATCTTACAGCTTCCGTTCTACTATTAAAGGCTGACCTGGATGGAGCTTTTTAATTTCATTAGTCAAATCGTACCAAGGCTGCAATTGATTTGCTTGAAAAGTCCGACTCATTACTACATAAATCGAAGTTTGATCCGCACCAATACCCCCGCTAATAACATCATCCCAATCTCGGGCGTGCAACTCATCTACTACATACCAACTATCTTCTAAATATTCAAACCGACGCACAAATCGAAACGGCGCTTCTTGCCTGCCGACTATTAACATTTTCTGCAATATTTTCCGAATTAAATTGGGAAAAAATCGCCCAAAAGTTAGCATTACTACCCGCAAAATCAACATTTTAAGCGGCGACATTTGGGTTTGTTTTGCCAAACTCATGTTGCCGGCAACAGTAACTTTTTCTTGTTCTACTTGTATTTCATAAGAACCTACTAAATGACTCACGGCATTGAGTATTTTATTTCCTTTTTTGAATTGCAAGGATAGCTGAGTATCGGAAAGGACTAATTTATTATCCCTAAAGAGCTTAAAAACTCCTCCTTTATTTAAGCCGATATAAAGCTCGGTTCCAGGTCGCCTTTTGATCAATATTTGCGCTTCTTTCAGCCAAATACTGGCAGCGTCCCGGGGGACTGCTGGGGGGCGATCGCTCGCAAAATCCCGCCACGCTAATAAATAATTCCAAGTATGATGCCCGATAATATGGTCGTCGGCATAACAAGGACCGAGACCGTTTTTTAATCCTTCTAAAAAGCGATCGTTTATCCGCAACGCCTCCGGCCACCATTCCCCTACTAATTCAAAGCCGTGGGGGAAGAAATTATAAGTATTGCGACTGCCATATTCCCCGCCGTAGGAACCGTCTGGATGAATAAATTGCCCGGCTAATTCTACTGCATTTTTTAAGGCTATTTTCAATTTTTCATAAGGATTAATCTTCGCCAGTCGCGCCAGACAACCGATGGTTAAAGTATGATAGCCTGGGTCGCAGCCTTCGTATTCTACAAACCAACCTTCCTCGCTTTGCCAGCTTAATAACCTGTCCAAACGTATCTCTTTAGTTTTATCCCATTTAGAAGTTTTTAATAACTTGCCTAGCAGTTCCAAACACAAGACTATTAAAGCTTCGTGATTGGCTAATTGCCCGCTTTCAAAGTGGTTAGCTAACCAATCCGCTCTCATTTCAAAAAAGTTCAGCATTTCATAATTAGTTAGTTCTAAAATGCTGTAGCTTTCCAATGCAGCAAATAAAGAAAAAGCCGCCGCGCCGCTAGCTTTTTCATAAGGAAAATAATCGTCGCAAGAACCGTCTTTATGAGCGCTCTTAGCGGCGTATAAAATCCCCGCTTTTA
>JAXHVR010000267.1:0-1750 GCA_034189005.1 Cyanobacteriota bacterium | reverse complement strand
CCAGTGCTTTTTGTATTCCTTGCCGTTTAACCATAGTCAAGATCGTTAGTTCGGTTAATAGCAGCAAAAATAATAATACCAATCCCCCTGAAAAAGGCATTTTATATCCCGGACTAAGGCTAATAAATCTGATAAGATAATAAGTAGCAATGCTCGTTCCAATAGTAGCGATTATTGAAGCTATTGCCCCGACAATAAATATTAATATTGCCCGTCGATTTGCCAATCCCGCAGTAGCATTGGTAAAGTTAGCACCAGTGAGATTGGCATTAGTAAAATCTGCCCCGCGAATATCGCAATTTGAGAAATCTGCCTTGCTGAGGTCTTTACCTTTAAACGATTTATTTTGGTAATTTTTGCGGTAATTTATTTTAGGTTTTATTTTGGTTAACATTTTTTTCCGTTTATTAATAAAAAGGTAAATTATTTGCGTAAAAAAATTTAAAAAATAGATATGTATGTAGGGGCAAAGCATTCGGGAGATAAGTTTTATAACAACCCATTAATTTTTAGGTCCGAATGCTTTGCCCTGCTCGGGAGATAAGTTTTATAACAACCCATTAATTTTCAGGTCCGAATGCTTTGCCGCAGCCCTCACTACAAACTAATTGCAATATTGGCCTTCTAACAGGCTTAAATTACCTGTGTTAACTTGCAAGAGGATTATTTGGAGTTGTGACATAGAAGCTTTGCAAAGCCTTGTTTTTATATTACCACTTTCGATGTAAACAACTCCAAGATAAGATTTAAGAGCGGGGTTGTCGGTAAAACCAATATGAGCTGCTGCTTCATCAATACTTCCTATGTTAGAAACAGTTTTTACACCGTAATAGTAGTTTTTTGTTTGGTGGGATATTCCGGCTAAACTCAAGATTGGATTTGGATTAGTATTGACTTCTAACCCAGTTGGAGCAAAATCGAAATCGGTCACTTGTTGTTTAAAATTGGTTTTCTCCGTGTAATAAGAGTTTTGCTCTTTATTCATGTAGTCAATATAGTTGATGGCTTCAACTTCTTTAGCTTTCGCTGCTTGGTTCAAAAACGAAGGAAGAGCGATCGCCGACAAAATCCCGATGATAATAATTACCACCAACAACTCGATTAAAGTAAAACCACCATCGGCATTTTTCCGCTGGTGTAAATGCTGCCAAAATTTCTGAGTAAAACTATTCATTATTGCCCCCAAATAGATAAACAAACAACAAATTTTCTAACGCTTCAGCCATCATAGTTGCACCCGGGCGATCGCTAACTATCCCCTTTAACATCCTGATAGCCGACTTAGCTAACTTTTGATTTTTTGCAGGCGGATTTGCCCCCAGTTCGGCTAATAATAGAACTTGGTCTAAAGCATCGGTTTTGTCCTCAGCAGTTAAAGCCGTTTCCGCCTCAATTGCCTCCTGGAGTCCGACCAGCAAATCGTCAAACCTTGCTTTATTATTATACCCAAATTCTTGCCAAACTTTCGGCACTTCAGCTTGATTTTGATAAATAACTGGCAACCAGCTAGCACAAGGAAACTTATCTTCCATGCCTTGCAACATTTCCCTAGCTTGTCGCACGGAAACATATAAAGACTTTCCACTTGCAAATAAACCGAGGAAATTCTTTAAAAATTCCTGGGCGACTATATCTGGAACCGGTTCTCGCATGACGATAATTTGGGGAAGGTGCAAATCTGCTAATTGCCGCCCCAAACCGAGACCGTCGCAAGAATTAAAAATCGCTAACTGCAAGCCTTTTTCTATAG
>JAXHVR010000266.1:0-1807 GCA_034189005.1 Cyanobacteriota bacterium | reverse complement strand
ATTATAGCAAGCCGTAGATCGTTCGCGATATTGAAGACAAACCCGGTTTCGCATGAGTTACCGCGCCTTCTGGCCCCAAATTTTTCATAATCCCTGCACGGATTGCTATATTACCCAAGAAGCCGAAAAAATTTCTATAGAATAGGACGGGATCGAAAGAGGAATTACCCAAGACTTAATCGAAAATGGCATTCCCCCAGAGCAGATTATTCATTCATTTTTACCAGAAGTATTAGCTACCGAGGGGTTTCTGATGAGATAGTGGGGCCGCCAGAAACCCGGTTGGCAAAAAACCGGGTTTCTCCATAAATTTATTTGCCCGCCAGAAACCCGGTTGGCAAAAAACCGGGTTTCTCGATCGCTAATTGTTACAAAACCATTTTAAGATTGCTTCGCTATCCCTCGTTTCCGACAGAATTACCTTGAGACTGCCCTGCCTTAAATATTTCTTCTGCAGTCAAATTGAGTTCAGGAAAAGTAGGCGTTGCCACCACATTTTCACCTCTAAATAAACTGAGCGCGTATTCTCCTTCTACTAAATGATAAACAGAAATAGTTGGTTGTTTCGGGTTCCCAATATAGCGCCGCCCTCCCAACCCTAAATAATCAACTATCCAATACTCGCTTATTCCTAATTTTTCATATTCTCCGAGTTTCATTAAATAATCATCTTGCCAATTGGTACTTACTACTTCTACGGCTAATTTAATACTCGAACCTTGAGTAATAGTCGATCGCTTATTCCACATTGGCTCGTTTTCCATAGCATTATCATCTAATACCATCGCGTCGGGAATATAAGCCGATTTATCCGAATCTATGGCTTTAATTAGTCCTTGGCGAGGGATAAAAAAAGGCAAGTTCAGGCGTTTAATTTCCACACCTAGTTCTAAAGCCAGAAAACCAGGTACTTTTTCGTGAGTTCCTGTAGGTTGCACTTTAACAATTTCTCCATTATGTAATTCAAAACGACCTTCATAACCATCGGGATACCAGTCCCAAAACTCCTCTAAAGTCATTAACTTGGTTGTCGGTTTTTCGGCAAAATTGGAAGTCACTTTTTCTTCGGTCAGCATCTTAATACTCCTAGTAATACAGAACTGCTAAAAAGCGATCGCTACTCTTCGCGCCACTTAAAAATAATCGTCTCTTCTGCTTGTTTGAATTCTATATCGAATAGATCGAAAACTACATCTCTCCCTAATAGATTTTCTTCGCAATTATCTGTTTGCGCCCAAGCTACGGGGGCGCTAAAAGTATGACCGTCTAATTCTATTTCTACCTTTCGCAATAGATATTCTATACTGCCGCCTATTCCTTCTGCTTTACTATTAATTTCTCCCCCTGCTTTAACGCAGCCTAGATCGTTCCCTAATTCTTGGGTTATTAAGCACATTTCTGCACCGGAATCAACTAGCATTTTGATTTTCACAGATTCCTGAAACTTGAGAGTTAATTCATATTTTGGTTGCCAATCCCTGGTTTTTAAGGTTCTCATCCTCACCGGATAAAACTTAATCGGTTCTATAAATTCGCTTTCAAATATTCGCTCGATTACATAGTCTAAATTAGAAAGATTTGGAGGTATGCCTTCTTTCATTTGGCGATAATTTCGGTGATGGCTGACTACTCCTTTATTGTTATAAGCAATCCATTCGCCGCTATATTTTTTGAGCTTGGGACGATTTGCTTTATACCAGTCGTTAGCTGTGGGATATTCGGGTTCCATGTTATTAGTAGATAATTAAAATTATGCGAATAAAAATTATAAATAGCTTTAGTTCGTAGTAATCGCTTTAGCGATTTA
>JAXHVR010000265.1:0-1877 GCA_034189005.1 Cyanobacteriota bacterium | reverse complement strand
CGCTTCTACTAAGATAGAAAGGAGAACCGCATTGGGTCGATTTTTTCCCTCCATCTCCATCCGCTGCCAATGTTGTTCGTAGTATTGAACCAAACCATCGGGCAACTCTTTAATACTAAAATCGCGATAATCCCCCTGGGCAATGGCCGGCAAAACATAGCGCAAATACATGAAATTATTTTCGCTCTTTTCTGCCAACTCTTCGACAAATTGTTCGGGGGTAATTTGACGGCTGGCTATCCAATTTCCGATCGCCTCTCCATATTCTGGGTCTTCATTCAGAAATAGTCGAATATATTCTTTAACATCGTTCCGATTCATTTTAACAATTTCATTATTGGCGTCGTTGCTTAAGCTCAATTCTTCCGTCGCTACGGAAACAAACAAGCGTTTTTGAGCGGAAGTGTAGGGTCGTCTGGTTAATAAAAAGTAAACCTTTTCCGGTAGGGTAGTCGGCAAATTTAAAATATTATTAGCTTGGCGATCGTCTTCTACTTCATCCAAAGCATCTACTACTATTACTAAGCGATCGCCTTCTTCTAGTTTGGCGCTTATTGTCGCTAACAAACTAGCTAAATCCTTCCCTTCCGCACTTTCTAATTCGTAGCGTTCTATTAATTGTAGGCGAACGCTTTCGAGAAACTTTTCCGGTCGGTTGCGACCTTCCGCCTGAATATTAAAGTAACAAATAGGGTTATTGTCAAAGACATATTTAGCAGCAATAGAACTTTTCCCCATACCAGCATCGCCGATTATTGAAAAGTAGCCATTTTTACTATTTTGTAAAAAGCGATCGAAGGCGGCAAAAACCCACTTGCGCCCGCAAAAGTTCCTAACTTTTTCCTCAACAAGGGATTTAAACTCAATGGGATATGGTCGAGATAAAGAGCGATCGCTCCAATCTTTAGCACCAACAATATCTGCGGGTTTTAAACCCAAAACCTTCGCCACATTTTCTATCGCCCAGCGATCCACTCCATTTGCGCATTTCTTAGTGCCCAATAACCGCTTAATCGTATCCTCAGAAACTTTGGCCTTCTCTGCAAGAGTTCGCTGGGTTAAGTCAGCCTCTTTGTAGGCTTCTCGGAGTCGGCGTTTGCCCGCCTCCGTAGATTTGAGACCCCGCGCGTTACCCGCTTCTGGCATAGGTTCTATCTCCTTTCTGTTCGCTTCATTTTTACTATAGCAAACCCCTCGCCAATCCCATAGGGCAGATAGGGCGAATTATCTGCCCTATTCTCAATCTATCTGCTCTTTAGAAATCAATTGTAGTCCCCTTAAATGAGAAGCATCAAAGATTTTTAAAGCAGAATTTTTATGAAGACTACCAAACAGTTAAAGAAGTTAGCTCGCAATTCTAAAAATGTCAAGTTTAACGAATTAGTTAATCTGATTCAAAAATTTGGTTTTGCCTTAGAGAGAGTAAGCGGCAGCCATCATATTTTTAAACATCCAGAAGTAACAGAAATCCTTAATTTACAACCGCGCAAAGGTAAAGCCAAAGATTATCAAGTAAAACAGTTTGGACGTTTAGTAGAGAAATACGAACTGCAACCCCAGATCGATTAAGATCGATTAACATTTTCCCAATTAACATTTTCCCAATTGGGTTAAAGGCGTAAAACCAATTTATTAGACCTCTTGCATAATTCGATTTTTATGTAGGGGCAAAGCATTTGGGAGACAATTTTTGTTGAAAACCAGAGGTTTTTATGTCCAAATGCTTTGCCCCGTCTTTATTTTTGCAAGAGATCTATTATAAGCATGGAGATGTAAGGTGCGACTCGCTCTCACTAGGAGCCTTTAGAGACTAGAGGGGTATGAGTGAGGTCCAACGAGGCCACGGCGGAAGAGCCTGTGAAAACACGAGGCCACCA
>JAXHVR010000264.1:0-1901 GCA_034189005.1 Cyanobacteriota bacterium | reverse complement strand
TCAGTTTCCAACTTATTAAGACGAGCTAATTCTTCCTCGCGATTAATTTCTCGTTCTTCCTTTTGCTTCAACAAATTATCCAACTCAGCCTGACGGGATTTAATATCATCATCAATCCTTTCCGTCACTTCTCGTTCGTAAGCATCGAAACACTCTTTTATCGCGTCGCGAATCGGTTGCCACTGTTCCTGCGCTACTTGTGGAAGGTGTTTTACTAACTCTTTTTTCGTTGCTTGAACCAACTGTTTTCTTGCTTGGTCTGCCTGCATAACTCCCACGCCCAAACCCAATAAAGCCAAACCAACTGGACCTAAAGTTATGCCTGTAACCGTTGCAATAATACCGCCTACTCCGACCACGGTTATCAAATTTAAGAGAATATTTTTCCAGTCAAAACCGGCCCCCGCCATTGCCACTCCTGCCAGATTTCCTCGCGCTAAAGAAAACAATCCCATAGCCCATTTTGCCCAAGGAGGAGCATCATCTTCTGGGGAATTGCTGGAAAAACTTTTAACTTTTTGACCGGTTAATTTTTCGGTGATTTTGTCAGTAACTTTAGTGTAAGAAGCGCCATAATGTGCTGCCCGGCGGGATAGTTGCAAAAAGGCTGCATCCATCTTTTGTTCTACGGTAACAGTCCAAGCTGCGAGGCGATCGTTGATGTATTTCTCAAAAGCATTTGCTAGGTCTTTTTCAAAAGCGTCTCGCTTTCCTGGGGAGAAGAAATCGAGGAAATTTAAGTCTGGTTGATAGTGGAGAAAATCTGCCTCGAAAGTATCGCCTAATTTGAGGATGTAATCGCGGAAAGAGTCGGCGATCGCTGTTGATTTACTATCGCGAACTTCTCTAATTTCTTTTTGAAAACTATCGCCAATTTCTGTCAGTTTTTCAAATTCTGGTTCCACGGAACTAATCCTTTCTTTTAGTTCGTTAACATCCTGTTCTAATAATGGCAAACGACGAGCGATCGCCTCTTTCACATGAGTATTTGCCTGCCTGCCCAAAGTTCTCGCCTGTCGAAATTCCTGGATCGCTCTTTCTTTATTTAAAAACGCATTCAACGCCCCCATAAATTCGGGGAAACCGGTACCATCCAAAGAAGCAGAAACATTTTTCAACCTGCGCCGCAAGGCAATAATTGAAGACAACTGAAAAACCCTTTCTTCATAAATATTATGACCTTCAACGACGCAATATTCCTCCAAATTAGCCTTAAAAACTCGCCGCAGTCGATATTCCGATTCTTCTAATTCCTCTTCATCATCTGGATCGATGAGACTTTCCTTAACCTGGTCCCAAGCATTAATTAAAAAGAAAACGCTCAAACCGCGACCTTTAATGTAATTTTCCAGATAGCGACGTTCTGCCAAAGTGCAAGGTTGAGTCGCCCTCATTACAAATAGAATGGCGTGGCAATTATTAACATAACCAAGAGACAATTCGTTCCGCGCTTCCGTATCGTTCAAACCGGGACTATCCACAATTTCGATACCTTTTTCCAACATAGTTAAAGGATATTCGATCGCCGCATATTCGACATCGGGAAAAGCTTCTTTTTTCTGTTTTTCTAATTGCTTTGCCTCGGCGGGGTCGATGGTATAATTGCGCTTAAAGCTTTTAAAATCGAGGGTCTGGGGACTTTTGCCGTCGTTAAAATGAATCGTAACTTTTTTCTCGGGGCCGTAGCGCAGAACTGTTAATAAAGCGGTACAGGGATTAACATCGCTAGGCAAGATATTTTCGCCTATTAATGCGTTAAGAAAAGTGCTTTTGCCGCGCTTCATGTCCCCCAAAACCATCAAGCGAAATACGCCTTCGCGCAAGTTTTTACTGGCGGCTTTAATATCTTCTATTTCTCTTTCAAAACCCAAACCCCCAGAAGCTTCTTTGCCTTTTAATTC
>JAXHVR010000263.1:0-1910 GCA_034189005.1 Cyanobacteriota bacterium | reverse complement strand
CGATCCCCCCCAGCCCCCCTTGAGAAGGGGGGAGCCATTTCAAAGTCCCCCTTTTCAAGGGGGATTTAGGGGGATCGAATATTTATTTGTACCTCACCGATTCGATAAATGCTATATTACCTTCGGGTCCACCACAAGATACCGCCCAAAGAAAAGCCTAACAAAGGCAAAATCAATGCCGTTACTAACAACAACCTCGCTTCTGGAAGCGTCATCGCCAAGCGACGGTTAGTAATAGGTTTAGGACGAATAGAAAGAATCTCCTCCTCCCCTTGACTCAACCAACTAAGGGAATTTAAAAACACATCTCCATTTAAAGACTGCTGGAACCAACCGTTAGTAGCAAATTGAGAAGTGCCTAATACCACCAACCGCGACTCCTCCCCCGACTCCGCAACGGCCCCAGAAGCAATGTCAGTCGGTTCCGAAGGCGGTTGCCCGGGCAGGGGCGGAATGGGTTCGGGAGTCGCTGCTAATTTTTCCGTCTCTTCCTCGGAGTCGGTTGCCGTTGGGGGGAGAGTCGGTTCCGAAGGCGGTTGACCGGGTAGGGGCGGAATGGGAGTGAGAGTTTCCTCCTCTGTCTCCGCTGCTTCTGGTTCTGCTTCCCCCAGAGAACGAGTTAAGGCCACGCCAAGAGATAATGGGCCTGAGCGATCGCGATCGGGATTAAACTCCAACTGGCCTCTAACATCCGCTTCGGCCCAACTCCGCTCGTTCGTCCAAATAAGAGGACTTTCGGTAATACCCGGAGTAGCTTCGCTTTCCACCGGCCGGGCAAAAGGATATAAAGAAACCCCATTGGCAAAATTTGCGGTTATGGGATGGTCTCCATAATTGGTTACTAAAGAAACCCAAGGATCCAGGCCCACCAATCTACCTATTTCGGGGTCGTCTATTGCCAAACGAGTATCCAGCAAAACTCCCCATTCTTCTAACAAACTATCCAACCCTGGGTCGCTTTGATAATCGATCGCCAACAACAAACTGCCGCCCAGATCCAAATAATCTTTTAAAGCTTCAACTTCCGCTTCTAAAAACTCTCTCTCGGGACCGACAATGACAATGGCATTTGCGTCTTCTGGGACTCCAGTAGTTTCTGCCAAATTCAATGTTTCGACAATATAATTTTTATCCTCTAAAGCGCTAACTGCTTCTGCCAAACCTCGTTCCCCGTCTTCGAGAGTTCTTTCTCCGTGACCTTGGAGAAAATAAACTTTTGCCGGAGTTTCTGTCAATAGTTTTTGGATGCTGTTAGTCAGTCTCGGTTCTGTCAAAACTTGAAACTGTTGAGTAACAATAACATCTCTTCTATCGCCCACCACGACATAGATTTCTCCTACTTGCTTGACGCCATATTCTAAAGCCATTCCCGGGCGATCGTAGGGGTTAACAAACTCAAAGCTAAATTTGCCTTCTCCTTCCCTCTGATAATTTTCTAACAACTGTTTGTTGAGAGGATTTTCTCCCGCTTCAAACAACAAAACTTTTACAGGTTCTTCGAGATTTGCTAAAATTTCTTGCGTTTCAGGAGAGAGAGTAAATCTTTGACCTTCTGTCAAGTCCAGTCGAAATTCGTAGCGGACTCCCAGGAAATTAATTAACCCTACTATTAAGAGAAATGATAAAGTAGCGACTATGGCATTTGTTCCCGCCTCGCTTGCCCTTCCTACTCCTAATTTTTCTGATTTTTTCTCCCTAGAATAGGAGAGATATAGCAGCCACAAAGCCACAATAACTAGACCGCTAATTATTAAGGCTAACGGTACGGGTTCCCAGGTAGCAGATACAAACCCTGCGGATAAACCCATAATAATTAGAATAGGACCGAGTAAAAATATGTAACTCCAAGTGTTTTTAATAGCTTTCATTTATAAAATTAGCAACGGATTTTGCAGAGGATGAAACTAGCC
>JAXHVR010000262.1:0-1930 GCA_034189005.1 Cyanobacteriota bacterium | reverse complement strand
CCCAAAAGTTGGTTCTAAATCGCTAAAGCGATTACTACAAACTAGCTTTATGCTTAAACCCAGGGAGAGGCTTTTTTTCCCTACTTAAAAACTACGCGCCTACAGCTTCCTTCGCTGCATACATCACTTCCAGACTGATTTCTTCTATGCCGCGTTCCCGGGCAAATTTCTCAGTATTTCGCTTCACTTTACCCCGGACAAAACCAGGAACTTTATTCAATTCACCCTTAGCTTCCTTCGTCCAGTTCAAGTCTGAATCGGCCGAAATACCCTTATGAATTGCCTCTTTGGTATCGTGACCGCCGAAGATTTCTAACAGGTGATCTTCCATTCCTAAAGTGAAGGAATTGTAAATTAAATCTGTTACCTGATTCGTGCCTTCATAACCCAAGAATGGTTTGTAAGCAATGGGGAAATTCTGAATGTGAATTGGCGAGGCTATCACCCCGCAAGGAATACTTAAACGCTTGCCGACGTGGCGTTCCATTTGGGTACCGAAGATAGCCGACGGTTCTACCCGCGCGATCGCATCCCCGATGTCCCCGTTATCCTCGCTGATGAGAACTTCATCGCAATACTCGCTGACCTCCTTGCGGAACCACTCCTCATCGTATTTACAATAAGTACCGGCCCAGACCACATGAATACCCATCTCCCGGGCCAGAATTTTTGTCATCGCCGCCGCGTGGGTATTGTCTCCAAATACTACCGCTTTCTTACCTGTTAAATTCTGACAGTCAATAGAACGAGAAAACCATGCCGCTTGCGAGACGAAACGAGTTTGATTGTCGATAAATCCTTCGTAATCTACATTAGCGCCTAGACCGTTAATTACTTCCTGAATCTTGCGGATGCAGCGGGCAGTTTCCACAACTCCCATCGGCGTAATATCTACATAAGGCATCCCGCACTCTTCCTCCAAGAAACGAGCCGACATCATGCCTATTTCCCGATAAGGTACGAGGTTAAACCAAGCCCGGGGTAAATTTTTCAAATTGTGAACGGAGGCACCTTCGGGAATGACTTCGTTAACTTCTATTCCCAAATCTGCCATTAACCGCTTCAGTTCCATGCAGTCGTGTTGGTTGTGGAAACCGAGGGTAGAAATGCCGATAATATTTACCGAAGGTTTTTCGGTTTTTTCTGTTGCTAAATCGCCTTTCTTTTTCGCTTTATTGATGTAAAATTTGACTATTTGATCTAAAGTTTTGTCTGCTGCTTGCAGTTCGTTGGCGCGGTAGTGGTTCACGTCTGCCAGCATTACATCGCCTTTCGCGTCCAGTTGGGCCCGTTCTACAAAGTTTGCTAAGTCTTCTTGGAGGATGCTGGAGGTACAAGTGGGAGTGAGTACGATCAGGTCGGGGCTTTCTTCCTTATCTTTGCGGACGATATTATCGACTACTTTTTCTTGGGAACCCCTGGCGAGAACGTTGCGATCGACTACGCTGGCGGTGACTGGTGTATAATCTCGTTCTCGTTCGAGCATCGATCGCATCACGTTAAAATAGTCGTCGCCGAGGGGGGCGTGCATGATGGCGTGAACGTTTTTAAAAGAACTAGCGATGCGAAGAGTGCCGATGTGGGCCGGTCCTGCGTACATCCAGTAAGCTAGTTTCATATTTGCTTCTCCGTTTTTTGGTTTTTAGGTTAATAGTGCTTGATAACTATTTTGGTCTGTTCCGATTTTCTCAGATTTTTAGCGCTTTGAGTCTTTTTGCACTAAGAATTTAGTTTGCCACTAAAGCAACTACATTATTGTTGTAGTTAACGATTTTTTAACCTTTGTGTTAATTTCTATTAACTTAAGTTTAGAATTATTGACTAAAAGTTTTTTTGAAGCTAAAATAACCAGTGACAAACCGTTTCAGCTTGTAGGTCGTTTATATGGGAGCGGTTGACGAAATGAATTAAATATGGTAGGAGGCGATCG
>JAXHVR010000261.1:0-1935 GCA_034189005.1 Cyanobacteriota bacterium | reverse complement strand
ATATCTGGAACCGGTTCTCGCATGACGATAATTTGGGGAAGGTGCAAATCTGCTAATTGCCGCCCCAAACCGAGACCGTCGCAAGAATTAAAAATCGCTAACTGCAAGCCTTTTTCTATAGCCGCTTTGAGGGCATTTTCTAACTCTTCAATAGTTAGTTCATGACCTTTACCGAGGTGAAAACAGCCAGTATTGCCATCTGCATCGCTTTTGCTATGCCCCGAAAAACAGAATATATCCCAACCTTTTTCCGACCACAAATATTTATCTAATTGTTGCCTGCTTGGTTTTACTAAAAATACTATCTCCGCATCGGGCAAACTTTCTAAAAATTGCCTATCTACTTCGACGTTAATACCTTCGTCGCTGCCTAAAATTGCCAGTATTCTAATTTTCTCTCTGGGGGGTATTAACTTCTCCAGCCGGTTGCCTTCTGGATTGCTTAATGCCACTTCTGCCAACCGATAATCCTGGAAAAAATCCCAACAATGCCAGGGCAGCCGGCGCATTTTAATATCTTCAGTTTCAATAACTAACCGCACCCGATTTGAGGGATTTAATTGCATCCTTAATTGATTTTGGATGCGAATAAAGTCTGGAGAGTTCAACCAATGGTTGAGACTGGCAGCTAAAGTTTTAGCTAATTCTTCTAAATCTCGTTTTAGTTTGGGAAATTCTCTGTCGGATAATTGGGTTGGTTGGTTATTTTTCTTCTTAATTCTCGGCATCAAACCGCGAAATTGATAATGACCGCTCAAAACTTCATATTGATGATGCCACTCTTGATAAAGTCGGGCAATTTGTGTCTCTGGAGGTAGCTTGGCGGCGAAGGTAATCGGCAGACTATTGCCATCGGACCAAAGATGGGCTTTAACGGTGGCAAATCCTCGCTCCAAATCGCCGTTGCTGAAGCTAATAACGACTAATTTTTCCCTTTTAATTTGATTGTGGGTGGAACTTAGCCGACTGGGAACGATAGTGTTGAAAAACGACATCATATTTTCGTTTTGCTGCCGATAGATGGCGATTTGTCCTTCCTTGCCCTGCAATTGGGCTTGATATTTTTCTTCTAACTTTCTAACTGTATCGTCGTAGATTTGTACGAAGTCGCTGTGGATTTGTTCCTTATTAGTTTCCTCTGGTACGCTGACTTTTACTACTACGACTCCTTCTCCTTTGTTTTCGACGCTTTGGATGTTTAATTCCGCGTCTTGATTTTCTTTTTGCACCTGTTTGAAGGACGACATAAATGCTTGCCAGTCGATGCCGTTTTGGAAGATTAAATCTACGGTGTTTAAGACGGTTTCAAACAGTTTGGTAAATTCTCCCGGTTTAAATTCCCCGCTGCTGGGGCGACGTTCGCGATCGTCTGTATTCGGTTTTGGATGTTCTAGCAGATAGACAAATCTGGATTCGACTTCGTTTAATTTGGTGGTGGTGTCGATGTTCCAATTTTCTAAGGAACAACCGGTTATTTGAGCGTAGGTAAAGTCGGTACTAATTGCTTGAACTTCGGTTAAGTTTGCCCAATCCAAACAGGCAGCTTGTAAGGTGGCTTCGCTGATATCTGCTGCTTTTAAGTCTGCATAACTGAGGTTTGCGCCGATGAGATTTGCTCCTCGAAGGTTTGCGCCAGTGTAGGATTTTTGGTAGCCGTCTCCTGTTATTAATAAGTCTCTTACTTTGGGGTCTATTAAAATGGTGTCGCTGGTGCGGGCTACTTCAAGATATTTGGCTTGTTTCCATAAGGTTTTGGTGGTATTGGCTTTTCTTAAGTCGGTGCTTTTTAGGGTGGCCTTGGTGAAGTTAGCGTCGGTTAGGTTTGCTCCTCGGAAACTGGTGCCGAAAAAGGTGCAGATAAAGACGGCTATTTGATGTAAGATGGCGTGTTTTTCGTCTCCTTCGAGGGTGCGTTTGGCTATGGGATAGGCTAAT
>JAXHVR010000260.1:0-1994 GCA_034189005.1 Cyanobacteriota bacterium | reverse complement strand
TAAAAAATGGCTATAATACCCTTGGTGCAACATTTGGGTTCGATCGATTAATAATTAATAATTAATAATTAATAATTGGCGTTGTTGGCAGGCGATGAAGTTTGGTTGGCAGCGGTATGGAATGCGGACGAGTGCGGATAGGTCATTGGTGAGAGAAAAAAGCTAGTTCGTAGTAATCGCTTTAGCGATTAAAATAGATGTAATTGATGAAACAGATAGGTTATTGGTTGGCGAACGAGGTTGCTAGGCAACGGGTAAATTTCATCTTTGCGGCAATATTCACCCATAGCCCAGAAACCCGGTTTTTGGGAAAAACCGGGTTTCTTAACGATCGCTATTTTCTTAAGGCAGTTTAATTAATTATGCAAAAACCAGAACAATATCAAAACCTCATAAACTATCTCCAAACCGCACTAGCAATGCTGGAGTTGGAACCAGAATCTCAGCTTAAAAAAGATGTTAACTCTATTTGCGATTTTCTAGCAAATCCTACTTTTAAAATTGCCGTATTTGCTCCTTTTAATTACGGCAAATCAACCCTGCTTAATGCTTTACTCGGCAAAAAAACCGTACCAATAGATATTATTCCGACCACTGGAGCCGCTATTTCAGTTAAATACGGCGAAGAACTTCAAACTAAAATCACCTTAAAAGATGGCAAAGAAATTAACGAAGAAGGTATCGGCGTTTTAAAACGTTATGCCATTTTAGACGAAAATAGAAGAATGCGAGATGATGTCGCCGCCGTCGATGTTTTCTGCCCCCATCCTTTCTTACAAACAGGAGTGGAATTTCTGGACTTGCCAGGAACCGACGATCGCGAAGCACAGGAAATGTTAGTCCGCGATAAATTATTAACGGCAAATTTAATCGTTCAGGTTTTGGATGCTCGAAAATTAATGACTTTAAACGAGCGAGAAAATTTGCGAGATTGGCTGCTGGATAGAGGAATTAATACCGTGGTTTTTGTCGTCAATTTTATGAACTTGCTCGAACCAGAAGACCAAAAAGAAGTTTCTAATAGAATGCGGTTTGTGGCAGAAAGTTTTCGCTTCGACTTGCCCGCTAATATTAGCAATCTCTATCGAGTGGATGCTTTACCGGCTTTGCGCGCGAGGTTAAAAGGAGAGACTTCGGCGGCGCAAACCACCGGTTTGGCGGCTTTTGAATCTGCTTTGCAAAGTATTGTTGCCGAACAAGGGGAAAAAACTTCTGTTTCCGTGCGGCGAGTGGAGGCGATCGCTTCTCAAATTCGTCAAGCGATGCAGGTACAAATTGAAACGGCGACGGCAAAATTAAACGCTGCCCGAGAGAAATTGGAGGCGAAAAAGTCTATTCAACAAAGAGCGGAAAAATTGGTCAAACAAGGTTTTCAAAGCAGCAACTCCGATTTCCAAAGTTGGCTCTATTTGCCTAAGCTTTTAGAAGCTTACCAAACAGAGTTAGCTGCTGCTTTGGAAGAACGCCGCTTTGATAGTTGGCGGTCGGAAACTTTGAGGTCGGAAGTGGTGCAGTGGCAGGAGAAACTGATGGAGTGGGTTAATAAGGCGGGAGAGTTTTTCGACATAGAAAAACCAGAGCAAATTACCATCGCCTTTCCCGAACCGCCCAAGGTTTTGTTGCCGCCACCGCCCCCCTCCGTTGCCAAAAAATCCGGGGGTATAATGCCTCTGGCGATCGCTGCCGGTATCGGTTGGCTGTTAGGAGGCCCAGCGATCGCCGCCGTAGTTGGTGGGGCGACTTATCTATTAAGCGATTCTAAAGAACAACAACCGACTGTTTCTCCAGAAGAATACCAGCAGCAGGTCAAACAAGCATATAGCGATGCCGCTAAAGATTATTTGCAGGATTTTAGCGATCGCGCTTTTGCCAGCCTACAAAAATACGAACCAGTGGCAGAAAAAGCAATTAACGCTCCACCAACTCGCACTTCGTTAGAAGTGGAGAAGCTAGAAAATCAGTTGGCGTTGTTAAACAATTTATCCGAGAATCTC
>JAXHVR010000026.1:62986-63129 GCA_034189005.1 Cyanobacteriota bacterium | reverse complement strand
TTGCTTTATACCAGTCGTTAGCTGTGGGATATTCGGGTTCCATGTTATTAGTAGATAATTAAAATTATGCGAATAAAAATTATAAATAGCTTTAGTTCGTAGTAATCGCTTTAGCGATTTAGAAATATAAATCGCTGAAGCGA
>JAXHVR010000026.1:22943-62886 GCA_034189005.1 Cyanobacteriota bacterium | reverse complement strand
TTACTACGAACGAGATTTATGCCGAGCGATTTATCAATATGAATCGCTGAAGCGATTACTACGAACGAGATTTATGCCGAGCGATTTATCAATATGAATCGCTGAAGCGATTACTACGAACGAGATTTATGCCGAGCGATTTATCAATATGAATCGCTGAAGCGATTACTACGAACTAGATTTATGCTAATAAAAATTGCATCAGCCCCGTAAATACAGATTATTTCAAAGATTTTTTAGCAATATAAGGACTTTCCGGATTGACAATTAACCGTTGTTGTTTCGGGTCAATTAAAACATCCATATCCTCCATGGGAATCGAACCTAATAATACTTCGGAGTCCCCGGGTAAAACCATAGCATCGACATTGGCGCGGCGATTTTCAAAGCGCACGTCTATCGGTCCGACTATTTCTAATCTTGTCTGGGTGCCGTCTGCTAATTCTGCTACTTGCTCGCCAACTTTTTTCAAGTTAAGTTGAGTTTTAATTTGTTGATTGATTGCCAGCATATAGGCACCGCTATCGACTAAAGCGTTGACCTTAATCCGTCTAATTTGCTCTTCTGCAAGATAACCTTCTCGGAACAATGCTAGATCGTCACCGCGAATCAGTTCGATGTCTGCATAAACTAAACCCATGTTACTACCTCCTTTTTGACTATTGGTATTATATCAATTAACAATTAACAATTAACATTTTCCCAATTGGGTTAAAGGCGTAAAACTTTCTCCATAAATTTATTCGCCCGCCAGAAACCGGGTTTTTTAAAAAAACCCGGTTTCTTAAGTATTGATGCTTGTGGAAGTTGATTTTAATAGCAGGGAGATTTGAGCGGGGCCAGAAACCCGAATAGCAGGGAGATTTGAGCGGGGCCAGAAACCCGGTTGGGAAAAAACCGGGTTTCTTCATAGATTTACTCGCCCGCCAGAAACCCGGTTTCTCAAAGAAACCGGGTTTCTTAAGTATTCATGCTTGCAAAGCGTTGGTATTTTTACAAAAATTAACCGTTTAAAATAGTCTTTAAGCGATCGCTAACAAATGCAACTAATTCCTCAGTCATATTCATCCCGCTAGGAAGATTAATTGCCCGTGGACTAATCTGATAAGCGATCGCATTATTTTTAGCAGCTATTTTTGCACTTTCCCAATCTTTATAAGCAGGAATAGAACTTAAGGGATGAAAAAACGGACGGCAGTCAATATTTTGCTCGCTCATCAATTCCATCAAATTCTTTTTGTCCAGCCCGAATTTTTCGTCTAAAATAGCTGTAACCATCCAGTAAGTATTTTTAGTATTTGGAGGTTCGTGATTGAGGGTAATTCCTTCTAGATCCGCTAACTCTTCTTCGTACCAAGCAAAGATCTGACGCTTGCGACGTACTAATTCATCGATGCGCTCTAACTGTGCTAAACCTAAAGCCGCTTGCAAGCTGCTCATTTTGTACTTGTAAGCTACTTCGGCGTTGTAAAACATTTTATCTCCAGGGAGGCGACCGTGGTCTCGCAAAAATAGAACCCGTTGATAAATATCCTCCCTGTCAGTGACTAACATCCCTCCTTCCCCAGTGGTAAGAGTTTTCGAGCCGTGAAAGCTGAAAACTCCGGTATCTCCAAAACTGCCAGCCCGTTTCCCCCGGTCTTCGGAACCTATGGCCTCTGCTGCATCTTCAATAACGGCAATATTATGCTCTCTGGCGATGCTGATGATTGCTTCCATCTGGGGCATTCCCCCATATAGATCGACTGGAATTACGGCTTTGGTTTTTGGGGTGATGCCAGACTCAAAAGATTTAGCTGATAAACACCAAGTCTTCGGGTCGATATCGACAAAGACTGGAATTGCCCCTACATAGCTGATGGGTGCGGCGGAAGCGATCCAAGTAATATCCGGTACGATTACTTCATCCCCCGGCCCCACTCCCATTGCTAGTAGAGAAAGATGGATGCCTGAGGTACAGGATGGCAAGGAAACTGCGTATTTAGTACCAATGTAATTGGCAAAAGCGGCTTCAAATTTTTGATTGTACGAACCGGCATTTTCGTACCAACCGTTAGTAACTGCATCGGTTACATAGTTAATTTCTTTTTCGGTTATCGAAGGACCGGATATAGGGATTCGTTTCATATTTTTTAATCCTTAATACATTTTAAATAGCCGTCTGGGGCTACTGTGATCGAGAGTTTATTTTGAATATTTTTATCTATCTCAAAGCGATCGCTACTTTTGAGAAATTCCCAAACTGCGGTCTTGGGATTATTGCCTTTGCCCCAGGGGCGATCGGGGAAGAAGTCGTCGGGCATATCTTCTACTACGCTATCGAATACGATTAAATAGCTGCCTTTGGTTGCTAGAGGTGAATATAATTGAAGTTCTTTCAAGACATGATCGTGGGTATGATTGGAGTCCAAACAAACTAATATTCTTTGCTTGTTTTTGGCTATTTCATAGACCCGATCTACTATGTTTTGGTCGATGGAAGAACCTTCGAGCATGGAGATCCGCTTAAACATGGGATGTTTTTCTATTTCTACTCGATTGTGCTGGCGAATATCGATATCTATTCCTAATACTTCTCCGTCGCCGATTAATTCTAGCATTGATGCGTAGAATATTAGAGAACCTCCTCTGGCTATTCCTGTTTCAATTATTAAGTCTGGTTTGACTCGATAAATAATTTCCTGGGTTGCTAAGATATCTTGGGGTAATTGAATTATCGGTCTCCCCATCCAGGTAAAATGGTATTCGTATTCGTATTTTGCCGTTTTTACATACCAATCGTTGCTGAGTTCGAGTAAGGATTTATCTTCTCCCATTTTCTCGATATTCTCGATGTTTTTTTCTTCAAATGAATCCATTTTTTTTGCTCCTGTTTGATTTGTTTTTGTTATAGCAACGGATTGCTATAAAGCGATATTTTAGAAACCCGGTTTCTTGAAGAAACCGGGTTTCTTGCCTCCGAATTTTTCTGTTCGTAGTAATCGCTTTAGCGATTTATCAATATGAATCGCTGAAGCGATTACTACAAACTGCCAACTAACAACTAAGCGGATAACAGGCAGGATGCCTGTTCTACTAACATTTTTTTATTAATGCAAAACTCCATCTAAGGTTAAGAATTTGGTTCCACGGTCAAAATGCTGTTTTATTTCTGTTAAATAATTGGCGTTGGCTACGATGACTAATTGTGGCTGAAAGTTAACCGCTTCTTCTGGTGAAACTATGAGTTGCCCGGTGACTGGGATATGCTTTCCTTGTTTGTTGCGATCGATATCTACTCCATATTGAACTACTTCTGGCTCCCAACCAAAATGAGCCATTGTGGAAATAGCCCGTCCTGCTATTCCCCAAATTACTACTTTATTATAATTTGGTACTGTTTCTTTTAATTTCGTCCGTACTTCTGCTAAATCTCGGACGTCGGGGCGCTTGCTGGCGAATACGCCTAAATAGTTGTCGTTAAATAGGGAATAAACTTGTTGGATTTCTAAGTTGTATTTACTTAGCATTTGCTGTAGCGATCGCAAGGAATAATACCTGGCACATTCATAATACAATAATGACAAATCTTTTTGTTTGATGATGTAATCTAAGTTTACTATCTCTAGATAAAGCTTTGTCTTGCGGTGCATCGATGCTAGGATTCCCGTTAAGACTCCATCGTAATTAAGCATTCCTTCTAGGGCGTGCCTCAGAGCGATCCACTCGAAGGTTTCTCCTGCTTCTGGCTGGAAGTAAGACTTGTTAATAAACTCGGACATCTGATGTTGTCCGTTATAAGTCGGGTCGTAGCCTCGCACAAATTTAGAGCTACTTTTTTCTTTTATTTTAGATAAAAAATAGCCGTTGCCGCAACCTATTTCCAGGATTTTACTGTCTGAATTTAAACTACAATCTGCTACTATTCTATCCGTTAAACCGTCGATGTAGTTCGTATATTCTGGAGAACCCATTTGGTTGTTGTCGTAAATTTCTGTATAGTTTACAGAAGATTCATCGAATTTTGGATTGAAAACAAAATGACAATTGGGACAGTATTCAAAATCTACATCTATTTTTTCTACCCCTCTTGCTTCCGACTCGGTTGCTAACAAGATATTTTGTAAAATTGGCGAATTCTTTAGATGGAAAAATGGCTCGGTTTTTTGATAATTGCAATTAGGGCAGGCATTCATTTTTCAATTAAGTTTGAATTTTTAGGCAAAATCTTTGTATAGCAATTATCGAAACTATGAGGTACATTGACGGCTACCCCGTTGGTCCCCCTGTCGATCCCCCCCCCGCCCCCCTTAAAAAGGGGGGGGCCAGAGGAAAATATTTGATTTTTCGGGTCCGGCCTTCGGCAACGAAGTTTTTAATATCCGGGGGACGAGGGAAAAAATATGGCTCCCCCCTTTTTAAGGGGGGTTGGGGGGGATCGCTCGATGTACTTCACCGATTCAATAATCGCTGTAACTTTTATCTTTGTCAGATAAAATAGGCTCCTTTTCCATCCACTCAATATCAAAGGCAGTATCGTTCCATTTTATTCCTTTAGCAGCCTCGGGATGATAAAATTCCGACATTTGATAAAATACTTCCGTATTATCTTCTAATGTCTGAAATCCATGAGCAAACCCTTCTGGAATATAGAGCATTTTCCTATTTTCTGAAGTCAACTGCGCGGCTACCCATTGCTTGCAGGTTGGCGAGTCGGAACGAAGGTCTAAAATCACATCATAAATTGCTCCTCTGGTACATCTAACTAATTTTGTTTCTTGATATGGTTTCTCCTGGTAGTGCATTCCTCGCAGGGTTCCTTTTTTTCGGTTGAAAGAAATATTGCACTGGACTAAATGGGGGTTTAAATTTCGTTCGGCAAATTCTTGTTCGCACCAAGAACGGGCAAAAAAACCTCGCTCGTCTTCGAGCTTTTCTAACTCTATAACGTAGGCTCCTTTTAATATGGTTTCGATAAATTTCATGGAATTACCTCCACTTCGGGAATGGGAATTAAAAACTGCCCCCCCCACTCTCGAATATGGGCCATTTGTTCCATTACTTCATCTTTGAAATTCCAAGGCAGGATGGCAACATAGTCGGGGCGAGTTTCTTTTATTTTGTCGCGGTGATAGATGGGGATATGGGTTCCGGGTAAGAAGGAGCCTTGTTTGTGGGGATTGCGATCTACGGTATAATCGAGAAAATCTGTACGAATTCCACAGTAGTTTAATAGAGTATTGCCTTTGGCGGGGGCTCCATAACCGACTATGGTTTTACCTTGGGCTTTGATTTCTATGAGGAATTGGAGCAGTTTTCGTTTGGTTTCTTTGACTTGTTCGCTAAATCCTAAGTAGGTTTCTAATTTGTTTAGCCCTGCTTTTATTTCTCTATCTTTAAGATCGTTTAGGCGATCGCTACTCGAATAATTAGAGTTGGTATCGTGTTTGCCATAAATTCTTAACGAACCCCCATGAGTCGGAATTTCTTCGACGTCAAATAGAGTTAAACCATGACTGGCAAATATTTTTTCTGCTACTAAGAAGGAGAAGTAAGAAAAATGCTCGTGGTAAATAGTATCAAACTGATTGTATTGGATGAGTGTCAACAGGTGCGGAAATTCCATGGTTAAAATACCGTTGGGCTTGAGGGCTATTTTTATTCCCGCCACAAAATCATTAATATCTGGAACGTGGGCTAATACATTATTTCCTATTAATAAATCCGCTTGTTTTTCTTCATCTTTTAGCATTTTCGCCGTTTCTACGCCAAAAAATTTGACTAAAGTGGGAATGCCTTTCTCTTCAGCCACTTTCGCTACGTTAGCTGCCGGTTCTATCCCTAATACGGGGATGTTTCGTTGTTGGAAATACTGCAACAAATAGCCGTCATTGCTGGCTATTTCTATTACTTGACTTTGGCGATCGAAACCAAATCTATTCAGAATTAATTCGGTGTAATTTTCTGCGTGACGCAACCAACTGTCCGAATAAGAAGAAAAATATAAATAGTCGTTAAAAATCTGGTCTGGAGTCTCAAACTCTTCTAGTTGAACTAAAAGACAATTATTGCAGACATAAGCGTGAAGGGGATAGAATTTTTCCGATAAATTTAGTGCTTCGGATTTGATAAAAGCATTGGATAGAGGAGACATCCCTAAATCTACAAATGTTTCCTCTATTGGAGTTTGACAAAATCGACATTTAGGTTTCATTACTCTAATTATTTAGTAGTTTTGTCAATAAAAAGTTTGTACCAATCAATGGTTTCCGCGAGACCTCGTTCGAGAGAATATTTAGGCTCCCACTGCAAAAGCTGGCGGGCTTTTTGAGCAGAAAGGTATTGGTGCTTTATTTCGTTTGTAGCTCGATTTAATACCGCTGGTTCTAATTCTTTTTTATTCATTAATGCTAGAATTTTCCGCACTAATTCTAACACGGTAATTTGTAATTCGTTACTGAAATTAAAAGCTTCTCCCAAAACTTCTTTTCTCTCCATTTGTTCGGCTAAATGCAAATAAGCCAACACTCCGTCTTTGACATAAAAATAATCCCGAATGTAACTGCCATCGCTGCGGATAGTAACTGGTTTATCGCGCAAAGCTGACTTGATTGTATCTGGGACGATGCGATTAAAGTTCAAATCGCCTCCGCCATAAAAGTTACCGCATCGGGTAATACAAACCGGCAACCCATAGGAAACATAATAGGTGCGGCTAATTAAATCGGCACAACTTTTTGATACGTCATAAGGGTGTTCTCCTTGTAATGGCGTGGTTTCGTTGTAGGGTAAAATTTCTTGGTCTCCATAAGCTTTGTCGCTGGAGGCTATAACGATGCGACTGACGCCTCCTACCCGGCGGCAAGCTTCGAGTATGTTCCAAGTTCCCTTGATGTTGGCCTCAAATGTTCCCAGGGGATTTTTATTGGCTATGCCTACAATAGTCTGGGCGGCAAGGTGGAATACTGTGTCGGTTTCGTATTCGGCGATCGCCCTTTCGATAGTAGCCAAGTCTTCCACACCGCCTCGGACAATATTAATTTGATTTTCCCAGTTGTCGGTATAAAGCCGAGACTGGGGCACTAAGTCGCGCACCAAACCGGTGACTTTAGCACCTCGTCGTACTAATTCAGCTACCATCCAGCTACCGAGTAACCCAGTACAACCGGTAATAAAAACCGAGCGATCGCTCCAAAAATCGTTTGTTTGCATATCCTATCCCCAAACCTTCCAAGGCGATCGACCTGAATTCCACATTTTATTTAATTCTTGGTACTCTTTAAAAGTATCCATGGCATAAAAGAAACCTTGATGATAATAACTCATTAATTGACCTT
The DNA here is from genome assembly GCA_034189005.1 of Cyanobacteriota bacterium. GTDB lineage: Bacteria > Cyanobacteriota > Cyanobacteriia > Cyanobacteriales > Microcoleaceae > CALKCV01. The sequence goes on along the minus strand of JAXHVR010000026.1, from coordinate 55,570 downwards.
CTGCTGCTAACTTTTCTAATGGTTCCTTTTCTAATATGCAATTGTCCCCCGACAAATAGTCGAAGATGCGACGGTCAAAGAGAAAGAAACCAGCGCTTACCTTTTTATCTTCTTTAATTTTTTCTCCAAACTTTAAAACCCTTGCTTCTTTGTCAATATCTAAAACCCCGTAGCGAGATAGGGGTTGGACGGTAGTGACAGTAGCTATTTTTCCATGGCTTTTGTGAAACTCTATCAAATCTTTAATATTTACATCGGATAGCCCGTCACCATAAGTCACCATAAAGAGGTCTTCGTCAATATATTGTTTTGCTTTAGCCACCCGTCCCCCCGTCATGGTTTCCATGCCAGTATTGACCAGGGTCACGCGAAAATCTTGCTCGTTATGGGCTTTATGATAAGTTATTTCATGGGAACGACCTAAGTTAATAGTGAAGTCATTGGTCATGGCTTCGTAGTTGAGAAAATACTCTTTAATTAAATTGCCTTTATAGCCCAAACAAACGATGAATTCTAAGAAGCCATAATGGGCATAAATTTTCATTATGTGCCAAATAATAGGATACCCTCCTACTTCGACTAATGGCTTCGGGCGATATTCTGTTTCTTCTCGAAGACGGGTTCCAATACCTCCCGCTAGAATAACAACTTTCATTTTTATCTATGTTTTTTTCTAAAATTGACTAGCTTTTTCCATGGAATCCCAGAACTAAAACATCGCAACCCTCCAACTTATAGCCCCAAACATTACCACAACTGACGCACCAAAAGCTAACTTGCTCCCGAAATGGGAAAAAATTATTGGCCATAAAGGAGCTATAGAGATTGCCAAAGGGGGGTGTGGGGAGTGTGGGGGGTGTGGGGGGTGTGGGGGGTGTGGGGTTGGTGGTGTCGTTTTCCTCTATCTACTTCAGGTATTTTTAGCCCGGTGGATGGGCAAAAGCGAATATGGTATCTATTAATACGTTCTTGCTCGGTCGTTGCTGCTATATGTTCCTGCGGGACTCGGTTTACCAGGTAGCGCTTTGCGCTTAATCTCAGAATACCGGGTCAAAGAAGACTGGGGCAGTTTGCGCGGCATCTTTCGCGGTAGCTTGCGACTCTTGCCGCAAGCCTGTTAGTCTCAGCCGTAGCAGCAGGGATAATATTATTGCTGAAGCATTATCGGAGTTTTGCTTATGCAATACCGATGTTGGTAGGCATAGGGCTGATACCTCTACAGGCTTTGAAAAATTTGCAGCTAGAAATAGCTAGGGCCATGGATGACATAACTTTGGCCTACGCCCCATCGGAAATAATCTGGCCTGTATTGGCGATCGGCGGTGGAGCTTTTCTACAGGAGGCATTTATTATTATTATGGACCAAACAGATTTGAATAGCCTCTTTAATAATTAATAATTAATAATTAATAATTGATTAATAATTAATAACTGACAACCACTAACTTGAAATGGAAAGAAAAATCTTAAAAGGGCTGCCTTCCCAAGCTTACGAACACCCCTTCGATCGCCAAGCGCTAATTTCCCTACAACAAATGCCAGGGGTTCCCTTGCTGTTTAAAAAAATCAACGAATACGGCATAGATCGTTTATACAGATTTGGCTGTACTTCCAATAACTTTAGAGTCAATAGCCGCAATTATCCAGAAATTTATTGGGCTTTCCTAGAAGCATGCAAAATCCTAGAAATAGAACCAGTGCCAGAACTGTATTTAATGCATGGAACCGGTTTTATCAGAGTCTGGACAATAGGAGTGAAAGACCCCATCGTTATTATTAATATTGACGGCATGAAAGAACTGACTCCTGATGAATTAATATTCGTATTCGGTCACGAATTAGGTCATATTAAAAGCAAACATTTGCTCTATCACCAGATAGCTTTTATTCTTCCTGCTTTCGGTAAGGTAATTGCTAATTCTACTCTGGGCATAGGAGGTTTGGTAACTAATGGCATAGAGCTTGCTTTATATCAATGGTTAATCATGGCGAAACTGACATCAGATCGGGCGGGATTATTAGCTTGTCAGGATGGAGATGTAGCTATTACTTCTATAATGAAACTGGGGGGCGTACCAAAGGAGTTTTTAAACTCTACAGTAATTGAAGAATTCATCGAGCAAGCTTATGATTTTGACAGTCGTAACCTAGACAATATTGATAAAATTACTAAAGCTTTCAGCTTTATGGAAACTGCGCGACCTTGGTCCGTTTTGCGGGCTTCGGAGTTATTGAAGTGGATCGATGCAGGAGAAGACCGGGCTTTAATAGAAGGAAGTAATTTAAAAGTTACTGAACCAGTAGGAGAATGGGGTTTCTTAGAGTCTTGGGAGACAAGTTAGGGCGGATATTGATTTGTTATGAATAGGGGCGATAATCAGCACTAAAGTGCTTACTAAAAACAGTTTGTAGCAAGCACTTTAGTGCTTCATCCCTACTTTTTCTTTAGCTATTTCTATTAACTCTTCAATTTTATAATCTTCTAAATTAACCGGTATAACCGTTGCTTTGCGAGAATCTAAAGTTAAATCCCGGGCATAAGTTTTAATAACTGAAGTTCTCTTTTTGTTTTTGGATAAAACAAAGATCAGCGGTTGTTTCTGGGGATTGTAATAATTGGCTAAAAATTTAGGAATCATTCTTTGCCTGTTGCCAATTATAAAAATCTCTGCCATCAGGCAAGAGTCGATTAAATCAAATAATTTTTCGTCGCTTTCGCCGATCGCCGTGGAACAATTTTCCATATTATTAAAAATGCTAAACTCTTCGGTTTCATAAGATTGGCTCAGGTCGATAATTTGTTTTGTTTTCTCAGGAGTTAATTTGATATTATTCAAGTTACCTTTAATAAAATCAAAAGCTCTTTCATAGCCATCAGAAAAGACGCAAGTCGATACACTTTCCGCCCCTAAGCCAGAAATTAAATCCCGGCTAAAACGGTAATAATCCTCGGGAGCGATCGCCGAAACTTCTTTAACCAGCCACTTAACTTTATCTAAGCTTTTACCCGTTTTCACTCTATCGTCTTGGATGCTTTTCATAGACCTAATAAAATCGCCCCAAGGAGTTTTTATGGTAGCAATATCCCCCGCTCTTATATGAATTAATAATTTAACTCGATCGGCTTTAAAATAACTGTTTGGTTTCGAGCGAACTCCTGCTGCATCGAAATATATTTTCCTCAAATTCAAACTATCTTGATAATCCTCGATCTCTGAATTAATTATAGACAACAATTTTAACCTGGCTTTCGATATTCCTTTGAGCCTAAAAATAACTATAATTTTTTCTTTTTCGCGAGCTGTATTGGCGATAATATCTCGGCAATAATCTTGCAATTCTGCTAAGTTATTAATTTCGTTGAGTTTTTTCAAATTATTGTTATCGAAGCCTAAGTACATCAATTCGTATTCTGACAAATCGATATTATTGATGTTTGCAGACCAAAATTGATTAAAACCCAAAAAATCGTAGATTTGTTTAGAACTACGATTGCTGTAGAAGTTAGTATGAATATATGGATAGCCAAGAGATAAACCGAGTTTATAAAATACCATAAATTGCAGGAGTTGGTCGGTAAATCCCGCCGCAACTGGTATGATGCTAAAAAAGATAGTTTTTTCGGAGCGATCGCCCTTATTACCTTCCCCTTTATTACCTTCCCCTTTATTTCTTATTCGCGTTTCCAAAGCCTCCTGCAATCTCCTATGAAAAAAAGCATTATCTGGTTTTAATTCCACAGCGCGGCGGTAGGCTAAGATGGCAGATTCTAATTCTTCTTTCTTGCTGAGGGCATCCCCCAATGTAAAATCAAACAACGGAAATTTCGGATAGATTTTTCTGCCGCGCTGGAGAGTAGCGATCGCCTCATCTACTTTTCCTATTTTTAATAAAGCATCTCCTAAATTGTAGCAAACCCGCCAATTATTCGGCTGCATTTCTAGCTGTTTTTGATAACAACCAATTGCTGCTTCTAACTTACCTTGTTTGACTAAAACATCTCCTAACTCCTTATAAACTTTAGGCCGAGCTTTTTCGGGTTCTAAAATCTGGGCGCGAAGAGAATATTCAGTCGCTAAATCTGGACTGCCCGCCTGTTGGCAAAGTTTAATTAAATTGCGATAAAAACCAGCAAAATTAGGTTTAATTTCTATAGCTTCCTCGTAACAAGCGATCGCCTTTTCCCACTGCTGTTGTTTGCCATAAACGCTCCCCAAATTAGCCCTAACTTCCGCCGATTGGGGCCATATTTCTATAGCCTTCAGATACCAAATTTCAGCCCCCTCTATTTCACCTTTTAACTGCATGATATTCCCCAGAGTCTTGCAGGCGGGAGCAAAATCTCCTTTAACTGCCAAAGCTTGCCGACAAACCGCCTCCGCTTCCTCTAATTTTCCCTCGCTTAAATAAATTTCTGCCTGTTGGTTGAACTCTTCTGGAGTAGGTTTTAAAGACATTTTACTTTTTGGAAAATTGTTAATTGTTAATTGTTAATTGTTAATTTATCAATCCGTAGATCGTTGAAGATATCTAAGAAACCCGGTTTCTTAAAGAAACCGGGTTTCTGGTCCCAAATTTAATTTTACTTTGGAAAATTATTAATTGTTAATTGTTAATTGTTAATTACTCAAGACCAATTAAATTTCATGCCCAGAAACTCTTCTAATTTTCGATTGTAAGGTTGGAAATAATCGCTCAAAAGTTCGCGCGTCGAGTCGTCCGTAGGTTTATAAAAACCGGAGTTTAACCTTTTATACTCAGAAAGTGGATAGTCTGGCAAGCCTAAAAAATCAAAAACTCGCGCCATCGTAGCAGCCGGCCTCTCGTAAAGATCCTCGCCCTTTAATATCAAAAATTGTTCTCTGGGGAAAACCTCCATCCACTTCTGGAGAAACTCAACATAAAGTCCCCGCCCTATATAATTCCCCGGTTGCCTCCAGTATTTTTTCTCCGCTGTAATATCCTCGATTTTGCTTAGTTTTTCTAAATCGGCATTTATAGCCTCTTGCAAAGAGCGATTTTCTCTTTTTATCCTAGCCCAATGATAGTATTGAGAAATGGTTCTATCTGCTGGATTTCTTAAAATTACTAACAGCTTCGCATCGGGAAATTCTCGATAAATTCGCGCCGCAGTATAGCAATTTTCCAGATAATTAGGAGTAGCTTCTCCTGTTAAATAACTTTCCTCTGGAGGAATTGGAGGAAAATGAGATGCGTACCACTCAATTCCTTTATCAAAATCTCGATACCAAAAATGGGTTTCTTTTTTAATAGCAGGTAGTACCTGGGGATGTTTTGAGATGTAATTCTCCAGAGAAGTAGTCCCGCTTTTTTGCGCTCCAATTATTAAAAAACCAGGACCGCGCGCGTTTTTAAAATCCCAATTGTTTTCCGCAAAATCCGGGTTTGATTCTTTTGTTTTATTATAACAGGCTTTTTTATAAGCTCTAATTGCCCCCTCTATTTTACCCTTGGCTGTTAGAATTTCTCCTAAATTAACATAACACCAAATAGCATCGGGATTAAGCTTGGTGGCGCGGCGATATAGCTTTAATAATGGTTGGAGTTTGTTTTGCTCTTTTACAAATTTCCAGAGAGTAGAATAATTAGCAAACCAGGGATGTTCTGGTTTTAGTTGTATAGCTTTTCGGTAAGCTCTGAAAGCTTCTTTTGTTGTTTTTAGATCGTGACTTAGAGCGTTGCCTAAGAGGTAATGAGAGCGAAAAAAGTCAGAATTTAAAGCTATTTCTTTACGGTGAATTTCTACAGCTTCCTTCCAGCGCCCTTGTTTGCTAAAAACATTGCCTAAAGCGTGGTAAGCCCAAGAGAATTCTGGATTGATTTCTATCGCTTTTTGGTAACAAACTGCTGCTTCATCCAATCCGCCTTTTTGTAACAAGGCATCCCCTAATTTTTTATGCAATAAATAGTTATCTGGCTTCAATTCAACGGCGCGACTGTAGGCAACGATCGCTTTTTCTAACTGTTTTTTCTTACTAAAAGCATCACCTAAATTGTGGTAACATAAATAGTCGTTAGGATTGAGGCTAATTCCTTGTAACAGGAGAGCGATCGCCTCTTCTAATTCCCCCGTTTCTAACGCAATTTTTCCTAATCTTTGGTAAGCTTGCCATAAAGAACTATCTAACTCGATCGCCCAACGATAATAAGGAATTGCCTCTTCTTTTCGCTCTAATTCAAACAGCTTTTCCGCTAGATTGAAGCAATCGGCAGCAGCAGTTTTTTCAGGTTCTAAAGTCACTGCTTGCCGCCAACATTCCACCATCAAATCTACCCTTCCCACCTGCTGCCAAATTTTAGCTAAATTGCGGTAAAAACCAGCAAAATGCGGCTCGATATTGAGAGCGTTTTGATAGCAGCTAATTGCTAATTGCCACTGCTTTTCTTTTGCATAAATACTGCCTAGATTGGCATGGGCTGATGCCAAACTGGCATCGAGTTTTAGGGAGCGATCGTACCAATATTTAGCAGCAGCAATTTTACCCTGATGCTGCATAATATCTGCCATCAATTTGCAAGCGTCGGCAGATTGTGCTTGCTTATTTAATGCTTTCAAACAAGCCTTTTTTGCTTCTAATAACTTCCCTTCATTTAATTTAGTTAGGGCAATTTTATAAAAATCTATTTCAGACATTTTTGATAATTTGTAAATGCAATTTAAAAGAGAAACCCGATGTTAACTCGGCAACTCCCGACGAGTTTTCCAAGCTTCAGCAGCTTCCAGATTGCCCTGTTTTTCCAGAATATATGCTATTTTCTTATTAGCATCATTATAATCTGGTTTAATCTCAAGAGCTTTCACAAAACAAATATAAGCATCTTCCCACTTTTTTTGGAGGATATAAATCTGCCCTAATCCTCCATAAGTCCAACAAATATTCGGTTTAATTTCTATAGCTTTGTTGTAACTGGCAACAGCTTCATCCAGCAAGCCTTTTTGTCGCAGAATATCCCCTAATTTTTTATGCAACCAATGGAGTTGGGGTTTGATACCAATAGCATCGCGGTAAGTTGAAATTGCTTCGTCTAATTTGTCTTGTTTTAGTAAAACTCCCCCCAATTTATCATGAATTTTGGCGATATCTGGTCTTAATTGGAGGGCTTCTTTATAGCAATTTGCTGCATCTTCTAATCTATCTTTTTGTGCTAGGGCATCGCCCAAAAAATCGTAAAACCAAGGAAAATCAGGTTTTAGTCTGATGGCGCGAATGCCGATAACGATCGCCTCATCTAATTGCCCTTTTCTTACTAGCATTTCCCCTAATTTATGGTAAGCACTCCACAAACCGCGTCTGAGTAAAATTGTTTGCTTATAAGAAGCGATCGCCTCGTCTATTTCCCCTTTTTGTTCGAGAGCATCTCCCAAATGTTTGTGACCCCAAGGCATATTGGGGCTGAATTCTATACCGCGACGAAATAGAGCGATCGCCTCATCTAATTCCCCTTTATCTAATAATATTTTCCCTAACTTATTGTATCCTATCCCGCTCTCTGGTTCCAGTTCTATGACTTTTTCGTAGCAATCTTTCCCTTCCTCTAATTCATTTCCAACTACCAGACAATCTCCCAAATTTTGGTAAGCTTCCGATAAAGAAGGATTTAACTCGATCGCTTGGCGAAAACAGGCGATCGCCTCCTCCATTTTCTTTTCTTTTAAGAAAGCATTGCCCTGGTTTAACTCTTCCGAAGCTTTTAATTCCGATTCCATCCCTTGCGCTTTTTCCCAATATGTATTTGCTAATTCTAGCTTCCCCAATTGATTGGCAATTTTAGCGATATTGCGGTAAATCCCAGGCATTTTCGGCTGGATAGCTACAGCCTTTTCATAACAAGCGATCGCTGGCGACCAATCTTTTTGTTTCGCATACAAACTCCCCATATTGGCGTAAACTTCCGCCCAGTTTGGCTGTTGAGTGACCGCCTTAGTGTACCAATCTATAGCCTCCTCTATCTTGCCCTTTGCCTGCAAAATATTCCCTAAAGTTTTACAAGCCTGGGCATAATAAGGTACTATTTCTAAAGCTTTCATACAAGCTGCATAAGCCTCATCTAAATCCCCTTTTTCAAAAAGAGATTCTGCATCTAAGTTTAAATTAAAAGCTTCCGTTTCTGGAAAATCTATTAGTTCCATATTTCCTATTTTTATAGTTTCATTTACGCTTTTTAGGTAAATGCTATTTCCCCTTAATTCTTTCAATTAATTATCCCAATTAAAATCCATACCCAAATACTCCTCTAACCTTCGATTGTGAGGTTGGAAAAAATCGCTCAAACGCCCGCGCATCGACTCAGAAATAGGCGAATATTTTCCAGCATTAAAAGTTTCATACTCCGGGAGGCTGTGTGCTGGCAAACCCAAAAAGGTAAAAACTTTTTCCATAGTCCCAGCAGGGTTTTGATAAAATTCTTCGCTAGCTAAAACTAACAACTTTTCTCTGGGGAAAACCTTCAACCACTCCCGAATAAACTCCAAATACACTCCCCGGGCGAGATAATTTAACTCCTTATTCCAAACATCTATTTTTCTCACAGCCAGCTTTTCCAAATCCGAGTTTAATGCTTCTTCCAGAGAGCGATTTTCCCAGTTTAATCTCTTCCACTGGTGGTATTGAGAAACCGCGCGATCGACTGGATTCCTTAATAACAAAATTAATTTCATTTTAGGAAAAGCATTAAACAATCGCGAAGGCGCTTCTTTATAATCAAAATAACTAGGACTGGCTTCCCCAGTAATAAAATTTCCCTCCTCTGGAATCGGCGGAAAATGAGATATATACCAATCAACAGAACCGTTGAACTTCCAGGACCAAAAATCCATCTCTTTTTTAATCGGCGCGATAATTCGAGGATGCCGAATTAAATAACTATAAAGAGATGTAGTGCCACCCTTATTAACTCCAATAATTGCAAACTCTGGACCGCGTAATTTACCTATTTCCCAATACTGTTTGACAAATTGTGGATTAGATTTGAGAGTTTGTTGGTAGCAAGCACTTTGATAATAAATAGTCGCTTCATCTATTTTTCCCTGTCTAGTTAAAGCCTCCCCCACATTTAAGTAAGCCCAGAAAGATTGAGGATTATCTCTGAGAAATTCCAGGAAAAAATCTTCTATTTCCGGCAACTTTCCTACCTTGCTGAAAGCTTCCCAAGAGTTGTAGTAAAACCACCAACGAAAATCCGGTTCAAACTCAAAAGCCCGACGGTAAGCAACAGCGGCTTCCTCCCATTTTTGCTCTCGGCTGAGGGCAATTCCTAAATGATAATAAGATGCCGTAGTCGGGTTATTATCTATCTGCTGGCGGCGGGCTGAAATATCTATTTCTAAATCATTTTTTTTTTCTAAAACTTTCTCTAATTCTCCCGCGATCGCAGAATTATCGGGTTGGATTTCTCTAGCTATATTATAAAAAATAATTGCCGCTTTAATTTGATTTTCTTTAGCTAAAGCTTTACCAAATTCAAAGGCTAATTTAGGATTAGAATGTAAACTTTGCACCGCTCTATCGTACAAGGAATCTGGTTCTTTTCGTCGAACTATTTCGAGATAATAATTAATAGTTGCATCTAAATCAGAAGCTGCTATTTGCCCCAAAGCATCCCCTAATTTATGATACATTTCTGGGTATTTTGAATCTAAAATAACGGCGTTTAAAATAGCCGCAACTGCTTCTTCTGGCTTTTCTAGTTGAAGTAGGGCATTTCCTAATTCATAATAAGACCAAGCAAATTCGGGATTTAATTCCACGGCGCTACGGTAAACCGCCACTGCTTCTTGCCATTTTTGCAGTTCGACTAGAGCTTTTCCTAAGTTGTAATAAGACCAGGAAAAATTAGGATTGAGAGCGATCGCTTGACGATACACATAGACCGATTCTTCCCATTTACCTAACTCAAATAACCCTTCTCCCAAATTGTGATAATACCAGGAATAATTAGGATTTAATTCTACTGCGCGACGATAACTTTCAACTGCCGATTCCCACTGCTGTTGTTGGGCATAGATGCGGCCTTGCTTGGCATGAGTTTCTGCTTCTTTTGGACTCTGTTGGGCGGTTGGAAACATATTTAGTAATTCGACTTTGGTTATTTTTTCATCTTACCAGTTCAACTTACGACCCAGAGATTTCTCGGGAGCATCTCATCTTTGTAAAAATACTTTTTTTTACAGCCAAACCTCTTTTCCCTGTTGCCTGTTGCCTGTTGCCTCTTGCCTGTTGCCTGTTGCCTAAAAGCGTTAAATTCTTGGTCTTCTTCAAAATTGAGATGCGCCCAATAGGAACTTTACCAATCAAACTCCATGCCGAGATACTCCTCCAACCTCCGATTATAAGGTAAAAAATAATCGCTCAATTGCTGGCGGAGCGACTTGCTTATCGGGGGATAATAACCGGGATTTAACTTTTCGTATTCGGGAATTTGATAATCCGGCAGCCCCAGAAAATCAAATACCCTTTTCATTGTATCACCTGGAGCGTCGTAAAAGTCTTCGCTTTTCAAAATTAAAAATTGTTCCCTCGGAAAAACCTCCATCCACTTCTGGATAAACTCCACATACAAACCAAAGGTAACATAAGGCAAATCGTTATGCCAATAATATTCCTCTTTATCCGCCGCTTTTTTCAAATTTTCTATCCCAGCGATCGCCTCTTCCCAAGAACGATTTTCCCTCTGTAACCTCACCTCGTGATGGTAATGAGAAACTGCCCGATCTATAGGATTTCTCAAAAGCATTATTAACTTGATTTTCGGAAAGATACTAAATACTTTTTCCGCACCATTTTTAATCCGAAAATAAGTCGGAGTTGCCTCTCCAGTTAAAAAGTTTTCCCCCGGAGGAATTGGCGGAAAATGTGCCGAGTACCAGTCTATGCTTCTGTCTTGGGGCGAAGACCAAAAATAGATTTCTTTCTTCACCGCAGGCAATATTTGGGGATGTTGAGTCAGGTAACTATAAAGAGAAGAAGTTCCACCTTTGCCGACTCCAATAATTAGAAAATCTGGACCGCGTAAATTGTCGAAATTCCAATGTTGTCTGACGAAATTTTCATCCTTTTTAGCTGTTTGCAAATAAGAAGCGGTTTGATAGCTGGTAATAGCTTTTTTTATTTGACCTTGTTGGGTGAGAATTTCTCCTAAATTGATGTAAGACAAAATCGACTCTGGGTTATCTCCGATGGCATCGCAATATAAATTAAAAGCTTCTTCGAGTTTGCCGCATTTATCCAAAGTTTCCCAAAGGCGATAATAAGACCAAGATAATTCTGGGTTGAGGGCGATGGCTTTTAAATAGGCATCGGCAGCTTTATCGGTTTTTTCTTGGAGAAATAAAGCATCTGCTAAAAATTGGTAAATTTCCCATTTTTCAGAATTGATCGAGATCGCCTTTTCGTAACAAGCGATCGCCTCCTTTAACTCTCCTTTTTTAACCAAACTATTGCCCAAATAAGCCCAAGACCAATAATTATGAGAATTAGCCTCCAGGCATTGTCGGTATAAAGCCGCCGCTTCATCCCATTTACCCTTTTCCTGGAAGATATTCCAGAGACAAAAATGAGGCCAATGGTTATCCGGTTCGAGGGCGATCGCCTGTCGGTAATTCGCCGCCGCAGCATCTATTTCTCCTCGCTGCTGGAGGGCATCTGCCAAACAACTATAAGACAAGTAAAAATCAGGCTGAATTTCAATCGCCCTGGCATATTCCGCCATCCCTTCATCCCATTTTTGAAGTTTAATTAAAGCATCTCCCAAATTATTATGAGACCAATAGGAATTAGGATTAATTTGAATCGCCTCCTTGTATTTCTTAACAGCCTCCTCCGCCAGATTTAATTTCAGCAAAGCATCGGCGATATTGTGCCGGGCAAAATATAGATTAGGTTTGATTTCTATAGCGCGGTGGAAGGAAGCGATCGCCTCCTCAAATTTAGTAATTCTAGCCAGCGCCTCTCCTAATTTATTGTGCCCCCAGTAAGAATTTGGTTTAATCTGGAGGGCATTTTCGTAAGCGGCGATCGCTTCCCCGAACTTTTCTAATTCGACCAAAGCTTCCCCCAATTTTTCGTGAGATAAATAAAAATCGGGCTTAATTTTAATAGCTTCCTCCAAAGCGCCAGCAGCTTCCTCCCAGCGCTGAAGTACGATTAGAATTTCTCCTAATTTGTGATAAAACCAGGAAAAATTAGGATTTAATTCTATAGCTTCTTCCAGGGTAGCGACGGCGGTGGATGGCTTTCCTTGTTGGCGGTAAATATCCGCTAATTTTTGATAAAGGCCCCAGAGGTTAGGTTGGAGTTGGAGGGCTTTTTCGTAAGAAGCGATCGCCCCTTCTAATTCTCCTTTTTTCGTCAGGGCCTCTGCTAATAATTGATAAGTTTCCACCTTCTGGGGGTTTAATTCTATTTCCCGGCGGTAGTTAGCTATTTCTAATTCTATATCGGTCATTAAAAATTCTCCTTATTCCCAATTAATTATTCCCAATTAAAAGTCATCCCCAGATAATCTTCTAACTCCTGGTTGTAAGGTCGGAAAAAATCGCTCAATTTGCGGCGAAGAGACTCGCTAAGATTGCTATAAGAACCAGAATTAAACTTCTTGTAATGCTTTAATTGATAATCTGGCAATTCTAAAAAACTAAAAACTTCTTTCATAGTTGCTGCCGGTTCCACATAAAAATCTTCGCTTTTTAAAATCAAAAATTGCTCTCTGGGGAAAATACTCATCCATTTTTTGAGGAATTTAACGTAAACTCCAGAACTTATATAAAAAGATTTGCCTTCCCAGAAATTATTATTCTCCTTAAGCTTGTCAAATTGAGCGGTAATTGCTTCTTCCAAAGAACGAGTTTCTCTATTTAGTCTGACCTGGTGATGGTAATAAGAAATTGCTCTATCTACAGGATTTCTTAAAATAGCGATCGCCTTAACTTTAGGAAACCTATTAAACAATTCCCTCGGCCTTTCCAGACTATTAAGATAAGTTGGCGTTGCTTCCCCAGTTAAAAAATTTTTACCATCAGGAATTAGAGGAAAATGAGCCAAATACCAATCCATTCCTTTATCAAAATGCTTCGACCAAAAATGAATTTCTTTTTTCAGAGAGCCTATAATTTGGGGATGTTCCGTCATATAACTGTAAAGAGAAGTGGTTCCCCCTTTACCAGAGCCAATAATCAAAAAATTCGGACCTTGCCTTCTTCCAGCATCCCAATAGTTTTTAATATATGCAGGCTTATATCTGAGAGTTTGCTTATAAATAGCAGTCTCATAATAACTTAAAGCTTCGTCAATTTTACCTTGATAAGTTAGAATTTCTGCTAAATTTAAGTAAGGCAACATTGCCTTGGGTCGAACCAGAATAGTTTGCCGATAAAAATTAGCCGCTTCCTCCAGTTTCCCGCACCGATCCAAAGTTTCCCAGACCCGATAAGTTGACCAATTAGTTGTAGGATTTAATTTAATCGCCTGGAAGTAAGCATCGGCCGCTTTATGCCACTCTTCTTCTCTAGTTAAAGCTACTCCTAAATTATAGTAACCTAAAAAAGATTTACGGTTTTTATGAATAACATTTTTACAAGACTCTGTTTGTTTGATTAAGCTTTTTTTTCGTTCCCATACTTCCTCTAATTTGCGGCTAATTTCTCCGTCGTCCCGGCTAATTTCTAGACCGATATTATAAAGAATTATGGCGGCATTCAAGCTAGCTCTTTTAGCTAAATAGTTTCCTAAATCTAAATATAACTTTTTATTTCTAGGCAAGAAATCTATCTCTTTTTGGTGAGGTTGTCTGGGAGGTTGGTTTTGAATGGCGCGGCGATAATAATTAATTGCTTCCTTTAAACCTGACTGAGAACGTTCGGATAAAATTTCTCCTAACTTTGGGCAAATAGCAGGCATTTGAGCGCGCAAATTCAAGGCATTAAGATAAGCATAAATTGCCTCATCTAACCTTTTTTGTTTGGCAAAAACTTCGCCTAATTTGTTGTAAGACGAATAATAATTAGGCTTAATTTCCATAGCCTGACGATATGCTGCAACCGCTTCATCCCACCTTTCCAAGTTAAATTCAGCCCAGCCTAAATTGTGGTAAGACCAATAAGAATTAGAGTTTATTTCAATGGCTTGTCGATATTTAGCGATCGCCTCATTCCACCTTTTTAGTTTGCTCAATGCCTCCCCTAAATTGTGAACTGCAAAATATAAATTAGCATCGATCTTAACCGCGCGATGAAAAGCAGCGATCGCCTCCTCAAATTCCCCTAAATTCATCAAAGCCTCTCCTAATTTATTCTCCCCCCAATAGGATAGGGATTGAATCTGGGAAGCTTTTTGATAAGTTGCGACTGCTTCAGACCACTTTTCTAATTTACTTAAAACGTCTCCCAGTTTTTCGTAAGATAAATAAAAATCGGGATTAATTAAAATTGCTTTCCTCAATGCAACGGCAGCTTTCTTCCACCGTCGAAGTTCGATTAAAACTACCCCCAATTTATGATAAAACCAGGGAAAATCAGGATTTAATTTTATAGCTACTTCCAGGGTAGCGACGGCGGTGGATAGCTGCCCTTGTTGGCGGTAAATATCTGCTAATGCTTGATAAGCGCCCCAGAGATGAGGTTTAATTTCGAGAATTTTTTCATAGCAGGCGATCGCCCCTTCTAATTCTCCTTTTTTCCTCAGAGTATCTGCTAATAATTGATAAGTTTCCACCTTCTGGGGGTTTAATTCTATTTCCCGGCGGTAGTTAGCTATTTGCGATTCTATTTCGGTCATTAAAATCCTCCTCCCATCATTTCCAATTAATTACTCCCAATTAAAACTCATCCCCAGATAATCTTCTAACCTTTGGTTGTGAGGTTTCAACAAAGCCGATAAACTGCCGCGCATTTCCTCTTCCTCGCGAGAATAAGTACCATAAAAGTAATTTTTGTACTCCGATAATTGATAATTTGGCACTCCTAAAAAATCAAAAACCCCCTCCATTGTCGCCGCCGGTTTTTCGTACATTTCCTCGCTTTTTAATACTAAAACCTGTTGCCGTGGAAATACATTCATCCATTGTTTTAGAAAATAAACGTATAAACCGCATCTCAAATAACCTGCTGGTTTTTGTAAAAAGCTAACCGCTTCAAAACTTTGCTGCGGAATGTTTTTAATAACTTCAACTTCCGCTGCTAATACTTCTGCCAAAGACCTTTTTTCTTGCCCCAGCCGGCGCGCCATATAATAATGAGAAATAGCCCGGTCTATGGGGTTTCTTAAAATTACAATTAACTTCACCTCCGGCAAAGATTTAAAAGCTCGTTTCGCCGCCCCCGGGTAATACATATAATTAGGGCTTGCTTCTCCGGCGATTAAATTGAGGTTTTGAGGTATTTGGGGGAAATGAGCTAAATACCACTTAAGTCCTTTTTGGAAAATATGATTGCGATTAAAAAAGTTAACCTCTTTCTGAATTGCCGGCAAAATTGATGGATGCAAAGTTAGATAATTATAAAGAGAAGTAGTACCGCCTTTAACGGTTCCGATAATAATAAAATTGGGTTTGCAGAATCCTTGACTATTATCCTTTTTCTCTGCTAGGTCCGGCCTCGATTTTAACAGCTTTTGGTAAGATGCTTTTTGATAGCAATTAATGGCTTTTTCAACTTTACCTTTTTCCGTAAGAATATCCCCTAAATTGATGTAATGTTCGGCTAACTCTGGTTGGGTTTCGATCGCTTCTTCGTAGCATTTCGCTAATTTATCCAAGTGAATTGGTTCCAGAGGAAACAAGTTAAAACTATTAATGCCGCGCAGCTTTTCGTAAACTCCTAGTAAGTCCGGTTTGAGCTTAAGGGCTTGGATATAAGAGGCGATCGCTTCTTCAAATTGCCCCACTGCCAAAGCAGCATTTCCTAAAACAACATACAAACCATGACCGTCCGGTTTGAGAGCGATCGCCTTTTGATAAACAGCAATCGATCGCTCTATTAACCCTTGTTTTCTCAGTACGTTTCCTAACTCAAAATAATCCTCATAATTGTTAGGATTTATCTCCATAGCTCTCTGGTAAGCTTCCTCTGCTTCCTTCCAACTTTTCAGTGTAACAAAAACCTTCCCTAAATTATGATAAGACCAATAAGAATTAGGATTAACCTTAATAGCTTCGCGGTAATTTGTTACTGATTCATCTAAACGGTCTAGTTTAAATAAAGTCTGTCCTAAGTTATGGCGAGCAAAATATAAATTTGGTTTAATTTCAATAGCTTTCTGGTAAACTTCTAAAGCTTCCTCATATTTTTCAATTCTATTAAAAATATCTCCTAATTTGTTATAATCCCAATAGTTCCCCTGGTTAAGATTAATTGCCTGTTGGTAAGCAGACGCCGCTTCCGACCATTTTTTTAGCTTAGTCAAGCACTCCCCTAAATTTTTATTATCGGAATATAAATTCGGATTTAACTTAATAACTTCGCGGTATGTAACTGCAGCCTCCGACCATCTTTCCTGTTGCATTAACGCCGAGCCCAACGCGCGGTATGACTTCGGCAAATTCTGCTTTAGTTCGATAAATTGGTTATAGCAGGCAAGAACTTCTTCGCACCTTTTCAATTGAGCGATCGCCCCTGCTAACTTATTATCAATCCAGGGACAATCTGGCTCTTTAGCGATAAAATTGCAGTAAGCTTGAGCCGCTCTTCCCCATTTTTCAATCTTGCTAAAAGCCTCTCCTAATTTGTGGTACGACCAAGGAAAATCAGGATTAATTTCAGTAGCACGAACGAAAGCCGCGACGGCTTCTTCCCACTTGTTAAGTTGGCTAAAAGCCTCCCCCAATTTGTGATAATACCAGGAAAAATTTGGTTTTATTGCTATCGCTTGCAGGTAAGCAATAACAGCTTCATGCCAATTTTTCTGCTCGCTGAAAGCCTCTCCTAATTGATGATAAATTTCCGCATTACCCAAGCTTTTTTCCGAAGAAACTGCTGCCCGGGAAACCTTGGCAAAAATGACATCATCCTCCACCAAACCGGGTTCGTAACCTATCTCATAATTGAGGTTAATTTTTAGCAGGGCAATGCGGACATCGGCTTCCGTAAGCCCCCAGTTGTCGTCAAGCATCCGGCGATCGTCGATTAAAATTGTATGAGTCTCGATGGGGTGGTTGGCGATTAATTCGAGTTCCTTCAGGATGGGATAGGGTACGCCTCCTCCCGGGCCCGGACCCCTGTGAGCGTCCAACCAGAAGGTAGCAGGCCGAGTCAAATTGGCCAGGATATCCGGCAAACGTTCGAGGGTATCGCCGCAGATTAACTCAACAGAAGGCCGACTGGCAAATCTCCGGCAGGCTTTTTGGTAGAGTGTTTCGTCAATTTCGATGCTGATAATGTTTTCAAAGCCCAATTCCAAAGCTTTTTGTACTGTAGCGCCCATGTACGTCCCGGTTTCTACGAAGACCGGGTTCTTGTATTTTGCCAAAGTCTCTTTAGCGATCGGCACAGTTTTCTCCTAGTTTTATTAAAGGGTTATTTTACCGCTCTATTCTGAATATTTTATCAAAAAATTGCAAGATATTTTTAGTTTTAAAGCTCTCGGGAATTTTATTAGATTGGAGATAAGGTTGAGCTAAAACTTGCCGATAAAGTTCCTCATTATTATCTAGTTCTATAACTCTGGAAATTACTTCTGCATCGCTAGCATAATCGTGGCAATTTACGAAGGAAGCAGGATTAAATTCTCTATCTATCCAACCGTTGCCCCAATAAATAGGAATGCTTCTAGCCTGCATCGGCAAAAATATTTTCTCTGTGGTATAGCCCGGCGTACTCGAATTTTCAAAAGCAATAACAAATTTGTACGGGCTTAAAAATTTGATAAATTGATGGTATTTTGGAGCTAAAAAGCCAATATTATTCAGCACCTTTCCCCCAGAGTTTACTTTTTTGTAGTCGTTTAGCTTGCGGAAAAAGTTCATTCTTTTTACCGCTCTTTTATTAGAAGAAACAAAGCAGCAAAATTTCTTTTTATGCTGCATAATCTTTTCGATATTTTTCTTTCTTTTGATATGTTTAATACCCTCCAAGCCCCAATGCCTTAAGTAAACGGGAAGTCGATAATGTCTGGAATCTTCTAGGTAATAGTGGGAAATCGCAAAATCGCATTCTCGAAAGTCTATTTGTCTCATTCCATTGCGCCGATAATTACCTTTCACATCCAAAGAAACGTGCCTGTTTTCTCCAGTGACAAATATCTTCGTACAATCGTATTTTTCGTGTTCGTTGCCAAAAACGCTGTAAAACAAAAAATCTGGGTCGTCCGATAGGCAAATATTGTAATGTTTGTCGAATAAGTCTTTTAGAACGTAAGGGTTATGGTAGGGAAACTTTTTCCAAAAGTCTGTAAATTTAACTTTGATTGGTTGGTTTGCTGGTATGGTTAATAGTTGAGTTTTTCTCGGCGGTTGAAGTAGAATTGCTTGGCGATAAGAGGCGATCGCTTCCTCTGTTAAACCCTGTTTTTCTAAGACTTCTCCCAACAAGTTATAAGCATCAATAGCATCTGGTTTTAACTTTAGGCAGCAGCGGTAAGCATCGGCGGCTTCTCCCCATTTCTGCAACTGACTTAAATCTACTCCTAATTTGTAATATAACTCAAAACTTTTCGGGTTTAATTCCAGAGCTTTTCGACTAGATAATACTTCTTTTTTTAACTGTTCTTTTTTAACTAACTGTTTCTCCAGTTTGCCGATAATTGACTTGCTATTGGGTTGAATTTGTAGCCCCCTACAGTAAATAATAATTGCCTCGTTCCGTCGTTCTTCTCTAGCAAAAATATTTCCCAAATATAAATATAACCTAGCTTTTTGCGGCAAAGAGGTTAAGACTTTGTAGTAAGCTGCTTCTTGGTTTAGCTTCTCAATAGCATCTTTATAATAGGCGATCGCTTCTTCGATATTTGACTTAATTACTAAATCGGAACCATGCCCTAATCGTTCTAGGAAATCCCACCCCACCGACTCTATTTCTTGGGCGAAATAAGCAATAATAACTTCCTCAAAAACTTCCGATTCAACTAAGCTTGTCTTTAATTTTTTGTAAGCTTCTATTAAGTCTGGCTTCATATCTATAGCTCTAGAATATGCCATAGCAGCTTCCTCAAATTCTCCTTTATCCTCTAAAACATCACCTAAATTATGATAATACCAATAATAATGAGGATTGATTTCAATTCCTCGACGGTAAGCATCTACAGCCTCATTCCACCTTTTAAGTTTGCTGAAAGCATTTCCTAAATTGTAATAAGCAGCATCTAAATTAGGCTTATTTTCAATAGCCTTCTGCAAAGCAGCGATCGCTTCCTCAAACCGAGAAACTTTGATTAAAGCTTCCCCTAAATTATTGTTAGCAAAATAAGATAATGGTTCAATTTCTAGCCCCCGCTGGTAAGCTGCTAAAGCTTCATCCCACCTCGATAATTTCATCAAGGCATCCCCTAAATTTTTGTAAGAGATAAATAAATCAGGCTTGAGTTTGATAAACCGACCGTAAGCTAAAATCGCCTCCTCCCAGTTTGCCAACTCCATCGAAAGTTCCCCTAATTTGTGATACGACCAAGGGAATTCTGGATTGAGTTTTGTCGCCATTTTATAAGCTTCCACAGCCTCTCCGCAACTTCCCAATTCGGTTAAAGCGCATCCTAATTTATGATACGCCCAAGAAAAACTGGGATTTATTTTTATTGCCTGAAAGTAAGCATCGATCGCTTCTTTCCACTTTTCCTGTCCGTCGAAAACTTCCCCCAATTTGTGGTAAATTTCTGCTCGATCGGGGGCGAGGGCGATCGCCTCTAAATAACATTCCTTGGCTGAGTCTAAATTACCCTCAGTTAAATAGGTTTCTGCCCGTTTTTTGAGATTAGAAATATCTGCCATTTTTTCCTATTAATATTCCCAGTTTAACTGTCTGCCTAAAAATGAGTATAACTTTCGATTGTGAGGTAGAAAAAAACTCGATAATTCCTGCCGTAACTCCTCATCGTTCTGGGGATTATCTCCAACAAAGTAGTTTTGATAATCGCCACGTTCGTAATTTGGTAAACAAAAAAAATTGAAAACTTGCTTCATAGTTGGTCTTCGCTTCTAATCAGCTATATCTGTCAATATTTGTGCCGGTGTCAAGGGGGTTAAACCAGGGATTCCTTGAAAATCATTAATGTTGTAAGTGGCAAAAAAATTAATGTTTGTCTCTAAGATTGAAGCTGCCAGTCGAATATCAAAAATTCTCGCCGATATGAAATTACCATTAACTGCTATAACGATTATTGAATCGGTGAAGTACACCCCGATCGATCCCCCTAAATCCCCCTTGAAAAGGGGGACTTTGAACTGTTCCGGCTCCCCCCTTCTCAAGGGGGGCAGGGGGGGATCGCTCGATGTACTTCACCGAGCGCGATAACTGCTAATTCCAATACCTTGTCTAAAGTGGAACGAGTTGGATAAAGAATTTCAAAGGTACCGCCTAAGTAAGTTTCGGCGATTAAATCTCTAGCTTCCGATGCTTTTAAGGCATTGCCTTTCATGGCGCTTGGATTAGTGAGAATTCTATACAGTTCGATCGTGTTTTGTTCGGCGACTATCCCTCGAATTTTTCCCTCTAAAGCCATTTGCAGCAATTCGGCAGATTCTATATGGTAAATGGCAGATTCATCGTGAGCATAAACCAACACATTCGTATCAAAAAATATCTTAATCTGACTCATAAATTTTTTCCCTTCGGGTGTACTCATCTTTGACTCCTAGATTAAAAGTAGAAAAGGAATATTTTCGCTTCTGGATGACTGAAAAAGACACGTTTACTTCATCGCCATCTTTTACTTCCTCTGGCAAGGAGTCTACCAAAATAATGCTTTTTCCTTTAATATAACCTTTCATAGTTTTTAGTTTTCCTCCTTTAATGCTTGATGTAATATAGCAAAGCTACATTTTTTATGCTCCGGGCATTCTAGCTTATTTGCTAGTTCAAGATTAATAGCTGTTTGGTTGCGTTTCACTTCGTCAATACTTTCCTATTAATATTCCCAGTTTAACTTTCTGCCTAAAAATGACCCTAACTTTCTTTGCCATTTTCCTAAGCTTCCACCGCTTCATCCCACTTCTCATTTTTTAAGAGCAATGCCCCTAATTTATTGTACATCTCGGCCTTCTTTTTATCTGCCCCAATCTGGTCCGCCCCTCCATCGCCATCGGTAACCTGTCGAACGGGTTAGGCCATCGTTTTTACCTGGCCCTTGGGGACTAAATCGACATTTATGGGAGACTGGTTGGCAGTATCAGTAGTTTTTCGCTTATTGGTAAACTGCATCAAATCCTGGTAAGCTGGCTAAACGCAAACCCCTCAATTTAATTAAGAGGAAAGGAACTACAACTCATAAAATTTCTTCTTAAATTTTAGCCCTTTTGTTCAAAAAAAGTAGCATCAAATAAAAACTATAATTAACAATTATGTCAGCCCTCCAGCCCGCACCAAAAGTCAGCGTAATCATACCAATTTATAACGGCGATCGCTATATTGCAGAAGCGATCGAAAGCGTCTTAAATCAGACTTACACCAACTACGAAATAATCGTAATAGACGATGGTTCCACCGACAAAACTCGCCAAGTATTAGAACCATATTTCGATGTAATTCGATATATTTACCAAGAAAATAGAGGATTATCTGCAACCAGAAATCGCGGCATAGAAATAGCCACCGGAGAATTCATCGCCCTCCTCGACTGCGACGACATATTTCTCCCCTATAAATTAGCAGAAGAAATAGCAATATTTCAACAGCAACCCTCCTTAGCATTAGTACAAAGCGGCTGGTGTCTGATAGACGAAAACGGCAAATATATAGAGGATGTCGAATTCTGGCGCAAATCTCCAAACTTAGATTTAGAAGATTGGTTGTTGTGGCAAGCAACCTTGCCCAGCGGGATGATATTTCGCCGTCGGTGGCTGTTAAAAATAGGCGGGTTTAACGACAAACTCCGCAAAATGGAAGACCTCGATATCGTACTTCGTTTGGCATTAGCAGGAGGCAGATCCGCTTGGTTAAAGAAACCGGCAGTTTGCTATCGCCAACATACCACCAACCTCTCCCAAGATAGACCTGGATACACCCGCGCTTTAGAAGAATTACTAGACAACTTTTTCGCCAAAAAAAACCTCCCAGAAAATGCCCGCCAAATAGAACAAAGAGTCCGCTACGGTTCCCTAGTTTGGAACTCCTGGAGGCTTTATAAAACCGGTCATGCTGAAGTAATGGCGGAGTATTTGAAAAAATCTTTGCAATATTCAAAATTTACTCCCAGAAAAACTATTTCTAACTGGGTTTCCAACTTTATTTATTTCGCAGCCGATACTAATACTCCTTTCCAAACTTCCCAACTGAGAAAACTGCCCGCCTGGCAGGAATTAATTAATAGTATTCTGCCCCAAAAAACGCCGAGAGTAAGCATCGTTATTGGCACTTACAACAACGCCGAATATATCGAAGAAGCGATCGACAGCATCTTAAATCAAACCTACAACGACTTTGAAATTATTATAATCAACGACGGTTCCACCGACAACACCGCCGAAGTATTAGAACCCTATTTAGACGTAATTAAATATCAATATCGACAAAATCAAGGAGTAGCAAAAGCCCGCAACAACGGCATCAGCATCTCCTCTGGCGAATTAATCGCCTTTCTCGACTCCGACGACTTTTTCATGCCGGAAAAATTAGCCGAACAAGTCGCAGTTTTCGAGGAAAATTCCTCCTTAACGATGGTACAAACTGGATGGAGATTTGTCACCGAAGAAGGAGAAGGAATTAAAGATGCCGAACCTTGGAAACAGGCCCCAGAATTAGATGTCAAAAGTTGGTTATTTTGGCAGGCAACTCTGCCAAGCGCCATGATGTTTCGGCGGGAGTGGTTGGAAATTCACGGCGGTTTCGACGGGCGCTATTTTCCGGTAGAAGATTTGGATATTGTCTTGCGTCTTGCGCTGTCTGGAGGGAAAGCCGGTTGGTTAAAAAAACCTCTGGTTTGCTATAGACAACACGGCAGCAGCGCCTCTGGTTTGGGAAATAGAAAAGGCGTGACTAAATCTCAGGAAAAACTCTTTAATGACTTCTTCCCCAACCCAGATTTACCCGAGGAAATTAAGGAGTTAGAAAATAAGGTTCGCTACAATTCTCTGATTTGGAATTCCTGGAGACTATATAACGCGGGCAACTGGGCGGAAATGGCTTATTATTTGCGCAAATCTCTGCCCTATTCTGGTTTGAATTTCCGACAAACTATTGTTAGCTGGCTTTCTAATTTTATCTTCTTCGCTGCCGATAGTAACGATGCAGATTTTGACCTGGCAGAATTGAGAAACTCTCCCGAATGGCAGCAATTAATTAATAGTATTTTGCCACCAGAAGCGCCCCGAGTTAGCATAGTTATCGGCACTTACAACAACGGTAAATACATCAAAGAAACCACAGACAGCATTCTCGACCAGACTTACGAAAACTACGAAATTATTATTATCAACGACGGTTCCACCGACAATACCGAAGAAGTTTTAGCGCCATATTTGGATGTCATTCGCTACGTTTATCAACCAAATCAAGGAGTCGCAAAAGCGCGAAATTTAGGAATCAAAATGGCGCGGGGAGAATTTGTTGCTTTTGTAGATTCAGACGATGTTTTTATGCCGGAAAAGTTAGAGGAACAACTAGCAGTTTTTGAGGAAGATAATTCCTTAACTATGGTGCAAACTGGATGGCGGTTTGTTGACGAAAAAGGGGAAGGAATTAGGAATGCGGAACCTTGGAAAAATGCGCCAGAATTAGATTTAAAAAGTTGGTTGTTTTGGCAGGCAACTCTGCCAAGCGCCATGATGTTTCGGCGGGAGTGGTTGGAAATTCATGGAGGTTTTGACGGGCGCTATTTTCCGGTGGAAGATTTGGATATTGTTTTGCGTCTTGCCCTGTCTGGAGGGAAGGCGGCGTGGTTAAAAAAACCGCTGGTTTGCTATCGCCAACACGGCAGCAGCGCTTCTGGTTTGGGAAATAGAAAAGGCGTGACTAAATCTCTGGAAAAACTGTTTAATGACTTCTTCCCCAGAGAGGATTTGCCGGAGGAAATTAAGGAGTTAGAAATTAAGGTTCGTTATGGTTCTTTGATTTGGAATTCTTGGCGGCTATATAAGGCGGGGAATTTGGCGGAAATGGCCTTTTATTTGCGGAAGTCTTTGGCATATACTGAGGTTTCTAAAACTGAGGCTATTTCTAGTTGGATAGCGACTTTTGCTAGTTACGATCGCCTCCATAATTCTCAATTCGATGTCTTGGGTTTGAGTCAGTCTCCAGAGTGGAGGGAATTAATTGGAAGTGTTTTAAATCCGCCAATTCCTCGGGTTAGCGTAATTATTGCGACTTATAATAATGCCGGTTATATTGAAGAGGCGATCGCCAGCGTTTTAAATCAGACTTTCACGAACTACGAAATAATAGTAGTCGATGACGGTTCCACCGACAACACTCGGCAAGTATTAGAACCCTATCTGGATAAAATTCGCTACATTTATCAAGAAAATCAAGGAGTATCAAAAGCCCGCAATTTAGGATTAGAAATGGCGCGAGGAGAATTTATATCATTTCTCGACGCCGACGACTTTTTCCTCCCAGATAAACTCGGCAAACAAGTCGGTTGTTTCGACTCCCGCCCCGGGTTGGGAATAGTTCACAGCGGTTGGCGCTTGGTTAACGAAAAAGGCAAGCTAATTTCCGATATCGAACTATGGCGTTATGGCGACACTTTAGACATAAGTTTGGAGACTTGGGTTATTTGGAAACCGGTCACTATTTCGATGATGTTTCGCCGGGAATGGATCCAGAAAGTCGGCGGTTTTAACACTCGCTGGCGCCATGGAGAAGATGTCGATTTAGTATTTAGAATGGCGTTGAAAGGTTGCGAAGCTGTTTGGTTGCCGAAGGTGACTTATTGCTATCGACAACATACTCAAAATGCTACTCGCAAAAGTTTCCAGCAGGGCGACGATATGAATGCCATGTTAAACAACTTTTTTGGTGGAGAAAACTTGCCCGAAGAGGTGCGCCAGTGGGAGGGAAAATCCCGTTATTACACCCTTTGTTGGTTGGCTTGGCAGGCCCATCGAAACGGTTTTTTAGGCAAAATGGTGGAGTATTTGCGTCAAGCTTTGAAATATACGCCTTTGTCTTTAAGCGAAACGGTGTTTCATTGGTTGGAGAGTTTTAATAATTTGTACCAACAATACGGTTATGAGTTTGACGCTTATTCCCTGACAAGTTCTGAGGAATGGAAGGAGTTAATGTCTGGTTTAGTTGGTGGCATTAGTTCGTAGTAACGACTTTAGTCGTAGTTCGTAGCGATCGCTTCAGCGATTAAAATAGAATTAATGGGAAAGTCTTGTAATGTAAATTGAAATTAACTAGGAGGAAAGCGAGATGAACCTTGTCTTAAAAGTAGAAATAGAAAAATTGATAAAATCGCAGTTAAACTCGGGTAAATATGAAACAGCAGAAGAGGTTATGTGGGAGGCATTAAGACTTTTGGAAGAAAGGAATCGCCGGGAAGCAATTAGTCAGAAAGTTAAAGATTTATTCGATCGCACTCAAGCTTTACCCGGAGTAGCAGATATTACTGAGGAGGAAATAGCAGCAGAAATTGAGGCATATAGGAGAGGCGAATGAGGATTATTGTTGATACTAACGTTTTGGTTTCTGCTGTTTTAAGAGGGCGTACTCCTAGAGCAGTTGTTGAGTTTATTATTAACGATCCTAATTGCGATTGGATTGTGTCCTCAGAAATTCTAGCTGAGTACCGAGAAGTTTTGACTCGTCCTAAGTTTAAATTAACTCAGGAAGTTATCGATGAATGGTTGCAAATTTTCGAGACGGTACCCAGGTTAATTCAGGTGAATATAGATGTTGATTTTCCCAGAGATAAAAAAGATGCCAAATTTATTGCCTGTGCTATGGCTGCTGGTGCCGATTTTTTAGTTACAGGCGATCGGGATTTTACCGAAGCTAAAATGTTAGGAAATACGAAGGTTATTTCCCTATCTGTGTTTAAAAGCTTAATTGTGGATGCCAACCAGTGAAAGTTTCCAATCGCAGAGCGCGATTACTACAAACAATTATCAATTATTAATTATGCCAAAAGTTAATATTTGTTTGCCGACATATATTGCTGGTATGAAATTCACTCACCAAACCTGCCGACCCAGGTTGAGAGTTGGGAGGCGATCGCCTTTAAGCGATCGCCCTCATCCAAAATCCAGGTTAATACTATGAATCAACCAACGGCCCATAAGGAAGCGGAGAGTAGTTTGGGTCTTTGACGCCTTCAAACCAGTAATGCACATGAGCTTGAACAAACTCGCTGCGATTTATCAAACCATTGCCATCAATGTCGATGCTATCGAAAGCCTGCTTGGCACGCTCGGCGTCGTCTCCCCCAGAGTATATGGCCAGATACTTCCGGTACTCTTCTGGGGATATCTCTCCAGACCCATCGGTATCGATGGCATCGAAAAAGACAACATTTTTTCGTTTGCCCACTTCAACTGCTGGTGGAGGCGACAAGGAGATCGTCTTCGCCGCTTTGGCAAGAAACTCTTCTTCAGCAATCTGGGTTTCACCATCGACCGGCTCCCCTCCAGCGACGAAGTATTGAAACAGCGAGCGAAACACCTCGCGGATATCTTCTGCTTTTGAGGGATTATCTTGAAGTTGGACTAACCGCTCTGCAGTCTCTTCAAACTCAGAGAGGGATAAAAAGCCATTTTGGTCAACGTCCATGACCTTGAAATAAGTTTTCATCTTGGTAGTCCAAAAACTGGATGACAACAATTCTTCTGAAGACATTTTCACTAATTACCTAATCAACTTTTAGCGATGATATCATACCTGCTGACACCCAATCTTAGGTGCATCGAGTTACTTTAAAAATCTCTCTAAAAAAAATTCAAATGAATTACCAATCGAAAGTTAGCGTTTGCCTGCCGACCTACAATGCTGGAGGATTTCTCCCCCAAGCAATAGATAGCATTCTCAATCAAACATTTAAAGACTTTGAAGTTATCATAGTTGACGACGGTTCCACCGACAACACTCCAGAAATTATTAACCGCTACCTCCATAAAGATAGCAGGATTAAATACTTCCAAAACGAACAAAACCTCGGCATTTTCCACAACTGGAATAAATGCCTCGAATGTGCTTCTGGCGACTACATCAATATGTTCGCCCAAGACGACGTAATGCTGCCGACAAACTTAGAAACTAAGGTAAAAATTATCGACGAAAACCCCAATCTCGGTTTGGTGACTTCTTCGGTTAAAATTATCGACGCTAAAGGGAATTTATCTCAGTGGGATTGGGCAAATTATCCCGAAGATAAATTAGCAAAAGGTCGGGAGTGGGTTATTAATAATGCGGGGGAAGCTAACCCTATTTGCTGTCCGTTTGTGTTGATAAACCGACGGGTTTTAGAAAAGGTTGGCGGCAAATTTAATACTAATTTAGCTTATGCCAGCGACTTTGAAATGTGGTTGAGAATTGGGTTAGTTGCGGACTTGTATTTTATAGAGGAAACTCTGGGATATTATCGCTGGCATGAGGGTAATAAAACCCACAGTTTTGATGACTTTTATAAAGTAGAAGAACAGTTGCGGATTTGGGATTTTGTTATTGACAGCTTGGGGTTGTCTGGGGAGGAGTTAGAAAAGGTGGAAAAGGAGGCGATCGCCCGTACTATTAAATGGGTGACATCCACCAGAATTTATCCCAACCTCGAAGCTAACAATCTCGAAGAAGTCTTCGTGCTTTGTCAGCTATTAGAAAACTGGCGCGGCAAACCAGAGTTAAGCGAAATAGTCGAGGAATTGGGTTCTAAAATCCAAGAAATCCTCCGACACAAAAGCCGTTTAGAATCAGAAGTGGAAGCATTTTCTAATTGGGTTAATAATCTGGAGAAAGTCACCTCTGAACTCCAATTGCAAGTTAAGAATGTCACTGAGGAAAGAGACAGACTCCAGAAATCAAATTCAGAATTAGAATTAGAAGCCAAAGCGCAAGCCTTCCAATTAAAACAATTAAAAGAAGAGAAAGCCTGGTTAGAGTCTCAGTTGAAAGCGTGGATGTTGACGGCGCAAAAATATCGTTAGCGACGTTTTTGGCGATTAAATATCTACCCAACCTTTGCTTGAGAATATTTAATTAAAGGCAAAAATTGTAAATTGCGGGAGTAAAAACTAGGAGGAAGTTTCAAACAATAAGCCGAAGGAAGCACTTCAATTATCCACCAGTTAAAAATATCCCGTTTCGCCGCTGTAAAACCTGAAATTGCATCCCCAGTAGTGGCATCGTACAAAATGTCTAAAACGGCATCGTAAGCAATTTTGGGTTCGAGAGCTTTCAGCAAGGCATAGAGAATATTATCGGCTTCATCCGTAGCTTGATAACTGCCAAACTCGCATAAGTCTGGAAATAACTTATCGGCAAAATATTCTGGAATTTCAACACCTTTATTTATCCATGACTCCACCACATTTTGAACTTTATCAAACCTACTTTCTTTGGGAAAATAGTGTTTAATTGTGGATTTTGTTGCCAAAGCTATTCCATAAGCCATGTAAACATATCGCCGATGCGAAATAGTATCTTCTGGCATTCCAAATACTTGAAGGACATCTTCAAAAGCAGTTTCTACAGAACAGTTTCCTCCTTTTTCATATAAATCGTCATATTTGCGGTTCCAAACATTTTGAAGTATTAGTTTTAATTCCTCGGGAATATCGCATTCTGGGGGCAAGATAAATTCCTTGTAGTAACCTCGGTCAAATCTTTTCATTTTAATCTCTTTCCTTTTTAAATAGTGTAAAATAAATGAGGGAGCTAAGAGCGATCGCCACTGGGATTAACCCTAGCGGGCTCTCTCGTACTCTGAAGCTTTCCACGAATTATTTACGATTGCGATATAATCGACTATGGATATCTATTTTGTCCTCAATGGAATTACATTTGTATGGAATGAGGAGAAAGCTAGGCAAAATCCTTTGAAGCATAAAAATGTTACTTTTGAGCAAGCTGCCGAGGCTTTTTTCGATCCATTTGTTGTCGTTGTAGATGCCAGTCGTCATCACGAAGCGCGCGAAGCAGTTATCGGTATGGATCGAAACTGGCATTTATTGTATGTTGTTTACATCGATCGCGACAACGATTTAATTAGGGTTATTTCTGCTAGAAAAGCAACGAGAGAGGAACGCAAACTTTATGAAAATTGAAACCTTAAAAAAGCGGCTTAATAAAAATCGTCAGAAGACAAAAGTTACTTTACAAATACCCGAAGACGTTCTCGCAGATTTAGAAAAACTTACACCTTTGCTAGGTTTTTCTAATTATCAATCTTTAATGCGAGCTTATATCGGTCAAGGAATGCGGGCAGATTTAGAACGATTTGATAATAATACACTGGAGGCTTTAATTGCTAGTTTAAAACGTCGCGGGGTTAGCGATGAAATAATTAACGACGCGCTAAATGAGGTACTTTAAATAAGTAGTAGTTTTAGTCAAACGATAGCTTATTTATAGCAATCCTAAATAGGTTATGAAAAATTCGGAGGCCAGAAACCCGGTTTCTTCAAGAAACCGGGTTTCTAAAATATCGCAAATTATTTAGGATTGCTATATCTAAAAAATAGGGCGTGCGATTTAACTTTTCGCACGCCCTAATATTATTTAAAACCAAGCTCGATCGCCTTCTGATAAAAATCGCTTGCTTCATGTACTTTGCCTTGCTTTGCCAAAGCATCTCCCAAGTTTTTGTAAGACAAAGCTTCCTCTGGATAAAGATTAATAGCTTTATTAAAAAGAGCGATCGCCTCTTCTACTTCCCCCTTTATCGCCCGCATTTCTCCCAAATAATTATAACCCAAATAAGATAATGGTTCGATTTCTAACGCGCGATTTAAAGCAACTTCCGCTTCCTCGAACTTCCCGCGCTGGCTTAAAGCTTTGCCTAAAGTTAGATGAACTTCGATATCGTTTTCTCTAGTTTTATTAGCTAGCTTGCATTCGGATATAGTCCCGTCCGTAAAACCCAAACTCAGCAAAATTTTCGCTATTTCTAAATGTATTTCTCCTTCTTCTGGGGCCGTTACCAGGGCTAATTGATAGAAAATAACTGCTTCTTCTAATTTATCGAATTTAACTAAATTTTTCGCTAACTCGGTTAATAGTTCGTAATTGTAAGGCTGAATTTCTAAAGCCTGATGGTAGAGATCGAGATGATAAGGGTTAAACTCTACCGACTGGCGATAAAAGTTTAGAGATTCTTGCTTGCTTGCTTTTGCTTTGTTCTTAAAAACATCCCCTAGTTTTTCATCAATACCGGACAAACTGGGTTCTAGTTGAAGCGCTTTTTCGTAACAAGCGATCGCCTCCTCAAATTCCCCTTTTTCTGCCAATAAATCGCCCCTTTCCAGACAAGAACGAGCTAAATCTGGTATCATCTTAGGAACTTGTTGGCAGAGGGCGATCGCCTCATCTAACCTACCTTGGGCCAAATATTCTTCTACCTGTTGCTGCCGTTCCACTGCCGCCATTTCAGAATTCACAATTCCCAACATATTTATTTGCCAATAATACTATAATATTAAACTGCCACAAATTCCATATTTTCAATTCCCCTGGAGAACTGTCAAAATGAAACTAGATTTAAGGAACCTTTGCCAAGAAAAAGCGATCGCCCCGCGAGGCGTTATTCATGTAGGCGCTTACGAAGGCAAAGATTTAAAAATATACGAACATTTAGGAGCATCGAAAGTATTATTTATAGAAGCAAACCCAGAAGCATTTAAGCGTTTGGAAGAAAATATCGCGGAAGCATCTATAGAAGTAAAAGCTGTTAGCTGCGCTATTAGCGATCGAGACTGCCAAACAGAATTTCACGTCTATTCCCTGCCGAAAAGCAGTTCTATTTTACCCCTAAAATTGTATCGCAATATTTATCCTAATATTAAAGAAACCGAGAAGCTAACCGTACCAGCAAAAACCCTCGATAGTTTATTACAAGAACTCAATATCTCTCCCGAAGAATATAATTTCCTCAGTCTGGATGTTCGAGGCGCCGAATTATTAGCCTTGCAAGGGGCAACTAATCTCCTCAAATATATCGAAGCAATTAATACTGAAGTTTGTTACGAAGAACTCTACGAAGGGGGCGCGTTAATAGAAGAAATAGACCAATTATTAAGGAAAAAAGGCTTCGGACGACAAGCAGTAGAGAAACCCTATCATCCTTCCTGGGGAGATGCTTTTTATAGCAAAGAAGGGGTTATTGCGATGTCTGGTTTGGGCAAGACTGGCGACTTAGGAAATAAGCTATTTCAGTATGGATTTTTGCAGATATATGCCCGCGACAATGGTTTTTTAGTGGAAACGCCGACTTGGATAGGGCAGAAAATATTCGGTCATAACGACCCTGCTATTTCTGAAGAATTACCAGCAGTTATGGAGGAGATAAATAAACTTTCCGAAGCTAAATTTATTAACAGCGAGGAAGTGTTTAATAATGTGGATATCGGGGGCGAGTTTCTCTATCATACTAAATATTACGCTCCAGAAAAAGAGTATTTTTGCTCGTTATTTGAGCCAGTGGGGGAAGTAAAAAGTCAAGTAGATGCTGCTTGGGAGAAGTTGCGATCGCGCGGTCAAACAATTATCGGTTTGCATCTAAAAAACGCCCCGAAAGAATGGTATCAAAACTGGTTGTTAGGTTTGTGGGAAACTCTGGAGGAACCGGTTTTATTTATTGCCAAAGATGATGCCGAGGAAATGCCGCTGGAGGAGTTCGCCGAATATAAGCCGGTAACGGCAAAAGATTTAGAAATAGACTTACCAGAAACGGAGAATTATCTGGATTTTTACTTGTTGAGTAAATGCGATTTAGTAGCGATCGCTAACGCGCCCTTTTCCTTCGCCGCCGCCCTCCTCAACCAACGAGCAAAATACTTTTTCCGCCCCCACTTCTCGACTGCCAAACTAATACCATTCGACCCCTGGAATAGCGAACCAGTTTTTGATAGCGTCGAAGGTTTGGCAGCAGCGCCACTAAGCGCAGTCGCCGAGTCAA
Organism: Cyanobacteriota bacterium; assembly: GCA_034189005.1. Taxonomy (GTDB): domain Bacteria; phylum Cyanobacteriota; class Cyanobacteriia; order Cyanobacteriales; family Microcoleaceae; genus CALKCV01. The sequence goes on along the minus strand of JAXHVR010000026.1, from coordinate 23,366 downwards.
AACTGCGAGAAACTGAGGAGGAATTAAACGGAGTTCGGTCTAAACTGGAACAAACCAGAGAAGAATTAGAAAACTCTCAATCTCAGCGAGACCAAATATTGGCAGAATTAGAGGCATCCAATACTCAACTGGAACAAACCAGAGAAGAATTAGAAAACTCCCAATCTCAGCGAGACCAAATATTGGCAGAATTAGAGGCATCCCATACCCAACTCCAACAAACCCAGACAGAATTAGAACAGACAAAATCCCAACTCCAACAAACCCAAGAAAAAGCCAATAATTTAGAAACCCAACAGCAGCAAACCCAGACAGAATTAGAACAGACAAAATCCCAACTCCAACAAACCCAAGAAAAAGCCAATAATTTAGAAACCCAACAGCAGCAAACCCAGACAGAATTAGAACAGACAAAATCCCAAC
>JAXHVR010000026.1:15883-22843 GCA_034189005.1 Cyanobacteriota bacterium | reverse complement strand
TCCAACAAACCCAAGAAAAAGCCAATAACTTAGAAACCCAACAGCAGCAAAGTCAGACAGAATTAGACAAAGCCCGTTCCGAATTGCACGATACCAGAGAAGAATTAGAAATAACGCAATTTCAACTAGACGAAGTGCAGGCAGAATTAGAACAATCCCTATCTCAATCCTACGGCAAAAAAGAAGATTTAGAAAGTCTCCAGACGCAACTTCAGCAGACAAAAGAAGAACTGGAATTAACTAAATCGAAGCTGGAACAAACAGAAGCAAAATTGCAACTAAATCCCGCAGAAGGTTTACCCGGAAATTATGCCGCTCATATTAAGAGTTTGGCTAAAATATTGGCAGAAACAATTCCCGAGTAAAATGTAATATAGCAAGCCGTAGATCGTTCGCGATATTGAAGACAAACCCGGTTTCTCAAACAATACCTTCGCCTTTCAGCAAAAATACCATTCGTAGGTTGGGTGTAGCGCCCCGCGTAACCCAACAAAATCGTTGGATTTGGCTCCCGTTGATGTTGGGTTGCGCTATCGCTCCACCCAACCTACGAGATGCAGGGCGAAGGTATTGTCAAAGAAACCGGGTTTCTGGCCCCCTAATTTTTCATAATCCCTGCACGGATTGCTATATAGCAATTATTGAATCGGTGAAGTAGATTTACGATCCCCCCCAGCCCCCCTTTTTAAGGGGGGAGCCGGAAAATGTCAAAGTCCCCCTTTTTAAGGGGGATAATGGTGGATCGTAAATCTACTTAATCAGCAATAAAAACACTATATTCACAACAAAAACCCATGAAAAAAGCACTAATCTGCGGCATCTCCGGTCAAGATGGAGCCTATCTAGCTAGACTTCTCCTAAGCAAAGGATACTCAGTTGCAGGCACCTCCCGCGATGCCCAAATGTCAACTTTTAGGAACCTTTCTCGTTTGGAAATTCGCGATAAAGTACAACTAGAATCAATGTCTCCCACCGACTTCAGAAGCGTCCTACAGGCACTAACAAAAATTCAACCAGACGAAGTTTATAACCTAGCCGGCCAAAGTTCCGTAGGTCTCTCCTTCGAGCAACCAGTAGAAACCCTAGAAAGTCTCGCCACTGGCACTCTCAATTTATTAGAAGCAATTCGATTTATCGGTGCAAAAATTAAATTTTATAACGCTGGTTCCAGCGAATGTTTTGGCGACACCGGCGGCGAAGCAGCAACAGAAATTACTCCTTTCCGTCCCAGAAGTCCCTACGCCGTCGCCAAATCAGCCGCCTTTTGGGAAGTAGCAAATTACCGAGAAGCTTATAATTTATTTGCCTGTTCTGGGATTCTTTATAACCACGAATCTCCCCTGCGACCTCAACGATTTGTGACTCAGAAAATAGTTAACTCTGTCTGCGAAATAGCCGCTGGGAGTAAGGATAAATTGCACTTAGGAAATACTTCCGTTTGTCGAGACTGGGGCTGGGCGCCGGAATACGTCGAAGCTATGTATTTAATGTTGCAACAAGAAGAGCCAGACGATTATTTAATCGCCACTGGCGAGACTTATTCTTTGCAAGAATTTGTCGAACAAGCTTTTATTTCTGTCGATCTGGACTCGGAGGAATATGTAGTAGCAGACAAAAGTTTGTATCGCCCCACAGACATTGCTGTGGGTAGGGGAAATCCTGCTAAAGCCAAACAACAATTAGGATGGGAAGCGCAATCTAAAATGCCCGATGTTGTCAGGATGATGGTGGAGGCGAGGCGGGCTAATTTTTAGGGAATGGGGAAAACAGGCGGGACGCCTGTTCTACGGGCCGACGACGTAGAACAGGCGTCCCGCCTGTTTTCCGCTGGGGGACGTTCCAGATTAGAATTTAAGAGAAAACGATCGAAAGAAGTCCCAGAAAATATGGCAGGTAAGATTAAAAAAGGTTCCTTAGTCCGCGCCGTGCGGGAAAAATTGGAAAACAGCTTAGAGGCTAAAGCCAGCGATACTCGTTTTCCTCCTTATTTATTTGAGAGTAAAGGAGAAATACTCGATGTTCGCGGGGATTATGCTTTTGTCAAATTTGGTAAGGTACCCACTCCTAATATTTGGCTGCGCTTAGACCAATTAGAGGAATTTTCGTAGAACAGGCATCCTGCCTGTTCGTATTGGGCCCACGCGACAGCGCAAGCAATAACGTAGAACGGGCATCTTGCCTGTTCTGAGGAATTTTCGTAGAACAGGCATCTTGCCTGTTCTACTACAAACAAAAATCTAATTACAATTCTATGGATAGTTCCACTCGCGTATCCGTTATTGGTGCGGGTAAAGTAGGCAGCACGATCGCCCAAATGCTCGCTCAAAAAAATATCGCCGACGTAGTCCTCCTCGACATCATCGAAGGCTGGCCCCAGGGAGTCGCCCTCGACTTAATGGAAGCTAGGGGAGTCCTCCGGCACGATCGCCACATCATCGGCACTAACGACTATGCCGACACCGCCAACTCGGATATCGTCATCATCACCGCAGGCAAAGCCCGCAAACCGGGCATGACTCGCGATGACCTATTGCAAATCAACTCCCAGATAGTAGTAGAAGCTGCCAAAAAGGCGATCGCCCATTCCCCAGAGGCCATTTTCATCCTGGTAACTAATCCTCTGGATGTGATGACCTATCTGGCCTGGCAAAACACCGATTTGCCAAAAAACCGAATCATGGGCATGGCGGGAATATTAGACTCTTCGCGCTTCCAAACCTTCATCTCTATGGAACTCGGAGTCTCCATCGCCGAGATTAATGCCACGGTTTTAGGCAGTCACGGGGATTTAATGGTCCCGGTGCCCCGCTATTCCACAGTCAACGGCATCCCCATAACTCAACTGATGGACGAAGCCACCATCGAACGTTTGGTACAAAGAACGCGCAACGGCGGCGGCGAAGTGGTGCAGTTAATGAAAACCGGCGGCGCCTATTATGCCCCAGCAGCTTCTGCGACTTTGATGGTAGAGTCTATCGTCTTTAATCAGTCTAGAATTTTACCTTGTTGCGCTTATTTGGAAGGGCAATATGGTTTGGAAGATATCTTCTTAGGAGTTCCCGCCATGTTGAGCCGGGAGGGAGTTAGGAAAGTAATAGAAATAGAGTTAACGGACGGGGAAAGTAAGGAATTAAATGATTGTGCCGGTAAGGTGCGCCAGAATATTGAGACCGCGCAACAAATGTTAGCTAAAAGTTAATTTTTGTCGTTGGAAATTAATTAGGCGATCGCTCTTTTTCACCTCGTAAATCATTCGAGAGATGGGGGCGATCGCTAATGTTTTAGACCGATGCTCCCTCTGAAAATGTCTCTAATATACTTCACACGGGCAGCAATTGTGCTTTCTCTAAACCAGCCGACTCCCAACTATTGCTGCAGGTGAAGCCCAAACTTCCCATAGGGTCGATCTGGTTTCCGCAGTTTAAAGTTCTCGGCAATGGTTAAATTGATGAAGTAGAGCCCGATGAGTTTCAATATTAAGCACGCCAACAGGACTTACCTACGAGGAACCTTGCTTTGGATGTCCCCGATCGCCTTCGCGTCCGCAAGCAATGACATAAATAGGTTTTTTTGCCCTTAGTCCTAACCAACAATACTGAATCAAAAGCATAAATATGTCCTCAACCCCAACCCCAGAAACAGCAGCCGCCCAAAACCAACAACAGGCAGAAATCTATCTAACCGAAGGCAAATTAGAGGAGGCTAAAACCGCCTGCCTGGTAGCTTTGCAACTTCAACCGGACTTCCCCCCCGCCTGCGATACCCTGGGTAAAGTCCTCCAAGCAATGGACCAAATAGAATCTGCCCGGGAATATTTCCATAAAGCGATCGCCCGCAGCCCCAAAATGGCCTCTGCTTATATCAATCTCGGCCACCTCTACGTCGGTCAAAAACAATGGGATTTGGCCATCGCCTGCTACCAAAAAGCCGTCCAACTGGAACCAAATAACGCCAACCTTTACCAAACCTTGGCAAAAACCTGCGATCTAGCAGATAAAGCCGAATTAGGGGCTGCTTTCTGGTATCGCGCCCTGACTCTGGAACCGAAATTGGCAAAACCTTGGGAACATTTGGAGTTGGGCAATACCCTCCTCAAATATGGCAAAGTAGAGGAAGCGATCGCCTGTTACGGAAAAACCATCGAATTAAACCCAAAAATATCTCAGGCTTACCACAATTTAGGGGAAATTTATAGCGATCGCCTGGACTGGGAAAAGGCAATAACAAATTACAGTAAAGCGGTCGAACTAAACCCCGAAGGAGTATGGTCGCAATACGGTTTGGGTAAAGCTTTCGCGTGGATTGGTAAATGGGAAGAAGCCATAACTTATTATCGCCAAGCCGGGGAACTAAAACCAGAAACAGCGGTAATTTATCACAGTTTGGGCGATGCTTTAGTCAAGCAAAAACTGTTAGCTGAAGCGATAAATAGCTATCAAAAAGCTCTGGAAATTCAACCGGAAACTTGGGTGGTTTACCACAAGCTAGGAAATGCCCTGCAAGAAAAAGGCGAGTTAGAAGAGGCGATCGCTTCCTATTACCAAACCATCCAACTAAAACCAGATTTTGTCTGGTCTTATTACAGTTTGGCGGAAGCATTATTCCAGCTTAAAAGATGGGATGAAGCTGTAGCAGCTTATCTATTCCTACTGAATTTAAAAGACTTCCCAGAACTTCACATATCCCTTGAATTTGCTTTACAAAAAATTGCCGAAAAAGATTTACAAGCAACTATTAAATTCTATCGCGATGCCGTTGTTTCCAACTCAGACAAACAAACAATTAAACTCCCTTCAGACGAGCAATGTTATTTGCAACTAGGAAATGCCTTAGCTAAAATAGATCGATATAATGGGGCGATCGTTCTTTATAATATGGCTCTAGCCCTTAAGCCAAAAGCTCGCGAAATCTCCGCACAACTTCAAAAAGTTTTAGCAAAAAAACGCGGATTACAAGAAGAAGTAGCCAGTTACCGCGAAGCCATAATAAATAACCCTAATGGCTTTTTAAATTACTACAAATTAGCAGAAATTTTGCAAGAATTACAGCGGTGGGATGAAGCGGCAGCGACTTATATTAAAGCTATTAAAATAAAACCGGAGTATCCTTGGTTTTTTTATTATTCAAACTTGTTAAATTTCTTGCTTGAGGAGGGAAAAATAGAACCAGTATTAAAATTTTATCGCCAATTCAATAAAAATAATCCAGATGCTATTTGGGGTTATATCAATCAAGGAGAAATCCTTACGCAAAAAGATAACATCAAAGGGGCGATCGCTTGCTATCAAACCGCGTGTTTGAACAAAATCAAAGAATTTAACCCCGAATTTGTCGAAAAGCATTGGGATTTTAAAAACGCCAAAGGTCCAGACTATATTATTATTGGCTCCCAGAAAAGCGGCACTACTTCTCTAGAAAATTACATATCTCAACACCCCCAAGTTTTGCCGGCAGTCAAAAAAGAAACTCATTTTTGGTATCGAGATTTTGATAAAGGAATAGATTGGTATTTAGCTCATTTTCCTCCCATTCCTAAATCCCTCAATTATTTAACAGGAGAAGCCACCCCGAATTATCTCGAAAATTGGAAATCTGCCCAGAGGATAAAGGAAGCATTTCCTAAGATTAAGTTACTTTTAATTATTAGGAATCCCATAGACAGGGCCTTTTCTCAATACAATCATTGGATTAGGTTGAGGTGGGAAAATCGTTCCTTCGAGGAAGCGATAAAATCGGAAATAGAAATACTGGAAAAAAATCCAGAAAACCTCGTAGGCGATCGCCAATACTGGAACCAAACGGGAAACTATCTGGGCAGGGGAATTTATCTAGAGTTCATTAAAAAATGGCTGGAAATATTTCCCAGAGAACAGTTATTAATTTTGAGAGGGGAAGACCTTTACCAAGAACCGAGTTCGACGATGAAACAAGTTTTTGAATTTTTAGGCTTGCCGCCAGAAGAAGGGGAAGAATATAGAAAATTAAATGTCGGTTCCTACTCTCCTATCAGCCAGTCGATGCGTGACTTATTAAACGATTATTTCCAACCCCACAATCAAAAGTTAGAAGACTATTTAGGTATGGAGTTTAATTGGAACTAATCCAGTAAAAATTACGTCTTTGTCGGAGTGGCGTTTATTTCAACCTCTTGCTACAATCCCCCTCTACTTGCTAAGATAGAATTGCTGAGATAGAAAGCATATAGATTGGAAAGAGAATAGTTCAAATAGCAACTAAGGAGCAAAATATTATGGGCAAAAGATTCACAATTCTTAAAGACGAATCGATCTTAACAACACCACTTAAAAAAAAGATTAAGTGGACGCCAAAAAAATTAACTATGGTTGGCATAATTACTTTGATTCCCTACAGTGCTATAGTTTTTTATGTAATTTCTTCCGGTATGCCAACGGGAGCTTTTGTTACCATGATAGCAGTTCCAATAGTGTTAGTGGTAGGGTTCTCTATCATCTACAATTTAACTAAAAATTTATAGCGGTTATTAGATAGAAGAGGTACAGTTGAAGTCAAGCCTAACGGGAGCATCTCATATTTGTAAAAAAACCAAAAGATTAATAAATTTTGTTAGTTGTTAGTTGTTAGTAGTCAGTTGCCCAACTAACAACTAACAACTGACTGCTAACATGCATGCGTTTAATTTTTGGCAATATCAAAATTGAGATGCACCCTTTCGTGTCTTCCTCAGCCAAGAAAGAAACGCTATATTAAAAAAGCCTAATTTAGCAAAGGCAAAGTACGGGAGCTAACGTCGGGGGTTATTGGTGGGACAATTAGCAATTATCCATTACCAATAACCCATTACTAATTTGGGATTTTGCAATAACAAAAACCTCCGGTTATTCCCCAACAGAACGAGCGATAGCCCACCGCATCAACTCCTGCCATTCAGCAGTCCTGGCTAACTTATCTGCATCCAAATCTTCCCCCATATTATCTGAA
>JAXHVR010000026.1:0-15783 GCA_034189005.1 Cyanobacteriota bacterium | reverse complement strand
AATAACAAAAACCTCCGGTTATTCCCCAACAGAACGAGCGATAGCCCACCGCATCAACTCCTGCCATTCAGCAGTCCTGGCTAACTTATCTGCATCCAAATCTTCCCCCATATTATCTGAAAAATTTGCAAAACTCTCGACCCAATTTATGGCAGTTTCTACTGGTAAATAAGGGCTATATTCCCAGGACTTTTGCAAATACTCCACCATTTCCCGAGCAAAACCGGTGAAATGCAAATACCAAGAACTCCAAACCAAAGTATTGTAGCGCACCTGTTTTTCCAACAAACGAACTCCAAAAGGTAATTCTGGTTGTGCAAAAAATTTATCCAATACCTGATTAATAGAACGAGCTTGAGACAAACCATCGCGCATGGTATTGCGGTCGTGCTGGCGATAACAAATTGTTACCTGCCGCAACCAATCGGCCTGACAGCCCCCCAAAGCCAACCGCAACAATAAATCCACATCCTCCGCGTGACCCAATCCCCGCTGAAACCCTCCCGCCTCCAGCAACCAGCGGCGACGAAACATCAAAGTGCCCATAGTTCCGATGGGCTTCCAGCGCAGCCAAGCTTCTAAATCCAATTTCGGGATATGATGCCACGGTTCCTCGTCCTTAATCGTATTCCCTTCTTGGTTAACTCTGCGCCAGCCGCTGTGGACGATGCCTACTTCTGGAGATTTGTCGAAAATTGCCACTTGAGATGCCAATTTATCTGGCAGAAAAAGATCGTCGGCATCCAGAAAAGCCACTATTTCGCCCCTGGCCGATTCTATGCCTCGATTGCGGGCTACGGAAACTCCTTGATTTTCTTGATAGATGTAGTTGATTATACTGAGATATGGCTGCAAAACCTGCCGAGTATTATCGGTGGAACCATCATCAATGACGATAATTTCATAATTTCTATAGGTTTGAGCTAAAACGCTGTCGATGGCTTGAGTAAGGTAGCGATCGCAATTAAAAGTAGGAATTATTACACTAATCTTAGGGGTCTCAAAAGTATTTAACATTGATTCTTTCCTCTTAATTAAAAAGTGGCTCGAAAAGTTAGTTGATTTGTTGCTGAAGTCAGACTAACCCACATATTTTCTTCCATGGAATATTAAAGTCAGCATTAATTCTGTGATGGCGATCGCCACCCTAGCAAAAAATTCTAGCTTCAAATAAACGAAGTAAGTATTTGCATGTAAATAGAGCCAATAATGGCCATGAAAAATAAAAATTCTTAGAGTTTTTAATACTAAATAAAGTCCAAAACTAGAATCGCTTCCGGATGGGGCCAGTAAAACTAAGAAACACTAGCAAAAAGTAATGCGTCTTAAAACTTAGCAGGGGCAGGTATCTAAATTAACGAATTTCAAGCTATATGGACGCGAAACCCTAGCTAGTAAAAAGGAAAACAAATATGTCAGAGATAATAACTAATCCAACCGAGCCCCAACGCTCGGAACCAAACAACCTTGGTGGCTTAATTATAGAAGGGTTTAACGGCCAACCAAATCGCCTCGCAGGCAGTGATGGTCGCGACTTGATGACTGGCGGCGATTTGGACGACAAGTTAGCAGGCGGCTTGGGAGATGACACCCTAAGAGGTCTATCGGGTGATGACTCGATAGCGGGAAACGATGGAGATGACTGGCTAGAAGGCAACCGAGACAACGATACCTTAAGAGGTGGAAGAGGCAACGATACCGCTTATGGCGGTAAAGATAACGATCTGGTAGATGGTGGGGCTGATGACGACCGAGTTCTCGGCGATCGCGGTTTCGATACCGTCTTAGGAGGTAGTGGCAACGATACCGTCTTCGGCGGTAAAGAAGACGACTTAGTAGATGGAGGAGAAGGAGACGATGAAGTTCACGGCAACCGAGACAACGATACCGTTTTGGGTAGCGGTGGTAACGACACCCTCTATGGCGGTAAAGACAATGACTCGGTAGATGGTGGAGCAGATGACGACTACGTTAGAGGCGATCGGGGGTCCGACACTGTAAGAGGTGGGACCGGCAACGATACCGTCTTTGGCGGTAAAGAAGACGACATCGTAGAAGGCAACCAAGGAGATGACTCCGTTTCTGGAGACCGAGGCAACGACACCGTAACAGGTGGAGATGGTAACGACTTTGTTCGCGGTGGCGCTGGAGATGATTTAGTAGAAGGCAACCAGGGCAACGATACCGTTATTGGCGATGAGGGTAGCGACACCATTCTCGGTGGCGACGGTGACGATTTAATTATTGGGGGTGCGGGCAATGACAGTGTCATCGGCGGTGACGGAGCGGATGTATTCCGCTTCGAGTATTTCGGACCTGAGCCAACGTCAACAGATGCAGGGACAATAAATCTAGCCTTCGGCGTAGATACCCTAACTGACTTTAGTTCGGCAGACGACCAGATTCAACTGGATGGCACTATCTTCGACGAGTTAAGTCCTCAAGGAAACTTCAATTCCTTGTTCGGTGGTTCGAGTCTTATCGATCCTAACGAATTTACTACCATCGCTAACTTCGATCCCAACAATCCAAGTTCTGCAGGAGGTGCCAATTTAGTCTATGACTCCGTAGGAGGTCAGGTTTACTATATCGACCAAAACGATCGGGCAGTAGCCATAATGCAATTGAATAGCAACTTAGACATCGGTGCCGATGATTTTGAAATTATCTAAACCAGGAATAAAAGTAAGGGATAGAAGCTAAACCAAACCAGGATACTTGCTCTACCCAGGGTGCTTTTATTTGTTGGTAGTATTGCAGTCAACACGATCTATTAACTGTTAGCTTTTTATTAGGCTGACAGGCAAGATGCAAAGGAATTAACTCCCTCGAACTAATGGCCAAGACAAGCAACCTAAATATATCCCAGTTCGCAGAAGAAAAGACTAATAGGGGTTTGTTGTTTCAACAGGAAGGAAAGCTAGAAGAAGCTATTTCATTCTACCGTCAGGTCATCGCCGTAGAACCGAATATTTCGTTAGTACATTACAATCTGGGCATAGCCCTCCACCACCAGGGAGATTTACCGGGGGCTGGCACTCATTATCGACAAGCTTTAGCTCTCAACCCGGATGACATTCAAGCTCTCTACAATCTGGGTGTCGCTCTCCAACAGCAGGGTTTATTAGAATTAGCTATTAATCATTATCAACAAGTAATAAATTTATCTCTTCCCCAGGATTTAATTAAGGTAAAAGCTTATAGTAATTGGGGTGGAATTTTAGTAGGGCAAGGGAAATTTGACGATGCAAGAGAAATATTTGAAAAAGCTTTAGCCCTCCAACCGGAGGATGCAACTCTCTACAACAATCTCGGTCAAGCATTTTTAGAAGCGGGAAATATAGAAGGAGCGATCGCTACTTACCAGCAAGCCCTAGAACTACAACCAGAATTAATAGTAGCTCGCCATAATATCGGCAAAGCGTACCAAAAGAAGGGATTGCATTCGGAGGCGATCGCCTATTTCCAACAAGTAATAGAACGACAGCCCAATAACATCTTTGCTAACAGCGACTGCGGCTTTTCCTTCATGGAAGAAGGCAAGCTGTTAGAAGCAATGGCAAGCTTTCAAAAAGTAATTAAAAACAACCCCTTCGTCGAAGTCTACTGCGAAAGAGCCAAAGAATTAAGCACGGAAGACAGCCTAGAAAAGGCAAAAGTAGCTTGCGCTTTATTTCTCGAAGCGATAAATTCCCACGATTTTGAACGAGAATCGCCCGTAGGACAGGCGTCTCGCCTGTCACCCGTAGAACAGGCATCTTGCCTGTCACCCGTAGAACAGGCATCTTGCCTGTCACCCGTAGAACAGGCATCTTGCCTGTCACCCGTAGAACAGGCATCTTGCCTGTCAACCGTAGAACAGGCGTCTCCCCTGTCACCCGTAGAACAGGCGTCTCGCCTGTCAACCAAACAAAAATTTGCGGATTATTTAGGACTAACTTATTACCATCTCGGCAACGTCTCCTTTGAATATGGCGAGTACCAACAAGCAGAAGCTTACTACAAAAAAGCTCTAAAAAATCAGCCGTTAAACGTCGAATTGCACCAAGCTTTAGGCAGAAGTTTAGCAAAACAGAATAGAATCAAAGCTGCCATAACAGTTTGCCATTTTTGCCTAGCAATACAGCCAGATAATTATGCTATTTACGAGGAATTAGATACTCTATTAAAAAAACCACTAAAAAAACAAAATAACCTCGAAGAAAGCTTCAAGCAGCCGAGAGCGACCGGTACGATAAATGTATGTAAATTAGAGCAAATGCAGGACAGGCAAGATGCCCGTCCTACGGTTGACGGGGAAGAGGAATGGCAAATGCAGGACAGGCAAGATGCCCGTCCTACGGTTGACGGGGAAGAGGAATGGCAAATGCAGGACAGGCAAGATGCCCGTCCTACGTTATCGAAAGGGGATAAATTTGAGTGCAAAGGCTTAAACTGCCAACCATGTCTTCAGCGGATTTATAAATCTTTTCAACCCATTCATATCGGTCATAACGTTTATGCTTTTTCCCAACAGAATTTGCCTGCTAGTTCCGAGTGGGAAACTTTAATTTTGACAGGCAAGATGCCTGTCCTACAAGAGGGCGAAACCTCTTCTTTTGTTAAAGTTTTATCAAATGGCAGGGCGTGGATAGTTCCTCAGAAAAATTCCTGGATGATTTGTAATGCAGTTGCCATTATTAACGAGGAAAATCAACTATTAGCAGAAGTCTCCCGAGAATATCCCGGTCAGTTGCCTGGATGTCAAAACTACGATCTAAGCAAACATCGTATTTTTAGCCAAGAAGAACTGCCACCATTAGAAAAAATCGAGGGCACCGTAGCAGTATTATCCGGGTTATCGGGAAACGTTTATTTTCACTGGATGGTTGATATCTTGCCTCGGTTAGAAATATTGCGGCGCAACGGTATTAACTTTGAGGAAATAGATTGGTTTTTAATTAACAGTTACCAACAGGAATTTCAAAGAAAAACTCTGAGGGTCTTAGGGATACCAGAAGAGAAGATTATAGAAAGCGATCGCCACCCTCATATCCAAGCCAATAAATTAATCGTTCCCTCCTACCCAGGAGATTTAGGCTGGCTGCCAAGGTGGGCGTTAGAATTTCACCGCCGAGAATTTTTATTTCCCACTCTCCGCCTAAATAAACAGGAATCTCTAATTCCAGTCCCCCCCCGCTCATTCGGGAGGTTAGGGGGGGATAAAAAACTTCAAACAAATTCCCAACCTTCAATTCCCGATCCATCTTCCTATCCAGAGAGAATTTATATTAGTAGAAACCGAGCCAGATATAGAAGAGTCTTAAACGAAGAAGAGGTAATTTCGTTATTAAGCAAATATGGCTTCGCAACAATAGTACCAGAATCAATTCCCTGGGAAGAGCAAATAGCCTTATTTGCCAATGCCAAAGCGATCGTCTCTCCTCATGGAAGCGGTTTAACAAACATCATGTTTTGTCAGCCGGGGACTAAAGTCATCGAACTATTTTCCCCTCATTACATCAGACATTATTACTGGGTCATCAGCCAACAATTAGAGCTAGAGCATTACTACCTAAAAGGAGAAGGATTTCCCTGCTATCCGATCCGGGAATTAATGTATCCAAATCCTCTAACCGAAGACATTCTTGTTAACTTAAATTACCTGAAAGAAATGCTTAAGAAGACGGGTATAATAGAACTAGATTCGACTTCCGAAAAAGTAGCATCTAACTCACAAATAGACCGCCCTCCCGTCCCTATTTTTATTAGGGAAGCTAACGGATATAGAACTGCCAGCTATAAAAATATGCAATCTAAAGTAAATCCCACAGAAGCAGCCGCTCATTATAACGATAGAGCCCAATTATTTTTAAAACAAAAGAAATTCGACGAAGCCAAAGCAGCCTGCGAACAAGCCCTAAAAAATCAACCAGATTTTGCCCCTGCCTGCAAAACCATGGGCAACCTACTCCAAGCCCAAGGGCAGGGAGACGCCGCCTGGGAGTGGTATTCTAAGGCAGTAGAAATTCAGCCTGATTTTGCCGAGGCTATTACTAATATGGGCGCTCTCTACGCCCAACGGCAACAATGGGAGGAGGCGATCGCCTATTTCCAAAAAGCGATCGCTATCAAACCAGATTTAACCCCCGCCCACCGCAACTTGGCCAGGGCCTACGAAAAAACAGGTCGAGGGGCAGCAGCAGCAGAAAGTAAGCAGCAAGCTTTATCTCTGGAAGGTCAAGCAGGGGAAACGCCGATCCGGGGTTCTACGATCCCCCCCTTATCAAGGGGCGATCGAAACGGGGAAGCTGTCTCACTCCAGCAACAATTGGAGTCCCAGGAAAGACCTTCTCATCTTCCTTTAAAAGGAAAATCCGAATCAAACAGCAATAACTCTGCTATCGCCTTACCAACAGATGCCCTACTGGCTTACAAACAATTAGGACAAATGCTGCAAAGTCAAGGCAAAGTAGAAGAAGCTTGGCAGTGGTATAGGAAGGCGATCGCCCTCTCTCCCAACGACCCAGAAATTTATCTCAATCTAGGTATTTTATACGCGCGGCAACAACAGTGGAACGACGCGATTAAATGTTATAAAAAATCTATCAAACTTAAGCCAAATTTTGCCGAAGGTTATCGAAGATTAGCTACAGCTTTGACTCAAGTAGGGCAACAAGAAAAAGCAGCAGAATGCTGGTATCGAGCTTACAGCATCGAACCGGAAAAAGCAACCGCAGAAGAACATTTGATTCTGGGAAATACCCTGTTGAGACAGAATTTAGTCAATCGAGCCATATCCTGTTATTGCCACGCTATAGAATTAAACCCTAATTTAAAAGGTGCTTACGAAAACTTAGGAGAAGCGATCGCTCGGCAAGGCAAACAATACCAAGAACAAAATCGATTGGGTTTTGGATTTCAAGAAGAGTTTGGGGGGCAGACAATTCCCCAAGAAATATTACAAAAAGCGGAACAATTGAAGCAAAGTGCATCAAATTTGATGATGTACGAAGTGCCGGGCATGGATAATAGCCCCATCATAAAGCCAGGAGATAAGAGGCAGGATGCCAGTTCTACGGCGAATATTGTCAGAGATGCATTGAAGCATTTCGACCGAATGGTTAATGAGTTAGTAAATTCGGTAGCTTTTGCTTTCAATTTAAAAAACGATGTTTCTTTGAGCTATTTAGAATCTTCTTTGCCGATACAAGGAAGCAAAAATCATCTCTTATCTCCAAGGATTTATTATCCAGAAAAGCCAGAATTTCAAATTCAATATCCCTCTGGTAACGGGCAGCAACCATTGGTGACGGTGGAACCAAATTTAAGCGAGACTTATTGGGTAGGAGGGATGAAATCCGATTTGGAATTAGGTATGGAACCGGAAATTCCTCCAGCGTTGGAAAAACCCGAAGAATCTCCGGGACGCTGGAATTCCCCTGAGTCTCTTCAATGGCAGCCATTGAAGAGTGGGGCCTCGGTGAAGCCGGCAGCCCCAGGGTTGAAAGGGGAAACAAGCATAAATTTAGCGGAACTTCACGTTCAGAGAGCCAGTGCTTATTGCGCCCAGGGGGCGGTCGAACAAGCCATCGCTGAATGTCAAAAGGCGATCGCCATGAAACCAGATATGGCAGCAGCTTACAGCATTTTGGGCAATGCCTTCCAACAAAGCGGCAACCTGGCAGAGGCAGAAAAAAATTATAGTCAGGCCATCGCCTTAGATCCCAACGATGCTAAAGTTAGGGCAAATTTGGGCAATCTCTATGCAGAGGAGAAAAAATGGTCTAGGGCTATTCCTTATTATCAACAGGCGATCGCTCTGAAGCCGAACTTTGCAGGGGCTTATCGCAATTTAGCTAAAGCTTGGACTCAGGTAGGGAAGTCTGCTGAGGCTGCGGACTGTTGGTATCAGGCATATACTTTGGAACCCCAGCAGATAACTGCAAAGCAATATTTTAATTTAGGTAATAGTTTGTATCGGCTGGGGCAACTGAGTCAGGCTGTATGGTGTTATGGCAAGGCGATCGAATTAAATCCAAATTATGCTCCTGCTTATCATAATTTTGGCTCTGCCCTCAAACGTCAAGGGAAGTTGGATGAATCTGCTTTTTATTATCAAAAAGCTGAAGAACTTAATGGGGGGCCTCTGGTATCCAAGAAGAAGAAAGTACCAGCTAAGACTAACGAACCAGAGCAAAAAGCAAGCTTGAACGGTAGCAGTAAGGTGAAGGTCAATCCAGAGGACGTTATAACTTCATCTGTCGAAACTAACAGGCAAGATGCCTATTCTACAAGCCAGCTTAAGGTTCGGGCCGAAAATAATGAGAGTTTATTAGAGAAGGCTAGGGGTTGTTTGAAGCAGAGGCAGTTTGAGGAAGCGATCGCTGCTGGAGAGTTGGCGATAAAAATTCAACCCCAGGCAGAGGCTTATCTCATAATGGGGCAAGCTTGGCAGGAGATGGATCGGGCAGAGGAGGCTATTGGCTGTTATGAGAAAGCGATCGAGTTAAACCCAGATTTGAGAGATGGTTATCAAGGTTTGGTTTGGGCTTTGCAACAAGTCGGTCAAGGTGAAGAAGCAGAAGAGTTATCTTACAAAGCTTTAATGGAGCATCCCAATTGGTTTACTGCTGAGGAGTTTTGTACTTTAGCTAAAGGTTACTTAGCCCAAGGGAAAACAGAAAAAAGTTTCGCTTGTTACCGTCAGGCAATTCAATTAAACTCCCAGTTGTGGGAAGCCTCTGAAGGTTTGGGGCAAATATCTAGTTCTCAACAGCAGTGGGAAGAAGCAGTTGGTTATTATCGCCGGGCAGTGGAGTTGAATAATAAGTCAATTGGCAGTTATTATGGTTTGGGGCAAGCTTTGGCAGAGAAAGGGGAGTTGGAAGAGGCGATCGCTTGTTATGAGAAAGTAATAGAGTTAGATGGCAATTTGGGGGAACGTCATCCAGAAGAAGAGATCGAAATGTGGGAAGTTTACAATCGTTTGGCGGATGCTTTGCAAGAAGTAGGTCGGATAGAAGAGGCAGTTGAGGCATATCGGAGGGCGATCGCTATAGCAGAGAATTAGGAGTAATTCTCCTTTTCCGATTAAAGAAAGTTCAAAATTGGCACTCAATTAGAGCTATGGATTTATCGAAATAATCTAGGAGAAGCATTTGATTCTAATGCACCTTTATGACCCGACTTTGTGGTGGAGTTAATATAGACACTATTTGGCGAGAATGTCTTGCCGGGATTTATTTTAGATTTAACGCCAATCTAGTAAAATCGATCTTAACCTAGCAATTATGATGCAACCCGAAAACAATTCCGAGCTAAAGGAAAGAAATAGCAAGCAGTTAAAGTTGGCGAATACTCATTATGGTCTGGGAAAAGCTTTAGCAAAACAAGAGAAATGGGAAGGGGCGATCGCTCACTATCAAAAAGCCATTGAAATAGATCCCAAAAATAGGGATTGTTATCATTCATTGGGAGATATTTTTCAAAGCAATGGAGATTTAGAAGCGGCAATAAAAGCCTATAAAAAAGCAATCGATCTAGAACCATTATTTTGGGAAGTTCATCACAAGTTAGGGAATGTTTTGCAAGAAACAGGGAACTTGGATGATGCTGTTGGTGCTTATCAAAAATCAATAGAAATAAAGTCAGATTTTAGTTGGTCTTATAATAATTTAGGCAATGTTTTATGGAAGTTAGGAAAATGGGAAGAGGCGGTTAACATTTATCGGCAAGCAATAGAGTTAAACCCAACTTTTGAATGGTCTTATTATAACCTAGCAGAATCTTTAGTTCAATTAAAAAAATGGGATGAGGCAATTCCGGTTTACAAACAAGCGATCGCCTTAGCACCGAATTTACCTAAAGTTGAAGACAAATATTACTACGCTCTTCACCAAAAAGTAACATCCAGTTTGCAAAATGCTTCCTATTACTATCAAAAAGCAATTGAAATAGACCAGAAAGATATCCATGCTCCCAGCAAGTTAAATAAAATAACACCCAAACAGCCAATAAGTTATAGCAAAAAAGAGCTAGATCGGCCCATAAATATTTTAGAAACACATTTAATTTTCCCCTATTACAAGAACCCTAAAATTTCTGTTATTATTCCAGTTTATAATAAGATTGAATATACGCTAAAGTGCTTGTGCGCTTTAGTGAAAAATACAGAAACCCGGTTTCTCAAAGAAACCGGGTTTCTCGAAGTAATTGTAGTCAACGACTGTTCGAGCGATCGGACTCAAGAAACCCTAGAAAAAATAGATGGTTTAATTCTCATTAATAATGAAACCAATTTAGGCTTTATTGGTTCTTGTAATAAAGCAGCTTCTCTTGCTAAAGGAGAATATTTATATTTTCTCAATAATGACACGGAAATTCGCCCCAACTGTATTGAAAGTTTGTTCGAAGTTTTCCAAAACGATTCTCAAGTAGGTGCCGTTGGTTCTAAACTAATTTACCCTCGCGGTGCGTTGCAGGAGGCGGGGGGAATTATTTGGCAAGATGCTAGTGGTTGGAATTACGGCCGCAACGAAAACCCTTACGATCCTCAATATAATTATTTGCGTCCAGTTGACTATTGCTCTGGGGCGAGTTTAATGGTAAAAAGACAAGTATTTCAAAAGTTAGGAGGATTTGAAGAAAAATTCATCCCCGCTTATTATGAAGATACCGATTTGTGCTTTGCCATTCGCGAGCAATTGGGTTTAAAAGTAATGTATCAACCCCAATCTGAGGTAGTTCATTATGAAGGAATTAGTTCGGGAACTTCTACCAGTAGCGGTGTCAAACGCTATCAAGCAATCAATCAAGAAAAGTTTCGGCAGAAATGGCAAAAAGCCTTAGTTAATTATTTACCTAATCGAGGAGCGAAAAATGTTTTAATTGCTAGTAGGAGATATTTGGGTCAACGTACAATTCTAGTAATTGACAGTTATCCCCCATGCTACGATAAAGAATCTGGTTCTCGCCGATTATTTCAATTACTAAAAATTTTAAAAGAACTCGATTATAATGTGATTTTTGCTCCCGAGAACGGTTATAAAGCTCAACCTTATACCGCCGAATTACAAAATTTACAAATTGAAGTTCTCTACACTCAAGAAGGTTACGGGCAAGAGATAGAAGCCCAAATTAACCAAAGATTGCCTTTAATCGATATTGCTTGGCTTTGTCGGCCCCAAATTAATGAAAAGTATGCCCGTAACTTAAAAGAAGCGGGAATCGAGATTATTTACGATACCATCGACCTGCATTATCTGCGAATGAAGCGAAAATGGGAATTGTTGCCCCAACCGCGAAGTAAAGAAGTTGCAGAAGAGTGGATAAAAATGCAGGCCCTAGAGTTGCACATGGCAATGGCGGCAGATTTAACTATTACTATTACTCCAGTAGAACGGGAAATATTGCAAGAAGAAGGCATCGAAAAAATCGCAGTAGTTCCTAATATCCACCAAAGCTATCCAGGGGAAAAGTTAAGCCCGCAGCAGCGGGAAGGAATACTTTTCATCGGTAGTTACAATCATCCTCCTAATGTGGATGCAGTTTTATGGTTGTGTCAGGAAATTATGCCCTTGGTTTGGTTAGAGTTGCCCCAGGTAAAGGTTACTCTTTTGGGTAACGATCCGCCAGAAGAGGTTCAAGCATTAGAAGGCGATGCCGTGGATGTTCTCGGTTATGTGCCAGATGTCAGCCCGCATTTTTTGCAAAATCGAGTTTTTGTGTCCCCTCTGCGTTATGGTGCCGGTATGAAGGGTAAAATCGGTCAGAGTTTGGAATACGATCTGCCCGTCATCTCTACTGGCATCGGGGTTGAAGGTATGGAGTTAGTCGATGGCCGAGATGTTTTGGTGGCGGATACTACTATTGAGTTTGCCAGAGCAATTGTCAGTTTATATGAGGACGAAAAATTGTGGTACGATCTGGCTAATAATGCTCCCAAAGCGATCGCCAACTATACCCCTACTGCGGTTAAGGCGCGTTTGAGGGCTATTTTGGACAATTTTGGATCGGACAAAAGGCCAGCAATGAAGTGAATTTGATGGCCGAGCTAAAAAAGTCTCTAAAAAATGACTAAAACTATCTTGGTTCATCACCACATCTTTAAAAATGCAGGTACTTCATTCAATTATGCCCTCCAGAGTTATTTTGGCGATCGCTTTATAGAGTTCGATCTGCCCAACAGTCAGGTTGTTAGTGCCAGTGATTTAGAAAAACTTATTTTAAAGCGTCCCGAGGCATTGGCTATATCCAGCCATCATGCTTGTATGCCTACTCCACAAGGGGAAAATTATCGCACAATTTCTTCAGTTTTGCTAAGGAAACCCCTATCTAGGATTAAATCGATTTATAAGTTTGAAACTCAGCAAGATGCGGCAACAGAAGGGGCAATTAAGGCTAAAAAATTAGATTTTAAAGAGTATGTAATTTGGAGATTAGAGCAGACTCCAGTAATGTTTTGTAACTACCAAACTCATTATTGTTCTCGACAAAGCGATCGGCACAATTTGCCTACAGAAAAAGATTTACAAGTTGCCATTATAAATATTAAAAAATGTTTGATTCTTGGTACTGTAGAACGATATCAAGATAGCTTGAAAATCGCTACAAATGAATTAAGAAACTTTTATCCCGATATTGACTTAGAATATCAGCGCTTAAATATTACATCTCATCAACAACCGAAGGAAGAAGTTAAATTAGAATTGATAGAAGAATTGGGAGAAAAAATAGTTAAAAAGTTGGAAGCAATGAATCAATTAGATGAAAAGCTTTATCAAGTGGCCGAGTATTTGGTTAACGAGAAGATACGTTCGATCCCCCCCAGCCCCCCTTTTTAAGGGGGGAGCCGGAAAAACTCAAAGTCCCCCTTTTTAAGGGGGATTTAGGGGGATCGTAGATGTATTTTAAAAACTCAAAGTCCCCCTTTTTAAGGGGGATTTAGGGGGATCGTAGATGTATTTCACCTAAGAAAAAAAGGCTGAGTTTATGCCAGCAAATTTGAAGGATAAATCGGATATAGGGTTTATTTACGTTGCATCTGGCGAGAAATTTATAACCGAAGCGATAGACTCGGCAACTTCTCTAAGAAAGTTTATGCCAGAGGCAGAGATAACGTTAATTACTGATAATGAAGCTGAATTAAAACATAAATGTTTTAATCAGGTCGTCTATTTATCAACAGATTTAGTCGCCGTCGCTCCGACCCATCGCGGATACTATCAAAAAATTAAGGGTTTATCGGCTAGCCCTTATGAAAAAACATTATTTGTGGATACAGATACTCAGTTTGCTGATTCTGTTTGGGAGTTATTTAGCTTATTAAAAGACTACGATTTTGCAATAGCTTCTGCACCCTATAAAGCAAAAATACCCTCAATGTCTCTGATAGAGTTTAAGCAAAAATACCAACAAAAAAATTACCTGCCAGCGTTAAATACAGGGGTTATTTGCTATCAAAAATCGTCAAAAGTACGACAGCTTTTTCAAGAGTGGGAACAAATATTTGTTAATAACGCTCCTGGTAATGGGGAGTATTATAGCGACCAAACTGTTTTCTGTCAAGCGTTGGCAAAATCCCAAGTGCGCCCGATGATTTTACCAACCGAATATAATTTTCGCATAGGTATGCCTCAAGCGGTTCACGGACGGGTTAAAATTTTTCACGGACGTCCGGTGCAAGGGTGGCAGCGTCATATAGAGTTAGTGAATAGCTCTGATGATTATCGAATTTACATCTCTAGCATTGCTTTATTGGTTTTAAAAGAAGGGCATTTTGAAGTGGAAGGTTTTTCAACGAACGTTAGTAAAACTAGAGATTTATCTTATAAAAATTTACAAGAGTTATTGACTGCCAATGAAGAAAACAACGGTTAAAACGCACCTAGAATTGGCAAAAATTTATTCAAACCGCCAGGAGTGGGAAGAGGCGATAGAATGCTATGAAAATGCAATTAAACAAAAACCAGATGACTGGGAGATTTACAGCGATCGCGGCAATGCTTTAACTAATTTACAACATTGGCAAGAAGCAGTCAAGGCTTATAAAAAAGCCATTCAATTTAATCCTAAGTCGGCAGAATTGTACTCTAGTTTGGCAGAAACTTTTGCTAAATTAGAGAAATGGGATGAGGCGATCGCCTGTTGGCAAAAATGTTTAGAAATTAATCCGAATGCTGTTAGCGTTTACAGCAAGCTAGGGGATATGTTTGTGAAGAAAGTTGCAAGCGATCGCTCTGAATTAATTAACATTTACCAAGATAAAATCGAAGAAAATCCCGATAGCGTCGATATCTATTATGCCGCTCTAGAAATTGAACCGGATAACCCTCGACTTTATGCAGGTTTGGCAAATGTTTTAACGAATCAAGGAGATTTTGATACGGCGATCGCTGCTTATAAAAAAGCATTAGAGTTCCAACCTAATTCTGTTAAAAACGTTTTAGAGTTAGACAAAGTTTTACAAAAACGGGACAATACTTTTCAAACTAATAGTAAGGAAACTTCGCGAATTGACAGCAGCAAACAACAACTAACAGTTTTAAATAAAATCAATTTAGAATCGTTTTTAAGTACGGGTGCAATTATTGAATTTCCTAAGGGTGAAAATCCAGAAGTTAGTATTATTTTAATTTTACATAATCGTGCAGAATATACTTTGGCTTGTTTGGAGTCAATTTTAAAAAGTAATTTTGTATCGTTAGAAGTAGTAATTATTGACAATAATTCAACAGATGAAACCGGGCAGTTATTAGAGAGAATTAAAGGGGTAAAGATAGTCAAAAATGTAGAAAATTTGCATTATCTAGTAGGAACTCATCAAGGGGTAGAAGTTGCGAAAGGGGATTTTTTACTATTTTTAAACAACGATACTCAAATTTTGGGAGAAAGTATCAATGCAGCGATCGCCACAATTAAATCCGATCCGGATATAGGTGCCGTCGGCGGTAAAATGATTTATCCCGATGGTAGTTTGCAAGAGGCCGGAAGTATTATTTGGCAAGATGGCTCTTGTCATTGTTATGGCAGGGGAGATGTTGCCAATGCTTCAGAATATATGTTTAGAAGAGAAGTAGATTATTGTTGTGGGGCCTTTTTATTAACGCCGCGAGAATTATTTTTAGAAATGGGCGGTTTCGATATTGATTACAAACCGGCTTATTATGAAGAAACAGATTATTGCGTGCGACTGCATAAATTAGGAAAAAAAGTAATCTACGAACCGAATGTTAATGTTTTGCACTATGAGTTTGCTAGTTCTAGCCGAGAAAACGGGTTAAAACTTATGGAAAAAAATAGGCAAATTTTTATAGAAAAACATCAAGATTGGTTGAAGTTTCAATATCAACCTAATATTAAAAATATTTTACTAGCCCGTAGGGCCAGGGGCAAGGCCGAACGAGTGCTTTTTATTTGTCAGGAAATCTCGGATGTTTCCGAAGATAGCAAGATGCGCTCTAGTATGAAGAAATTAGACGAAATGGGGTGTTCGGTAACGATTTATCCTTTAACTAAAATTGAGGCGGTAAAATGGACGGAAATTTATTCGTTTTTTCCGAGAGATATGGAAGCGATGGTAGATGGCAATTTGAGCAAATTAGAAGGATTTTTAAGAGAAAGGAAAGGATATTACGATATTGTGTATGTAGGTCAAAATAAGGATGCGGACAAAGTTAAAGAAATTTTATTCGTCGAAAATTGGCTTGAGGGTGTAAAGATTATTTATGAAGTAGAGCGGGGATATTAGCAAGAGTCTGAAGGCTTTTTAAAACACTAGAATGCTGGTTTCAGCGGTTTTTT
>JAXHVR010000259.1:0-2014 GCA_034189005.1 Cyanobacteriota bacterium | reverse complement strand
GTTTTTATCGGGAAGATACGGGGGACAAACTTCTGATTCCCGACGAACTAGCCGAGAATTTACAACTTGAAACTTTGGCAAGACAGGAGGCTGAGAAACGGGCATTAGAAGAGCGCCAACGGGCATTAGAATTAGAAGAATTATTAGCTCGCTACCGCGATCGCTTTGGCGACTTACCAGAAAATTAAAAAACAAAACGACAGGCGAGACGCCTGTCCTACGTTAAAATTAAAAAACAAAACGACAGGCGAGACGCCTGTCCTACGTTTTCTAATCCTTAACCCTGACGTCAATCACGCTGGCATTAAAATTATAATTAGGCCCTTCTAATTCCACCGTATTGCCGATTTTAACTTTAATATTACCAAGCACCGGACCGTCGTCGGTAATGCGACCTTCCCCCTCTAAAGTCAACACAACATTTCTGCTAAAAGCTTCTTCGTCTTTGGGGTCCGCAACAACTTTTACATTTCCATCTAACATCGGCACTACAACTTTTCTGGTCAAAATATCCACAGATTTAATTGTTACTTCGCCGTAGGGTTGATTGCGGATAACTAAATCGGTTTTATCCCCTATTTGAAACATTTCTTCGAGGTTGCGACCTTTTAAACCAACAGCGATCGCCTCTACCTCCATCGGTTTGCTAATAACATTACCAATTTGAGCCACGGAACCGCGAGTAGTACCGGGAAAGAAAAATATTCCCACTATTACTATTAAAATTATTAGCAGCGCACCCAGATCGAGAATGCTAACTTTACCGAACAAACGACCTTGAGAATCTAATATTTTCATATATTGTCAGCTTTGAGAAAGTTGTAACTTGGGTGGAGTGCAACAGAACCGAACTTTAATGATGTTAGGTTCCGCTTCGCTCCACCCAACCTACAGATTACTACTTTAGCAGGATGCTAATTGCGTACTTTAGGATTTTAAATCTTAGGAGGCGCTAGGCCACTAATTGTTCTGTCACCCCGAAAAATTTCTCTTCGGAAACTAGATCGGCAACTGTTGTAGTCCATACAACCAGGTGACAATTTTTAATTGCTTCGGAGGCCTGGAGCGATGTTGCATCCGCAACGCGGGGCGAAACGCCTCCGAAAATAAAACCTAACCTAATATCTCTGCCACCCAGACACCATGCTCAAAAATAATTCCTTAATTAACCGACCTTTTTATCGCAAACTGATATATCTTTTAATCTCCGTATTCGTAGCCACCACCCTTGCAATTAGCTCTCCTTCTCCATCTTTGGCCTTTCCCTGGAGACAAATAATCCTTCAAGGCATCCAAGTAATTCAACTCACCACCTTGTCAGATAACCAAGAAGTACAACTAGGCAAACAGATTAACGCCCAGTTGGTAGGCAAAGAAGTAAAGCTTCATCGAAATCGCGCCAGCCAAGCATACATCAACCGCATCGGTCAAAGATTGGCCCAAGCTAGCTCCCGCCCGGAGATTCCCTACACCTTCCAAGTAGTTGACGACGACAATATTAATGCTTTTGCCACCATGGGAGGTTTTGTTTATATGAACACCGGTTTGATAAAAGCCGCAGACAACGAAGCCGAATTAGCCAGCGTCATGGCCCACGAAATCGCCCACATTGCCGCTCGTCACGCGGTAAAACAAATGCGTCAGATGGCGATCGCTCGGGGAGTGGCTACTGCTACGGGACTCGACGAAAATGTAGCAGTTCAGATCGGAGTTGACCTAGCCCTAAGACGCCCCAAAAGTCGCGACGCGGAACGCGAAGCTGATTACTTAGGAATACGAAGTTTAGGAAGTGCCGGCTACGCTCAAATTGGGGCCATTACCTTTATGGAAAAACTGTTGAGGAAAGGTTCTGTGCCTACCTTCTTAAGCACCCACCCCGCTACATCCAGCAGAATTAGGGCTATGAGGCGACTCTTAAGTGCAAATGCAACTTCTGGCGATGGCTTAAACGAAGCTGCTTATCGAGCAAAAGTTAACAGACTGCTTTAATTGCCGTTAGTAGTAATCGCTTTAG
>JAXHVR010000258.1:0-2029 GCA_034189005.1 Cyanobacteriota bacterium | reverse complement strand
CCCCCGTCCCGCGTAGGACAGGCGTCTCGCCTGTCTCCCCCCCCGTCCCGCGTAGGACAGGCGTCTCGCCTGTCTCCCCCTCAATTTCTTCCCAACTCTCCAGAGAAGGAGTCGCCGACCCCAAAATCAAAGGGCAGTTTTCCAACTCCGCCCGCCACCGGGCAACAGTACCGGCGTGATAGCAGGGGGCCGGTCGGTCTTGTTTAAAACTGCTGTCGTGTTCTTCATCTAATACGATTAAACCCAATTTCGGCAAGGGCGCAAAAATAGCAGAACGAGTGCCGACAATGACTTGGGGAACTCCCAGAGTCATGTTGCGCCAGGTGTCGTAACGTTCTCCCGCCGAGAGGGCGCTGTGATAGACATAGACTTTTTTGCCGAAGCGGGCGCGGAATCTGTCGGTGAGTTGGGGAGTCAGGCCGATTTCTGGAACCAATACCAGCGCCGACTGGCCGCGAGCTAAAATGGGAGCGATCGCCTGTAAATAGACCTCTGTTTTCCCGGAACCGGTGACGCCATGGAGCAATACTCTGGCAAAACTGTCAATACCGTTAATGGTTTCTAAAGCTTGCTGTTGGTGTCTGGTTAGGGTTTTTGCTTTGTCGGAGCGATCGCCCCTGCCCCCTTCTTGCCGTAAAACTTCCCTTTCGTCTATAACCACATAACCTTTTCCCTCCAACCTCTTTACTACGGAAGAACTGGTACTGCAAGTTTTGAGCAAATCTGTCATCCACATATCCCCGCCCCGTCGCCGCAACTGTTCTACAACCTTCTGTTGGCTGGCGGTTAAATCTTTCGATAAATTGTGAACCAGCAGAGTTACGGCCTGCTGAGTTTTTGGTCGCGGCGGGGATGGCGTTTCCAGATAACTTTCGACCCAGCCGCGTTTGATTAAATCTTTTAAACCCCTAGAGCCATTTCTTACTTTGCGCTGGATGTATTGCCAGGTGTAGTCGCCGCTTTTCGAGTTTTGCAGAAGTTCTAAAATTTGGGCGGCGCTGCTATTGAGGAAAATTTCGCCTCCAGTGGGGATGGCATCGCGTCGGAGGCGGATCCGGCGCTGACTGCGTTTTAACAAACCCGGGGGGAGAGAAGTGCGGATGACCCGGATGAGGGGGGTTTGGTAGTAGGTTGCGGTGAGTTCCAGGAGTTGCCAGTAGGTGGGAGGGAAGAAGTTGTTTTCGACTACATCGAGGATTTTTTTGACTTTATCGCTAGTCAACCCGGAGGGAAGCTCGGAGATATAACGAATGGCGATCGCTCCTACTTGTTGGCTGCCGAAGGGCACTACCAAAATATCCCCCGGTCTCACTTCTAATTCTGACGGAAGTTTATAGGTATAGAGTTTTTCTTCCTCCTCGTCGGCGGTGGGTCGAAATTGTTGTACGGGGACGTCAACCAATACTTCCATCCACTGCGGGGAGTCGGGCGAGGCTGGAGGTTGGTTGTTGCCGTAGCCCGAAGCAGGTTCGGCGAGTAGGAGTTTTGGTAGGGCGTTGGTTTGGTAGGACATGGGGCTAAATAGATTGAGGACATTATTATCATACAGCTTGACAAAGGTTTTTTGAAGTTCGCCCCAATTTCTTATTTGGCACTAAATTTATTAACTCATACTCGGGAGCGCGTCACTTTTGAAGCGAACCAAGAATTAAACCCTTTTTGTTAGTTGTTAGTTGTTAGTTGTTAGTTGGCAGAAAAATTTATTTTACAAAAATGACGTATTTTACTTATACTCTAAAATGTTTGCAATGTCACACAATAGCCAAAAATCCTGTTTTTTGTTAGTCATTAGTTATTAGCTGACATCCTTTTATAAAATTTTATTTGCTGCTATTATTCTATTTTATATGCCTTTTACAGCAATTTTATCAAACAAACTAAATGAAATTTCAAACAAATAATTTTTATTAATCTTTTGTCAAATATGCAAAAAAGATATTGAAGTAGCTGGTTCGTGATAAAATATCTTTTGTTATTTATGACGATTCAAAAATACGGAAATCTATGTTTGCGATCTTTTTGTATGCTG
>JAXHVR010000257.1:0-2090 GCA_034189005.1 Cyanobacteriota bacterium | reverse complement strand
GTATCGAATGTTGGCAGAATTTGCTCTGGGTCAACATTAAGCACCATAAGGCCGTATTTGTTAGCTACCGATGTTTGTCCTTGTGGATTGAAAAAGGTTTGGAGGCCATAGAAAGGTGTAGGGATAGCGAGGCCTTGCAGGAACTGGGACAAATATTTAATACGGAAGTCCAAAAGTACCGCAAACAATACGACGAAGGACAAGTCCAAAAATGGCGGGATGCCTGGGCCAAAAAAAGGGACCGCCTGAAAATAGAAGAAGAAAGCCTCAAGGCAGCGCGGGCCAAGGAAGAATCGGCGAAGGAATGGCGGGAACACTGGATGTTTGTTTTAAGCCACTGCGAGAGTATTGAGTCCTTGGAATATTTAGCATTAGAAATAGAAGCGCAGAGCCAAAAGTTTTTGTATGCGCCAGAGGCGATCGCCGCCGTAAATCAATTCTGCGAGACGCGGTGGGAAGAGCTTGTCTGGTGAGCTTAAAAAAGATTTAAACGGAATTGGCCGATTAGAGTTGTAGAAATTTCCCATAACCCTCCGTCAGTTTTATGAAGACGGTAGGAAAATTCTAATGGAGTCCTACAACGGTAAAAATCTTATGTATTCAGATCCTCAAGGCATTCCCAACTTACCAGACATAACTCATCCGCAGGAATTAATCGAATTTGGTAACGGACTGGTTAAGGCATCGCTAACTCTGGCGATTTTGGTGGGGTTTTTAGCGGTGGCGATCGCTCTTGTTAGCTTCGCCCTGCGGCAGCAACCTGCAGAAAGAACTCTCTTCTTAGGACAATGGGCGGTGCGTTATTCTGCCCTACTCAAAGGACTGCAACATTTAGCTTTAATCCTAACGGTATTAGTGGTGGGGTTCTTTTTTTGTTCGACCCTCAGCAACCGGTACCACCATTGGGAACAACAGAGAATAACTCAAGTTGCGAATACGGTGGCGGGCGATCGCCTCGAACAAACGGCCCCGAGGATTCGCTATGTCATCGAAGAACCCTATACCTATTACAGATGGGTGGATGGGGAGCAAGTGGAGGTCAATACTACGCGGCAAGTTGACAGATTTTTGGCGATCGATGGTTCCCAAATTCAGGTCTCCATAAACCAAGCTACGGACGTTCAAAACGAAAAAGCGGTTTATGTTGCTGACTTTCAGGCAAACTACGAAGTAGTTAACTTGCTAAACGAACGGCGGAACTTTTTCTTTGAGATGAGTCCGCCCTACGGTTATTCGTTGTTGCAAGATTTCCGAGTGGAACGAAACGGCGAAAGATTAGTGCCGGTTAATCCCGGCGATTACGGTTTTCCTTTTAGGTTAGAACCAGGAGAAAGCAGCAGTTTTCGGGTGAGGTATAAAGCTCAAGGTGGGCCTCGGTGGATTTATAATGCTAACGGGCAGTTGCTATCTAACTTTCGGTTGACTGCTTTGGCAAACTTCCCCAAAGCCGATTTTGCAAGCGGCATAGTTCCTACAGAAACGGTGGAGGCGGCGGGAGGTCGTCGTTTTACTTGGTTATTTGACGATAACGTATCGGTGAGGAATCCGTTTGGGGTGTTTACGGCAACGGAACCAGTGAGGAATACGGGAGTTTTGCCGAGGTTGTTGATTTTGGCGCCTGGGTTGTTTTTGTGGTGGATAATTTTGTTGTATTTGTCGCTGCCGATGAGTTTGCGAGATGTGGCGATCGCGGCTGGTATTTTCTTTGCTTGTTTGCTGACTTTGACTTATGCCAGTCGGATAGTTGATGCTAAGTTGGGGTGGTTTTTAATTTCGCCGATTTTATTAGTGTTGGTTTGGGGTTTGGGGGGCGATAGGCGGGCTTCTCTGGCGGCGGTTATTGCTACTATTGCCGGGGGAATTTTGCCTGTTTTGGCGTTGTTGGTTCCTTATAGCGGTTTAACTTTAGCTTTGGCGGGGTTGCTTTCTGCCGGTTGGTTGGCTGCTAGGGATTGGTATGGAGTTGGTAACAATTAATAATTAATAATTATAGCAATTATTGAATCGGTGAAGTACATCTTCGATCCCCCCCAGCCCCCCTTGAAAAGGGGGGAGCCGGAACAATTCAAAGTCCCCCTTTTTAAGGGGGA
>JAXHVR010000256.1:0-2123 GCA_034189005.1 Cyanobacteriota bacterium | reverse complement strand
TCGACTGGACGGCAATGGTTCTCGACCAAATTTTGGAACGTTTGCTCTCTAAGCGGTTGGCGGTGGTTTAGCTGAAAGAAGTTGGGAACCCCGAAACTACTAAGAAACCCGGTTTTTTGAACAATACCTTCGCCTGATGGCGGAAAAATACCATTCGTAGGTTGGGCTCGGCGCCCCGCGTAACCCAACAAAATCGTTGGATTGTGCTCCCGTTGATGTTGGGTTGCGCTACCGCTCCACCCAACCTACGAGATGCAGGGCGAAGGTATTGTTGAAAAAACCGGGTTTCTGGGCGAACGGTAAATATCCCTGGCACAAATATATGAAAACCATAAATTACAGTCAAATTATCGATTTAACTCATGTCATCGCCCCCAATATTCCTATTTGGCCGGGCGACCCTAATATTGAGTTTGAACCAGTGGCAGAAATCCCTAAAGATGGTTATTATTTACGACGATTTTCTCTGGGAGAGCATAGCGGTACTCATATTAACGCGCCTAATAGTTTTTATCCAGACAAAGAGGGAATCGATCGCTACGATCCTTCGTCTCTGGTAGTAACTGCTAGCGCCATCGATATTAGGAATAAAACTTCTCTTAATCCCGACTATGTTTTAACCATCGATGATGTTAAAGAATGGGAAAAACAACATAATCTTATAGCTGCTGAAACGGTTGTTTTGCTTTACACTGGATGGCAAGATAAATGGAGCGATCGCCTTTCTTTCCTCAACCCAGATAAAGACGGCAAATTGCACTTTCCAGGTTTTGCTGGAGACACTACTAAATTTTTATTAGAAGAAAGAGGAATAGGGGGAGTCGGCATCGACACTCACGGAGTTGATGCCGGTTTGGATGAAACTTTCGCCACGAATAAATTAATACTTTCGCGATCGGGAATAATCTTAGAAAATCTCAACAATCTCCATCGACTACCTCCCACTGGAGCGACTTTAGCGATCGGAATTATTCGCTTACAATCTGGTTCTGGGAGTCCGGTTTCTGTCTTAGCTTTTGTCGATTAACTTATTAATAAATCTATCAAGCGATCGGTTATGGGAAAACCGGTTTTTCGTTCAAAATGAACGAACATCGGACTAAAATTAGCTTCTAAAAAGATATACTCCCCATTAGGCTTTAACCGCCAATCAATTCCAGTCCATTTCAGACCGAACTTTTCCGCAATAACGACGCATTGTTTGGTAACATCTTCTGGTAATTCAACAGCAATTAATTCTGCTTTTTTATCTTCCCTAAAATCTAACGAACCGCTGCGAATTTCAGCAGAATAAACCTTATCTGCAATAACATAACTGCGGATATTAGTTCCGGAAATATATTCTTGGAGGGTGACTGGGGATATGCTTAAGGCTAAATCTAAACGTTGGCGATCGAGATGTTCTTTAGTTAAAAACTGAGTGTGGGAACCGCCATAAACTGGTTTGAAAATTACTTTTGAGTAAGTATTTGCAAACTCAATAATTTCCGCTGCATCGTTACTAACAATAGTTGCGGGAATCGTAACTCCGATTTTATTAGCTAAACCTAGTTGGAGGGGTTTTTCTTTATGAAATTGATAGGCTTGCCAGGAGTTAACCCATTTTTCGGAAGTGGATTCCATGAAAGAACGCAACACGCTCATAGAATCGTTAGTGGCGATGTTTTGCTGATGTAAATTCGACAGTTTGGGAACTTTGACTCCGTAAAATGTCCGCCAAAAAATACTTTTTATCTCCGAGAAAGCTAATTTTTTGCCGCTTGGTAATAGTAGAGAACCAGAACCGGTCATCGGTTGCCAGGAGATTTTTAACTTGGTTGGGAATTGGCGAGTGTCTAAATAATAGTTTTCTATCCCTTTTTCGGTGAAGGCTTTTTTTAAGTAGGCGGCGTGGGGTTCTTCCGCGCTGCCTAAGATTAAAATAGTCATGGTTTTGTTTGTAGTAAGCACTTTAGTGCTTTAGAAAGAGTATTTTTTAAGCATTAAAGTGCTGGCTAGTTTTAATCGCTGAAGCGATTACTACGAACAATCGCTGAAGCGATTACTACGAACAATCGCTGAAGCGATTACTACGAACAATCGCTGAAGCGATTACTACGAACAATCGCTGAAGCGATTACTAC
>JAXHVR010000255.1:0-2162 GCA_034189005.1 Cyanobacteriota bacterium | reverse complement strand
TTTAAGATCGCCTGCGATGCGAGAGTATTAACGTTCGCACGCAGTACAACAGGGGAGTATTTTAGTCATCGTAGAGGCGGCACTCAGCAGCATCTGGGTTGTCATCGCAATATTTTTCTAAAGAAGTTTTGGGTTGTACTTCTTTTTGATGGGCAGCTTCTGCTTGAAGCTCTTCGACTGCATCCCAAGCAGCCGCACATTCTTTAGAAGTTGCGCCAGAAGTGTCGCAAGCAGCACGGGCTTGTTCGCGTTCTTGTTCGATTTGTTCGGTGATTTTGCTCATGGGTTAGTTAACCTGAATAACTGCAATAAATAAGGAAAATATCCCAATTGGAATTTTAGCCTAAGAAATTTGGTATAGGGCCGAGGCCACCTACCAAGGCAAAGTTGGGAAATATCTTAGTTTACCACGAAGGTCGGCAGCCAGGGCCAAAAGAATTCTTGGGAGTCTTTTATGCTGGCCGGGCGATCGCCCCTTTATAAAAATGGCCTACTATCTTCATCTAATAAGTATTATTACACGATTAACTAAGCCGACCATTCGTTAAACCGTAATTGACGTTGGGGGGATAACGCGCCGTAATAGGGTTTTAAATTGGGACCAGGATAGCACGGTGGTAAAATAGTTCTCAATAACCAGGAGGTTTGGAGGCAGGAGAAGATAAGAAGGGACGGTGAAGCGATCGCCTAACGGTGGTATCAATTAATGCCTCCGCCGGAATTAACAAGGAGATTGGAAATATGGTAACAGCGACTACGAACCAAATGCAATGGGCTAATGCCCTTTCAACCCGTCCTTCTTTGGAAACTGCTATTAAAGAAGTTACAGAAACAGCACAAAAATTATTACAGGCCCCGGCAGACTTGGGAGTAGTCTTTATTTCATCTGCCTTTGGCAGCGAATATTCTCGGTTAATGCCTTTATTGCAAGAGCAACTTCCAGGAGTAAATATTGTCGGCTGTGGTGGGGGTAGTATTGTTGGCATGAACCAACAAGGAGAGGCAAGAGAAGTCGAGCAAAAACCTGCTATCAGCCTTAGTCTGGCTCGTTTACCCGGAGTTGAGGTAAAGTCTTTTCATATTTCGGCAGAGGAGTTGCCGGACTTAGATAGTTCGCCGGATGCGTGGATCGATCTTGTCGGAGTACCAAGTAACTTGCAGCCGCATTTTATTATTTTGGCGGATCCTTTTTCTGCTAAAATTAACGACCTGTTGCAAGGACTCGATTATGCTTATCCTGGTTCGACAAAGGTGGGAGGATTGGCTAGTGGGGGTATTGCGGGCAGGACTGTGGGCTTGTTTGGTAACGATCGCCTCTACGAGGAAGGTACTGTGGGGGTGGCAATGTCTGGGAATATTACGATCGAAACTATTGTGGCTCAAGGATGTCGGCCTATTGGTAAACCTTATCGGGTGACTGAGGGAGAGCGCAATATTGTTCTGGGGCTAGAAGAGTTAGAGAGTTCGGAGGCGATCGCTGGGGATGGTGTAGAGCGATCGCCTCTGGAAGCTTTACAAGAGTTGATTCAAACTCTCGACGATAAGGATCGAGAATTGGCTCAAAATTCTTTGTTTGTAGGTATGGTCCGAGATGAGTTCAAACAACAGTTAGAACAGGGAGATTTTTTAATCCGCAATCTTATTGGAGTAGATCCCAAAGGCGGGGCTATTGCTATAGGCGATCGCGTTCGACCCGGACAACGGATCCAGTTTCATCTTCGAGATGCCCGCACTTCGGCAGAAGATCTGGAAATGTTGCTAGAACGCTACTCGATGGAAGGGTCTTTTAATCCTGCTTCTATTAGTAATGCGGGGGCTTTGATGTTCTCTTGTATGGGTCGCGGCGAGGGGCTTTATGGAGAGCCTAATTTTGACTCCAATCTATTTAGGCGTTATTTTAATATTCCTATCAGCGGCCTTTTCTGTAGTGGCGAAATTGGTCCGGTGGGAAGCAATACTTTCCTACACGGTTATACTTCGGTTTTTGGTATTTGCCGGGAACCTTAAAGCAAGTGGGGTGCATTGAAATGCACCCCAATTATTTTTTATGAATATAGCAATCCGTTGGTATAGCGATTATTGAATCGGTGAAGCAGACCCGGTCGATCCCCCGTTGGTCCCCCGATGAATTGGGGGACTTTGAAAACAATCTGGCTCCCCCC
>JAXHVR010000254.1:0-2174 GCA_034189005.1 Cyanobacteriota bacterium | reverse complement strand
AGAAAGAACTATGTCCTACGTCAACCTCCATACTCATAGCGACTACAGCCTCCTAGACGGAGCCTCTCAATTGCCCCAACTAATCGACAGGGCAGTAGAATTAGGCATGGAGGCGATCGCCCTGACGGACCATGGCGTCATGTACGGGGCCATCCAACTAATTAAATTATGTCGAAATAAAAACATTAAACCCATAATAGGCAACGAAATGTACGTCGTTAATGGCGACCTGGAAGATAAGAAAATTAAACGCAAAAAATATCACCAAATCGTCCTCGCCAAACACACCGAAGGTTATAAAAATTTAGTCAAACTAACCACAACTTCTCATCTGGATGGCTTCCAAGGCAAAGGCATTTTTGCCAGACCTTGTATTAATAAAGAACTCCTAGAACAATACCGCGAAGGTCTGATCGTAACTAGCGGCTGTATGGCAGGAGAAGTGCCGCAAAATATACTCAAAGGAGAGACCGACCAAGCCAGGAAAGTAGCCAAATGGTACAAAAAAATGTTTGGCGACGACTACTATTTAGAAATACAAGACCACGGCTATGCAGAAGACCGGATAATTAACGTCGAAATTGTCAAAATTGCTAAAGAGTTAGGCATCAAAGTAATCGCAACAAACGACTCCCACTTTACTAACTGTCAAGATGTGGACGCTCACGATGCCTTATTATGTATTAACACTCAAAAATTGATAACCGAAGAAAAGCGCTTGCGCTACAGCGGCACCGAATATTTGAAGTCCGCCGAAGAGATGAAAATGCTCTTCCGAGACCATCTGGAGGATGAAGTAATAGAAGAGGCGATCGCCAATACTCTCGAAATAGCCCAAAAAATCAGAAGTTACGACCTCTTCGGCGAAATGCGCATCCCCAACTATCCCATTCCCAGCGGTCATAACCCGGCAACTTATTTAGAAGAAGTCACTTGGCAGGGTTTGCAAGAAAGATTAAAAGCTAAAAGCAAAGAAGACATTACCCAATTTCATCCAGAGTACGCAGAAAGGTTGAAATACGAACTCAGCATGATGGAGAAAATGGGTTTTTCAACCTATTTTTTAGTCGTTTGGGATTATATCAAACACGCCAGGGATAATAATATTCCGGTGGGGCCGGGGCGAGGAAGCGCCGCCGGTTCTCTGGTGGCTTATGCATTGAAAATTACTAATATCGACCCAGTGCATCACGGGTTGTTATTCGAGCGGTTTTTGAACCCGGAAAGGAAGTCCATGCCAGATATTGATACGGACTTCTCCATCGATCGCCGAGATGACATGATTAAATATGTAACGGAGCTTTATGGAGTAGATAAAGTAGCCCAGATTATTACTTTTAACCGGATGACTTCCAAAGCTGTCTTGAAAGATGTCGCCCGAGTCTTGGGGATACCTTACGGAGAGGCCGATAAAATGGCAAAGTTGATTCCCGTTTCCCGGGGGAAACCTGCTAAATTAAAAGTGATGATTTCTGATGAAACTCCGGCACCAGAGTTTAAAGAAGCTTACGATAATAAAAAGATTTCGATTACAGACCCGAAAGGAGAACCAGCGGGAGAAATTACCGTTCGCCAGTGGATAGATATGGCGATTACTATTGAGGGAACTAATAAAACTTTCGGAGTTCACGCGGCGGGAGTTTTGATTTCTAAAGATCCCCTGGATGAAATTGTGCCTTTGCAAAGGAATAATGAGGGGGCCGTTATTACTCAGTATTTTATGGAAGATTTGGAACAGCTTGGTTTGTTGAAAATGGATTTTCTCGGGCTGAAGAATTTAACTATTATCCAGAATACCGCAGAGGCAATTTCTAAAAATCATCATATTTCTCTGGATGCGGAAGGGTTGCCGGCCGATGAGAGGAAGGCGATGGAAATTCAGGCGAAAATTAAGAAGTTACCAGAGGATGTTAAGAATACTTATAAATTGATTGCTTCAGGAGATCTGGAGGGGGTTTTTCAGTTGGAGTCTTCGGGGATGGTTGATGTTGTAAGAAAGTTGAAGCCTTCTAGCATTGAGGATATTTCTTCCATTCTGGCTTTGTATCGTCCCGGTCCTCTCGATGCCGGTTTGATTCCTAAGTTTATAGACCGCAAACACGGACGGGAAGAAATTAAGTACGACCATTTCTTGTTGGAACCGATTTTAAACGAGACTTACGGGGTTTTGTGTT
>JAXHVR010000253.1:0-2182 GCA_034189005.1 Cyanobacteriota bacterium | reverse complement strand
AGCCTTAGTCCGGGATATAAAATGCCTTTTTCAGGGGGATTGGTATTATTATTTTTGCTGCTATTAACCGAACTAACGATCTTGACTATGGTTAAACGGCAAGGAATACAAAAAGCACTGGCAAATATATTTGGATTTTTAGCGATCGTCGTACCTTTACTGGCAGTTTTAGGTAGTATTGGAGGCGATAATAATGAGTTTATTAATAAGTTTCGTACTTTTAGAACCAGTAGCTTCATCAACGCCTTCAGTAACTCCGAACAAAGCAACGTAACCGTCCTCGCAATGGTGTATTTTTTAGTAGGCGTGGCGGGGATTTTAATCTTAACTGCCGCTTTGACCTTGGCAGTAGTTATAGTGGCAGCAGTTACTACCCCTAAATTAGCATTTTTACCAACTCTGACTCCCATAATTGGAGGGGGGATAACTTGTGGAATTCTTGCCTACAATGGAACTGATTATTTGCCAAAATATGTACCCCATATTGTCTATATAATTGCGGCGATTTTCATAGCAATTTCCCTCGCTTTATTAGCCTATCCCATCGCCAAACGCACCCTCGCCGGAGACGAAAAACACGCCATCTTACATCAAATAGCCGTTTTTATTGCTGCCATTGGCGGCACCAGTTTTAGAAATGCCAATTTAACCGACGCTAACTTCACCAAGGCTACCCTAAAAAGCGCCGATTTAAGAAAAGCCAATACTACCAAAACTCTCTGGCGGCAAGCCAAACATCTCGAACTCGCCCGCACCAGCGACACTATTTTAATAAACCCCAAAGTAAGAGACTTATTAATAACAGGAGACGGCTACCAAAAATCTTACACTGGCGCAAACCTTCGAGGAGCAAATCTCATCGGCGCCAACCTCAGTTATGCTGATTTAAAAGCAGCAGATATCAGCGAAGCGACCTTACAAGCAGCCTGTTTGGATTGGGCAAACTTAACCGAAATTCAAGCAATTGGTACCGACTTTACCTACGCTCAAATGACCGGTTGTTCCTTAGAAAATTGGAACATCGACACCACCACCAAATTAAACGAAGTCGAATCCAGATTTGTCTATCTGCTAGAACATCCAAAACCAAATACAGACGATCGCGAACGTCGCCCCAGCAGCGGAGAATTCTCCGACGGAGAATTTACCAAACTCTTTGAAGAAGTCTTAAACACCGTAGATTTAATCTTCCGCAACGGCATCGACTGGCAAGCATTTATGTCCTCCTTCAAACAAGTACAAGTAGAAAACGAAGACACGGAATTAAACATCCAAAGCATCGAAAACAAAGGAGAAGGAGTCGTAGTAGTAAAAGTCAGCGTACCAGAAGAAACAAAGAAGGAAAAAATCCATAGCGACTTCGTACAAATCTACGACGATACGGTTAGAAAGTTAGAAGAAAAATATCAAGCCGAATTGGAGGGGAAGGAAGGAGAAATCGCTATTTATCGCAGGCAAAACGAAAATATGATGTCCTTTCTTAATAATATCGTACCCAGTCGCTTAAGTACCCCTCCAAATAAAATTAAAAGAGAAAAATTAGTCGTTATCGGCTTTAGCAACGGCGATTTGGAGCGAGGATTTGCCACGGTGAGGGCGCAAATTTGGTCCGATGGCAATCCTCTCCCCGTTACCTTCTCTGCCAAGCTGCCCCCAGAGACAAAAATTGCCCAACTCTATCAAGAGTGGCATCATCAATATGAAGTTTTGAGCGGTCATTATCAATTTCGCAGTTTGATGCCGAGAATTAAGAATAAAAATAACGAACCAACCAACTTTTCAGAAATAGATTTAGTTCAAACAAAACAAGATTTTGAGGGATTAGCCCAAACTTTGGCTGCCAGTCTCAACCATTGGTTGAACTCTCCAGACTTTATTCGCATCCAAAATCAATTAAGGATGCAGTTAAATCCCTCAAATCGGGTGCGGTTAGTTATCGAAACCGAAGATATTAAAATGCGCAGACTTCCCTGGCATTGTTGGGATTTTTTCCAGGATTATCGATTGGCAGAAGTGGCTTTAAGCAATCCTGAAGGCAAGCGGGTAGAGAAGTTAATACCTCCCAGAGAGAAAATTAGAATACTGGCAATTTTAGGCAGCGACGAAGGTATTAACGTCGAAGTAGATAGGCAATTTTTAGAAAGTTTGCCCGATGCGGAGATAGTATTTTTAGTAAAACCAA
>JAXHVR010000252.1:0-2222 GCA_034189005.1 Cyanobacteriota bacterium | reverse complement strand
ATTGGACTGTCTCCGAGGTTGGCAGCGATCGCCTCTGGGGGAGAGATTAATACTACGGCTAATGTGGTTCCAGAATTGTGCCAATTATTATTTTTCACCATCCTTTTTATATAAGCGTTAGTTTGAGCGATCGCCTCTTTTAAAGCTTCCGCCAAAAACTCCCGACTCCTCGATTTTTTCTTCTCCTCTTTCTGGCAATTAATCCCTGGTTCGAGTACCAGCAATTCAAACAACACCAAAGCAATTTTTTTCAAAGCCTCCCGACTGACATCCTCCCCATGTTCGTAACCCCCCATACCGTCGGCAACCGCTAAAATTGTCAGAGGAATTTCTCCTGGGGCGGCGGTTAATTCACAGACCAAAAAACTATCCTCATTTTCAGCCCGTCCGTTAATTTCGCTCCAGCTAAAACAATCAAAATCTTTTCTAAAATTCATAATCCCAATTCCTAGTAATAGCGAAGAGCCATTTTCCCCGTTCGTAGTAATCGCTTTAGCGATTCATATAGCTCTATCGCTAAAGCGATTACTACGAACTTTTGCTTTACCCACCATCTTAGCCGTGACACGCTAGTAGCGATCGCTTTAGCGATAAAAAAGCCAGCAGCCAAAGCAAAAAGCGATCGCTACAAACAACGATAAAAAAGCCAGCATGAATCGTTAAAATCTAATAACGCCATACTGAGACTGACATCAAATCAAAATGATAATCGTAAGTCCAGACATACACCCCCAAACCATTAGCTAAAATAGCAGTTATCCCATCAAATAAAGTAATCTTTTGGTCTGAAAATCTGGCTACTAATTTCATAGCTTCCAAATAATTTTGAGGGTCAGGATTAATCAAATCGACACTTTCGACAATTTGCTTGACAAAAGCGCTGGCATTTTGATTTCCCAGACGATACAAAACCAAACTGTAGGCTTCTAAAAAAACCGGATAAGCAATAATAACTTCTAAATTATCCGTCTCGATCTGCTTTAAATCTGCCCGAGCTCGTTGGTGGTATTGGTCGTCTGGATCTATAGCAGCATACAGCGGACCGGTATCGGCAATAATCGCTCTCATTGCAATTTCTCCTCCCGGTTCGACTCCACTATCGCTAAATCGTGATTTACCGAAGTATCGGCGTAACCGCTACCCTTAGAAGCCGGTACGATCCGCAGCGGCTTTTTAGTAGCGGGACGTTGCAAATAGCCTCGTTGGGTCAAAAATTCCTCAAGGGCTTCTTGCACGATCGCCCCAATAGAGCTATCTTGGCGATCGCTCCTATAAGACAACAAAGCACTCTCCATCGGTTCTGACAAATTGATAGCTGGCAGTTCCATTTGTTCGATCTTCTTTAAGAGGTTTCCAGATACTTTTTAACACATCAAGCTCCCCAAAGTCAAATCCCATCAAAAGTTCGTAAGTTCGTAGTAATCGCTTTAGCGATAGAAGACTCGATCGAAATCGCCAAGACCCCCCCTAGAAAAAAAAAATCGGTGCCCCGTCAGGGGCACCGAAGGAAAGAGGGGAAGAGGGGAAAAGGGTAGGGGGGAAAGAAGAGTCCTCACCGCCCAAAGAAACGAAACTACAAACCAGACACCAGAACCACGCGAAAACCGAAGACGTAGTTGATGTGCTCCGCACCGAACAACTCGCGATCGGCGCTGCGGCAAATCCCGGGAGCGTCGTACCAAGAACCACCGCGCTGCAGCCGGCGAAAACTCTCCTCACCGGATTCCCAAGCACTCCCGTCGGTGGGTGCCCCGTTATAATCGTCATGCCAAAGATCCAGACACCACTCCCAGACGTTCCCGTGCATATCGAACAACCCAAAAGCGTTCGGGGGAAAACTACCAACATCCGTTGTTTTTTCCCGATAAATTCCTTTGGGTGCCGAAGCGTAAGTGTAGTTGCCGTAATAATTAGCCAACTGTGCAGTAATAGTTTCCCCAAAATAAAACGCAGTGGTAGTACCCGCCCGACAGGCATACTCCCACTGGGCCTCCGAAGGCAACCGATAATTCTTTTTAGTTTTCTCGGAGAGTCGCCCACAAAACAGGGCGGCATGCCTCCAACTTACTTCCTCCACCGGGCGGTTTGCACCTTTAAAACGAGAAGGATTATTTCCCATAACCGCCTGGTACTGTTTTTGCGTCACTGGATACTTGCCCAGAAAAAACGGCGGAACCTTTACTCGGTGTTGCGGACTTTCCGTGCTATATCGCCCCTCCTCG
>JAXHVR010000251.1:0-2296 GCA_034189005.1 Cyanobacteriota bacterium | reverse complement strand
TCCGCGCCATAACAGCCATTTTCTTGTAGAAACGAACACTCCTAATGTTGGGTTGCGCTATCGCTCCACCCAACCTACGAATGGTATCTTTTATTTTGGCGAAGGTATTGTTTGAAAAACCGGGTTTCTGGTCCGCGCCATAACAGTTTATTCTGGGGATAAGATTAAAGACAAAGCGCTGTCTAAAATTGCTTTTTTTTTAACCATTTTTTCTAACTCTTCCGGTTCGTAACGTCCCTCAGAAACCTCTAAAGATGCTTCATCAATAGCATTGAGATAAGCTGCCTCTAAAGTTTCGATTAATTCATCGTTATTTAAGTAATAACCTCCTGCTTTTCGACGCTTATTTTCCTGTTTGATTTCCCGAACGGAATTGCGAATAGAAACATCCCAGGAGCGAGTGGTGCGATTTTCTGCTTGTTGTTTTATGAGATGCAGCAGCAGAATTACTGCATAACTGCGAATGGTTTTGATGATGTCTTTTTTTCCCATTTCTTCTAGCTCTTCGACAATAATTAGGGAGCCTTCGATATTCCCTTGGAGCAACAATTGTTTCAGTTCTAATAATTCTTCCATGACTGTCGTCTTATCATAGCTGTGTTAAGATTGTAGCAGTTTTTGGTGTAGTTAGGCGATCGCTCGTTCGTCAAGGCTCAAACCCCAACAAAATCGAGCGGAGCCGACAGATTTGTTAAAATGGCTAGAGTCCATTAATGTCCTATATCTTTTCGAGGAAAGAGAAATGGCTGAAATTGTTATCGAAAATTTAGAGCCTCTAGTCATAGAAAGATTAGAGGCCCGAGCCCGCCAACGGGGGCGAACTCTACAAGGAGAGTTAAAAGAGATTTTAAAAGAGGCATCTTTAGATGGGTGCAGCATACCCGACGATCTAGAAAATGTCAGACAAAAAGCATTTTTGATGAGCCAACAAATAGCCAGTCATGCTTCGTTGGATAAAAAAGAAATTAAACCCGCACAAAGCGCAGATTTATCTAAAGCGATCGCTTTTTTAAATGCAATCAAAAAAACTTTATCTGCCGGGGATATTTCCATTAGAGAAATGAGAGAGGAAGGACGGAGATTTTAATGCGATTTGTTTTAGATTGTTCGGTTGCAATTAGTTGGTGTATGCCCGATGAAAATAATGACTATGCTAGGGCAGTTTTGCTCTTTCTTTTTCAAAATAACCAAGCGGTAGTTCCTAGTTTTTGGTGGTTGGAAATTATCAACGTTCTATTAGTAGCAGAACGCCGCAATAGGACTACAGAAGAAGAAACCGCTAAGGCATTAGCCATGCTAAAATCTTTGCCTATTGTTGTGGATACAAAGACAACTTCCGCATCAATAAATGCGACTTTAGCCCTCGGTCGCGAGCAAGGTTTAGCTGCTTATGATACTGCTTATATAGAGCTAGCTATTAGAGAAAGATTGCTACTAGCAACGCTCGATCGCAGACAGGCTGAAGCAGCGCGACGGTATGGTGTTTTCCTGGAAGAGCGAACAGAAGGCGAGATTAGATAAATAGAAGCGGCTAACCAGATAGCAATTTAACCCTGCTGCTGGTTATCGGTTTGTTCGTTAAGCGATCGCTTAGTTGCTTTAATTTTCTTAATGTTCTATAACAGTAAACGATCACCTTACCCCCATTTACGACAATGCTGCTAGAAGGCAATAAACGTACCAAATTAGACCCAAGCGATGACAGTCTCTTTTATTCCTCACCTCGCTTTGTCACCCACGTTGACGAAGGCTTCATCGATCGCCTCACCAACCTTTATCGAGAGCGACTCAAACCCAATACTCGCATATTGGACATGATGAGCAGTTGGGTTTCCCATCTCCCAGAAGAAATAGAATTTGCTTCCGTGGAAGGGCATGGCATGAACGAAGAAGAATTAGCCAAAAATCCTCGCTTAGATCGCTACTCGATCCAAGACTTAAATCTCGACCCGCAACTGCCTTTTCCTGATAAAGATTTCGATGCAGTTATTAACTGCGTTTCCATTCAATATTTACAATATCCAGATGCTATTGTTTATGAAATTCATCGGATTTTAAAACCCGGTGGCATCGCAATAATTAGCTTTTCTAATAGGATGTTTTATCAAAAGGCGATCGCTGCCTGGCGAGATAATACGGAAAGCGGCAGAGTCGAACTGGTAAAACGTTATTTTGATTCCGTCAGAAATGCTAGCGGTATTCCCGGTTTTAGCGAAACAGAAATTATTTCCCATCGTTCAAACGCCCCCAGTTTCCTGCAAATGTTAGGCGTGGGTGGGGGCGATCCTTTTTATGC
>JAXHVR010000250.1:0-2316 GCA_034189005.1 Cyanobacteriota bacterium | reverse complement strand
ACCTTGCATTACGTCAAACCATCAATTCAGGAACTTTTCTTTTATGATAACATTAAGGGGTGATTCCAACAGCAACTCGATATTTTTTTTAACTGAAAAAAAAATGGGCGAACGGTGAGTATTTAATAAAGTAAGTACCAATTGTAAGTCGAGAGTTAATAGGTGTTGGGTTCCGACATCCTTGCTGGTACTTGATTTTTGCGCGAGTCCTTTACTTACGAGCCAAACTAGGGTAAAATAAACAAATCCCGAAAGTTTATGGCTGTTATTTACAGCCAGAAACTTTTATGGTTAATTGGTGCATAAGTAAAGAAAAAAACATGGCAAAAATCAACGACAATTACCTCAAACTCAAAGCCGGCTACCTATTCCCAGAAATTGCCCGGCGGGTGAACGCCTTCGCGGAAGCGAACCCAGAGGCGAAAGCAAAAATCATCAAACTCGGTATCGGCGACGTCACCGAACCCCTGCCCGAGGCTTGTCGAAAAGCGATAATAAAAGCAACAGAAGAAATGGGCGATCGCTCGACTTTCAAAGGTTACGGTCCCGAACAAGGTTACGCTTGGTTGCGCGAAAAAATCGCGGCCCATGACTTCCAGAAACGGGGATGCGATATCGACGCTTCGGAAATCTTTATCTCCGACGGTTCCAAATGCGACACCGGCAACATTCTGGATATCTTCGGCAAAGATAATAAAATCGCCGTGACCGATCCGGTCTATCCCGTGTATGTAGATACGAACGTCATGGCAGGCAACACCGGACCGACCAACGACAAGGGAGAGTTTGAAGGTTTGGTTTATCTGCCGATAACGGCGGAGAATAACTTTACTGCCGAACTTCCA
Source organism: Cyanobacteriota bacterium (assembly GCA_034189005.1). GTDB lineage: Bacteria > Cyanobacteriota > Cyanobacteriia > Cyanobacteriales > Microcoleaceae > CALKCV01. Next base: position 1,471 of record JAXHVR010000250.1, on the reverse strand, counting down.
GAAGAGAAAGTCGATCTGATTTATCTGTGTTTCCCCAACAACCCGACTGGGGCGACTGCCAGCAAAGATTATCTCAAGCAGTGGGTGGAATATGCCAAGGCAAACGGTTCGATTATATTTTTCGATGCCGCTTACGAAGCATTTATCACCGATCCGGACTTACCCCATTCGATCTATGAAATAGAAGGGGCGAAGGAATGCGCGATCGAGTTTCGGTCGTTTTCCAAAAACGCAGGTTTCACCGGTACCCGCTGCGCCCTGACAGTAGTACCCAAGACTTTAACCGGCAAAGCAAGCGACGGTACCGACGTCGAACTGTGGAAATTGTGGAACCGCCGCCAGTCAACCAAGTTTAACGGAGTTTCCTACATCGTCCAGCGCGGTGCCGAGGCGGTGTATTCGGAGGAAGGTCAAGGACAGGTTAAAGCTTTGGTGAGTTTCTATCTGGAGAATGCGAAGATTATTCGGGAGAAACTGACGGCGGCAGGTTTTGTAGTTTATGGCGGAGTCAACGCGCCCTACGTTTGGGTGAAAGCGCCAGAAGGTTTATCCAGTTGGGATCTATTCGATAAGTTGTTGCAGGTGACGAATGTTGTGGGGACTCCTGGTTCTGGTTTTGGCGCTGCGGGGGAAGGATATTTCCGCATTTCGGCGTTTAACAGTCGGGAGAATGTTAACGAAGCGATGGCGCGTATTGGCGAGCAGTTGAAGGTTTAGTAGTCGCGAGTAAGTAGGATGCTTCGGGGGGAAGAGGTTTTTTTGTTAAACTTTATCCCCTGAAGCATCCTAGTGTTTTATCGAATGGATGTTAAACTTGGATTAGTCGTTTTTTTTGAGATAATTATGCTATCTGTCGAAGAACTGATGAAAGAAGCTTTATCTTTGCCAAGTGCTTCGAGAGCTTTATTGGCAGAGAAGTTAGTGGAAAGTCTCCAAGGAGATGTAGATGAAAGTCTTCAAAAGCTTTGGACGAGCGAAGCTAAGAGGCGACGGGATGAAATCCGAAGCGGTGAAGTTAAGGCCATTTCTGGGGAAAAGGCGTTAGTTGAGGTGAGGCGACTGTTAGATAAATGAAATAGTTAGGTTGAGGATGGAATAAACAGACAGGAGAAAGGGGCGATCGCCTACTTAATTCACCATAAGATAAAATGAAACCATTAATATTAGATTTATTTGCCGGTGCCGGTGGGTTTAGTCTCGGTTTTAAATTGGCTGGTTGTGAAATTATTGGGGCAATAGAAATAGATAAATGGGCGGCGGAAACTTTCGCTAACAATTGCCAAAATTCTAAGGTAATCCAGCGAGATATTACTACAATTACTAAGGAGGATTTTAAAGAGTTATTCAAACATAAAAAACCAACAATTGTTCTTGGCGGTCCTCCCTGCCAGGGATATTCTGTTTGTCTGAAAAATAGCGGCGATCCAAAGGATCCGAGAAATAATCTTTTTCGAGAGTTAATTAGAGTCGC
>JAXHVR010000025.1:18035-63544 GCA_034189005.1 Cyanobacteriota bacterium | reverse complement strand
GTCCCCCCAGCCATAACCAACTCGCTCTCATAGCCAGGCATGGCCCCAGGCACCGGGTCCAGATAAGAGTCCACCGGCGAATATTGTTGAATAGCCCGACAAAAAGCAATCAGCTTCTCTGCATGAAGTTTGGGGCCACTATTCGGTTTTCTGGAATTTAACAAAAACAATTTGTAGGGGTTAGAAGAATTTTATTTTTTTGAGGAGATTTTTAGTAATGTCCAATTATGGCGGTAAGAATATTGGTACTAATCAAATCACTGACGCTACAATTAAGGGCAACTCCAGGATTACGGCTATAATTAACAAAGTTTAATCCTCAACAGTAGCACCTAGAGGAATAGGTATATGAAAAAGCTTAGAATGTGGGCAAGCTGGTGTCTTCTGATTTTAGTAGGAGTCGGATTTGCCTTGTCTGTTTTTTTAGGACATCCATCTGTAGCGGTTGATACCATAAATCAGCAGATGATTGGGCTATCGTTAATAGATGAAGTTAAATCAGCAGAAGAACTAGACCTAGAGTACCTTATGCAAGAACCAGAGCCGCTAATGGCGGGGCTAATGGATAACATAAGATACGCGGAGCGAGGAGTTGCTCAGATGACTGAAAATATTCAGGTTGCGATTGAGCTAGGTACCAATAGCCCCGTTGCGATTAGAGCATTGCCAGATGGGGGAGAGTTAACCAGGAGTGGTTATGAGGCGATCGGATATGTGAATTCTGCAGGCCAGGCTCAGGCTTTCACACCTCTTTTTCTTCGTGCTATGTTTTACATTGAAGGCAATAACGGCGGGCAATTGGCAAGAATGCCAGATGATGCTAGACAAGTTTTAGTGGCTGATGGGAGTGGTGCTTTTTTACAAGCTAGGAGAATCCCAACTCTTGACCTAATTGTTCGACCTAAGCGTTCCGAAAAAATATATCTAGTCCCTAAAACGAATGCTAATGCCATTTGCCGTGATGCTATCAATGCTGTTTTAAATCGAAGACTAAAACGATTTGAATCTCAGTTGACGAAGCCTAGCATAACATTACCCAAGTGGCGGTAATCAAATTTGAAGGTCAAGAAGCAAAGAACCCAGGGTGTTCTGCTTAGTTAATAGTTGCACATAAAAAAGGAAATAATCGCATGAACAAGCTATTCTCGTGGAGAACTTTGGCTCTAGTATTGCTAGTAGTTGTTAGTGTTGGGGGACCAATTACTTTTTCTCAGCCATCAACAGCAACAAGCAGTAACTATCAACAGATGATAGAGTTGGGAATTATCGATGAAGTTATAGAGCCTGAAGACTTAGGACTGGATTACTTACATCAGCGTCCTCCCCAATTAATTAGTCTATTGGGTAATATGCGAACAGCACAGGGAAAATATCAGGAAACAGGTGATATTGAGGTAGCAATTCCCCTAGGACTTGTAGAGCCAGTTGGAGTGGGACAGCTAACGTCAGACAATGGTGTACCTTCACAGGCGATTAATGCGAGCTTAGAGGCTATTGGTTCTCTCACTCCTTCAGGTCAAGCAGAAGGAACAACCGCTCGTGAAGCTGCTAATATGATTGCTGAAGAGGAAAGACGCGGAGGAACTTTAGACGACATTGCCACTTTAGATAATAGGGAGACTTTAGTTGCTGATGCTAGCAATATATTGCTTCAAACAAGAAGAGTTAAAGTTCTCGATTTAATTGTTCGTGACAGAAGAACAAATCGTTTTTATCTATTGCCAAGGGTTAGAGCAGATTCATTTTGTAGAGACGTTATTAATGCAGGGGTGAGAGGATTATTTAGCAAGAATCAGATAAATTTACGAAATCTTAGACCAAGAAGATTGTAGTCGAAAATGGTCAATAAGCTGGTTCTGCATCGATCGCTGACGGTGACGTTTCCTTAAACAAGGGTTTCAACTATCAAAAATTCAGGTTAAATGCACGCCAGCTTAGTCGATATTTTTGCCTTTTTCAAAAACAACTCTTGTTACTTAACATTGCCCTTTTCTTGTAGATTATTAGAAGGTAAATGTGATTTATGAACGAACAAAAAATAGATCGACAAATAGCTATTATGGGCTTAATAGTAGCTATTTTATTTGGTGTATTCCAAATCTTTTATCCAGAAGTGCGGGATTGGTTTGGACTAGAATCTGTACAGTTATGTAACAGATCGAGCTGTAGAGACAAATTCTCCAAGCTTATTTTGAAAGCAAAGCAAAATTTGTCTTCTATGCAAGCTAATCAGCCGATACAATTTCCTCTAGGAGTTAATCATCCAATCCGACTGACAGAAAGCAGACCAGATTCAGAACAAACGTGGCAGGTAATTGGAAGCATAAATCCTGAAGGAAAAATAGAAGCGATTACAGTGGCAGATTTACTCGAAATGTTTGACGCACACCTAAACTTTTTGCAGGATGACACTTTGTCAAGGATGCCAGAAGAAACGCAAGTATTAATAGCATCTTCTAGCACTACATATGCCTACGCGCCAGATATTCTAGTTATCGATCTAGTAGCTTATAACGCTCAAACCCAAAAAATATATATTCTTCCTAACGTAACTTATAACTCAGTTTTGAAAGATGCGCTGAATGCAGCTTTAAATAAAGAAGTGCGCAGAAACGACAAAGACGTAACCAGACTTGTAATTGACAATGACAGAGTTACCCAAATTCAGTAAAATCCTTATAGCGACACCATTATTCACAGCACTCTCAATTTCAGTCTGTTTATCTAGACCTATGCTTGTGTTAAGCGAGGAAATAGATTTAGAACTTCCAACTCCTCCAGAGCAACAGAGGATCGAAGTGTAAGCAGTGCAATTATAAACCGTACATGGACAAGACACTCCATAAACTTAAGAAATATTCGTCTGCGAAACGAAGAAAACGAATAAATATCCTAAAATGCAATTAATTACCACAGAGGTTGCGATTGGTACATTCCAGTTTTTACAGAAAATAAAGAATCTAATCTGCTGGATATCAATCGCTATTGTTTTATGGGCAATTAACTCTCATCCAGTCTATGCAGACATATCTCTGCAATCCCAAAATTATTCCGTAATGATAGAACTGGGAGAATCATTAAATGTAGAAGAATCAGAATTAGATTATTGGCATTATGCTCCAGAAGAAATTCTTACGGAAGAGCAATTACTAAAACTTAGCAAGCGCCTTCGAGATATTGCTAGATACTTGGGTTCAAAATGGCCTATCAACTTTCCGGTTTTGCAATCGGGAGAAATTAAAGATGATGAGTCGGAGCAAGTTTTTCTAATTACTGACCTCCAACAAAAAGACGGCATCTCCACTCCAATAACGGCCGGGCAAGCACTAATATTGGTAACGCAGGAGATACAAGTTTTGAAGACATCGGATGAAGAACCCCTAATAAATTTAGTTGCAAAAGACGAAGGAAGCGAAACTTATAGACTTATTGTTGACGTTCCTTTAAGTCGCTATTGCTACGAATTGCTGGAAAATATTTTTTGATTATTTGCGATCTATTTTTATGAAAGTGTTACGAATAGTTATTAAGTATTTCATCTTGAGTGGAATAATTTTTGGCTTGATATTTAGCAGTATGAGTTTAGCTTCAGCTTTAAACCCACCTGAATCGGAGTCCGTTACTTACCTGAGTTCACAACTAAAACGCATAGTAAATTTTGCTGCTCCAGATAACAAAGGATTGGAGTATTTTATCTTGCCAGAATCATCAGAACTAGATAAAATTCCTGCGGATCCTCAGAACCCTTTAACACCTGAAAAAGTTAGGCTGGGACAGCTATTATTCCACGAAACGGCTTTATCCATCAACCCAATTAATCCGAAACATTGGGAACAGGTGAGTTGCGCTTCTTGCCATTTTGCACGCGCTGGATTTAGCTCTAATTTAGCGCAAGCATTAGGAACAGGCGGTTTAGGATGGAATAAATCTCGGCATCGGGATCCGGATGTCTTTTCTGTGGAAATTGATAAGCAAGATATCCTCACTCCCTCTGTTCTCAATAGTGCTTATCAAAAGGTAATGCTTTGGAACGGGCGAGCTGGTTCCACCGGACTAAATGCCAAGGAGCAGTTAATTAAAGAATTTGATATTAATCGATTTAAGCTTGATGGTTTGGAGACCCAGGCTATTGATGCTATGGACGCACACAAACTGGGAACCGCAGCGATCGCTACTATTCCAGAATATCAAGAACTTTTTGCCAAGGCTTTTCGCGATCGTCCTTATGTCGCTGCAGAGGTTGAAGATTTAAAAAGAACGGGACTAGCGATCGCCGCTTACGAGCGTACCCTATTAGCCAACGAAGCTCCTTTTCAAAGATGGCTCAAAGGCGATCGAAAAGCTATGTCTGCCAATCAACTAAGGGGCGCTATCACCTTTTTTAGTTCATCATGCGTCCAGTGTCATAGCGGGCCAAACTTAGCTAACACAGAATTTCACGCCGTTGGGTTTGCCGATCATCCCCAAGATTGGGGCGGACTGAATTTAGGAAGAGGAGCTATTACCAGACGAGCGACTGATGACTTTAAATTTAAAGTGCCCCAACTTTACAATTTGGCAGATAGTTCTCCATACGGACACGGAGCATCCTTTAATACGATCCGCGAAATTGTGGAGTATTTCAATCGTGCCGAGCCCCAGAAACTAGAAGCGAAGTATGCAGGGAATTTAAGTGTTTGGTTCCAACCGCTAAACCTCAAAGAGAAGCAAATTGACGATCTAACTGCTTTTCTAGAAACTGGACTGCGCGATCCAAACTTGATTCGTTACGTTCCAAATCGTTTACCCAGTGGACTATGTTTTCCGAATAACGATCCTTTATCAAGCAAAGAATTAAGCTGTGAAATAGTTAGTAAAAAGTAGCGTTTTAGAGGCTTTAACTCTTGACAAAACCTAGTAAAGTCAGCACATATTGACTGCTATTAACAACCAGTTATTTTCCAATAATTTTTGAAAACTACCAGCGTCGCCTCCACCTCGCGATTTTTTTCAGCAATAAGATTTAATAATTCTGCCCTACTGCGACTATTTTTTTTAATAAAAGCATTGGGGTTGACAGCTTTCAAGTCATAACCTTTTTCCTCGATTTCTTTACGAGAAACAGTCCAACTATTCTCGCTGTCGCCCCGACTAGGCAGTAAGGCAAAAAATTCATCAAATTTATCTAAAGTCAAAGGATGTGTTTTATTAACTTTAAGCTTAGATAAGTCATAATACCAAATTTTTTCTGTGGGGGTTCCTTTGCTAAAAAACAAAATATTAGTCTTTAATTGAGTTCCCGCATTAACAAAAACTCCCTCCGGCAAACTAACAATACACCAGACATTGCACTCCGTCAATAATTTTTGTTTCGTTTGGAAAAAAGCAGCTTCATTAGTTCTAAATAAAAACCCTTCGTCTAAGACAACCCCACAGCGACCGCCTGGTTTAAGACAGTCAATAATATGCTGTACAAAAAGTACCTGAGTGGAGGTAGTTTTAAATTCAAAATTATTTTGTACTTCTTTAGATTCCTTGCCGCCAAAAGGAGGGTTGCTTAGAATAACGTCAAAGCGATCGCTAACCCCCTGGAATAAACCATCATAAATGGTCCTACCCGCGAGAGTATTTCCATGCCACAAATGAGGCTCATCTATGCCATGAAGCACCATATTCGCCAAAGCAATTGGATAGATGAGATTTTCTTTTTCCCTACCATAAAACGTCCTATATTTCAAAAATTTAACTTGTTCAGGAGTAAAAGTAGAACCGCAATTTTCGACTATAAATTCATAAGACTGCGCTAAAAAACCCCCAGTACCGCAACACGGATCGTAAACTGTTTCCCCTCCTTGAGGTTCAACAACCCTAACCATCGCCCGAACGATTTCTCTCGGAGTAAAAAACTGCCCGCCATCCCCTGATTTTTCTCCCATTTTCAGCAGCAACCCCTCATAGATTTGGGAAATAGGAAAAACATGAGTAGTATCCACTTTAGCTTGGCTAATTTCTTCCACCAGATCTAGGACTGCCAAGAGATTTTTTTCCGTATCGATTTTAACTCCATCGACCCCAGACATTATCTGACTAATTACTTTTTGACGCCCCGTGGCATTGGCAGAATATTTTAAATTTTTAAGATAGGGAATTAATTCATCATTAACAAATTTTAAAACTACTCCTGGGGAACTCATTTGTAGTTGTATGCGCTTGCTACCCCAAGGAGAACCCCAATCTTGCCAGCGGTAAGGCGAACTTATAGAATATCTATCTTTTTCGCCTTCCAAATTTTCTATTTCATCTAATATCCTTAAGAATAAAATCCAGGTAATTTCGGGAATATATTGCAACGCACCAGCACAATTAGAACGTCGCATTATGTCGCATATCTTTTTAATTGCGTTATTGAAAGATGGCAGATTTAATCTTGTTTTTTCGTTGCTATAGCTAAATTTATTCATCTTTATTATCTTTTTTTCGCTTTTCAATTCGATCGGTAAATTGAAGATAGCTTTGAATGTATTTAGAAAGTTTAAAAGGTTCTTTCTTTCTAGTTTTATGAACTATACGAAGAATTTTACCCGCATTACCTTCATCTTTTTTAAGTTTGTTAACATTTCCCCTTGTCGGTACTAAAATTCGATCCGCTTCTACTCGATCTCCTCTTAATTTAACACTTTCATCTCTTTCATTAGCTAACTCCGCAGCAGGCACTACTACGAAAGAAAAAATAATCGGATACTCGCACTTAATCCCATTATCTAGCTCGTCGTCGCACCACTCCCATCCTATCAAAACAACTACATCTTTTTCTCCCTGAATTAAACTACTTAAAACTTCAAAACGCGCAGCTTGTTCGTCAGAATCTGCATCTACCGCTTTCATTTCAATCCTAATTGAAGATTGTAAAACTTTATCCCGTATTAGAAAGTCTGGATACTGGTTTGCCACTGCAAATGTCAGGCGCAAGTCCAAGCCAAATTTTTGATTGATTAAGGAGTCCATCTGACTAGAAAGTGCATATTCAAAGATGGTTCCTAACCGAGTTCTGTAAGATGAAAGTTGTCGCTTGTTTGTTGGTAAAGGTTCGATGAAGCGATCGCGTTTAATCAGTTGTCTGGGAGAAAATAACTCGTTAACTTTCTCAACCGCAATTTGCATTAAAAGCGTGACAAACATCGTAATTTCATCTATCGTTGCATTATTATTTCCGATTTTATTGCCTAGATTTTTAATTCTGTCTGCCATAAATTTTACTTATTCTACCTTTACTCTTAAGGGAAAGTCATTTAAAATACATTCCGACAATTCATCAATAAGTGCCAATTGCTCCAAACAAGCTTTTTTAGCCTTAGCAACATTACTCATTTGCCACTCGATCGCCTCAGCTAGTCTTTCTTGTTCCTCCAAAGATAATGGTAAAGCCACCCTCAGAGTCAGCAACTTTTTAATATTAGCCCTCGGCATCCGAGAACCAGTTGTTTCCTTCATAGCAAACTCTACCGTTTCCGATCGCCTAAATAACCATGCCAAATAACGCCTAGACACATTCTCAAGAGGTAAAAAAGGAATTAATTCTGTAGTGCAACGACCTGCAAAATTAGGCAATGCTACTTTATTCAAATACGGACGCAATTTGCCATAAAGAATATGTCGGCTGTCGAAAGCATAAGTAGTGCTTTTACCCTCATCTTTTCTTGATACATCTTGATTTCGCAAAATTCGACCGGTATTGCTTTCGATATGTTCTAGACCCAGGTATGGCAAATTAGCAGCAACTTCCGAACCAGGCTCCACAATTTTTCGATCTTGAACGCACAACTGGCTTAATAACACCCAAGACCATTCTGGCGGCAGTTGAATATTAGCATAATTAGTCTTTTGGGAGTTCATTAACTGTTAGTTATCTTCCAAAATTGCAGTTGATTCTAGGTCCGATACCCCAGAATGCCCAGTTTTTTTGAAACACCGGGTTTCTTAATTCCAAATTTCAGCGTACCGGTTATCTTCCAGAATTTCTGATTAACAAGAGCCGACAGCCTCGATCGCCTTCTCAAGAGCGATCGCCACATGAGTCCAATGAGTCCCACCCTGACAAAACGCCACATAAGGTTCCCTCAAAGGCCCGTCCGCAGAAAACTCCGAAGTTGACCCATCAATAAAAGTCCCCCCAGCCATAACCAACTCGCTCTCATAGCCAGGCATGGCCCCAGGCACCGGGTCCAGATAAGAGTCCACCGGCGAATATTGTTGAATAGCCCGACAAAAAGCAATCAGCTTCTCTGGAGAGCCCAACTCGATCGCCTGAATCAGATCCCGTCGCTCCTGCATAGGCAAAGGATTAACCCGATAGCCCAACTTATCGAAGACATAAGCCATCAGATGATTCCCCTTCATAGCCTCTCCCACCATTTGAGGGGCCAAAAACAGACCTTGAAACAAAAGGCGATTGAGATCGAAAGTGGCCCCGCCGCAGCTACCAATACCAGGAGCAGTCAAGCGACAGGCAGCAGCCTCCACCAAAGGCGATCGCCCCGCAACATAGCCTCCAGCCGGGGCGATCGTACCCCCCGGATTTTTAATCGAAGACCCGGCCACCAAATCGGCCCCCACAGCGGGAGGCTCCCGGTCCTCAATAAATTCCCCGTAACAGTTATCTACAAAACAAATTGTGTTAGGATTTACTTGTTTAACAAGCTTGACAATTCTTTCAATATCTGCAATTGACAAGCTAGAACGCCAAGAATAGCCGCAAGAACGTTGGATAAAGGCCAAACGAGTCTTATCTGTAACCGCAGACTCCAACCCTTGCCAATCGAGAGTGCCGCTTTCGGTCAGCGGCAGTTCTCGGTAACTAACCCCAAATTCCCTCAAAGATCCCTGGCCCTCCTCTCGCAGACCGATAACCTCTTCGAGAGTGTCATAAGGTCGCCCTGCCACAGCCAGCATTTCGTCCCCCGGACGGAGACAGCCAAACAAAGCACAGGCGATCGCGTGAGTTCCAGAGACAAACTGTACTCGCACAGCAGCAGCTTCTGCCCCCATGATTTCAGCAAAAACTTTATCCAAAGTTTCTCGTCCCAAATCATCGTGGCCGTAGCCCGTAACTCCTGCAAAATGCCGAACGCCAACTTTATGCTGCCGAAAAGCTTCTATAACTCGTCTGAGATTCTGCTTGACCGAAGCATCAATTTCAAAAAAAATTGGTAATAGTGCTTTTTCTGCTGCTTGGAGCAGTTCAATATTGCTCATAATTGTTCATAATTGTTCATAGTTGCTAATATACGGCTGCTTTCTTTGTCCGCAATTGCAGATTTTAAACCAAACTAGATATTTTTTCATGACGATTGCAACATCAAAAAAACTTAGCCCCGATTGGTCTATCATAGGCTTTATGGCTTTTCTCCACGGAGCAGCCCTTTTTGCCTTACTTCCCAGTAATTTTAGCTGGAGCGCAGTAGGCGTAGCCTTATTACTTCACTGGATCACTGGCGGTCTTGGTATTACCCTTGGCTTCCATCGCTTAGTAAGCCATCGCAGCTTTACAGTGCCCAAGTGGTTAGAATATTTCTTTATTTTTTGTGGGACTCTTGCCTGCCAAGGTGCGGTAATTGAGTGGGTAGGTATGCACCGATTGCACCACAAGCATTCCGATACGGAAAACGATCCCCACGATTCTAATCGCGGTTTCTGGTGGAGTCACATGGGCTGGATGCTCCATGAACTGCCCAGTCGCGTAGAGATCCCTCGATATACCAAGGATATTGAAGATGACCCGGTTTATCAGTTTTTAAGCACTTACTTTATTCCCATTCAGGTTCTCTTGGGCGTTTTGCTCTACTTCTTAGGAGGATGGTCTTTTGTCGTTTGGGGCATTTTTGTAAGAATTGTGGTAGTTTTTCACTGCACTTGGTTCGTCAATAGTGCAACTCATAAATTTGGCTATAGCAGCCACGAGTCGGGAGATTTATCTACTAACTGTTGGTGGGTGGCTCTGGTTACTTATGGTGAAGGTTGGCACAACAACCATCATGCTTATCAATACTCTGCTCGTCACGGTTTGCAGTGGTGGGAAATAGACCTCACCTGGATGACTATTCGATTGTTGCAAATTTTGGGTTTAGCTACTGATGTGAAACTTGCATCAAAATAGTTTTTTCAAACACAACATTTTTATTATTTAATCCCCTGCTAATGCTTAGAGATTTACTGGCAGGGGATTGTTGTTTTTCTAGTAAGAGTAATTGTTAATTGTTAATTGTTAGTTGTTAGTGGTTAGTTGTTAATTGTTAGTTGTTAGTTGTTAATTGTTAATTGTTAGTGGTTAGTGGTTAAATTAACAACCAACCACTAACAAAAAGCATCTATTTTTAGGTTTTATTCATTCCCCAAATCCACCAAACTATTTATCGGGAGCACGTCAGCGAGCGTAAATTTATTTTTTTTTCCAACTAACAACTGACAACTAACTACTAACAAAAAGCGGTAACTTCTTGGTTTCCTTCAAAGGTGACGTGCTCCCACTATTTATTTCCCAAAACAATCTGCTTAATAGTAGTTAAAGTCTCTAAAGAGATGGCTCCTCTAGGAGAAGTTTTTTGATTTGACATTCCCAAAAAAATAGGAGAGCCTGGCCGAGGATAGCGAGAAAAACGCGGGGACTCATTAATAAAAGCAGAAGCGCTATTAATGTCCAAAGCAAATTGACGACTTTCTTGATAAGATTCCGTCGCCAGACAATCTGCATGACCGCTACTGTAGGAATTAATCCAAGCAATAGCAGTTTCTAAATTTTCCACACCCTTAAAAGCTACTGTTTTAGTTAAATAAGGTTGATTCCATTCAGATTGGCTCGCTAACTTAAAATCTGAAAAATCTTCATGCAAAGCCTCATCTACTCTTATTTGAAACCCTTTTTCTTTTAAAAGGTTCCAAAGTCTCACCAGAGAAGAAGACTTTTGGTTGGGGTCTATTAACACTTTTTCAATAGCGTTTACCGGATCTGGCTGATTATTATGGCTTTCTAAAATCATCGATCGCGCGGTCTCCAAACTACCGCTGGCAGACCAATAAAGATAACAATTGCCCATAGCAGTTCTTAAAAGCGGTACCGTTGCTTGTTCTGCTACTTCTTTAACTAGACTGGGGCGACCGTAGGGAATGACTAAACTTAAATCATCGTCTTGAGTGACTAAATCTTTAATCGAATTTTCCCCCGATAATGGTACTAATTCCAGGCATTCTAACGGCAGACCTACCTCCTCCAGAGCGGACTTTAAGACTCCGACGATGGCCAAATTTGAGTGATTAGTCTGGCTTACTCCCAGCAAAAGCAGACTATTACCAGTTTTCAGACACATACCCGCAGCGATCGCCGCTAATTCGGGGAATGCTTCGTAAATTAAAGCGATCGCCCCTAAAGGAGTTCTTTGAGAATATGTGTGGCCATCATCGTAGCCGCTGGCTGCATTCATTATTCGTCCTATGGGCTCGGGCAAGCTTGCCAACTGTTGCAAAATCTCCACAGTTGTTTCGAGACGAGCTGGTGTCAGCTTTAGCCAATCTACAATTGGTTCTTTGGCCTCGGCCATCCGACTAGCTTCTAAATCCAGAGTATTTGCCTCTAAAATCTCATTCTGATGCCTTTGAATTGCTAAAGCCATCGCTTCTAAGGCCGCACGGCGACGGTCAGCTTTACTTTTAGCTAATTCTAAGGCCCCTAGACGGGCGCAACGGGATAGATTTTGAGCAACGCTAAGACTATTTTCAATGTTCATGGGCTTTAACGTCGGTAGGTCAACCAAAGCATGAGGGACAGTATGGCTAATAGCACTGCTACCATTCCCCAAAGGATCGTATTAGGGGAATGGTAGCAGTGCTAAAAGAAACCATATTACCAGTAGCACGAGAATCATCGCTAATGCTAAAGGCCAGTAACTTGTTTTCAAACCTGAATGTACTCTATGCCACTCTTTACCCGTCCAGCGCCACCGGGGTTTATAAGCGTAATGAGTAGAGACTTGTTCTATGGTATCGTCACTTGGAGCTACAACAAATATTTGTTGGCAGCGATTGCAGCCGAAGGCCTCTGTCAATACTATCGGAACCAGGCGACCCCGACGCCGACAAGGACATGGATACTCTGCGTTTAATTCTATTTTTTCTGATTTTTTAGAGGGCACGGGCAGTGTCAGAGGCGATCGTAGAAACAACTTTTGCGGGCAGGTAATTCAAGAGATTCTCGTTTATTATGCCAATTCTGGCTCGTGCTTCGCAGGTCGAATCACAATTTAGAAATTTTTCAGTGGCCAGCCTCGCTCCTCCTAAGTAATTAATAATTAATAATTAATAATTAATAATTGTCGGACGTTTCGTTACAAGTGGCTCGGGGGCGTTAATAATTGCGCCATCCGCAGGGCAATTTTTGAACAAAAATTCCGCCGGCCCCGACTACTTACCTCGCAACCCTTCATAATTCGCCCGCCAGAAACCGGGTTTTTTAAACAATACCTTCGCCATTTTCTTGTAGGTTGGGTGTAGCTTCGCAGGGCCCAACATCAACGGGAGCTAAAACCAAACGATCTTGTTGGGTTGCGCTGTCGCTCCACCCAACCTACATAAGCTATTGATTTCACTGGCTTTGCCTTTTTTACCCTTTTGTTTTTATGTTTGGTCATTTATTGCGACTTGATATCGGGGGCTAGAGCCACTAGCCCCCGAGATCGAAGGAAGCGATCGCCACTTTAAAGTTAAGTAAAGCTGGTTGCGTGCGATTGCAGATAGGCCAATAAAACTTAGTGGCGATCGCACCGTTATCGTGCAACCGCCACTTTTGTCTAACTATTTCGCTCAAAATTTTCGATTATCCGGTGGACGATACCTTCGCTGTTACCCTTAAGAAAGACAGCATTAGCCCATTTTGATTTATGGGAAATGTAACCCGTTTAGAAGGCGGTTCCAAATGTTGGGATCGAGACTTATTGGTGGATTGGATCGCTGTAGGTGTTGAATATCCAGATCGGAACGACGTTCTTGAGATCAATACCTTCGCCTGATGGCGGAAAAATACCATTAGTAGGTAGCGCGCACGCGACAGCGAAACCCAACAAAATCGTTGGATTGTGCTACGAAGATGTTGGGTTGCGCTATCGCTCCACCCAACCTACGAGAAAAAGGCGAAGGTATTGTGAGATAAAAACCAGTTAGTAGTAATCGCGAAGAGCGATTACTACTAACTGTATTAATTTAGTTGCTGCTATAAGCAAACTGTGGAAGTTGTTTGTGGAGATCTTCGTTTGCTGCAACTGTTACCTTGCCGCTATCGTCCACATCCACATAAATGTTATCCCCATCCTTCACTCGACCGGATAACAACTCCTCTGCTAATACGTCTTCTAACAAGCGCATAATCGCGCGACGTAAAGGCCTTGCACCATATTTCGGGTCAAAACCTTCGCTGACTACGAGTTCCTTAAAGCGATCGCTTACTTTAATACCAATCTCGCGCTCGCCCAAGCGACCGAATACATCGCCCAAGAGAATCTCGGCAATTTCCTTAACCTCATCCTTGGTCAACTGGCGGAAGACAATAATCTCATCGAGACGGTTGAGAAATTCAGGACGGAAATATTGCTTGAGTTCCTCATTAACCAAATTGCGGACGCGGTTATATTGACCTTCCTCCTGGTCTTCGTCAAACTCGAAACCGAGACCGCCGCCTCCTTTCTCGATGACTTTAGAGCCGACATTAGAAGTCATAATCAAGATCGTATTGTTAAAATTCACCGTGCGACCCTTAGAATCTGTCAAGCGCCCGTCTTCGAGGATTTGCAGCATCATATTAAAGACGTCGGGGTGAGCTTTTTCGATCTCGTCAAACAGTATCACTGTATAAGGACGACGCCTTACTGCTTCGGTTAGTTGACCGCCTTCGTCGTAGCCGACGAATCCTGGTGGAGAACCTACCAGCTTCGAGACTGTGTGCCGTTCCATGAATTCTGACATATCTAAGCGAATCATGGCTTCTTCTGAACCGAAGAAATAGGTGGCTAATGCTTTGGTAAGCTCGGTTTTGCCCACGCCGGTAGGACCGGAGAAGATAAAGCTGGCGATGGGGCGGTTGGGATTTTTCAGACCCACTCGGGCGCGACGAATGGCGCGAGATACTGCTTTTACGGCGTCGTCTTGACCGATTAAACGCTGGTGGAGGGTGTCTTCCATCTGGAGCAGTTTCTCGGATTCGGATTCTGTAATCTTGGTAACTGGTATCCCCGTCCAAGACCCGACGATATCGGCTATGTCCTCTTCGGTGACTACGGGATTGGAATTGTGTTTGTTGTTGGAAGCTTCGTCGAGTTTGGATTGGAGTTCGAGTTCGCTATCGCGCAATTTACTTGCCATTTCAAAGTCTCGATCTCCAACTGCTGCTTCTTTGTTTTTTGTTATTTGTTGTAATTCCTGTTTTAGTTCCTTTAGCTCTGGCGGTGTTTTGGAGTTCTTTAAGCGCACGCGAGAACCTGCTTCGTCGATGAGGTCGATCGCTTTGTCGGGGAGGAAGCGATCGCTTATGTAGCGATCGGACAGCCCTGCGGCTGCTACTACTGCTTCGTCGGAAATTATTAGCCGATGGTGCTGTTCGTAAGCAGAACGGACCCCCATTAGAATATCGACGGTCTCCTCTACAGTCGGTTCTCCTACCATTATTGGTTGGAAGCGACGCTCTAAGGCTGCATCCCTTTCGATGTGTTTGCGGTATTCGTCGAGGGTTGTTGCGCCGATGCATTGCAATTCGCCCCGGGCCAAGGCAGGCTTGAGGATGTTGGCGGCATCGACGCTGCCTTCGATGGCCCCCGCACCGATGATGGTGTGAATTTCATCTATTACGAGGACGATGTTACCGCTGGCGCGGATTTCTGCCATTATGGTCTTGATCCGCTCCTCGAATTCTCCACGGAAACGAGTACCAGCGACTAGGGAACCCATGTCCAGGCTGATTACTTGTTTGTTTTCTAGGATGTCGGGGACGTCGTTGTTGATTATCCGTTGGGCTAGTCCTTCGGCTAGGGCTGTTTTTCCTACTCCTGGTTCTCCTAGCAATACGGGGTTGTTTTTGGTGCGACGACCTAAGATTTGAATCATCCTTTCGATTTCTCGTTCCCTGCCTACGGTTGGATCGAGTTTGCCTTCTGCTGCTAGTTGGGTCAAATCTGTGCCGAATTCTTCTAGAGTCGCGGCTCGCTGTTGGCCGTCCCGCCTGCCGCCGCCCCCTACCGTGGCCGTTTCTCCTAGCCTTCTTATTAGTTGATTTCTAATTTGTGACGTGTCTATTCCCAGGTTCTCTAGGACTTTGGCTGCTACTCCTTCTGAGTCTTGGATTAGTCCCAGCAGTAGGTGTTCGGTGCCGATGTAGTTTGTGTCTAGTTTCCGGGCTTCTTCTAGGGATGCTTCTAATACTCGCTTCACCCTTGGAGTGAAGGGGATTTCTGCTGGGGCGAAGCCGGAACCTCTGCCTATTATTTTTTCTACTTCTATGCGGGCATCTTTGAGATTGATTCCTGACTCGGCTAATACTTTGCCGGCTATTCCTTTGCCTTCGCCTATTAGGCCCAATAGCAACTGCTCCGTGCCTACAAAATTATGGCCGAGGCGGCGAGCTTCTTCTTGGGCTAGCATGATTACTTTGATGGCTTGCTCTGTAAAGCGTTCAAACATTCGTTTTTCCTGGATTTAATAACTTTATTAGCGGTAATATGGCTTCTGGACTATGGACTTTTTTGGGCCTCTTTATGAGGAGCGTTAACTTTTCTTTACTTACGTTAATTTAATTTAACGCTGTTGCCATATATCTGCCAGTGAGGAGAGCCGTAACCTGCATGAGACTCGATTTGTTAGGAGGGTGCTGAGGCGAGTTATGGTTCTATTCCTTGCTTTAATCTTTCTGCCACCCGTGGGAACGAGAATTAGAAATTCGTTTACTTTTCTTCTGGAAGAAACCCTATTTGAGAGCCCGTTCTTATTTTTTTTTTGTTGAATAAAACATCAAGCGTATAGACAAGTTCCCCCGGACAAGCCTAGCTTAACATGGGCGAAACAAGGTTGTCAACCCCTTTTCTTCTCTTTTGCGCGATTTTTTTTTTTGGGGAGCGATGTTGCGTCCGCAACGCGGGGCGCGTCGCTTGGGTGGCGTAGAACAGGCATCTTGCCTGTTGCCCGTCAAACAGGCAAGATGCCTGTTCTACGAAAATCGGTAAATTGTGGAATCTTGGCAAAAACCCTAACGACAACCGGGATGGGCAAAAACGGGATTTGCGGCTGCCGTCCTGGTGTCGGCAACTAAAAGTATTTTTCCTTCTGGGGTGACTATCCAGCCGGTAGCTTCTACCAGGGGTGCTTGGGTAGTGGTAACTGTTGCGGTAGAGTTTGGTTGCTCAGTGGAGAGCGATGTTGCGTCCGCAACGCTTCGCGAACGTCCTTCTTCTGGGGAAGCCCATTCTACTATAGGGCGGAAATTGTTCGCTTGTTGGGTGGGGTTTGGTGGTAAACCGCCTTTGCCGACGGTAGTGAAAGAACTTTGCCTGGCTTCTTCGGAACATAAATCGCGATCGATTAAATCGGCCACATCCGTTACTTCAATATTGAGACCTTCCCCGGGCTGAATTTCGATACCAGTAGCGATCTGAAGTTCGCCGACGGCGTTGATGGTGCTGTCTGGAGATTGTAGAATGATTAAATCCGATGCCAGTAGGGGAGCGATCGCGATATTGCTGCCTCCCCGGACATCTTCGGCATCGGTAACTATGGCGCTGCCTCCGAGCAACACTAGAGTTGCTGCTTCGATATTGATATTGCCTTCTTGAGTAATATTGCCGGTAGAACTGCCAGCGGCGGAAATTTGACCGCCCTGCCTCAGTTGGATGTTAGGCGATCGCAAACTAATATTTCCCCCTTTACCAGTTTCCGATGCGGCGAGAATGCCACCCCCATCCAAAAGCAAATCCTCCGCTGCAATGGTTATGCTACCCGGGTTTCCCTCTCCACTAGCCACGACACTTACTACGCCCTTATCCCTAAGAGTTAATCGGCCCCCTTGAATATTAACGCTGCCTGCATTGCCGGTAGAGTTCGTGCCGGCAGCCAAGATGCTATCGCCGCTTAGTTCTAGGCGATCGCTCCCTAGCACCGTCAATTCCCCCGCATCTCCAGAACTCAAAGCAGGAGCCACTATGCCCGATCCATCTACTATTTGCAGTTGGTTCGTAGAAATTGTCGCGTTACCACCTCTGCCCGCGCTGGTTGTCCCCACCCCAATAATAGCGCGATCGTCCAAGCGCAACCTGGGAGTAACAATGGTGACATTGCCCCCATCGCCGGTGCCGGTCGTACCGGCCAATATTCCAGGGCGATCGATTATGGCCAATACAGAGGGATTCTCCAGTAAGATGTCCGCTGCTGGCACAACGAAATTGATGTTGTCGAGTTCTTCAAGAACGCTAATATCTCCCGGTTCGCCGCTAATTTCCACGAAATCCCTCGCTTCCACAGTCAATTCTCCCGCATTGCCGCTGCTGTTTGTACTTACCTCCAGAGTTCCGCCTTCTGCAATACGCAACCTGGAAGTAACAATCCTCACATCGCCGCCATTGCCCCTGCCATTTTCGCCCACGCCTGCAAAAATACCGCTTCTATCGCTCCCGTCTGGGGAAGTGCCGAGAATCTCCACGTCGTTTGCCTGCAACCTTAAAGAGCCAGCATTTCCCAAGCTACCCGTAGCCAAGCTTATTCGCGCGCCGTCGGCTATCAGCAATTTCGAGGTCGAAATCGTGATGTTGCCGCCGCTTCCCGTAGCTTCTGGCGACAGGGCCCCTGCAAACACAGCCCCAGGGTTGCCATCGGGACGGGTGCCTATAATTTCCACGGACTCCGTTGCTTCGACGCTCAGGGAACCGGCATCTCCCGCACCAATAGTAGCTATTGCTATTTGGGCGCCGTCGGTAACGCGCAATTTAGAAGTAAAAATGCTAATGCTGCCGCCATTGCCTGTGGCATTGGGTGCCAAAACTCCAGCGAGCAAACTGCTGGGGGAACCTCCAGGAGAAGTGCCGGTGAGTTCTACGGTATCAGTTGCCCGCACTGTCAGGGAACCGGCATTTCCCGCACCGTTGGTAGCATTTAAGATTCTGCCGCCTTCTGCCACGAGCAGGTTAGAGGTAGAAATCAGGATATTACCGCCGTTACTGTTTGCTGTTGAGACATTATCGACTAATAAGCCGCTGGAGGTTAGACCGCGATCGCTAGTGCCGATAATTTCTACGGTGTCGGTTGCTTCTAAGCTTAAAGTTCCCCTAGCTTGGGAGCCGGAGGTTTTAGTTAGAATGACCGATCCATCCCGCAGGGAGATGTTTTGACCCCGCAGGCGGGCGCTGCCGCTGGCGTTTACCCCTGTCGCGTTGAGCAAGCGGATCTGGCCAAAGTTGGAAACTCCGGCATATCCCAACTGGAAACCGGTGTTGCTGGGAGTTAGAGTTACGCGATCGCCCCCGCCAACGCTACCGATTTCGACTCGCCCTTCCAAGGCGCTTAAGTTTGCGCCATCTAGAGTGACGTTGCCTCCTAGGAGAGTTAAGCTTTGAGCGGGTAACACTTCTAACCCGACTGGATTGTTCTCTGTAATGATGCCTGTTGCTGGATTTACTTCTATATTATGCCCCGGTCCTGTTACGACTATCTCTGCGGGATTTGTTCCCAGTTGCAAGCCTATCGGTACGTTGACGTTTAGCAGTGGGGGGCCGTCGGGGTTGGTGGCGCTGAAAAAACTGCCGTCGTCAAAGATTACGCTCATGGCGGTGCTGCCTATTAAGGAACCGCCGATGTTTAAGCGGGCGTTGGGGCCGAAGATGATGCCGTTGGGGTTTATTAAGAATAGATTGGCGCTGCCGTTGGCGCGAATGATGCCGTCTATATTGGAGATGTTGCCCCCAGTGACGCGGGAGAAGATGTTGTTAATGGCGGGGCTGTTGTCGAAAAAGGCCGTGTTGCCGGTTTTGAGGGAAAATTCCCGGAAACTGTGGAAGAGGTTGTTGTTAATGGTAGTGCCCCCAGCGATGCGGTGGAGTTGGTTTTCGATGTTGACGGTCGTGTTGTTGGGGAGGCTGTTGTCGGGGACGATCTGGGCCCTGGCGCTGGTGGTAGCGGCTATCGCCATTCCTATTGCCAGAGCAGACGAACCGAAAGACAGTAAGTAGGTAGGCAAAAATATTTGGACAAGGATTTGCCCGTAGAACAGGCGTCTCGCCTGTTTAATCTCTCTAATTAATTTTGCACGGGTACTTAATTTCATGGTTGTTAACTGCGGTATTTGGGAGGCGATCGCTCCTTTCGACCTAGCTTGGTTTAGGGGGGCGATCGGTCTTTTTGGGTATTATAGGCGATGGTTTTAATATTTAGTTAATTCTTTTTGTAGTAATCGCTTTAGCGATTTAGATAAGACTTATTTGAAATCGTTAAAGCGATCGCTACGAACCGCTGCTAATATCAATTAATAATTGGGCGATCGGCGTAGCAACCCTTAAGCTGACTAGCATTGCCATCCTGCCCCTCTGTTGTTATTACCGTCATTTAATGCTACTCGCTCGTAGGACTGGGGCGGGATGCCTCAGCAGCGATCGCCCCTGTCCTATTTAACTATTTCTGCACGGATGGCTATTCTACATTTCCCAGAGCGATCGCTGCAAAATAATCATGGACGAACCAACTATCGGATCGCGAGCGAGCAAAACCCCTTCAGGATCGATCGCCTCTAACTTCTTAAAATCCAAATCCCGGGCTTGTTGGAACATTTTCCGCGCCAACTCATCCTGTTCTGCATCGTCGAGATCGTACCAATCATTACTAAGTTGAACCACCAGCATACTAGCCGGAAAATTAACCTTAATTGACTCAATAACTCCACCCCCATATTGATTAGTAATATCAGCAACTTCATTTTGAATCGTGACTACTAAATATTGTTCTGGCGTCAGCTTCGGCGCTGGGGCGGATTTTACTTCCACGGCTTCGGGAGGTTCGGGCGCGACTAAAATAGACGACTCGTCCTCAACTATCCCCTCTGACAAGGAGATATCTGGAGATATTTCCTCTAGAGATAAGGTTGACTCTTCTGGGGGCACTTGCTCGATCGCTGCTATCTCTGCCGGTTGTCCGTTAGGCAGTACCATAGGTAAAGTCAACAGAAGCAGAAAAATAGCAGCCATCGCCCCTGCCAACATTCCATCGGACAACTTCTGGGATAAAGCCGTCGGTAGCAAAGAACGAATTGACCCCAAAACCCCCCCCCAGAGACTAGGTTTAGGGGATGGTGTCTTCTGGGTTTTTGGCGCTGGTTCCGAATTTGGTTGTTGTGGTTGTTCTTCTGACATATTATCTTCCTAATTAAGTAATAAACTGGATGAAACAAACTAAATCGATTAAAATTCTAATCTAGTTTTTGTCCTTTAATCAACTCGTTAATCTTCAGATGCTACGAGCAATTTAAGTTTTGCTGCTTTTGATGTTTATGAAGATACTATTGTTGTCAGCGGAATTGATACTAATAACCAGCTTTTTTACCGAGGAATAATAAGATTAATTGATTCGTAGTAATCGCTCTTTGCGATTGAGAAGCATAAATCGCTAAAGCGATTACTACAAGCAAGATTTAGGACTACCTAATTGATTACTTACTACCGCACAACAGGCCAAATTTAATCAAACCTCGTTGATAGCCCCCACTCATCAGGCCCATGGACAGGGCAGCCTCAATAGTAGTCCAACCGCTGGCAAGCAAACCTAAAATGGCCTTGGGGTCGAAAGCAGACTCGATAACCAAGTCCCAGAAAGGGGCAACTGCTTGAGACCAGTCCGCAGTGCGGAGATTTTGGAAACCGACATCAAGAGCGATCGCCTCATATTCCGGCAAAGAAATGATATGGGGCAAAGCATAAACCCGGTAAATTTCTGCCAGCAGTCTCCTTTCCTCATCCGTAAGCTGTCCCTCTGGACCCTCCAGGGGACGATGACACCAAGTGGCCATAATAAAAGTCCCTCCAGGCTGCAAGACCCGGTAACATTCTTGTAGAAACTGGATTTTATTCGGCATATGCTCCCCGCTTTCGAGAGACCAAACGAGATCGAAAGAGCGATCGGCAAAAGGCAGGTCCAGGGCATCGGCCACTAAAAAATTCGCCCTTTCGCTCAAACCAGCCTCCCTAGAGCGTTCCGTGGCCCGGGTGGCTTGCACTGGAGACAAAGTAATCCCCGTGGCAGTAGCATTAAACTTGTCAGCTAAGTACAAGGTACTACCACCAATGCCGCAACCAACATCGAGGATAGAAGCAGGAGAGGTAGAGGTCTCGGAGATATTTTCCTTACCCATTCCCCAGGCTAAAAGCTCTTCGATCAGATCTATTTGAGCCTGACGCCTATCTTTTTTAAGATTACCTTCCGGGCCGTAGTATCCGTGGTGCATGTGTTCTCCCCAGACCTGTTCCCACAGACTGGAGGAAGCGTCGTAAAATTGTTGAATCCGATCGCTTAATCTTGCGGTCATCGCCTATTACTCCGAAAAAAGGACAAAAAATAATAATTAAAAGCTGACGCTCCCCAGTCTAAAATATAAAAGCTCTAATTCTTTCATCAACATGAGTGTAGCTCGAACAGTTTGCCAGGGATTCATCGCTGTAATTATCATAGGCACTTTCTTATTAATGATGCCTATTTCTCTGAGCGAAGGCACCTGGAATAATCCTATTACTGCTTTATTTACCGCGACTTCGGCTGTCTGCGTTACTGGCCTCTCGGTGGTAGATGTGGGAGAATATTACTCCTTTTTAGGACAAATATTCTTGTTAATTTTAGTGCAAGTCGGAGCTTTCGGTTATATGACAGCCACAACTCTGCTTTTGCTGCTGCTAGGTCGTCAGTTTCGCCTCAAAGAAAAAGTGGCGCTGCAACAATCTCTAGACCGCGAAGGATGGGCGGGAGTAGTACCGCTGCTGCGGTCTATTCTGGCTACTACGGTTTTATTTGAGTTAGTCGGGGCGTTTTTCTTGCTGTTTGTCTTTGTTCCCGCACATGGTTTTTTCGGTGGTATTTGGTATTCTATTTTTCACAGTATCAATGCTTTTAATAACGCCGGTTTTAGTTTGTACTCCGATGGTTTAGTCCGCTACGTTGATTCGCCAATTTTAACTCTAGCAATGACGGGATTGATTATTTTAGGAGGTATTGGTTATGACGTAATTATGGAAGGGTATTTGTGGTTTAAAACTAGGTTAAAGAAACAATCTAAAACTGTGGTGTTTTCACTTCATTTTAAGGTAGTAACCACTACCACAATTATGTTGTTATTTTTAGGGACTCTAGTATTTTTTATAGTTGAATTTTACAATTCTAATACTCTTGGCGATCTGGATTTGCAAGGGAAACTTTTAGGGGCATGGTTTCAATCAGTTACGACTAGAACCGCAGGTTTTAACACGATTGATATAGGAGAATTAACAGGGGTCGGTTTCTTTATGACTATTGCACTAATGTTTATTGGGGCGAGCCCTGGCAGCACTGGTGGCGGTATTAAAACTACTACTTTGAGAATATTACTTAATTCTACTAAGGCTGCATTGGGCGGGAAAGAAGAAGTAATATGCTACCAACGTCAAATTCCTACTGCAGTAATTATAAAAGCTGTAGGCATGGCCTGTGGTTCTGTTTTAGTGGTAACTGTTTCAACTATTTTAGTTGCTTCTTCCGATGCTCAGTTGGAATTACTGCCGATCTTTTTTGAGGTGGTATCTGCCTTCGGTACCGCAGGTCTTTCGACGGGAATTACTAGCAGTTTGTCTTCTATGGGTCAACTGATATTAATTGCCACTATGTACGTCGGTAGGGTAGGAATATTGTTGCTGATGGGGGCAATATTCGGAGAAACAAAAGTAAGCGTGGTTCAGTATCCAGAAGAAAATTTATTGGTTTAATTGATAATTAATAATTAAGAATTAATAATTAAGAATTAACAAGTTTGATTTGTGTTGGTAAAAATAAGTTTAATCGAAATCGATTATTCATTTTTAGGTAAGATAGCAATCCGTGCAAGGGTTATGAAAAATTCGGGGGCAAGAAACCCGGTTTCTTTGAGAAACCGGGTTTCTAAAATATCCTATAAGATTTAGGGTAAAGGCAACGTTAAACTAAAATAAAGGCCTGAATGACTTAGTAGTATTTGGAGGGAAAAATGGTAAATTTATCTTCTTGGAATTTGTTAGCTAATTTCCAGTCAAAAAGCAAACAATTTGCAGTAATTGGTTTGGGGCGCTTCGGTCGTTCCGTTTGTTCGACTTTACATGAATCTGGATGTGAAGTTCTGGCTATTGACAAAGACGAAAAAAGAGTAAATCAGGTGGTGCTGGATAAAATAGCTTCCCACGCTTTGGAACTAGATTCAACGGAACCTGATGCTCTAAAACAAGCGGGAATTACTGACTTTGAAACGGTAATTGTGGCTATAGGTAATTATTTGGCAGAAAGTATTACTACTACTCTCAATCTTAAAGAATTAAAGGTGAATTATGTGGTAGCTAAAGCTTCGAGCGAAACTCATGTAAAATTGTTAAAAAAAGTCGGGGCAGATAAGGTGGTATTTCCAGAACGAGAAATGGGTGTCGAATTGGGTTTATCCCTGACTAAACCCAAAATTTTAGATCGTTTTGAAATTGACCCAGAAAATAGTATCGTGGAGGTAATCATTCCCGAAGAATTCGACGGTAAAACAATTATCGATTTAGAATTAAGAAAAAAATATGGTTTAAATTTACTGGCAATTAGCGGTAAAGATGAGAAATGTGAAATTAATCCTCTCCCCAATAAGCCTCTAGTGAAGGGAAGGACAATGGTAGTACTTGGCTCTAATAATGATATTAACCGCTTGCCAGATTAAAGCAGATAGTAAATAATTCAGGATATATTTTGATGGCTAACCTAGTTCGAGAAAACACGCCTTGGCTCTATAGCTTTTGGAAATTTGCCCGTCCCCATACGGTGATTGGTACTACTTGCAGTATTTTGGGGTTATATTTAATTGTTTGGAGCGATCGCTCTTTATTATTAGATAATAAAATGGCGATGGCAGTAGAACAGGCATCTTGCCTGTTATCCTTATTTTTAACTAGCCTGTTATCCTTATTTTTAACCTGGCTTGCTTGTTTTTGCGGTAACGTCTATATCGTCGGATTAAATCAACTCGAAGATGTGGCAATTGACAAAATTAATAAACCTCAATTACCCCTAGCATCGGGGGAATTTTCTAGGTCTGTAGGCGAGTCTATTGTTATTGCGACTGGCATTTTAGCGTTATTATTGTCTCTTTTTCAAGGGCCTTTTTTATTGGCAACTGTGGCTGTGAGTTTGACTATAGGAACTGCCTATTCTCTACCGCCAATTAGATTAAAACGATTTCCGTTTTGGGCGGCTTTATGTATTTTTACTGTCCGAGGAGTTATTGTTAATTTGGGGCTGTTTTGCCATTTGCAATGGGTGGCAGAAAGAATTAATAATTATGGGGTAAATATTGAGAGTGGTTTGCCAGAAATACAGCGAATAGCTTGGCTGCCAACAGCTAGATTTAATCTTCCTGAAATTCCGCCGACGGTATGGGCGCTGACGGGGTTTATTTTAGTCTTTACTTTCGCGATCGCTATTTTTAAAGACATCCCAGATATCGAGGGCGATCGCCAATACAATATCTCCACTTTAACTATTAAGGCGGGAACTAAAACTGTCTTTGATTTAGCTAGAGGAGTATTAACTTTTTGCTACTCGGGTTTAATTCTTGTCCTAGTTTTTTCTGGGGCTGATGTTAACCTCGTCTTTCTGGGGATTAGTCATTTAATAATTTTAGGTTTGATGTGGTGGCGGAGTAGGGAAGTCGATCTAGAAGATAAAGGAGCGATCGCTAGCTTTTACCAGTTTATCTGGAAACTATTCTTTCTCGAATATTTAATCTTTCCTCTCGCTTGTCTCTTAGCTTAATCTTGACACGGAAACTAAGACAATTTAGAATACTGGCGCAAAGCTCGATAAAATTAATTCTATGAGCGCAAAAAAAGGTAAAGTTTATATAGTTGGGGCAGGTCCAGGAGACGCTCAGTATATGACCTTGCGAGGGCATTCCCTTCTTGCCAAGGCAGAAATTATCGTTTACGATGCTTTAGTCGATGATTCTATCTTAGAACTAATACCAGAAAACAGCGAAAAGATTCCAGTGGGGAAACGGGGCGGGCAACCGAGTAAATCTCAGTCAGAAATAGACCTTTTGTTGGTAGAAAAATGCAGTTTGGGGAAAGAAATAGTACGGCTAAAAGGCGGCGATCCTTTTATTTTTGGGCGGACAACTTCAGAAATTCAAGCCTTAAAAGCGGCTGGTTGCGACTTTGAAGTAATCCCCGGAATATCTTCTGCATTAGCAGCACCTTTATTAGCAGCAATTCCTCTTACGGACCCGGTAATGAGCAGGTCTTTTACAGTCGTAACCGCTCACGACCCCGAGGCATTAGATTGGGAAATTATCTCTCAAATGGAAACTCTAGTAATCTTAATGGGAACTCGCAATTTGCCTGAAATAGTCCATCAATTATTGCGACATGAAAGAATTCCTAAAACTCCGGTAGCTATTATTCGTAATTGCGGCACTGCCCAACAAAAAATTTGGATAGGTAATTTAGGTAATATTGTCGATCTAACTGCCGGCGAATCATTATCCCCAGCGGCGATAATAGTAGGGGAAGTAGTCAGGTTGAGAGATTTTTTACAATCTCCTATTACCTATAAATAACAATTATAAAACATTGAAAATCTAGGAGAAAGTCCGTTGAATTCATCCGTTACATCTTCTGCAAAATCCGTGGCTAACTTACCATTATCCGGTAAAACTATTTTAATTACCAGGGCGGCGGGGCAGTCGAGCAAATTTAGCGATCGCCTCCAAAAAGAAGGAGCAAAAGTTATCGAAATGCCTGCTTTAGTAATTACCCCTCCTTCCACTTGGGAACCTTTGGATAATGCTATTTCCCACATCTCAACTTTTGACTGGTTAATTCTGACCTCATCTAACGGAGTGGATTACTTTTTAGAGCGATTAATTGCTAAAGGTAAAGACAGTCGTGCTTTAGCAGGATTGAAAATAGCAGTAGTAGGAAAGAAAACCGCAGAAAGTCTGAAAAAGCGCGCTTTAGAACCAGATTTTATTCCCAAAAATTTCGTCGCCGACTCTTTAGTAGCTAATTTTCCAGGCAATATAGCGGGGAGTAAAATTCTCTTTCCCCGAGTGGAAACGGGGGGTAGGGATGTATTAGTAAAAGAGCTAACGGAAAAAGGGGCAGAAGTGACAGAAGTACCGGCTTACGAGTCTGGTTGCCCGGCAGAAATAGCGGAGGATGCTTTGGCGGCACTCCAGCAGAAAACTCTGGATGTTATTACTTTTGCCAGTTCTAAAACGGTTAAGAATTTTTGTCAGCTTGTAGAGAGTAACAAGCAACAGTTACCCCAGGATTTCTTGGAGAGAATTTGCATCGCCTCCATCGGACCTCAAACTTCTGAAAGTTGCCAAAGTTTGTTAGGAAGAGTTGACGTGGAAGCTAAAGAATATACCTTAGATGGGCTGACAGAAGCAATTATCCAATTAACAATTTATTGAACGGTTGGGTGGAGTGGAACTGCCACTCGCTCTAACTCAATAATCCGTGTTAAAATCAATATAATTGATGGAGTTAGGAAGGAAAAAAAACTATGTCAAAGGTAATAGAGATTGACAAATTAGTAGAGCGATCGCCAGAAATATGCGGCAACCGTCCCCGCATTTGTGGCACGAGAATTACAGTAGGGCGCATCGCCACTCTATGGAAACAAGGCGTAACTCCAGAAGAAATGGTCGATAATTGGGATTATTTGACTTTAGCGCAGGTTTATGCTGCCTTGGCTTATTACCATGCTAATAAAGAAGAAATTGAGAGTATTTTAGCCGCAGATGAAGCAGAATACGACCGTTTAGAAGCAGAACATAACTCGTGAGGAAACTTCAGTATGAGTCAGATTCGTCTTTATATTGATGAAGATATTATGGAAAAAGCGCTAGTCCTAGCTTTACGTCGGCGCGATGTTGATGTAATAACTGTCGGAGAAGTTGGCAAACAAGGAGAAAGTGACGAACAACAACTTATTTGGGCGAGCAGGCAAGGAAGAGTTTTGTATAGTTCTAATATTGGAGACTTCTATGGCTTACATACAGATTTTCTGACCCAAGGCAGGTCTCATTCTGGAATTATCCTAGTATCGCAACAGCGTTATTCAGTAGGTCAAAAACTGCGGGGAATTATGAGCTTAATTGCTATTAAATCTGCGGAATCAATGGTCAATAACTTGGAGTTTTTGAGTCAATATTTAAGGTAACGAAGCTAGAAATACTGTCCTTTGAAATTGCTATATCCCATAACCTCCGCCCCTCCAGAGAACAAAATCCAGATTCGTTGCGTCTGAAGAGATGGGCCACCTTGCCGGACAAGGGCCTGGCCAATCTAAAAGGAAATAACCTAAAAAATATGACTTTTTCTCGTTTTAACTATTTAAGCAACGTACTAGCTGGCACTGCCACGGTAGCGGCTATTGTCATTACTCTACCCCCAGTCGCCTACGCCAACACCGCCCAAGAAGTGGCTGAAATAGCCGGACCCATAACCGTACAAATAAACAGCAGCTTGGGAGACGGTTCGGGAGTAATTATTTCCAAAAGCGACAATACTTACACCGTTATAACCGTAAATCATGTAGTCGCAGACTCGGAAATAAACTACAGCATTCGCACTAGCGACGGCAAAGACTATCCAGTTACAGCGATCGCCAGCTTGCAAACCACAGAAGAGCAGCCAGATTTAGCGATCGTCAAATTCGAGAGCGAAGAAGACCATCCAGTCGCTACCCTGGGCAATTCCGAACAAGCGGTCATCGGTTCTCAAATTTATGTCTTTGGCTATCCTTCCACTGGCGGTTTGTTTGGCGTCGAAAGAGAACCAGAATTATCCCCCGGACTGGTGACGAGTCGCCCCAGGAGTCGCCCGGAGGGATATACTCTGCGCTATCAAGCGGTAACCTGGAGCGGCATGAGCGGGGGTCCGGTTTTTGATGCCGACGGTCGGGTGGTCGGCCTTCACGGACAAGGGGAATTTGGCTTCGCTCAAACTAGCTCGGGAGATATGGCACCGATTAAAACCGGCTTTAATGCGGCTGTTCCGATTAATAGCTTTATCCGACGTCTGTCCGATGCGGGGATGGAGTCAGAGGATTTGCTGTTAGACGATCGCCCGACTGTCAGCACTCCCTTATCTACCATTAACCCCCAGAAAGCCAATGCATTTTACTTCCGCGCTTTAACTCATTTGGACCGGGGGGATGCCTGGGAGGCGATCGCTGATTTTAACCGCGCCCTAGGGTTTAATCCTAATAACGCTCCCGAAATTTACTTTAATATGGGCATAGCCCGCAGCCTGTTGGTAAATCCTCTCGAAGCCACTCGGGGCCCCGATCCCATCGCCGATTATACGAAGGCGATCGAGCTTAATGCCGGTTATGCCGATGCTTACTACAACCGCGCCAGCGCCTACTATCAAAGCAGTATTGCCTATACTCGCCGTGGAGATATGCAGAAAGCTTACCAACAGTTTGAAAATGCGATGAAAGATATGGAGAAAGCCGCCGCTCTCTACCAGCAAGGCGGTCGGGTGGAGGCTTATGAGGATGCCCTAGAGACTATGGAAAAGTTAAAGGAATCTTCTCCCTTGTTGCGTTAAAGTCGTTGGTAGTTCGTAGTAATCTGTTCGTAGTAATCGCTTTAGCGATTGATATAGATAAATCGCTAAAGCGATTACTACAAACAATCTATTACCAAGGAGAACCGATGGTAGTAAAAGCAGCCCAATAATAAGGATGGGATAAATCTCTATTACCCCCTCGTGCCAACTCATCGGGCAGAGGGAGCGATCGCCCGCTACCCCGATACAAATGACCATCCCGCAAATGCAACTCCCCCCTCAACATGGCTAACTGAGCTTCTCGCAAGGCTTCAGCCTTAACAGAGCCTGCAAACAAACTTTGATAAAACTCAGTCATCAAGCCCAAAGTAGCCGTATCGCTGACATACCACAAACTTGCCAAAGCGGACTTAACCCCTGCCTGGACTGCCAAACCAGCAAAACCCAACTCCGCCTCTTCATCTCCGACGGCCGTAGTACAAGCGCTCAAAACCAACAACTCCACCTGGGGGCTGTGCAAGCGCAACTGTCGCAACCGGTCCAAACCCAACTTTTCATCCCAAAACTGAATGTAAGAATTCTCAGCCCCTCCTGGATGAAACTCCCCATGAGTAGCCAAATGAATAATCTTAAACTGCTCCTTACCCCGTTGCTCCCTCAAATTATCTAAAGTAAACCCTTCGTTGAGAAAATACTTCCCCGGCCACAATTGCCCTACAATAGTAGAAAGCTCCGTGGGCACTGCCGGCAAAGGACTCTGTTCGGCGTCCGTCGGAAACTCGGAAGCCCCCATAGCCAAAACGCTCGCGCCGTTTAGCCCTACATAGCGGGTATCGGTCAAACTGAAACTAGGAATCAAACCCATGCTGTATTTTTCTACCAAAAATTCCTTGCCGTCGTGCAAAGCCGCTAGGGGAATAGTCCGCAACCCCCTATCCATAGAAAAAATCAACATATTAATATCGTTAGCGGCTAGTTCTTCCGAGAGCGGCTCTATCAACCAATCATAAAGTTGGCGGGCGCTTGGCAAATAATCTTCACTATCTAAGCGACTCGGAGTCCTAACTTTACGGGCAAATTGTTTAGCAACCTCCAGAACCTCTGCCCGTTTTTTGCCGATACTTTTGACGATAGGTCTGCCATCGGGTAAAAACAATTGCAATTCTAAATAGTTTTCTCGGGCAGAAACATAAATAATCGCCGGCTGGATCCCAATTTTAGCCACGCTGCTGAGGCTTTCTCGGATGTTTGCCGTCGTTGCCTCTCTATAACCAATATTTTCCCCCAGATAACTGATAAATTGCTGACCTCGAATCCGCTCCAGGTTCGATACCGTATCGGTTAAATTTGTTTGGTTATTAATAATATTGTTGGGGCTGATTTCTGGCTGGGGGAGAGCAGGCACGGTAACATTTTCTTTTATGGCGAAGATTGTCGTCCCATTATCCTCAATGGAATTAACCGCGCTGTTGTCTGAGATGGCGGGAGTTGGTAGTCGGTTTGCCACTACCGAAGTTATTTCGGGATTTTCCCATACAGGTGTCGCCGTATTGGGGTTTTCCAATATAGCTGTCGGCGGTGGTGGTGTTTCTGTTATCGGCGGCATTGCCTGGAGGTTTTCTAAAACTGGTGGAGTTGGCTCCTGCTTCTCTAACGCTGTCGAATCTAGTTGTAGGTTTTCCAATGTTGTCCCCCCAACAGGGTTTTCCAATACGGAGGAGACCTGACTATTTTCCAAGACTTCCGGCGCGCGATCGATATTTTGCTGAGGGTTGTTTGCCACTTTGGGAGATGGCATCGGTGCCGGCTGAGGATTGTTTGCTACCTCCCGAGGTGGCATCGGTGCCGGCTGAGGATTGTTTGCTACCTCCCGAGGTGGCGCGGGATTTTGGTTTGTCACTGGTGCCGGCTGAGGATTGTTTGCTACCTCCCGAGGTGGTGTCGGTGCCGGCTGAGGATTGTTTGCTACCTCCCGAGGTGGTGTCGGTGCCGGCTGAGGATTGTTTGCTACCTCCCGAGGTGGTGCGGGATTTTCGTTTGCCACTGGTGCCGGCTGAGGATTGCTCCTCGGTGGAGGAGATGGCGCGGGATTTTGAGTTTCCCGGAAAGTTGGTTTGGCTGCCTGGAATAAAGTTGGCTCTGTTTGGGGTTGGGGAGTCGCTTCTTGCTGGTTCCCCCTCGTCTGACTTTCTCCACTTGGATTTTCCTCGCTCCCAGGTTGAGGTCGATCGCTCTCGGGCTCGGATTCTGCTTGCTCTGCTGGGGGGGCGATCGCTGGCTCCTGAGTTGGAGAGCCAGAGCGATCGCTCTGCTGGCTCGGCTCGGTTGGCTCTGTCGGACTATCCGAACCAGTTGGCTCCTCGGCTGGAGTTTCTGACTGTTGTTCTGGAGTTTCTGGAGTCCTGGCTCCTGGGCTCTCTTCTGGAGTTTCCGTCTCCGTCTCCGTCTGGCTGCCCCTAGACTCGGAATCTTGCCGCAGGGGTTCGCCAACTTCTCTAATGTCAAAGTTGTTGGGTACTTTTTGGGTCGGTAAGATGCTAAATTCACCGTCGGTAATGGCTCCGGCGGTTCCGTTGAGGCTGGCATCGCCTACGGTAAAGTCGGTATTAGTGCAGGTTGCCCCGGGGCTGCAATCTCCTCCTCCATGTTGGATGGCGATCGCTCCCGGTCCCATTACTCCGGCAGTGGAGATGCTGGCATCGACCCGATTTCTATCTGTAACTGTACCAGTTACTCGGAAATATCCCCCGGTGGTGACTCTGAGATTGCCGCCCGTGCCGGCGCTGCCTCCTTCTGTTGTTATCGAGACTGCTTCGATGTCGTTTCCTGCATTGAAAGTTACGGCTCCTCCATTTCCCTGTCTGGAACTGGCGTTCGTTGTGCCGGTTGTCAGGCGATCGCTTGCTGTAATCTCTATATTTCCGCCTCCCGCCGTACCGCTGGAGTCTAAATTTCCCGTTTCTACGAAACCCCTGCTGCTGCTAATGCTAATATTTCCACCGCTTCCTTGTGGGATGTTCGTGGAAATATTACCAGTTGTAATATTGCCTACAGCGCTATTAATATTTACTCCTCTCGCTGCGGAGATATTGCCAGTAGTAATATCTCTATTGGCCCGCAGAGTTATGGAAGCATCCCCTATTCCTGTAATGCTTCCCCCACCAGCGATCGCTCCCGATTCTCCGGGGGTTCTGATTGTTACTGGATCTTGAAAATTTATTCCATTCCTGGCATCGATGTCTCCCGTCTCTAGGTCTAGATCTGCTTTGAGGTTAATATCCCCCGCCCTGCCATTGGTGGAAGTTGCCTCAATTGTTCCGGCTATTTCTACGCTTCCCGTCTGGCTGGTAACTGCTATTCTTCCTGCTTGCAAATCTCCGCTTGAATTTATCTCCCCCGCGTTCAGTTCTCCCCTAGCATTTACGGTAATATTACCGCCTGTTTCTGCGATATTGCTAGTAGCGGATGGTGCTGTTGAAATATTATTGGCGCTGACAGGACCGACGGTGCTGGATATTTCTAAATCTCCTCCAGAGGTATTAATATTGCCCGCCGTTACGCTAGAACCAGAAATAGCGATCGCCCCTCCGGCAGTATTAATTGCATCCCCAGAAGTCATGGAGAAAGAACCGATCCCATCCCCATCCACATCGGCTTTTAAGGTTACTTTTTGCCCGGCGCTGTTTTCTAATTCCAGGCGATCGCTTGCCAAATCGTTTATCTTAATATCGTTAGTAACGTTGACGGTTAAATTCGTATTTGCCGTCAATTGAGAAAGCGCCGCTGCCGATATTTGCGAAGCTGCTGTTGTATTTTCTATTAATAAATTGCTATTGGGTACTATCTCCGTATCGACTACTACAAAATCAAAAGAATTTAACAACAAATTACTTAAAGAACCATCCCTTCCAATCATAGAAATACTACCATCAAAAATCAAATTCCCCCTACTACCAATTCCCACAAAGTTCCTCTCTTGTTGGGGTTCGATACTAGAACTTTCCCGCTCTGAATTTACGGGAGTATTGCCATTAGCAGCGATATTACCAAAAAACGCAGTAGCTCTATCGCTCCAAAGCGTAACCCGCCCCCCTTCGCCAAAAAATGAATTAGCTTCGATGGTCGTATTTTCATCTACATAAAGGCGATCGGCGCTAAACCCCTCGGGCGCGTCCAGATAACCGCCGCCAATACGGACGTTACCCGCTAGATATGCTCCAGAGGCATTAATATTAGCATCAAACAGTCCTATTTTATCGCCTAAAATATTTACTCTCCCCCCGGAAGGAAGAGAATTTTCGACAGAAGAAACATCCACCGAACCGGAGACGATCGCCGTTGCTGGTTCGTCGGGGATAACCTGCTGCGAAGCGGTTAAAAATACGCGATCGCCTTCTACAGTTATACCCGTAGCCGTTTCTACCCTTTCGCTACCCCCAGTGGTTAGTAATTCTGGCAAAGATAGAGGTGAAAATGTTTCTGTTTCAATATTTGTTTCAAGGTCTGTTTCAATTTCTGTTTCTGTTTGAGCGGATTCCTGAGTGGCTAATTCTGCATCTATAGCTTCTAATTCCAGATTCAATAAATGCCCGTCTTGACTGATGCGAACGACATTTTCTCCTGGAATTGCCGCAATAGTAATTTGACCTCCAGGGCTAGAGATCCTACCCGTATTAATAACCTTACCGCCGATTAAAAGTAAATTTTCTCCCGCTGCTACTGCCAAATCTCCCCCATTAACGATCGCCCCCGCCGCCTCCGTGGGGAAGGAAAAACTGGTGGGAACTCCGTTTAATGCTTCGTAATCGACGTTACCGAAAGCATCGAAGGAACCAAAACTAAAACCAATGCCAGAGGCCCCAGTCGCCACAAACGAACCAGGGACGTCTAATCTTGCATTTGCCCCAAAGACTATACCGGCAGGATTCATTATAAAGAGGTTAGAATTGCCCCCCGTGACCTGGAGAAGACCGTCGATGGCAGACGGAGCGCCGCCGTTAACCCTAGTGAGGATGTTTTGTATGCTCGGGCTGGATACAAAGTTTACTGTTTGATTTTGTTCTATATTAAACTGAGTGAAACTGTGAAAAAGATTGCTGCCATCGGGCGATCGCCTGCCTCCCGTTACCTCCAAGCCCGTCGGGTTTCCTTCAGTTTCCCCGCCTATTGGAGTGACTATTGTTCCGGTGGAGTTTTCTTCGGGAAGGATTGGTTGTGCGAGAGCTATTTCCGATAACGAGAAAACGGGCAAAGGAATATTTATTCCTTCCCCTGTAGCTTCGTTCCGCTCTGGCAGGGATGCCCAGGAAACGTCGAACATCCAAAACCCTGCCAGAGGAACTGCCGCTAGCATCCGAAGCAGGTTATTTGCGGCTGCATGGGTCATCAGTTTTTCCTATCTTTTATTTACTACTACCACAAAATATTATTTTTGTCAAGGCATGGAAAGGATTAGGGAATATGTTTTGGGAGCATCTCAGAGAAAGCAAAAATCAAATATTCCGTTTTCCCTATTACCCATTACCCATTACCCATTACCAAAAATCGTTCAGTTTTTGGGTGCGTACATTCCCCCGATGCTCCCTATGTTTTTCTTGTCATGCAAGAAGTCTAGTATTTTTATTGACCTCCACCCCGGGACGAAAAGACGGGGAATAATTGCACCCGCTACCTAATCCGTTATGAAATTGCCAGACTGTTGTTTTCTAATTTAATGCCAAATCCCCGATATTGGCTACTATTGTATCCGCTATTGAAAGTAAAAAATTGTTAAGTTTTATGCGCTTAATAGGTATTACGGGCGGTATCAGCACGGGTAAAACTACTGTTTCCAATTATTTAAAAGAAAAATATCAATTACCGATTTGGGATGCGGATATTTACGCTCGGCAAGCAGTGGAGATAGGTTCGCCGATACTAGACAAGATTTTAGAGCGGTACGGTTCGGATTTAGTCTTGTCTGACGGAAATTTGAATAGGCCGAGGTTGGGAGAAATAGTTTTTAACCAACCAGAGGAACGTCGATGGTTAGAGAGGCAAATTCATCCTTATGTGCGCGATCGCTTTGCTGAAAATATTAGACTTCTTGCAGAAGTAGGCAACAGGCAACAGGCAACAGGCAACAGGGGAAGAGATTTTAAGGAAAAAAGAGCTAAAAAAGATTTTACAAGCGACTTTTGCAAGAGGTCTATTAAGAAATTGGCCTCGATTGGAAATCGGGAGTCCGAGGCAGGAGGAGCAATGGCATCTTTCGATGGTCCCACAGCAGTATTAGCAGTCCCTTTATTGTTTGAAGCGCAGATGACAGATTTAGTAACGGAAATTTGGGTAGTTTACCTAGGGCCGCGCAAGCAAATAGAGCGACTGATGCTGCGCGACGGCCTCAGCAGAGAACAAGCGATCGCTCGAATAAACGCGGGGATGTCTTTGGAAGAAAAGCGCTCCCGCGCAGACGTAGTTTTAGATAATTCCTCCACCCCACTCGCTCTGCTGGAGCAGGTCGATTTAGCAATGGCTAAAAAAGTGGGTGGCTGAAACAATTTCTCTGCTATTTTGTCAAGATAGATAATAGGAAGGCCTGAGATACTAAGGGCATTTTTGCTATAGATCGTAAAGCGCTACGAGGGAGCGATCGCTACATTTGTGGGGCCGTAGGTTTTTTATCCTGAAGATTGAATTATGTCTGCGTATCAAGAAGTAGAAACTCTGATACGGACACTTCCTATGCACCTAATTACTTCTATCTTCCTTTCCGGCATATTACTAATTGGTCTCGGTGGTAAATTTCAAAACTTTGAGACTGGGGCTGCTAGCTCCGATGGCAACACCCTCGATAACAGCGAATTATTAACCGAACGGGGTAGCGGACGGGACGAACAAAAGCAAACGCCTACCTTAGAACAGGAAGTTGACGCATAATCTTCTCCTGCTGTCTTTCTTAGGTCCGATAACTACTTCAAAGGATAAAAATCCGCTTCATTACCTCTTTTTAAGCGAGCTTTCAATCGTCTCGGCCCACAGCTATAAGTCTGAAACAAGATCGGACTTATAGCTTTTTAGTATGGGCTTTTTAGCATTTTTTAAAAGGGCGATTTACCAGCCGGATTTAAAAATTTTTAGATTTTTTCCCGATAAAAGACTCTGGCTGAGGAATTATCTAAAAATTTCACAAGTAGAAAAATGTTTAAATACTCCATCGCCTTCGTCTTGCCTATCTCTCTTTTAGCAGCCTTCAGTATTTTTTCTACTAAGCTAGGGGGAGAAAATCATACCAGTCAGCAATATCACTTAGATGCCGAGAGAGGAGTAACCGTGGCTACAAATGCAAATGAGACTCCCGTTTTACCCGGAGACGACCGCTCGGACAATTCTACCGAGAGGACTTGATCGAAAATCCGTGTAGCCCGGCGCGCGGAAGCGAGCGCAGCGTTTATACTAACGCCGCGCTCGCTTTTAGTATTAGATAATGTTTTAGCTCGCTACAGTTTTTTTGTAAATTAGATAACATTTTATAAGCAGTTAGCACTCTTCGTAGTTGGACAATGAGCATGAAGAGTGCTTTTCAATATTAATAATTGTTGTACGTTTTAAATATAAATAGGTTGCGAACAATTCACGAGCCAGAAACCCGGTTTCTCAAACAATACTTTCGCCAAAAATCAAATATCTTATCGGCATGGGAATTTAAGAAACCCGGTTTCTTTGAGAAACCGGGTTTCTGGCGGGCGAATTATCATTGTTCGGCAAAAATGGCGAAGGTATTGTCAAAGAAACCGGGTTTCTTATTGACTTTTTGGGAATTTTCGCGGCAAATGGCCAGATAATCCATGCCATCCCCAGCGATCGCCAGGCTGGTTTTTGCCATGGGCGATCGAGACGGCTTTATCCAATTTTGGTAAATAATTAACTTTATTCTCTTGATTTTTAATGGTAAAGTACAACCATCATCTAAAATCTAAAACGGAGATTGCGACCATTTAGTTCGGTTCTACTCAGAAGTCCCATTGACAAAACCAGATACCCTAAGATTATTAGCCCTGCTTAATCGGCTATGGAGACAATTAAGAATTAAGCGGATAACAGGCAAGATGCCTGTTCTACTAATAATTAAGCGGATAACAGGCAAGATGCCTGTTCTACCAATTAACAATACCGAAGGTGGTTTTATGTTTGCCAATAAAAAATTTTTACCAACTGTAAGCGAACTGTTAGCAGATGAAGGCTCTAATAGCAATTTCAAAAGAAATTATCCCGCACGAAAAAGCAAGATTAAAAGCGAAGATTTACGCTCGAAAGCAGAAAGAGAATGGTATGGGGCGATCGCTGCCGTCAATCTACTTTTAGAGCGAGAAATATTAGAAAAAGAAGAGTTTTCTTCTACTTCCAATTCCCAGTGCGATCGCGGCTTAGTATTATCCGGCCCTACCCCTATTTTAAGCAATCCTGCTTTAGCTAATTCTTACACGACTTCGGTTTTTACCAGCGGAACTTCTAATCCTTTGGACTGGTTATCTATTTTGGCAAGGCAGACTTTACCGATGCTTCCCGGAACAGATCGAACATCTTCAGCGCTACCCACCCCACAAACTTTGCCTTTGTGGGGGGGCGATCCTTTAGCAAAAGAGCAGTTTTGTTTGGTTTTAACTCCTAGCTTGAGTTTGGTAATGGTATTAGGAAAAAATGCTGCGGGGGAACCTGCTTTTCTCTTTTCTTTCGACCCCGAAATAGTTGCTAAAGCTTGGGGTTTGCTCAGGCAACGAGTATTGCTTATCGGGGCTTATTGCAATACTCAATTTGACGAAGAATTTCCTTATTTAAAGTTCGGCCAATATTATTCTAATAAATTAACAGTGTTGGATAGTTTAGCCGAAGAATTTGCTCCCATCGCCCCGGATTATAAAACAGTGATGCAATTCAGCCATTTACTGTTAGAAAATATGCCGCTAGAGGAGGAAAAAAATGAAATACTGGAGCAGAAATTTGCAAAAAATAAAAAGCAAGCTACAGCGGCAAATAATAAATCCGAACCAGAGAAAAGTCGCTCTGCCGATGTAGAATTATTACAGGCGATCGCTCACGAAGTCAAAACTCCTTTAGCCACTATTCGTACCTTAACTAGATTGCTGTTAAAACGTCCGAAGATAGACTCCGAAACTCTAAAAAAGCGCTTGCAAACTATCGACTCCGAATGTACGAACCAAATAGACCGCTTTGGTTTATTTTTCCGGGCAGTGGAGTTAGAAACTAAGCAGCAAAAGCAATGCGAAGAAGATGCGAAAAATTTGCGATTAACTTCTATTTCTTTAGCAGATTTTTTTGCAAACAGCGTGCCCAAATGGCAAAAAAAAGCAACTCAAAGAAGTCATACCTTAGAAGTTGTTTTGCCTCCTAACTTGCCTACTGTAGCCAGCGACGCAACTATGTTAGACCAGGTATTGGGCAGTTTGATTGATAATTTTTCTCGCAATCTTCCTGGAGGCAGTCATATTCAGGTGGAAGTAAATTCCGCTGGAAATCAGCTTAAGTTACAATTAAAATCTCAACCGAAATCGGGAGTTAAAGATCGGTGTATTTTTGCTAGTAACGGTACGACATCTTTTAAGTCTATCGGACCCCTTCTCATGTTTCAACCCGAGACGGGCAGCCTCAGTTTAAATCTTAACGTGACTAAGAATTTATTTGAGGCTATGGGAGGAAAGTTAGTGGTGCGCCAGCGACCGGAAAAGGGCGAAGTTATGACTATTTTCTTGCCTTTGAAATAGGATTATTTAGTGCGAACTAACCATCCTTTCTTCTAATGCTTCTCGGGCTTGTTCGCGGTCGTCAAAGTGAATTTTTTCCGTACCCAAAATTTGATAATCTTCGTGACCTTTTCCTGCAATTAAGACACCATCTCCCGGTTCTGCTATAGTAATAGCCGTGTGAATTGCCAGAGAGCGATCGCCTATTACAAGAGGTTTAACACCGGATG
This sequence comes from Cyanobacteriota bacterium, assembly GCA_034189005.1. GTDB lineage: Bacteria > Cyanobacteriota > Cyanobacteriia > Cyanobacteriales > Microcoleaceae > CALKCV01. The sequence continues at coordinate 24,769 of JAXHVR010000025.1, read as the reverse complement.
GTATTCCTACCAAAATATCATCCAAAATCTTGTCTGGTTCTTCAGTCCGAGGATTATCCGAAGTTACCACCGCAACATCCGCTAGTTCGGCAGCAATTTTACCCATCTTCGGGCGCTTGGTGCGATCGCGATCGCCCCCGCAACCAAACACGCAGATCGCTTTACCGGAAATAAATGGCCTGGCCGCCTTAAGCAAATTCTCCAAACTGTCGGGGGTATGGGCATAATCCACAATAACGCTAATATCCTGCTCCGGGCTAATCTGCACCCGTTCCATCCGTCCCGGGACTCCGGGAAATTCGGGTAACTTCTCGGCCATCGCGGCTAAATCTAAACCTAAATGGAGGCAAGCACCCACGGCGGCCAACATATTCGATAAATTGTACTGCCCCACCAAGGGTAAATAGAAAGAAGTCTCGCCCTTGGGAGTATGGAGCATTCCTTTAACGCCGCCCTGCTGGTACTCCAAGTCGGAAGTCCGCAAGTCGGCGGTATTGTCTGTCACGCTGTAAGTCCAAACTTTCTCGGTGCCCAAACGTTCGATTAACTTCTTGCCATAAGCATCGTCGGCATTAATAATTCCTCGACCTTTGAGGTAATCTGGGCTAAACAACAGGGCCTTCGCTTCAAAATAATCATCCATATCCTTGTGATAGTCCAGATGGTCTTGAGTCAAATTAGTAAATACAGCGGTTTCAAAATGACAACCCAACACCCGCTTTTGTGCCAAAGCATGGGAACTAACTTCCATCGCCGCGTATTCGCTGCCCGCCGCCACTGCCTGGGTCAGTTGTTTTTGCAGTTCCACCGCGAAGGGAGTGGTAAAAGCTGCGGTTTCGGAAAAACCTGGCCATCGGGCGTAGAGAGTGCCTAATAAAGCGGTGGGCAGTTGGGCGTTGTTGAGGAGAAATTCGATTAAGTGGCTGGTTGTGGTTTTGCCGTTGGTGCCGGTGACTCCTACCATTTTCAGTTTTTGACCGGGGTAGTCGTAGAAAGCCGCTGCCAGCAGGGCGCAAGCCTCGTTCATGTCTTCTGTTACCATGACGCAATGGCCGTTAGCCGGTTTTTTTTTGGCCGCTTGGGGGGTAACTAGGGCTGCGATGGCCCCGGAGGCGATCGCGCTTTCCCAAAAGTCTCCGCCATCGACTCTGGTTCCTGGCATTCCTAAAAATAAATCTCCTGTTTTACAGGCATGGGAATTAGTCGCCAAACCTGTTACTTCTGCATCCAAAGCGGCATGGGCTCCAGTTACGGAAATATTAGGAACCTTTGCTAATAATTCTTTTAATTTCATCTGAAAAAACTCCTTATTTTCTTCTTAGCAAGCACGAATAGTGCTTTAAATAATTCGTTCGTAGCAGTCAAAAGTTCGTAGTAATCGCTTTAGCGATTGATATAGCCATGCAGAAAAAACACCATTCGTAGGTTGGGTGGAGCGATAGCGCAACCCAACATTTTCGTAGCAAAACCCAACCTACAAGAAAGTGGCTAAGTACCCGTGCAAAATTAATTAGACATCTGGAACAGGCGAGACGCCTGTTCTACGGGGAAATCCGGGGTCCAAATATTTTTGCCTACCTACTTACAATTGTTTTTAACCCAGAAATATTAACTGCGAACTTAAAATTGCGTTTATCATTCCCATTCCTTTACAAATATTGCTGTAACATTTGCTGCAATTTTTTAACGCTGACCCTGGGGGACGGGCGAGGGACGGGTTTCTTTTCTTGACTTATGTCTCCATTTATGGTAAGGTTTTCAGCAGCGAAGAGGACGGGGACTTCGTACTCATAAGCTAGAAGCCAGTCCTCGCGAGAGCTAATGTCTCTGAGTTCCAGGTCGAATTTACAGCTACTTTCGGGGTCGTTCTGAATTTGTTCGAGTTTTTCTTGCAGTCCCTCGCAGAGATGGCAGCCTGGTTTGGTGTATAGAATTAGTTTCATTGAATTGAGTATATTTTTTTTCGTCAACCGACGTTATTATTCTACAATTAAACGGTAATCTAAATCTGGTTCCGTAGCGATCGCGAAGAGCGATTTTAATTTGATACCAATTACAAAATAAAAACATGATTAAAATTCTTCATCTTTCAGACATTCACATGGGAAGCGGTTTTTCCCACGGTAAAATAAATCCCGAAACCGGTTTAAATACTCGTTTGGAAGATTTCACTAAGAGTTTAGGAATATGCATCGATCGCGCTATTTCCGAACCAGTGGATCTAGTGTTATTCGGCGGCGATGCTTTCCCAGATGCCACCCCGCCGCCTTATGTTAAAGAAGCTTTTGCAGGTGAGTTTCGCCGTTTGGTGGATGCCGGCATTCCGACGGTTTTATTAGTAGGAAATCACGACCAATATTCCCAGGGAAAAGGTGGCGCTAGTTTGGGAATTTATCGAACTTTAGGGGTGCGGGGTATCGTGGTAGGCGATCGGGTGGAAACTCACCTCATTAAAACTAAAAACGGTCCCGTACAAATTATTACTTTGCCCTGGTTAAACCGTTCTGGTTTGATGGCGAAAAAAGAAACTGACGGTAAATCTATGGAAGAGGTTAACGATTTGTTAGCTGAAAAATTAACCGTAATTTTAGAAGGAGAAATTAGGAAATTAGACCCCGAAATTCCTACGGTACTTTTAGCGCATTTAATGGCAGATAAAGCTAGTTTGGGAGCGGAACGTTATTTAGCTGTAGGTAAAGGTTTTACTCTACCAGTTTCTTTATTAAACCGTCCCGATTTCGATTATGTAGCTTTAGGTCACGTTCACAAGCATCAAAACTTAAATAAATCCAACAATCCCCCAATTGTTTATCCCGGCAGTATCGAGAGAGTTGATTTCAGCGAAGAGAAAGAAGATAAAGGTTTCGTGTTAGTAGAGTTAGAAAGAGGCAGCGCAAACTGGGAATTTTGCAAGCTGCCAGCGCGACCTTTTCAAACTATAAAAACTGACGTAACTGAGGCTGAAAATCCTCAAGCTAAGTTAATTAAAGCAATAGAAAAACAAGACATAACCGATGCGGCAGTCAGGTTAATTTATCAATTGCGTTCCGAGCAGTTGGAGGCGATCGACAACGGAGAATTACATCAAGCTTTAAGCGCGGCTCATAGTTATACGATTCAACCGGAATTAGTCAGTCAATTAGCCAGACCGCGCTTGCCGGAGTTGGAACAGGGCAATACTTTAGACCCCTTGGAAGCCTTGAAAACTTATTTAGAAAATCGGGAAGATTTGCGGGATATTAAGCAGGAAATGATAGAGGCGGCGCAGGTTTTATTGGATAATGAAGAGGAGTCAGTTATAGAGGGATTAGAAATTGAGAAGGCCGATAACTTGAAAGTTGAAAAATCCGAGGAAGCGACAAAAGAAGCCGACGCTCAATTATTGTTATGGTAGGGGTGTTAGTAGCGATCGCTAAGGTTAGTTCGTAGTAATCGCTTCAGCGATTTTAACTAAAATTGTGGCTCAATCGCTAAAGTTAGTTCGTAGTAATCGCTTCAGCGATTTTAACTAAAATTGTGGCTCAATCGCTAAAGTTAGTTCGTAGTAATCGCTTCAGCGATTTTTCTTAAAGTTGTTTTCAATCGCTAAAGCGATTACTACGAACAGCGCGATATTAACTAAAATTGTGGCTCAATCGCTAAAGCGATTACTACGAACAGCAAAGCGCGATATTAACTAAAATTGTGGCTCAATCGCTAAAGCGATTACTACGAACAGCAAAGCGCGATTTTTATTAAAGTTGTTGAAAATCGCGCTTTCCAATCTGGTTCTTCCCGCACAGACCACAGTATCTTTACCTCAGCAATAACCCAATTATTAATTATTAATTATTAATTATTAATTGTTATCAGTGCCAAAATAAGTTTTATAGACCTCATGAGCAATAGGCGCGGCCCCAACAGAACCGTAACCCCCTTCCTCAACCGCAACGCCGATGGCAATCTCGGGATTGTAAGCGGGAGCAAAACCAATATACATCGCATTATCTATGGACTGCCCGGGAAGCTCGACAGTACCAGTCTTGCCCCCAGTAAGAGGAATAGTACCATCGTTCAACCAACGAGCAGTTCCCTTCCTCACCACATCAATCAACCCCTCGCGAACCGTATTAATAGTCTCCGGTTTCAGAGCAGTTTTTATCGGCTTCGTCTTTTCCGTATTAGTAAGAGAAGCGAGCAAATGGGGCTGAACCCGATAGCCGCCATTAGCGATCGTGCCGGCCATCACCGCCATCTCCAAAGGAGTCACCAACACCAAACCGTGCCCGATAGTCATCGTCACCGAATCTGCAATATGCCAAGGTTCGCCGTACATCTTCTCCTTCTCGGCCGGAGTAGGAATTTGACCGTGGTTCCCATTAATTCCTAAAAGTTTGAGATCGATACTGCCGCCAATTCCCAACTCTCGCCCCCATTTCGAGATCTCTTCGGGGCCCGTATTGACGCCGGTTTGATAAAAGAAAGTATTGCTGCTGTATGCCAAGGCATCCCGAAAACCAATTACCCCGTAACCCCTGCTATGTTCCTTGAAAGTAATGCCACCGATGGTGATATTAGAATAAGTCGCAACTCTGGAATTCGGAGAATATGTACCCGACTGGAGGGCGGCGACGGAAGTAACGGCTTTGAAAGTGCTGCCTGGTGGATAGCCTTGCAGGGCGCGATTTAAAAATGGTTTCTGGGGGCCTTGCAAGCGCTGCCACTCCTTGGATGTCACCTGACCGGAGAAAATATTGGGGTTAAATGTCGGTCCGCTAGCCATCGCCAACACGGCCCCAGTTTTAACATCGAGAACAACTGCCGCCCCCCGTCGGTTGCCCAAGGCTTTCTCGACGGTTTTTTGCAAGTCGAGGTCGAGAGTCAGTTGCATCGGCTTCCCAGAAGTGGGCTCTTCTATTCCTAACTCTTGTATTTCTTCTCCTCTGGCGTTGGCTTCGATGAGGCGGTTGCCCCAAACTCCCTGGAGGGTAGGGTTTGCGCGACGTTCGATTCCCATTTTGCCGACGATCGCCCCCATGGGATATTCTGGGTTCGCTTCGAGTTCTTCTCTACTAGCTTCCCCAGTGTATCCGAGAATATGGGCTGCCAAAGTTCCATTAGGATAGTTGCGAGTTGCTTCGGTACGAACTTCTACGCCACGCAAGTTACCCGCTTGTTCTGCCATCGCGACGAAAGTGGTGCGATCTATATCGCCGACAATTTTGACAGACAAGCGGGAGTCATAACCGGCTTGTTCTAACTTTTGGAGAATTTCCTCTTTGGAGACCTTCAGCAGAGAACTGAGTTTTGCTGCGGTATCCGGCCATAGTTCTGCCGGTTGTTCTTGGGGCCATAAATAGATGGAACGAATCAGGCGAGAGGAGGCCAATATTCGCCCCTTGCGGTCTTGGAGGGAGCCCCGTTTTGCAGCTATGGGTATTAAACGAACGCGGTTATTTTCGGCCCGTTCCCGCAGTTCGACACCCTGAACCAGTTGCAGTTGAACGAGTCGCTGGAGGTTAATACCTATTAAGCCGCTGACGAGCAAGACTAAAACTATGGCCCGAAATAACCTAGTCCGTTTAAATCGAGCTCGTTCGCCATAGCTGTTGTCAACATAAGAAGAACTTTGTTTGAAAGAAAGATTCCGAGGCATTTTTCCCATAGAAAGTATTGGATATCTGTTGCTTCTTTCAACAGCTTTCTAAATCGGGAATATTTGGGGTTTATTTCTAAATTAAGATTCGGCTCTATTAATGCCTAATTGATAAGCCTTAATTTTATTATCGATTCCTGTAATATCGGTGCCGACTACTACGGCATAAGCTCCTAATTCTAAAGCTTTTTTTGCCATTTCTGGAGAAGCTATGCCCCCTTCGCAAATGGCAGGCGCTTCCAGATTTTCTATCATTTTTTCTAGAAGTTCTAAACCTGGAGGAGATAAATTTTCTGTCTCTTTCGTATAGCCGTAGAGAGTAGTTCCGACAATATCTGCGCCAGCAGCGACAGCTATTTTTGCGGCTTCGAGAGTGTCTATATCTGCCATTACTGGTAATTTTAATTCCTCGTGAATTTTCGTAATTAAAGTTTCTACGGTTTCTCCATGAGGGCGCTTTCTTGAAGTAGCATCGATCGCTATAATATCGGCTCCAGCGCGGGCGATCGCTTCTGCATCTTCAAATCGAGGAGTAATATAAACTTCAAAACCAGGAATCTGTTGTTTCCACAGTCCTATAATGGGTTGAGTAATTCTTTTTCTTACGGCTCTAATATGCTCTGGCGTATCAATTCTTACCCCCACTGCTCCTCCGTTTATAGCTGCTTCTGCCATGGCGGCAATTACTTCCCGGTGGTATAAGGGGGAGTCAACGGGGGCTTGACAAGATACGATTAAGCCTTTTGGCAAAGTGTTTTGAAAAGCTAAATTTGACGATTTCATTTGTTAGTTGTTCGTTGTTATATAGCATTTTTTTAATCGGTGAAGTAAATTTTCGATCCCCCCGAGCAAGCCTTAAAAAGGGGGGAGCAAGAGCAAGTCAAAGTCCCCCTTTTTAAGGGGGATTTAGGGGGATCGAATATTGATTTGTACCTCACCAATTAAATAGTTGTTCGTTGTTAGTTATTAATAGACGGTATTCGCACCCTAAAAAGAGAGCCAACATTAACGGTAGATTCTACTTCTATAATACCGCCGTGCATTTCTACTAATTGTTTGGTTAAAGCCAAACCGAGACCGGTACCGCCGTATAGGCGAT